>CAJYHL010000001.1 GCA_913774625.1 uncultured Acidovorax sp.
TGCGCCGAACGCTGCGCAACAAGGGCTCGATCTCGGCGAACTTCTCTCTGCTTATGTCGCTTGGGTAGGGCTTTCTTTTCACCAAGCAATTGTCGGCTCTAAAAAGATCGTAAACAGGCTCTTAGGCAGGGGCCTCGCGTCCGAATTACGATAGACGGCCAAACTCTGTCGAGAAAATGCCAAACACCGCCCTGCTGCTGCGCCCACCCGCCGCCCGGCCGCGCGCGCGGCCCCTGTCCTACGTCGATTCGCTCACGCCGCACCTCTTCGTGCCGAGCGCGGCGCGGCCGGTGCGGGCCAAGGTGCGCGCGCTGAGCGCCGACACGCAGGTGATGCCGCACAGCCACCCCTGGGCGCAGGTGGCGATCTCGACCCAGGGCGTGATCCGGCTGACGGTGGCAGGCGGCACCTACATCGTGCCGCCCTCGCGCGCGGTGTGGATCCCGCCCGGCGTGGAGCATGCGGTGACCATGGTGGAGGACGCGGACCTGCGCACGCTCTACTTCCATCAGCCGCGCGGCCGCTGCGGCCCCGGCGTGGCGCGGGCCGACGAGGCGCCCTGGCGCCAGTGCCGCGTGCTGGAAATGTCCGAGCTGCTGCGGGCCCTGGTGTGCGAGATGCCCGCCGAGAACGACGACGCCCCGCCCCTGCCACCCGATGCGCTGCGCCGCGAGCGCCATCTGAGCGCGCTGATCCTGGAAGAGCTGCGCCGTGCCAGCGCCGTGCGGCTGGGCGTGGCGCTGCCGCGCGACAAGCGCCTGCGCCATCTGTGCGAGGCGGTGCTGGCCGATCCCACGCGCCACGAGACCCTGGCCGACTGGGCGCGCGACACGGGGGCCAGCCCGCGCACGGTGGCTCGGCTTTTCCGGCTGCAGCTCTCCACCACCTTCACGCAGTGGCGCCAGCAGGTGCTGCTGGCCCAGGCCGTGGCGCTGGCAGCCGGGCGCCGGCCCGTCAACCAGATCGCGGCCGAGCTGGGCTACGCCAGCCCCAGCGCTTTCAGCGCCATGGTGCGGCGCGCGGTGGGCATGCCGCCTGCGCGTTTCCTGGGGCTGCAGCCGTGAGGTGGCTTTTGAAGTGATTTCGGGCAGTAGCCTAGGTGTTTCGTGGGCACTGCGCTATTGAAAAATGAGCAAACAGGCGCTCAGCCCATGAAGGGCTCCGCCACCACCTCGCGGATCAGCGCGATGGTGGCCTGCTGCGCCAGCGTGGCTGCGCGGCGGGCCGAGGTGACCAGATGCACCTGCCCCACCACGCGGGGCGCGTCGATGGGATGCAGCAGGTAGCGCTGCGGATGGGCCGCGCTGCGCACCGCATGGCCCGGCAGCACGGCATAGCCCACGCCTTCGGAGACCAGGTCGAGGATGGCGGGCACGCCGTCGATCTCCATGGCGATCAGCGGCGTGCAGCCGATGTCGGCCATGCGCCGCTCCAGCAGCATGCGCAGCGCATTGGGCCGGCTGGGCACGACCAGCGGATGGGTGGCCAGCCGGGCCAGGGGCATGGGTGTTTCGCTGCCGCCGCCGCCCGTGCCGGGGCGGGTGTCCGGGCGCGGGGCGATGGCGAAGAGTTCCTCGTCCATCAGGTGCTCGGATGCCAGCTCGGGCGAGGCGGGCGGGTTGTAGAGCAGCGCCACGTCCAGCCGGCCGGTCTGCAGCCATTCCTGCATCTGCACCGACAGGCCTTCGCTGATGGACAGCGCCGCATCGGGCAGGCGCTGGCGGAAGGCGCGAGAGAGCGGCACGGTGAGCCGCCGCGCCAGGCTGGGCGGCAGGCCGATGCTGACCCGCCCGGTGAGCGCCCCGCGCGCCCGGCCCAGGTCTTCGCGGGCGCGCTCCACCTGGTGGAGGATGCCCCGGCCGTGCTCCAGCATCAGCCGGCCGGCGTCGGTCAGCGTCACGCCCCGGCCATTGCGCAGCAGCAGGTTCTGGCGCAGCTCCACCTCCAGCAGGCGGATCTGGCGGCTCAGGGCGGGCTGGGCCACGGCCAGCGCCAGCGCGGCGCGGGTGAAGCTGCCCAGCTCGGCCACGCGCACGAAGTATTCGATTTGCTTGAGGTCCATGGATGAAAGAGGGGCGGCGTGGCTGGACACGCCCAAAACCAGGGGTTAACCCTGAAAAGCCACATAACTGCCGCCATGTTATGCCGATTTGCTCTAGCTGATAGCGGGCCATGCCGGTGTGCAGGGGCCAGATGGCACGCAAGAATGCGCCAACGCCTGCAGTGCCGGGCTGCCTGGCTCCCAAGCCCAGGCCAGCCGGCTCGACGCTGTGCCGGGTGGCTGCCCTCGCTTCGACCTTTCGACCAGCTCAGGGCAGGCCCAGCTCGGCCCGAACGGACTGGAATGAGCGGGCCGCCAGGCTTGCGCAGGCCCGGTCCACGACAACGAACACTCGCACGGAGACACGCTCGAACATGTCCACCCCCCCGGTTCTTCGCGGTATTTCATCCATGGCCACCCGTGCCCTGCTGGCCGAGCTGGTGGCGGCGTGGCAGCAGCAGTCGGGCCGCGAGGCCGCCATCGAATCGGTGGGCGGCGTCGATGCGGCCCGGCGCGTGCGCGAAGGCCATGAGCCCTTCGACGTGGTGGTGCTGGCGTCCGACGCCATCGCCAAGCTCGAATCCGCCGGCCGCATCGTGCCCGGCAGCGTGACGCCGCTGGTGCGCTCCGGCGTGGCCGTGGCCGTGCCGGCCGGCGCGCCGCAGCCCGCCATCGCCACCGAGGCCCAGCTGCGCGAAGCCGTGCTGGCCGCGCCCACCATCGGCTATTCGACCGGCCCGAGCGGCGTGGCGCTGCAGCAGCTGTTCGAGCGCTGGGGCATCGCCGATGCGGTCAAGGACCGCACCGTGCAGGCGCCGGCCGGCACGCCCGTGGGCGCGCTGGTGGCGCGCGGCGAGGTGGCGCTGGGCTTCCAGCAGCTGAGCGAAATGCTGCATGTCGAAGGCATCGCCGTGCTCGGCCCGCTGCCCGATGCGGTGCAGATCACCACCGTGTTCAGCGCCGCCGTGGTGGCGGGCGCCGCCCAGGAAACCGCCGCGCGCGAATTGCTGGCCTTCATGGCCTCGCCCGCCACGGCCCAGGCCAAGCGCCGCCAGGGCATGGACCCCGCCTGACCCCCAGCCATCCTTTTCCTTTTTTCTTTCCCCTCATTCCCACGGAGCTTCCCGCATCATGATCATCGACTGCCACGGCCATTACACGACCGCGCCCAAGGCGCTGGAGAACTGGCGCAATGCCCAGATCGCGGGCATCAAGGACCCGTCCGCCAAGCCCAACCCGTCCGACCTGAAGATCAGCGACGACGAACTGCGCGAGTCCATCGAGAGCAACCAGCTGCGCCTGATGAAGGAACGCGGCAGCGACCTGACCATCTTCAGCCCGCGCGCGAGCTTCATGGCCCACCACATCGGCGACTTCGAGGTCTCCAGCACCTGGGCCGCCATCTGCAACGAGCTCTGCTATCGCGTCGCGCAGCTCTTTCCCGACCATTTCGTGCCCGCTGCCATGCTGCCGCAGTCGCCCGGCGTCGATCCCAAGACCTGCATTCCCGAGCTGGTCAAGTGCGTGGAGCAGTACGGCAACGTGGGCATCAACCTGAACCCGGACCCGAGCGGCGGCCACTGGACGAGCCCGCCCCTGACGGACCGCCACTGGTACCCCATCTACGAGAAGATGGTGGAGTACGACATCCCCGCCATGATCCACGTGAGCACCAGCTGCAACGCGTGCTTCCACACCACCGGCGCGCACTACCTGAACGCCGACACCACGGCCGTGATGCAGTGCATCCAGGGCGATCTGTTCAAGGACTTCCCCACGCTGAAGTTCGTCATTCCCCACGGCGGCGGCGCCGTGCCCTACCACTGGGGCCGCTTCCGGGGCCTGGCGCAGGAGATGAAGAAGCCGCTGCTGGAAGAGCACCTGCTGAACAACATCTTCTTCGACACCTGCGTCTATCACCAGCCCGGCATCGACCTGCTGACCCGCGTGATCCCGGTCAAGAACATCCTTTTTGCCAGCGAAATGATCGGCGCCGTGCGCGGCATCGACCCGCAGACCGGCCACTACTACGACGACACCAAGCGTTACGTGAACGCCACGGCCAACCTGAGCGACGAGGAGCGCTACCAGGTCTTCGAAGGCAACGCGCGCCGCGTGTTCCCGCGCCTGGACGCGCAGCTCAAGGCCAAGGGGCGCTGATCCCCGGGCCATGACGGATACGGCAGAAAACTAAAAAAAGACGGCACACCGGAGACAAGCCATGACCCCGACCCGACATCCAGACGACATCGACGTTCAGACCTTCTTCGACCAGCACCGCATCTCGGGCCTGCAGTGGCTGATCTTCGGGCTGTGCTTCCTGATGGTGGTGCTGGACGGCTTCGACACCGCCGCCATCGGCTACATCGCGCCTTCGCTCATCCGCGAATGGGGCGTGACCAAGGCGGCCATCGCGCCGGTGCTGAGCGCCGCGCTCTTCGGCCTGGCGGCCGGCGCCTTCGTGGCGGGCCCGCTGGCCGACCGGCTGGGCCGCAAGCGCGTGCTGACGGTCTCGGTGCTGGTCTTCGGCGCGGCCTGCCTGGCGTCGGCCCACAGCCGCGACCTGGCCGAGCTGGGCGTGCTGCGCTTCATCACCGGCCTGGGCCTGGGCGCCGCCATGCCCACGGCCGTCACGCTGACCAGCGAATACTGCCCCTCGCAGCGCCGCGCGCTGCTGACCAACGCCATGTTCTGCGGCTTTCCGCTGGGCGCGGCCCTGGGCGGCTTCCTGGCGGCCTGGATGATTCCCCACTGGGGCTGGCGCAGCGTGCTGGAGCTGGGCGGCGGCGCGCCCCTGGTGCTGGGGCTGCTGATGCTGGCGCTGATGCCGGAATCCGTGCGCTACCTGGTCGCGCGCGGCGCGCCGGCCGAGCGCGTGAGCGCCGTCCTGCAGCGCATCTCGGCTTCGGCCGCAGGCGCCCGCCGTTTCGTGCTGGCCGAGGCCCGCCCCGAAAGCGGTGCCCGCAGCGGCCTGGGCGTGGTGTTCTCGCGCGACTACCGCCTGGGCACGCTGATGCTCTGGCTGGCCTATTTCATGGGCCTGGTGATCTTCTATGCGCTCATCAACTGGATGCCGGTGCTGCTGGCCGAAGGCGGCCTCACGCCCGAGCGCGCCACGCTGATCTCCGCGCTCTTTCCGCTGGGCGGCGTGGGCGCCGTGTTCTTCGGCTGGCTGATGGACCGCTTCAACGCCAACCGCATCATCGCCCTGGGCTTCGCGCTCACCGCCGTGGCGCTCTACGCCATCGGCCAGGCCGTCGGCAACCTGGGCGCGCTGGTCGTGGTGGTGTTCGTCGCCGGCACCCTCATGAACACCGCGCAGTCTTCGCTGCCCACGCTGGCCGCCGCCTTCTATCCCACCAGCGGCCGCGCCACGGGCGTGGCGTGGATGCTGGGCGTGGGCCGGCTGGGCGGCATCGCCGGCTCCTTCCTGGTGGCGCAGCTGGCCGCGGCCCACCTGGGCTTCGGCCACATCTTCGCCGTGGTCGCCGTGCCCGGCCTGATCGCCACGGCGGCCCTGCTGATCAAGCAGGCGGCGCACCCCGAGAGCGGCACGCGCCGCGCAGGGGCCGGCGAGGTGGCCGCCCATTGACGGCGGCTACACCCGTTCTTCCTCCACTTCTTTCACAGGACCCACAGACATGTACGAACTCGGAGTCGTCTATCGCAACATCCAGCGCGCCGACCGCGCCGCCGCCGACGGCCTGGCCGCGCTGGGCTCGGCCACGGTGCACGAGGCCATGGGCCGCGTGGGCCTGCTCAAGCCCTACATGCGCCCCATCTATCCCGGCGCGCAGGTCTCGGGCACGGCCGTGACGGTGCTGCTGCACCCCGGCGACAACTGGATGCTGCACGTCGCGGCCGAACAGATCCAACCCGGCGACGTGGTGGTGGCCGCCATCACCGCCGAATGCACCGACGGCTATTTCGGCGACCTGCTGGCCACCAGCTTCCAGGCGCGCGGCGCCCGCGCGCTCGTCATCGATGCCGGCGTGCGCGACGTGAAGACGCTGCAGGAGATGGACTTCCCCGTCTGGAGCAAGTGCATCAGCAGCAAGGGCTGCATCAAGGCCACCATCGGCTCGGTGAACATCCCCGTGGTCTGCGCCGGCATGCTGGTGACGCCCGGCGACGTGATCGTGGCCGACGACGACGGCGTGGTCTGCGTGCCCGCAGCCCGTGCCGTGGAGACGCTGGCCGCCGCGCAGAAGCGCGAATCCTTCGAGGGCGAGAAGCGCGCCAAGCTGGCCTCGGGCGTGCTGGGCCTGGACATGTACAAGATGCGCGAGCCCCTGGCGGCCGCGGGCCTCAAGTACATCGACTGAGCCCCCGCCTGCTTTCCCGCCGCTCCCTCCGCGCTACCGCTTCCCCTGGCCTTCCCCCCATTCCATAAAGAGAGACAAAAAGCCATGACGAAACGTGCCACCTCCATCGCCCGCCGCACCCTGCTGGCCTTCGCCGCCACGGCGGCCTGCGCCCTGCCCCTGGCTTCCCAGGCGCAGCAGCCGGCGCCCGCCGCCGCCTGGCCGACCAAGCCGGTGCGCATCATCACGCCCTTTCCGGTGGGCGGCGGACCCGACGGCGTGGCGCGGCTGGTGGCCGACCGGCTCTCGCGCGCCTGGGGCCAGCCGGTGACGGTGGACAACCGCCCGGGCGGCAACGGCTTCATCGCCATCGACGCCTTCAAGCGCGGCGCCAAGGACGGCACCGACATGATCGTGCTGGACAACGTCCACCTGGCCGCCTACCCCAGCCTCTTCAAGAAGCTGCCCTACGACCCGGTGAAGGACTTCGACCCCCTGCTGCCGCTCTTCAAGGGCTACTTCTTCTTCACCGTGCCCACCAACAGCCCCTACCGCTCGGTGGCCGACCTGATCGCCGACGCCAAGGCCCACCCGGGCAAGCTCAACTACGGCTCGTGGTCGGTGGGCAATCCGGTGCATCTGGGCTCGGAGCTTTTCGAGTCCATGACCGGCACGCAGATGGAGCACATCGTCTACAAGGAAACCACGCAGCTCTATACCTCGGTCTCCACGGGCGATCTGGCCTTCGCGCTGGGCACCGCCGCCACGGCCGGGCCGCTGCAGCGCGCGGGCAAGCTGCGCTTCCTGGCCATCGCCGCGCCGCAGCGCTCGGCCAGCTACCCCGACGTGCCCACGGTGGCCGAAGCGGGCGGCCCCAAGGGCTTCGAGGTGATCGGCTGGAACGCCATCGCCGTGCCGCCGGGCCTGCCCGCCGCCGTCACCGACAAGATCAAGCGCGACGTGGAAGACGCCCTGAAGTCGCCCGAGGTGCTGGAGAAGTTCAAGAGCTTCGCCTACGAGCCCTTCCCCACCACCCGCGCGCAGTTCAACCAGTTCATCCAGAGCGAGAGCCAGCGTTTCGGCGACGTGATCCGCAAGGCCAACGTGACGCTGGACTGAGCCGGAACACCGCCATGGCCGCCACGACCTCTTCCCTGCCCGCTCCCGTTCCTGCTCCCTCGCGCCGCCGCGTGCTGGCGGGCGGCGCGGCCCTGGCCGCCGGTGCGGTCCTGCCCGCGCGCGCCGATGCGCCCTACCCCGCGCGGCCGGTGCGCCTGCTGGTGGGCTATTCGGCTGGCGGCGCGGTCGATGCGGTGGCCCGCAGCCTGGGGCAGGCGCTGGCGGCCAGCCTGGGCCAGCCTTTCGTGGTGGACAACAAGCCCGGCGCGGGCAGCAACATCGCCGTCAAGGCCGCCATCGACGCGCCGGCCGACGGCTACACCCTGCTGGTCGCGGCCAATGCGCTGGCGGCCAACATGGCGCTCTACCAGCCCGCGCCCTTCGATGCCGAACGCGACCTGGCCGCCATTTCGCTGATCGGCCGCGTGCCGGTGGTCATCGCCGCGAATGCCCAGGCGCCCTACGCCAGCATCGGCCAGCTGATCGTGGCGGCCAAGGCCCGGCCGCGCGCCATCGCCTTCGCATCGCCCGGCAACGGATCGACGCCGCACATGGCGGTGGAATTCTTCGAGCGTGCCGCCGGCATCGAACTGCAGCACGTGCCCTACCGCGGCGGCGCGCAGGCGCTGACCGACGTGATCGGCGGGCAACTGCCGCTGATCGCCGTGAACGCGCTGGAGGCCCTGCCGCACGCGAAGAGCGGCAAGCTCAAGGTGCTGGCCGTGCTCAGCCCCGGCCGCAGCGCCGTGCTGCCCGACGTGCCCACCATCGCCGAATCGGGCTTTCCCGGCTTCGAGGCCTCCGTCTGGTACGGCCTGGTGGCCCCGGCCGGCACGCCCCGGCCCATCGTGGACCGGCTGCACGCCGAGGTGCAGAAGGCCCTGCAGACCCCGGGCATGCGCGAGCGCATGGCCCAGGTGGGTGGCGAGGTGCTGCCCGGCAGCCGCGATGCCTTCGCGCAGCTGATCCATTCCGAGCGGCAGCGCTACGAGAAGCTGGTGCGCGAGGCGCGCATCCAGCCCGATTGATGGGTTGATGAAGCAGCCGCCCTGCCCTCACCTTCGTTCCTTGTTTGTCTCCATCCCCTCCGTGTGAAAGCGATCCTTCCATGAGCAAACCGACTTCCGGCCCCTTCGAGAAAACCACCGGCTGGCTGGACTGGTACACCGGCCCGTCCAAGCCCCGCTTCCAGGTGCCTGCGGGCAGCGTGGACGCGCACTGCCACGTCTTCGGCCCGGGCGCCGAATTCCCCTATGCGCCCGAGCGCAAGTACACGCCCTGCGATGCCAGCAAGGACCAGCTCTTCGCCCTGCGCGACCACCTGGGCTTCGCGCGCAACGTGATCGTGCAGGCCACCTGCCACGGCGCCGACAACCGCGCCATGGTCGATGCCTGCAAGGCCGCCGGCGGCAAGGCGCGCGGCGTGGCCACCGTGCGCCGCAGCATCAGCGATGCCGAGCTGCAGGAGCTGCACGATGCCGGCGTGCGCGGCGTGCGCTTCAACTTCGTCAAGCGCCTGGTGGACTTCACGCCCAAGGACGAGCTGCTGGAGATCGCCGGCCGCATCGCCAAGCTGGGCTGGCACGTGGTGATCTATTTCGAGGCGGTGGACCTGCCCGAGCTGTGGGACTTCTTCACCAGCCTGCCGACCACCGTGGTGGTGGACCACATGGGCCGGCCCGACGTGACCCAACCCATCGAAGGCCCCGAGTTCGAGCTGTTCCTGAAATTCATGCGCGAGCATCCGAACGTGTGGAGCAAGGTCAGCTGCCCCGAGCGCCTGTCCACCACCGGCCCGCAGGCGCTTGATGGCGAGCAGAACGCCTACCGCGACGTCGTGCCCTTCGCCCGCCGCGTGGTGGAGGAGTTCCCCGACCGCGTGCTCTGGGGCACCGACTGGCCCCACCCGAACCTCAAGGGCCACATGCCCGACGACGGCCTGCTGGTGGACTTCATCCCGCACATCGCGCCCACGGCCGAGCTGCAGAAGAAGCTGCTGGTGGACAACCCCATGCGCCTCTATTGGCCTGAAGAAGTCAAGTAAAGGAGCCTCTCATGGCACTCGACAAACCCTACATGGACGTGCCCGGCACGATCATCTTCGACGCCGAGCAGAGCCGCAAAGGCTACTGGCTCAACCAGTTCTGCATGAGCCTGATGAAGGCCGAGAACCGCGAACGCTTCAAGGCCGGCGAGCGCGCCTACCTGGACGAATGGCCCATGACCGAGGAGCAGAAGCAGGCCGTGCTGGCGCGCGACCTGAACTGGTGCATGCGCACCGGCGGCAACATCTACTTCCTGGCCAAGATCGGCGCCACCGACGGCAAGAGCTTCCAGCAGATGGCCGGCAGCATGACCGGCATGACCGAGCAGGAATACCGCGACATGATGGTCGGCGGCGGCCGCAGCGTGGAAGGCAACCGCTACCTGGGCGAGGACGGCAACGCCCAGCCCCATCGCCAGCCGCAGGGCGCATCGCACCCCGCCGCCGCCCCGCAGCCCCACCCCACCAGCAAGGGAGCCTGACCCATGGCCCGCATCACCGCATCCGTCTTCACTTCGCACGTGCCCGCCATCGGCGCGGCGCTGGACCTCGGAAAAACCCAGGAGCCTTACTGGCAGCCGCTCTTCGCGGGCTATGACTTCTCCAAGCAATGGATGAAGGACAACAAGCCCGACGTGATATTCCTGGTGTTCAACGACCACGCCACGGCCTTCAGCCTGGACATGATCCCCACCTTCGCCATCGGCACCGCCGCCGAATACGCGCCCGCCGACGAAGGCTGGGGCCCGCGCCCCGTGCCCAAGGTGGTGGGCCACCCGGAGCTGGCCAGCCACATCGCGCAGAGCGTGATCCAGCAGGACTTCGACCTCACCATCGTCAACAAGATGGACGTGGATCACGGCCTCACGGTGCCGCTGTCGCTGATGTGCGGCGAGAAGGACCCGGCCAGGGACGCCTGGCCCTGCCCCGTGATTCCCTTTGCCGTGAACGTGGTGCAGTACCCCGTGCCCAGCGGCCAGCGCTGCTTCAACCTGGGCCGCGCCATCCGCCGCGCCGTCGAATCCTTCGACGAGGACCTGAACGTCCACATCTGGGGCACGGGCGGCATGAGCCACCAGCTGCAGGGCGCGCGCGCCGGCCTGATCAATGCCGACTGGGACAACAAGTTCCTCGACCGCCTGATCGCCGAGCCCGCCGAACTCGCCAAGGTGCCCCACATCGAATACGTGCGCGAAGCCGGCTCCGAAGGCATCGAGCTGGTGATGTGGCTGATCGCGCGCGGCGCCATGGCCGACGTGAACGGCGCGGGCCCTGCCCCCCGCGTGGCGCACCGCTTCTTCCATGTGCCGGCCTCCAATACCGCCGTGGGCCACCTGATCCTCGAAGAGGCCCCGGCCGGCCGCTGAGCCGGAACGGCTGGAACCCGACCCCCGCTTATCTACATCCCTCAAAGGAACCCACCGCATGACCATCAAAGTCGCACTCGCCGGCGCCGGCGCCTTCGGCATCAAGCACCTGGACGGCATCAAGAACATTCCGGACGTCGAAGTCGTCTCCCTCATCAGCCGCGACCTGGAAAAGACCCGCGAAGTGGCTCAGAAATACGGCATCCCGCACGTCACCACCGACCTGGCCGACAGCCTGGCGATCAAGGAAGTCGATGCCGTGATCCTCTGCACCCCCACGCAGATGCACGCCGCGCAGACCAAGGCCTGCCTGGAAGCCGGCAAGCACGTGCAGGTCGAGATCCCGCTGTGCGACGTGCTCAAGGAAGGCCAGGAAGTGCTGGCGCTGCAGCAGCAGACCGGCAAGGTCGCCATGGTGGGCCATACCCGCCGCTTCAACCCGAGCCATCAGTACGTCCACAACAAGATCCAGGCCGGCGAATTCAACATCCAGCAGATGGATGTGCAGACCTACTTCTTCCGTCGCACGAACATGAACGCCCTGGGCCAGCCCCGCAGCTGGACCGACCACCTGCTGTGGCACCACGCCGCCCACACGGTCGATCTGTTCGCCTACCAGGCCGGCAGCCCCATCGTCCGCGCCAACGCCATCCAGGGCCCGATCCACAAGGATCTGGGCATCGCCATGGACATGAGCATCCAGCTGCAGGCGAAGAACGGCGCCATTTGCACGCTGTCTCTGAGCTTCAACAACGACGGCCCGCTGGGCACCTTCTTCCGCTACATCGGCGACACCGCGACCTACATCGCGCGCTACGACGACCTGGTGCAGTCGCACAGCAAGGGCGCGGAAGAAGCCGTGGACGTGAGCAAGGTCGATGTGTCGATGAACGGCATCGAACTGCAGGACCGCGAATTCTTCGCCGCCATCCGCGAAGGCCGCGAGCCCAACAGCAGCATCGCGCAGGTGATGCCTTGCTATGAGGTGCTGCACCAGCTGGAGCAGCAGCTGAACGCGGGCTGAGCCTTCTTCGTTTCAGCGTCGCCTTGAGGACCTCGTGCGGGCAGCTATCGAAGGGTAGCTGCCCGCAGTCTTTTGGCGGATTGATGAGCGGCGTGCGCCGAAGCGCAGGCCGTCAGGCTTCGAGCGGCTTCTTGGCAGTTTCCCGGGCGATGAACACGGCGGCCAGCGTCAGCCCGAGCGCGGCCAGCACGTAGAGCGATACCGCCGCCGTACTGCCGTAGGCTTTGTACAGGCTGGTGATGATCAGCGGTGCGAAGCCTCCGCCCAGGATGCCCGCCAGCGTATAGGCCAGCGAGGCGCCGGCGTAGCGGACGCGATTGGGAAACTGCTCGGTCACGAAGGCGGCCTGCGGGCCGTACATCATCGCGTGGATCAGCAGGCCTCCCACCACCGCGGCGCAGATCGTGATCGGTTGCGCATGGTCCATCAGCACGAAGAAGACGAAGGCCCAGACCATGCCCAGCAGCGCGCCGGCCAGGTAGACCGGCCGGCGGCCGATGCGGTCCGACAGCGCGCCGAACCAGGGCACCGCCAGCGCGTTGCATGCTGCGCCGATCATGGTGGCGGTCAGCGCCAGCGGCCGGGACAGATGCAGCACGGTGGTGACGTAGGTCAGGGTGAAGACCACCACCAGCGCATAGAGCACGTCCGATCCGATGCGCGAGCCGCCGGCGATCAGCAGGCGCCGCCAGTGCTGGCCGAACACTTCGGCGATCGGCGTCTTGGCGGTCGTCTTCTTCGCTTCCATCTCGCGGAAGATCGGGGTTTCTTCCACGCCGCGGCGCAGCCACAGGCCGAAGATCACCAGGGCGACGCTGGAAAGGAAGGGAATGCGCCAGCCCCAGTTCTGGAAGTCCTCCGGGCTGAGCCAGGCCGACACCAGGGCGATGAAGCCGGTACCGATCAGGGTGCCGCAGGAGGGGCCGATCTGGGTGAAGGAAGCATTGCGCCCGCGCTCGTCGGGCTTGCCGTGCTCCATCGACAGCAGCACCGCGCCGGCCCATTCGCCGCCGATGGCCACGCCCTGCACGAAGCGCAGCGCCACCAGCGCGACGGGGGCCCAGATGCCCCAGTGGGCGTAGGTGGGAAGCAGGCCCATCAGCCCGGTGGCCACGCCCATGATGACCAGGGTGGCGACGAGCACGAAGCGCCGGCCCAGCCGGTCGCCCAGGTGGCCGAAGAAGAAGCCGCCCAGGGGCCGCGAGATGTAGCCGACGGCATAGGTCGAGAACGCCAGGATGGTTCCGGTCAGCGGGTCGAACGAGGGGAAGAACACCGCGTTGAACACCAGGGCCGCCATGATGTTGTAGACGGTGAAGTCGTACCACTCGAGCGTGGTGCCGACGGAACTGGCCATGGCGAGCCGGCCCATGGGCGGCGCCGCAGTCGGCGAAGCCGGGGATGCGTGCTCGGGAACAGTCGAGGTATGTGCATTCATGGGTGTCTCCGGTGACGGTGAGAGGGAGAGGGGCGGTGCGCCGGTGGGCGTCAGGCAAGGTCGGACGCGTTCAGCTTCCAGCCGAGCGCGTACAGGGCTGCGGCGCCTGCGTCGGCCTGCAGCAGGTCGGCGGCGCGAGCCAGTGCGTCGCGGTTGCCTGCGTCGTGGCTGGCCTCGGCGACGAAGAGGGGGCGCAGAACCCGGCCCTGTGCCGGCTCGTTCGGCAGCGGAGTGCTGAGCGCCGCATCTGGCATCAGCAGGTAAGACTGCACGAAACCGGCGTGCTGCCAGAGCTGCCGGCCGACATGGGCAGCGTGCGCCACCAGGGCTGCGCGGTCATCGGATTCGGGCAGTGGCAGGATGCACAGCCGGCTGCCCGAACCGAAGCCGGTCACCGCTTCCACCGCGCAGACACGGCGCATGGGATCGCGCATGCGGCCCAGGTTGGTGACGGACCACGGCGTCTGCTGGCCGAAGGCGGCACGGTAGGCATCGGAGGTGAATACGCCGAGCGAGCGGGTGCGGTAGAGGCCCAGATAGGTGGGCCAGGACGGCGCGCCACCCGTGCGCGTGTAGCGCGCTCCGGACAGGAAGCCGTCGATGCGGACCCGCTCTTCGACGTGCTCGCGGTCGTACCAGGCGTTGAAGTCGGCCTCGTCGGCGGCATCCACGCTGGAGGCGACGAAGAGCATGCCGTTGACGGTGGCCGCGGAGTGGGATTCGGGGGACGTGTGGCTGGACATGGCGTTGCGATAGATTCCGTTGGGGTGATGCGGAATCATCAGACGCGCCCAGCGGGCCGGCAAACGGGTTTTTCTACCGCAGCGCCATCAGAATTACTTGTCGCCTGGCCATGGCCGGCGCACCGTTTCGGGGGTCAATTCCCGGAGGAGCCATCCCAGAATGGTGCGGGCAGCCCCCCGGCGAAGCGATCTGCTTCGTCGCGGGCGAGTTCGGCCACGAGCCGGATGGCGGCGGAGTCCGCCGATGCCAGATGGCTGACGACGATGTGCTGCGGCGGCAGCGGCGTATCGCATTCGATGATGCGAAGGTCGCCCCGCCTGATCTCGTCACGCACTGGGGGGAGCGGAATCAAGGCGTTGCCGAACCCCGATTTCACCAGCCGCACGATGGCCGCCATCGAGCTCACGCAATGCACCTTGCCCACCGGCATTCCGGCCTGCCGGTAGAGATGCTTGAGCGCCTGGTGAGGCTGCGAGCCGGGGCTCATGGTGAGTACCGGCTGCGTCAGCAGCGAGGCGATGCGGCCTTCGGCATCGGGGTCCGGGGCACTGCCCTTGCGCGAAGCCGCCACCCTGTTTCCCGGGCCCACCCAGCCCATGGCCATCGGCGCGCAGGCCAGATTGACGAAGCTCGGCCCGGCCAGCGCATCGGTCTGCAGCGCGATGTCGATTGCGCCGGCCTGCAGGCGCTCGTGCAGCGCAAGCGTGGTTTCCGAGGTCAGCTGTACCTCGATGCCCGGATGGCGGCGCTGCAGCGTGCCGAGGAAATCCACCAGCCAGGTGTGGACCACGCTCTCGATCGCGCCGATGCGGACCAGGCCCAGAACCTCCTCTTGCGGCCGCCCGAGCGCGACGATCTCGCGCTGCAGCTCCAGCAGGCGCTCGCCGTAGTTGAGCAGCCGCAGTCCGACCGGCGTCAGCCGCAGATCCCTGGGATCGCGCTCGAACAGGCGTGCGCCGATGTCTTCTTCCAGCGAAGCGATGCGGTTGGATATGGCGGCCTGGGTCACATGCAGCCGCTCGGCAGCAGCGCGAAAGCTCCCCAGCTTCGCCACCCACAGGAAAGCCTCTACGAAGCGTGTGTTCATGCGGCCACTTTAGAACGTGTTGACGATTTCGCGGGGGATCGCGTTGGAGCGCAATCGGGATGAGTGGATGTCTCGGGTGTGCCGCATGGGCTCGTGCCCATGCAAGCAGCCGGGGCGTCAAAGCTTCTTTGCCATCGCCCGCTTTCGCTCCAACCCGAAGGGCAGCGGTGTGGGCGGGCGGTCTGCGGCGTTGCGGCGCTTGTGCAAGCCCAAGCTATCCACTGCGCACCGCGCCTTGCATTTCATCCCGCCCATACCACTGCGCGACCCCTGGGAGGTCGTCAACACGTTCTTGGGGAGGCTCTTGAAGAGCGGGGGAGATGAGCGATGCACGGCACCCGCAGTCTTCAGGCCGCCGATGCGCAGGCTGCCTGCAGGCAGGACTCGACCGCGCGGCCCACCTGCAGCACCCGTGCGTCGGCGCCGTGCAGGCCACCGACCGACAGGCCCACCGGCAGCTCGCCGGGTGCCTGGCATGGGATCGACAGCGCGCAGCCGTCCAGGAAGTTGAGCACGGTGGTGTTGCGCAGCACCAGGCTGTTGGTCGCGAAGAAGCGGGCGTCGTCGTCGCGCAGGTCGGCCAGCAGGGGCGCGCGCACGGCCACGGTGGGCATCAGCCATGCGTCGATATCGCGCAGCCGCTCGCGTGCGCTCGCCTGCATCCGGGCACGGGAGTCGTGCAGATCGATGTAGTCGGCCGCCGATATCTGGGCGCCCCGGCGGATGCGCTGGGCGACGCGGGGATCGTATTGCGCTTCCAGTGCCGGATCGGCGAGGCGGGCGCGGTGCAACTGCCAGGCCTCGGCTGCGATCAGGCCGCCGGCGGCATTGATCTGCGGCAGTTGGCGCAGATCGGCGAAGCCGAAGCGCACGATCCGCGCGCCGGCCGCAGACAGGTGGTGCAGCGCGCGCTCGAAGGCCGATGTCACGGCCGGCTCGAGATCGTCCATCACGTAGTCTTGGGTGACGCCCAGCCGCAGGCCCTCCAGCGGCGCGGCGCGGGTGTCGAGCACCTCGCCGCTCAGCACCGCGTCGAGGATGGCACAGCAGTCCACGCTGCGCGCCAGCGGGCCGGCCGAATCCAGGCTGCGCGACAGCGGATAAGCGCCGGCCAGCGGCACCCGGCGTGCCGTCGGCTTGAAGCCGGTCAGGCCGCAGAAGGCCGAGGGAATGCGGATGGAGCCACCTGTGTCGGTGCCCAGCGTGGCCGCGGACAGGCCCAGGGCGACCGTCACGGCGCTGCCCGAACTGGAGCCGCCGGTGATGCGGCCGGCATCGGCCGGATGCGCCGGCGTGCCGTGGTGCGGGTTCAGTCCCAGGCCGGAGAAGGCGAACTCGCTCATGTTGGTCCGGCCCAGCAGCACTGCGCCGGCGGCGCGCAGCCGCGCGACGGCCGGTGCGTCGGCGGCTGCCGGCAACTGGCGGACCATCACCGCGGCGCCGGCCCCCGTGACTTGGCCGCGCACGTCGAACAGGTCCTTGATGGAGACCGGCAGGCCGGCGAGCGTCGATGGAACGTGGCCGGCGGCGCGCAGCGCGTCGCTGGCGCGCGCGGCCTGCAGTGCGCCGTCGGCATCGATCGGACCGACATAGGCGTGGCCGCCTGCCGAGCGGTATTCGGCGATGCGCTCCAGCGATGCTTCCACCAACTGCACGCTGGTGAAGGCGCCGCTGGCGAGGCCGCGGGCCAGTTCGCGCAGTGTGGGATGCCGGGTTGCCGGCAGCGCTGGGGAGAGGGGGTTAACGGAGTTTCCGGAGGTGACGAGGCTCATTGCGCGATCTCCAGTGATTCGGCCAGGTAACGGTGGTGCAGGCTGCGTCCCAGGACCGGGTCGTGCAATTCCAGTTCGAAGGCTTCGCCCCAGCCGAGTTCGCCGATCACCGCATGGGTGCCGCAGAACATCGCGGTATGGCTCGGCATGGCGCCGGCGTTCAGCCGGCCGAGCAAGTCGGCTGGCGCCAGCAGTCGGTCCAGCGTGCCTTCCTGGTAGAGCGCGCGCACTCCGCCGCGGGTGCGCCAGCAGCGGCTGATCAGGCGGTCCCAGTGGCCCTGGACTTCGGAGAGCTTCCAGAGCGTGGTGCCGACCGGCTTGGCACACATCTGCTTGGAAACGGTGACGTCGTAGGCCTCGGCCTTGCGGTCGGTATGGTCCGATCCGATGCCGACCAGCGTGCCGTGTGCGCTGGCCAGGAGCACGCATTCGACCTCTCCGGACGAGTCGCGCCCGGGCACTTGCATCCGGTCGCCGTTGTCGAGCAGGGAGCTGGCCACGCGGTAGAAGGTGGGCACGCTGGAGGGCGGCTTGACCCCGATCGCTGCCAGCTCGGCGATGTGGTGATCCACCGCAGCGCGGTCGCGGCCGGCCCAGCCGGCGATGACGAGTCGTTGGATGTCGAGTTCGATCGGGCCGTGGCCTGTGAGTTCGAAGGTGTGCAAGGGCATGGTGGCTGTGCTGCTTGGAGTGTGAACGGGAACGAAGGGACGGAGGAACGCTTGCTTGGCCTGCTGATGGCTTGCCGGAGGGACGGGCGCCGCCACGGTGCTCGGCCTGTCAGAGCGCGCGGGTGATGGCCCGGCGGAAGTCGTCGATATGGCTGCGCATCGCCGCTTCGGCGGCATCGGGGTCGCGGCGCTCGAGCGCGTCGAGGATGGCACCGTGCTCCTGCCGAATGCGCTCGCCGTGTCCTGGCTCCGACAAGGTCAGGAACCAGAAGCGTGCCTGCTGCTCGTGCAGTCGGCGAAGCAGATCGGCCAGCACACGATTGCGGGCTGCCGCCGCAATGGCGCTGTGGAAGGCCAGATCCAGTGCCATCAGCGCGGGCACGTCGGCAGCGGCCACCAGGTCCGGCAAGCGGTCGAGCAGGCCGCGCATGGCCGCCAGCTCTCCGGGCCGCACGCGCGTGGCGGCCAGGCGTACGCACAGGGCTTCGTTGCAGGCGCGCACCTCGATCGTGTCTAGCACCGCGTCGAGCGACAGCGGCGTGACCACGACCCCCTTGCGCGGCAGGATGGCGACCAGGCCTTCCACCTCCAGCCGGTGCAGCGCCTGATGTACCGGGGTGCGCCCTAGCCCGAGCAACGCACCGAGCCTGCCTTCGTTGAGCTGCGCTCCTGGCGCCAGCTCGCAATGGATGATGCGCCGCTTGATTTCGGCATAGGCCTGCTCGCGCAGCTGCGCTGCGCCGCCTGAGGGCCCCGCGGACGGCGCGGGCGCCGTGCGGACAGTGGTCGGAGCGGTGCTGGAATTCATTGAAAGCAAATGATATATCACAAAAATTTCATTTTGCAGGCATCGATGGCACGCCTTGGCAGATGCTGGCTGCCTGCCGGTAAGCTACGTCCCATGCAACAACGACCCCTAGGCCCCTTCTCCGTCTCAGCCATCGGCCTTGGCTGCATGAACCTCTCCCACGCCTACGGCGCACCGGTCTCCCCCGAGCAGGGCGAACGCGTGCTGCTCACCGCGCTGGATGCCGGCGTGACGCTGTTCGACACGGCCACGCTCTACGGCTTCGGTGCCAACGAGACGCTGGTGGGCCGCGTGATGAAACCGCACCGCAGCCGTTTCACCCTGGCCAGCAAGTGCGGCATGCAGGGCGTGGATGTGAACGGCGACGGCAAGCCCGTGCGCGTGATCGACGGGCGGCCAGAGACGCTGCGCCAGACCTGCGAAGACAGCCTGCGCCGGCTGCAGACCGACGTGATCGACCTCTACTACCTGCACCGCTGGGACAAGCGCGTGCCCATCGAAGACAGCGTGGGCGCGCTGGCCGATCTGGTGCGGGCCGGCAAGATCCGCAGCATCGGCCTCTCCGAAGTCTCGGCCGCCACGCTGCGCCGTGCGGCGGCGGTGCACCCCATCGCGGCGGTGCAGACCGAGTATTCGCTGTGGACGCGCAACCCCGAGATAGCGGTGTTGGACGCCTGCCGCGAGCTGGGTACGGCCTTCGTGGCCTTCAGCCCGGTGGCGCGGGGCTTTCTGTGCGGGCCGATGGACGTGGGCGCGCTGGACGCCAAGGACATCCGCCGCGCCATGCCGCGCTTCAGCCCCGACAACTACGCCGCCAATGCCCGCCTGCTGCCTGCCTACCAGGCGCTGGCGGCCGAGGCCGGCTGCACGCCCGCGCAGCTGGCGATCGCCTGGCTGCTGCAGCGCGGCGAGCACATCATTCCCATCCCGGGCACGACCAGTGTCGACCATCTGCTGGAGGACCTGGGGGCGGCGGATGTGCAGTTGCCGGCCGATGTGGTGGCGCGGGTGGAGGCGCTGATCAACCAGCAGACGGTGACCGGCCCACGCTACAACCCGCAGGGGACGGGCGAGGTCGATACCGAGATGTTCTGAGCGGCTGGATGGGGTGGAGCGGGTGCCGTGCTCACAGCAAGGCCCGCAGCTCCCGCGCCGCGTCCTGCAGCAGCGGCAGCAGGTCGCGCTTCAGGCGTTCGGGCGATAGCCGGTCCGGCGCGGTGACCACGTTCAGCGCCGCCACCGCATGGCCCTGCAGGTCGCGCAGCGGCACGGCCAGGGCCAGCACGCCCAGCTCGTGTTCCTCGCTGGCGATGCAGCAGTCCTCGGCGCGGGCCTGGTCGATGGCGGCGCGCAGCGCGGGCGCGTCGGTGCGGGTGTAGGCCGTCAGCCGCGGCAGCGGGTGGCCGCGCAGCCAGTCGCGCACGGCGCTCTTGGTGCGGGTGGCCAGCAGCATGCGGCCGGTGGAGGTGGCGTGCGCTGGCAGCCGGCTGCCCAGGTGCAGGCCGTAGGCCAGCACGCGGTCGGCAGCCGCACCCTGGGCGCTGGCGTAGTGGCCCGTGCCGCGCACCGCATCGCCCTGCGGCGTGGCGGCGCTGCGGGCCACGATGACCACTTCGCGCCCTTCCAGCACCACGGCGGAGAACGGCAGCTGCGTCTGCGCGGCCAGGCGGTTGAGCGTGGGCTGCACCACGCGCGGCAGCCGTGCCGATGCCAGGTAGCTGCCCGCCAGCCGCAGCACCTTGGGCGCCAGCCAGAAGTACTGCCCGTCGCTTTCCAGATAGCCCAGATGCGTCAGCGTGAGCAGATGGCGCCGCGCCGCCGCGCGCGTGAGGCCGGCGCGCTCGGCCGCCAGCGTGGCGTTGAGGCGCTGGCGCTCGGTATCGAAGCTCTCCAGCACGGCCAGGCCCTTGGCCATGCCGGCGATGAAGTCGGCATGGGCGATGCCGGCGGGTGCCGCTGCTGCGGCATTGGCGACGGAGGAGGTCGCCTTGCGTGGGGCGCTGGCGGCGGGGGCGGTGCGTGGTGCCATGGGCGTGGGGCTTTCCTGCGGCCGCAAGAGAGACCGGGCCGGCCGATGATTGTGCGCGATCATCGCATCGTTTGCGCGGTGATCGCGCAAGGCTTGCGGGCAGGCCCTGGCGTGGCGCGGACAGCGCTTCTACGCTGCAGGCATCGGTGGCGCTCTGATGCACATCAACCACCGTTCCTTCCACACAGCAGACCGCCGCATGCCGGCGGCAGGAGACACCGAACCATGACCGCAGCCACCGCCGCCGCATCCGCAGCGCCTATTCCCGCTTCCACCCAGGTCGCCATCATCGGCGCCGGCCCTTCGGGCCTGCTGCTGGGCCAGCTGCTGCACAAGGCGGGCATCGACGCGGTCATCATCGAACGCCAGTCGCCCGACTACGTGCTGGGCCGCATCCGCGCGGGCGTGCTGGAGCAGGTGACCATCGACCTGCTGGACGAAGCCGGCGTGGGCGCGCGCATGCACCAGGAAGGGCTGGTGCATGGCGGCTTCGATCTGCTGCTGGACGGCCACCGCCACCGCATCGACCTCGAAGCGCTGGCCGGCGGCCGGCATGTGATGGTCTATGGCCAGACCGAGGTCACGCGCGATTTGATGGATGCGCGCGCCGCCGCCGGCCTGCCCACCGTGTACAGCGCGGCTAATGTGCAGGTGCATGGCTTCGACACCGCCCGGCCCAGCGTCACCTTCGAGAAGGACGGCGCCACGCACACGCTGCAGTGCGACTTCATCGCCGGCTGCGACGGCTTCCACGGCGTGTGCCGCGCCAGCGTGCCGCAGGGCGCGCTGCGCAACTACGAGAAGGTCTATCCGTTCGGCTGGCTGGGCCTGCTGTCGGACACGCCGCCCGTCCACCACGAGCTGATCTACGCCAACACGCCGCGCGGCTTCGCGCTGTGCTCGCAGCGCAGCTCCACGCGCAGCCGCTACTACCTGCAGGTGCCGCTGACCGACAAGGTCGAAGCCTGGAGCGACGATGCCTTCTGGAACGAGCTGCGCCTGCGCCTGGACCCCGAGGCGCGCGAGCAGCTGGTGACCGGCCCCAGCCTGGAAAAGAGCATCGCGCCGCTGCGCAGCTTCGTCACCGAGCCGCTGCGCTTCGGCCGCATGTTCCTGGCCGGCGACGCGGGCCACATCGTGCCGCCCACGGGCGCCAAGGGGCTGAACCTGGCGGCGACGGACGTGAAGTACCTCTCGGCCGCGCTGATCGAGTTCTACGGCGAGCGCAGCGAGGCCGGCATCGACGGCTATTCGGCCAGGTGCTTGAAGCGCATCTGGCGCGCCGAGCGCTTCTCGTGGTGGTTCACGCAGCTGATGCACAACTTCCCCGGCGACGACGCGGCCATCGCCGCCAAGTTCCAGGCCGCCGAGATCGACTACCTGCTGCATTCCGAGGCGGGCTCGCGCACCATCGCCGAGAACTACGTGGGCCTGCCGCTGGACTTCGGCGGCTGACCGGCCACGGGCGGCGCACGGCCTTCGGTGAAAGGCTTTGAGTCGTTCGGGCCCGCAGCCAAGGCGTGGTGCGGGCCTTGAGCTATTTTTTCGATAGCAATTGCAGGCCGGCGCCGATGCCGGTATGGTGCCTGCGCATGAACGCATCACCCACCTCACCCACCCCGCCCTCCGCTGCCGGCGGCGATGGCGACGACGCGCGCTTCCACAGCTACCAGCCGCGCCAGGGCCACGGCCTGCCGCACGACCCGTTCAACGCCATCGTGGGGCCGCGCCCCATCGGCTGGATCAGCACGCAGAGCGCGGCGGGCGTGCGTAACCTGGCGCCCTACAGCTTCTTCAACGCCTTCAACTACGTGCCGCCCATCGTGGGCTTCGCCAGCATCGGCGCCAAGGACACGCTGGCCAATGTGCAGGCTACCGGCGAATTCGTGTGGAACCTGGCCACCCGCGATCTGGCCGAGGCCATGAACCAGACCTGCGCGGCCGTACCGCCCGAGGTGGACGAATTCGCGCTGGCCAGCCTCACCCCCATGGCCTCGTCCCAGGTGGCGCCGCCCCGCGTGGCGGAGAGCCCCGTGGGCTTCGAATGCCGCTGCACGCAGATCCTGCAGCTGCAGGGCGCCGACGGCGTGCAGGTGCCCACCTGGTTGGTGCTGGGCGAGGTGGTGGCCATCCACATCGACCGGGTGCTGCTGAAGGACGGCGTGTACGACACCGCCAGCGCCGGCCACATCCTGCGTGCGGGCGGCCCGGCCGACTATTTCACCGTGGGGCCGGAGCAGCTCTTCAAGATGTACCGGCCGCGCTGATCGGCTGGCCGTGCGGTGGAGGCACCGGCGTGGCTTATGCTCGCGCACGGCATGCCGTCCGCCCCCTGGCCCGGGGCGAGGGGCAAAAGAAGCATCACATCGCATCGCATTGCATCACAGGGAGAACCGTCACCATGAACGCCACCCGCCTCGTCGCCATCGCCCTTATCGTCGCCGGCGCCCTGGGCCTGGCCTACCGCAGCTTCAGCTACACCAAGGACACCACGGTGGTGAAGCTCGGTCCGCTGGAAGTGCAGGCCAAGGAAAAGGAAACCGTGAACATCCCGCTCTGGGCCGGCATCGGCGCCATCGTGATCGGCGGGGTGCTGCTGGTGGTGGGCGGGCGCAAGTAGGCCATCCATCGGCATGGTTCTGGAAGCCGCACCCCTGCAGGTCCGCGCCGGGCAAGGCGCGGCCTTCGAAGACGCTTTCCGCCAGGCGCAGCGCATCATCGCGTCCATGCCGGGCTACCGGTCGCACCGGCTGGAGCGCTGCATCGAGCGGCCCGGCGAATACCTGCTGCTGGTGGAATGGGACACGCTGGAGGCCCACGAGCAGGGCTTTCGCGGATCGCCGCAGTACCAGGAATGGAAGCGGCTGCTGCACCATTTCTACGAGCCGTTTCCGGTCGTGTCGCACTATGCGGCGGTCGAAGGCGCCTGCTCGTTCTCTTCCTCTTCCGCCTCCCGCTGACCGGCGCCCTGCCCGTCGCCCGGCAGCGGCAGCGCGATGCCTGATGCAGCGAACACCTCGCGCACCACGCCCAGCGCATTGAGCGCGGCCGGAAAGCCGGCATAGACCGCCATCTGCATCGCCACCTCGACGATCTCCTGCGGGCTGCAGCCCACATGCAGCGCGGCATGCACATGTACGCGCAGCTGCGGCAGCGCATGGCCCATGGCGCACAGGGCCGCCACGGTCGCCAGCTCGCGTTCGCGCAGGCCCAGCGCGGGGCGGGCGTAGATGTCGCCGAACGGGAACTCCACCAGCAGGCGGGCGAAGTCGGGGAAGGACTGCGTGAGCTGTTCCACCACGGCGAGGCCGGCGGGGCCGTCCACCTGGTGGAGCATGCGGGCGCCGCGTTCGCGGCGCAGGTCGTTGCCGGCTTGAGGGGTCATCGCTGGCCTCCTGCTTGGCGGGCCGCGGAGGTGGGTGATGGATGTCGCATGCAAAGCTCCTTGGTGTGGGTTGGCTGCGAATGTAGAAAGCCCGGCGCCGCACGGGAATGACCGATTTGGTGATACCTTTTCGGTATGTCCGCCAGGCTCGATTCCCGCTCGCTCGCCCTCTTCCTCGCCGTGGCCGATGCGCAGAGCTTCCGCCAGGCCGCCGAGGCCCTGTACCTGTCGCAGCCGCCCCTGAGCCGCGCGATCCGCGATCTGGAGTCGCGCCTGGGCGCGCCGCTCTTCGACCGCCACCCGCATGGCGTGAACCTCACCGAGGCCGGGCGCCGGCTGCTGCCCTATGCGCGCGGCGTGGCCGATCTGCTGCGGCAGGCCGAGGCCGCCTTCCAGGGCGCCGCCGTGCCGTCCACGCTGCGGCTGGGGTTGACCAGTGCGGCCGAACCGGCCTGGTTCCGCGGGCTGGCCGACCGCGTGCAGGCGCTGCATCCCGGAGTGATGGTGGCCGTGGCGTCGGACACGTCTCCGCGCCTGGTGCGGCAGCTGCGCGCGGGCCGGCTCGACGCGGCCTTCATCGCGCTGCCCACCGATGTGCGCGGGCTCGACGTGCTGGAGTCGGACCGCCTGCCCATGGTGGTGGCGCTGCCCTCCGCGCACCCGCTGGCGCGGCGCCGGCTGCTGCGGCTGGCCGATCTGGCGGATGAGCCCATCTTCTGGTTCGAGCGCGCCCGGCAGCCCGCGTTCTACGACCATTGCCAGCAGGTGTTCGAGCGGCATCGCTTCGCACCGCCCCGGCTGCGCGAGCCCGCCGACCACCATGTGCTGCTGGCCGAGGTGGCGGCCGGGCGCGGCATGGCGCTGCTGGCCAGCTCCTTTGCCGGATTGCGGCGCGCGGGCGTGGCCTACCGCCGGCTGGCCGAGGGCGATGCGCTGGCGCTGGGCATCGGTCTCGTCACGCCGTCCGGCCAGTCTGCGCTGCGCGCGCTGCTGTCCAGGGTCGGTGGCGTGATGCGGGCATCGCAGGCCGGGCATAGAGACGTTGCCCTGCGGAAACCGATCTGATCGTCCCGGGGTGCGTAGCACTCGAATGGGTGCAGCCTGGGCTGAGAGCGGCTGGCAAAACACTTCCGGCGTCGCTGCCGCGTCTCGTCATACCACTCGTACTGGAGTTGGCCCGGTTCCGTGGACACATCGTTCTTGCCGGCTGCAGCGATGCGACTTCGACGGAGTCTTCGCTCCTCAGAGAAAGGTCCCGCCATCGTCGTCGAAGGCCGAGCCGCTGTCGTCGGGCAGCCAGCCTGCGTCGCGGCTGTCGTCGTTGCCGCTGCTGTCGTAGAAATTCTCGTTGGTGATGTTCTGCACCACGGTTTCCTGCGGCGGCAGCAGCGCGCCGCCGCCCAGCAGGCCATTGCCCATGGCGCTTCCGCGGTTGCCCAGCAGGTGTTCCAGCCCGTTGAACAGGAACATGCCGCCGGCCACACCGGCCGCCGCGCTGGCGGCGGTGCCCAGAAAGCCCGGCCCCGCAGGGGCGGCCGCAGCCGGCGCGCTGGCTGCGTTGCCGAACAGTCGGTCGCGCCAGCTTGGAGCGGGTGCCGGCTGCGCATAGCCTGCCGGGGGGGCTTGCGGTGGCATGGACGTGGGTTGCGATGCAGCGGCGCCCGGGCTGTAGGCCTGCGACGGGCCGCGGCCGAAGCCCGGCTCCAGGCCGGTGCCGATGAAGCTGCGGTTGCTGTCTGCGGCCTGCTGCAGCCGTGCGACTTCTTCCTGCGCATGCGCGAGGCCGCGCTCTAGCAGCAGGCAGCGCTGCACCAGCAGGTAGAGCGCGTCGGGCTGCGCGGCCAGCGCCTGGCGGATGCGGCTGTCGGCCTCGCTGTCCTTGGTTGCCGGGCCGGCCTGGGCCAGGCGTTGCAGCAGGTCGTCGAGCAGCGGGCGTTCGTTCGGGGTCATCGTCACACTCCTTTGGCCGATGGATGAAGGGTATGCACATCTGATCCCGCGCGCATTGGCGAGTTCCGGCGTTAACAGGTCCTAGGCGCCTGTCGGCCCCTGATGGAACACCAGGTCTTCCACCGGCTGCCCGCCCACCAGATGCTGCTCGATGATGCGGTCCATGTTCTCGGGCGTGACGTTGTAGTACCAGGTGCCGTCGGGCTGGACGCACATCACCGGGCCGCCCTTGCAGGCGGCGAAGCAGCTCACGCGGCTGCGCTTGACGCGCAGGTCGCCGTCGTTGAGGCCTGCAGTCTTGAACTTGGCGCCCAGGCTGTCGAACAGGGCCTGGGCCTGGCCTTCCTGCGCGCAGCGGGGGCCGGTGCAGATCAGCAGGTGGCGGCGGTAGTCGCCGATCTTGGGGCGCACGGTGGCGGTGGTCATGGTGGCGGCGGCTGCATCGTCGGCGCCGGCTGCGGTGGCTGCGGGCTGGAGTTCGCCGGGGCTGCTCGTGCTCGTCGTGCTCATGCTTCTTCCTCGGTCGTGGCGGCCTCGGCGATAACGAGCGGCTGGGCCAGGGTGTCGCGGATGTAGTCGGCCGGCAGGCGATGGCGCAGGGCCAGCGATTCAATGCTTTCGCCGGCGGCGTGGTCGAGCTGCAGGTTCTCCAGCCAGCCGTTGAGGCCCGTGGAGAGCGATCGGCCCGGCCGTTCGCCCTCGCGCGTGGTGCCGCCGCCTTCCACGTCGTACTTGTTGGCGTAGCCGCGCGGCGTGACCATGAGGCCGTGCTGCACGATGGTGTTGCTGTTGCCGATGAGCACGGTGCTCAGCATCCCGATGTCGGCATCGCACATGGTGGCGAGCGTGGCGAACTCGATGCGCTCGCGGCGGCGGTAGGCGCTCTTGACGATGGCCACGGGCGTGTCCGGGCTGCGGTGGCGCAAAAAGAGGCGCTGGGCTTCCTCGATCTGGCGCGTGCGGCGGCCGCTCTTGGGGTTGTAGAGCGCGACCACGAAGTCGGCCATGGCGGCGGCGTCGAGCCGGCGCGCGATGGTGGGCCAGGGCGTGAGCAGGTCCGAGAGCGAGATGGCGCAGAAGTCGTGCGTGAGCGGCGCGCCCACGCGGGCCGCGCAGCTGTTGAGGGCGGATGCGCCGGGCACGATCTCGACCTCGATGCCGCCGGGCTCGACCACGCCGTTCTCGTCGAAGGCGGGCGGCGTCCAGCCGGCCTGGAACAGCACCTCGAAGGTGGGGCCGGCCATGCCATAGACGCCGGCATCGCCCGAGGAGATGAGCGCGACCTTCTTGCCCTCGCGGGCGCGGGCCAGCGATTCGATGGCGCGGTCCAGTTCCTCGGTCATCGACTTGCGGATGATCTCCTTGCCCTCGATGAGATCGGCCACGAGCTTGATGTAGGTGACGTAGCCGATGATGGTGTCGGCCTCGGCGATGGCTGCGCGAGCGCGCGCGGTCATGTGGTCGGTGCTGCCGGGGCCGATGCCCACGAGCATGATCTTTCCTGCGGACATGTGCGTGTCGTTTCCTGTCGTGTGGGGGTCAGGCGGCCGATGCGGCGGCCGGCGATGCGGGTGCGGCGATGCGCTGCAGCGTGCGCTCGTCGATGCAGGCGGCGAGCCAGCGGCGGCCGCGCAGGCGGGCAGCGGCGACGGTGATGCCGATGGTGAGCAGCGGCTCCACGGCCACGAGGCTCAGGTACGACGCGGCGAACAGCGCCCAGTCGGCCACCGGGGCCGCGTCGCTGCTGATGGAGAGCCAGAAGCCCACCATGAGTGTCACGCCCGCGTAGTACACGGCATCGAGCTTGAGCACGTTCGCGACGCTGATGCGCTGCATGCGTTGGCCCAGGCCATGGTGCACGGCGAAGAGCGGCACGGCCAGGCTCAGAAAGTTGATGGCGAGGTGCGCCAGGTCCTGCGGTTCGAAGACCAGGGCCTGCGCCAGCAGCCCCAGGCCGAAGCCGAACAGCGTGGGAATGAAACCGAACAGCAGGTAGATGGGCATGGCGCCGACGAAGTGCAGCTCCGACGGGCCCACGGGCATGTGCCAGACCTGCATCAGCACGCTGAAGAAGAACGCGGCCAGCAGCGTGCGCAGCCAGGCCGTGGGGCTCTTGAGCAGGGGCAGCGCGTGTGCGCCCAAAAGCGCCGTGGCGGCGACGGAGGCATAGGCGATCTTGTCCTGCGAGAGGATGCCGATTTCGATATGCATGGTGGACCTTTCAAGGGTTGGGTGGAGTCAATGGCTGGAGTGCCCCAGAGGCCTCAGCCGCCGGAATCGGATGGGCCCTGCGGGGCGGGCGGAATGCGCGCGATGGACACGGTGGCATTGCGCCCGTCGGGTCCGCGCAGGCGGTGCTTTTCGACCAGCAGGGCCGAGGCGTCGGCCGCGCCCGCGGCCAGCAACGCGGCGGCTTCGCTGACCGAGGGCGTGCCCATGTAGCGCAGCACGGTCTCGGACGGGTTGGGCACGGGCACGGCCGCGAGTTGTGCGGCGGCATACCAGCGCAGCGGCCAGCCGTGGCGCGCGGCCAGCGAGAGGAAGGCGGCTTCGTCCCGCTTGGCCTCGATGCTGGCGGCCACGGCCACCTGGGCGATCTGCGCGCCGGCCTGGGCGAGCGCTTCGCGCAGGCAGGCCTCGACCGTGGCCTCGGGCGTGCCCCGGTCGCAGCCCAGGCCGATGGCGAGGCGGGCGTTGGCGAAGGCAGAGCCAGCCGAAACCCCTTCCTGCGTCATGCCGCGGCGCCTTCCACGGGCGGGCGGTACACCACCAGCCGCTCGTGCCACGCAGCCCAGCGCTCGGGCGCCACCTCGTCGTGCGTGATCCACAGCACGGCCTGGAAGCGGCCCGGCTCCACGCCGCTCCAGTCGGCGAGGCAAACGATGTTGGCGGGCAGCGGCGTGGGGCGGTTCCACCAGTGCGGGCTGCCGGCTTCCTGCACGACGGCGATGGGCTCGCCGTTGACCACGTGGGCCGAGACGCGGGTGATGTTGATCTTGGGCGCCTCCACGCGCCAGCCCAGGTGGCGGCCGAGGATATCGACGGGAATGGTCCTGCCCACGTCGGACGCGGTGGTGAGCACGGGCGTGGCGCCGATCAGCGCGGCGATGCGCTCGCTCCATTCGTTGGCGCCGCCCACGTGGCCCGAGAGCACGGGGATGACGAACTGGCCCGCGTCGTCCACCACCGTCACGCCGGGGTCCTCGTCCTTGGATTTCAGCACCGGGGCGATCAGGCGCACCACGGCGCCCAGCGAGACGAAGAAGACCAGCTGGTCGTACTGCGCGAAGAGCGGCGCGATCTCGTCGCGCAGCGCGCCTTCGTAGGCGCGCACGGTGTTGGGCAGGCCCTCGAAGGCCGCAGCGAACTTGGCGGCGGTGCAGACATGGGCCTGGGGCACGTCGCGCGCCAGCTGCGCGGCCTGCGCGGCGCCGTGGCGGGTGATGGCGACGAGGCAGACGCGCACCTCGGCGGCGGGCTGCGCGGGGGCGGAGAGCACCACGTCGGGCGCGGCGGGGGTGGTGGCGGTCGTCATTCGGCAAGCTCCGGTTCGTCGGACAGGGGTTGGCCGGCAGCAGCGGCTGCGGGCGAGGATTTCTTCAGGCAGCCCTTGATGCGCTCGCCGCGGATGCGGTGCGGGTTCTTCACCACCATGAGCGACAGGTAGCTGACCTTGGTGCCGCGCAGCGCGGGCAGATCGGCGCCTGCCACGCAGCGCTCGTCGGGCGCGCCCACGCGCTCGATGAACTGGGTGCAGGGCAGCAGCTCGCGGCGCTCCAGCCAGTCGATCAGGTCGTCCATCAGCGGCTTGACCTTCATGAGCACCAGGGTGTCGAAGTCGGGCAGCAGGCGGTCCACCGCGCTCACGCCGTAGGCGGCGGGCACGATGGCGATGGTGTCGTCCTGCTCGGCCAGCGGCATGCCGCGCGTGGCGCAGGCCGCCGTGAAGGCGTTCACGCCGGCGATCACGGGCGCTTCGATGCGCGCATCCAGCGCCCGCACGGTGCGCGCCAGGTGGCCGAAGGTGGCATAGGTGCTGGCGTCGCCTTCCACGAGGAAGAGCACGTCCTGGCCGGCCTGCAGCCAGGGCAGCACGGTGTCGGCCGCGCGCATCCAGGCACGGGCGAGCTTGTCGCCGTCGTGCGTCATCGGGAACAGCAGGGTCTGGTGCACGGCGGGCGGCACGAGTCCCGCGCGCTGCACGATGTCGAACGCGTAGCTGGGTGTCTTGGTGCTGCGCGCAGGGTAGGTCCAGACCGCGTCGCTGCGCTGCAGCTGCGTCCAGGCGGCGCGGGTGATGAGACCGGGGTCTCCCGGGCCCAGGGAGACGCCGATCAGGCGGCCCAGGGGCTGGTCCGGGGCCGGCGATGCCTGCAGCGGCTGTGCGTTGTGGATGGTGTCGGTCATGCGCCCTCCTCCACGGCCGGCGCCGCAGCCCCGGCACCGACCGCCTGCGCGCAGACGATCCACACGGGGTTCTCGGCCGCCATGCGGTGCATGTGCAGGATGGGCTTGCTGCGCGCGGCCTGCAGCTGCAGCACGTCCCATGCGGCGCCGGCGGCCTGCAGGGCCTGGGTGGCGGCGGCGAGGTTCTCCAGCGTGACGAAGTTCATCACCAGCCAGCCGCCGGGGCGCAGGCGTTTCAGGCACAGCGCGATCAGCTCGGCCAGCTCGCCGCCCGAGCCGCCGATGAAGACGGCGTCCGGATCGGGCCAGGCATCCAGCCCCTCGGGCGCCTTGCCGTGCACCAGCGTGTGGTTGGAGACGCCGAAATCGCGCACGTTGCGGCGCGCGATCTCCACGTCGCCCTCGTTCTTCTCCATGGCCCAGACATGGCCCTGCGGACACAGGCGCGCGGCCTCCAGCCCCACGGAGCCGCTGCCCGCGCCGATGTCCCACACGCGGCTGGCGGCGCGCAATTGCATGCGGGCCAGCGAGACGGCGCGCACTTCCTGCTTGGTGATCAGGCCCTTGTCCGGCTGGCGCTGGTGGTAGGCCGCATCGGGCAGGCCGAAGCGCACCGCATCGGGCCGCTGGCGCGTGCGCACCAGCAGCACCACGTTGGGGTCGGCGAAATCCTGCGCGGCAGCAGCAGCGGGCGCCATGTCGGCCCAGACGCGCTCGTCCGGCGTGCAGAGGCGCTCGGCCACGCTGATCTGGAAGTCCTCGCCCAGGCCCTCGGCCACCAGCAGGTGGGCGATGCGCGCGGGCGTGTTGTCGGGGCTGGTGAGCACGGCCAGGCGGTCGTGCTGGCGCACGGCCTGGGCCAGCGCGTAGAGGCCGTGCGCGGGCGCGGCGCCCACGGCCCATTCGCCGGCATCCTTGGCGTGGACGGAGACGATGCGCGCGTCCTGCCAGGCCAGGCCCAGGCGGGCGCAGGCCAATTGCAGGGTGGAGACGTTGGGCATCACCTCCAGCGCCTGGATACAGAGGCGCGAGGCCAGGTAGCTGGCGATGCCGTGGCAGAGCGGATCGCCCGTGGCCAGCACCACGCAGGACTGGTGGGCGGCGCGGGCCTCGGCGATCCAGCCGGGCACGGACGAGAGGCAGCCGGTCAGGTCGCGCCGCACGGCCTGCGGGGCGATGTCGTCCTCCAGCAGCGCCAGGGTGCGCGTGCCGCCGATCACCAGGTCGGCGCGGCGCAGCAGCGCGAGCGCGGTGGCGCCGAGGCTGGCGGCGCCGTCGTCCAGCACGCCGATCACGCGGCAGGGCTGGGGGTCTTTTTCGAGCAGGTTGGTCGTCGTCATCGTCATGCGGTCATGCGTTGGCGGCCGGCCCGGAGGCGGCCTCGGTGATCTTGCTGCCGTCGAAATCGCAGACCAGCACGGTGAGGTGGAAGCGGTCGCCGTAGCGGTCGGGCGCCGTGAGCGTCTGCACCACGGCCTGGGCCAGCGCGTGGTGGAAGGGCTCGCCCAGGCCCAGGGCCTGCATGCGCTCGGCGCCGAAGCGCGCGGTCTCGGCGGCGGCGATCTCGGCGCAGACCTCGGGCGGCGCGCCCACGCGGGCGGCGAGTTCGGCCAGCAGTTGGGTATCGACCTCGGCGCGGTTGGCGTGGGTGATGGTTTCGCCCTGGGCGATCTTCGTGAGCTTGCCCACCATGCCGCCGATCACCACCTCGCGCAGGCCCTGCGTCACGGCTTCGTCGAGCGCATAGCGCAGGAAGTCGCCCATCTGCACGAAGCAGGCGGCGGGCAGTTCGGGCCGCTCCTTCATGGCGAATTGTTCGGTGCGCCCGCCCGTGGTCAGCACCACCACGCCGTGGCCCAGCGTGGCGGCCACCTGCACGCCCTGCACCACGCTGGCGCGGTAGGCGGAGGTGGAATAGGGCTTGACGATGCCGGTGGTGCCCAGGATGGAGATGCCGCCCAAAATCCCTAAGCGCGCGTTGAGCGTCTTCTTGGCCATCTCCACGCCCTGGGGCACGGAGATGGTCACTTCCAGCCCGGCATGCGCAAGCAGCGGGCCGCCCACGGCGCGCACGTTGTCTTCGATGTTGCGGCGGGGCACGGGGTTGATTGCCGGGCCGCCCACTTCCAGGCCCAGGCCGGCCATGGTGACCGTGCCCACGCCGAAGCCGCCGCAGAGCACGACCTCGCCCGCGCGGCCGGGCAGCACGCGCACGTCGGCCGTGAGGTGGGCCTTGTCGGTGCAGTCGGGGTCGTCGCCCGCGTCCTTGATGACCATGGCGTGCGCGGCCTGGCCATCTTCGCAGCGGCCATCGTTCACCGCGAAGCGCACCACGTCGCCATTGGGCAGCAGGCAGTCCACCGCCTCGGGCACGGCGCCACACACCAGGCCCAGCACGGCGGCGCGCGCGGCGGCGGCGGAGCAGGCCCCGGTGGTGAAGCCGGTGCGCGTGCCACGGCGGACGGTTTTCTCCATCATGGCGGGCTCAGCCTCCGGGGGCGCCTTGTTGCGGCTGTTGCTGCTTCTGCCGCGCCTCAGCCAGCGCCAGCAGCGCATGCAGCGCGGCCACCACCAGGGTGGAGCCGCCCTTGCGGCCACGGATCACGATCCAGGGCACCTCGGCGACTTCGGCCATCAGGTCCTTGGATTCGGCGGCGGAGACGAAGCCCACCGGCATGCCGACCACCAGCGCGGGGCGCACGCCCTCTTCGCGGATCAGGCGCACGAGTTCGATGAGCGCGGTGGGCGCGTTGCCGATGCCCACCACAGCGCCTTGCAGCAGCCCCTGCCGGTGCGCCTTGCGCATGGCCTGCACGGCGCGCGTGGTGTCCTCGGCCTGGGCCCGGGCGATCACGTCGGCGTCGCTGATGAACTGGTGCGTGCGCATGCCGAAGTGCGCCAGGCGCGGCTGCGACAGGCCCGAGCAGATCATCTCCACGTCGGCCACCACGGGCGCGCCGCCGCGCAGCATGGCGGCGATGCCGGCCTCCACCGCCTGGGGGTGGAAGTCGGTCAGGCCGTTGAATTCGAAGTCGGCGTTGGCGTGGATCATGCGGCGCACGATCGGCCACTGCTGCGCCGTGTAGGCGTGCGGGCCGGCTTCGGCGTCGATGATGGCGAAGCTGTCGTGCTCGATGGCCTGGCCGGCGCGCGTGAGCTGTTCGGTGACGGTGTTGACCGTGCTCATGCGGCGGCTCCGGCCGGCTGGGGTGCCGCGTGGCCGTGGTGGTGGCCGTGATCGTGGCCGTGCGAGTGCCCATGGGCATGGCCGTGTTCATGCCCGTGGTCGCCGTGCGCGTGATCGTGTCTATGCGCGTGGTCGTGCCCATGGTCGTGGCCCGGCTCGGCGCCCGCTGCGGCTGCGGCGGGCGCATGGGCATGCGTGTGCTCATGGCTGTGGCCGTGGCCCAGGTCGTGCGCGATCTCGCGGTACTTGCAGCCGTCGCAGGGCAGGCGGCTGTCGGGCAGGCCGGCCTGCAGGTCGGCCACGCGCCGCTCCAGCAGCTCGAAGATCTCGCGCTCCATGCCGAAGTGGGCCGACTGCGCGAAGCGCAGCTGCGGGTACTGCACGCGCAGATGCTCCACCTGCCGGGCGATGCGCTGCATCAGCGTGCCGGTGTAGAGGTAGTAGGGCAGCACCACGATCTGCTTCATGCCCAGCAGCGCCTGGCGCTGCACCACGCGCTCCAGGCGCGGCCAGGTGATGCCGGTGAAGGCGATCTCGACCAGTTCGTGGTGGCTGTCTTCCTGCAGCCAGCGCGCCATCTTGGCGACGTCGCCGTTGGCCTGCCGGTCCGAGGAGCCCCGGCCCAGCAGCACCACGCCGGTGGTGGTGGGGTCGGGCATGTCCAGCTTCTGCATGCAGCGGCGCAGCTGGCGCTGCATGATGGTGAGGATGGGTTCGCAGGCCGTGAGGTGCGGACCGTAGAGGAATTCCACGCCCGGGCAGTGCGCGCGCGCATGTTCGATGGCTTCGGGGATCTCCATCTTCACGTGGCCGGCCGCGTTCAGGATGAGCGGCAGCACCAGCACGCGGGAGCTGCCCTTGGCGGCCATCAGCAGTCCGTCGTGCAGGCCGGGCGGCGCGAATTCGATGAAGCAGACCTCGATGCGCCAGCCGGGCTGGCGCTCGCGCCACTTGCGCACGAAGGCGTGGATCTCGTCGTTGCCTTCGGGCTCGCGCGAGCCGTGGCCGATCAGGAGGATGGTGGTGGTCATGGTGCGGTCGGTGCGTGGGGTTCTTCGGGGGCTTCGGATGCGCCGTTGCCGGCTGCCGGCTGGCTGGCGCGGCGGAAGCGGTGGGTGAAGCTGGCGTCGTAGAGCTTGGACTTGACCAGCTCCTGCCATTGGCGCGATCCCAGCGTGGGGCTGGCGATCACCATGGACTGGCTGACGATGCCGGCGGCGCGGCAGCGGTCGCGGATGTCGGCCAGGGTGCCGCGCACGATGAGCTCCTCGCCCGGCCAGCTGGCCTTGTGGACGACCAGCATGGGCGCGTCTTCGGGCCAGCCCGCCTCGCGCAGCCCGGCCTGCACCTTGTGCAGCAGGGTGATCGACAGAAAGATGCAGAGCGTGCAGTGGTGGCGGCCCAACTCGGCCAGCGACTCGCCGGGCGGCATGGGCGTGCGGCCTTCCACGCGGGTGAAGATCACGCTCTGCGTGACCTCGGGCAGCGTGAAGCTTTCCACCGCCGCGGCGGCCGAGGCCATGGCCGACGACACGCCCGGCACCACGCGCACCGGCACGCCGGCGGCGTCCAGCGGCTGCACGACCTCGATCAGCGCGCCGTAGAGCGCCGGGTCGCCGGTCTGCAGGCGGATCACGGTCTCGTGCTTCTGCGCATGCAGGATGAGCCAGGCGGCCATCTGCTCCAGCGTCATGTCCTTGCTGTCGGCAATGATGCAGCCAGGCGGCGCCCAGCGGGTGACCGCCTCGTTGACCAGCGAGCCCGCGAACAGGATGGCGCCCGCGCGCGCGATGAGGGCGCGGCCCTTGACGGTGATGAGTTCGGGGTCGCCCGGCCCCGCGCCGACGAACCAGACGGTGCCCGGCGGGTTCATGGGCGGCATGGCGCGCGGAAAGGAAAAGGCGCGCGTGCGGAAAAGGCAACTGGCATGGGAATTCTGGCGACGAGTGGCGGCGGGTTGCGCCGCATGGGCCCGGACTCCTGCCTCCCCGCAGGTTCCGTGAAATGGTGTGCGGCGCCGTTCTAACGCCTTGCGCCTTGTGGCGCCGCACCCCCCTGTCGGCCGGTATCCGGGCTGGCGACGCTGACGTGGGCCCTTCCCGGAGGCGCTGTCGGCTTCCAGTGGGCATCATGTTCCACGCAGTCAAGGCGGCGCTTTTCGCCGTCCTTCGTCGCTTACCGTTGCGGGGGCAGCCCAGGTTGGGACACCTGCCTCGGCGGCGGCATCCTCCCTGGTTCCCGTTTAACTGCGCGGCCACCGAAGAAAGCGGCCGTGCGAGCACCAACGGCCGCGAGTATAAGGCGCCTGCCCCTGCGGCCTGCCATTCCGACGGCGGCACACCCCGGTGCCATCTGCCGTGGGTGCTATTTTTTAAGGAGCGTTGGAGCCAGGCATGCCGGTCGGTTCCGGCGCCCGGCGGGCCGGGCATGGAGCTGCCGCGCAGTCCGGACGAAGGCCGCAGCGCCCCCGGCGGGGCCGCGAAGCGCCACAATGGCCGCACCCTTTCCTGTCCAGCGAAACTTCCCATGCGACGCCCCCCTTCCGCCCGCCGCGCCCTGCCGGCCTGTTCCCTGCCCGCCCTGCTGCTGTTCTGGGGCCTGAGCGGGCCCGCCCAGGCAGCGCCCACCCCCACCGCGCCCGATGCCTGCGCGGACGGCACCACGGTCACGATAGGCGCCAGCGCTGCGGCGGATGCGGCTACGGCGGCTGCAGCGGCAGCCATGGCGACGGCATCCGCCCCCCAGCCTGCCGCCTCCGCTCCGGCGGCGGCCGCCAGCGAGGCAGCGGCGCCGGCCTCCGCGCCCGCATCCACGCCTGCCGCCGCCGCCGCACCCCTGCCCACGCTGTGCGGGCTGCGCTCGGCCGTCACGCCGGCCGGCGCCTCGGCGCCCGTGCAGGTGAACCGCTACATGGGCATCGAATACGCGAAGGCCGAGCGCTTCAAGCCGCCGGTCATGCAGGCGCCCGGCGGCAACCTGGTGGCGCAGACGGTGCCGGGCCCTTTCTGCCCGCAGACGCCGCGGCCCCAGATGCCCGTGAGCGCGCAGAACGAGAACTGCCTCTACCTGAACGTCTTCACCCCGAAGGCGGCCGTGGGCGCCCAGGCCCGGCTACCGGTGCTGTTCTTCATCCACGGCGGCGGCTTCACCCGGGGCAGCGGCTACCAGCCGCTCTACGACAGCCAGCGCAGGATGCTGACGGGCAACCTGTATGACGGCTCCTACCTCGCGGCGGCCGGCAACATGGTGGTGGTCACCATCAACTACCGCCTGGGCGCGCTGGGCTTCCTGGCTATCGACGACCCGGTGGAGAACGCCGCGCTGGGCGGCCCGCTGCGCGGCAACTTCGGCATCATGGACCAGCAGATGGCGCTGCAGTGGGTGCAGAAGTACATCGCCGACTTCGGCGGCGATCCGGCCCGGGTGACGGTGGCCGGCGGCAGCGCGGGCGCCATGTCGGCCGGCCTGCTGCTCTTCTCGGCGCCGGCCAGCGCGGGCAGCTTCCAGGCGGCCATCATGGAAAGCAATCCGGTGGCTTCCGGCTACCGCACTGCCGCACAGGCGCAGAAGCTGGGCGCGGAATTCCTCGACGCGCTGTGCAGCCGCGTCACCACCTGCGTGCAGGGCCGCTCGGTGCTGCAGCGCGCCACCACGGCGCAGATCATCACCGCCCAGTCGGCCGGCGTGTCCGGCCAGCAGGTGTCGCCGCGCACCGCCGCCGCGCGCGAGGCCGCCGCCCTGCCCCTGGCGCGGCTGCTGAGCGAGTCCTCGCTGCAGCTGCACGACGGCCTGCCCTGGGCCCCCAACGTGGACGGCCGCGTCATCGTGAGCCAGCCGCTGGCCGGCTACGGCCCCCGGTCGGCCACTGAAGCCATGCCGCCCAAGCCCTTCGTCTTCGGCATGAACCGCGACGAAGGCGCCTTCTTCGCCCAGGTGGCCTATCAGTATCTGGGCGCGGGCCTGGATGCGCTGAGCTTCAACCGCATCATGGTGTCGCGCGTCTGGCCGCAGGACGGTGCCACCGTGCTGAACTACAACAAGGCCACGCAGGGCCGGCCCATCTACCCCTACCGCGCGCCCGGCGCGCCGGCGCCCAGCTACATGAACGGCACGGCGGTGACCCTGGCCAGCATGATCGACGACTTCGCCTTCCGCTGCGGCAACCTGGCCCTGGCGGGCCGTGCGGCGCGCCAGGCGCAGGCCGCCTCCGTGGCGGCCCCCGTGTTCGGCTACCTCTTCTCGCAGCCGCCGCTGTTCAACCAGTACTACGGCAGCCGCAGCGTGGCCGAGGTGGAGGCCTGCTCGCCCGGCAGCGGCAACGTGTGCCACGGCGCGGAGATTCCCTATGTGTTCAACACCCTGGACGCGGTCTATGCCGCCTACATACACGGCACCCAGCCTCCGCCCCCCGACAACCGCGCCCTGGCGCAGACCATGGCGGCGGCCTGGTCGAGCTTCGTGAACAACCCGGCCCAGCCCGCGCCCTGGACGCCCTCGCCGGGCCGGGGCAGCGAGATCACCACCCTGCCCGGCTCCTGGACGCCCTACACCGGCCTCGCCTCGTCGCTGGCGCAGTGGAGCACCGCGCCCGGCAGCCCGGCGCGCATCAGCGCCTCGGCCATCGATTCGGCATCGAACTGCTCGGCGCTCTGGGACAAGGTGGCGCCGATCGGCGGCAGCGGGTCCTGAGAACGTGAACACGTTCTGAGCCCACAGGGGCCGGGAGCGTGGGTTCTATGCGCCCTCGCCCAGCCGATAGACCCACACCGCATGCCCGCCCGGCGGCTGCAGCCGGGCGAAGGGCGTTTCGCCCGGCACCTCGAAGGCCAGGCTGACCAGCCAGCTGCCGGGGGCCATCTCGGCCCGGGCCTTGGCGGCGGCGCGGGCCATGCTTTCGGGCCGCTGGAACAGATAGACCAGCTGGTAGCCGTCCCAGCCGGCGGCCCAGATGTCGCCGCGCCGCACCCGCGCCCAGGGACAGCGCAGCGCGCAGAGCGCGCGCAGCGGCCAGCTCCATTCCAGCCCGTGCAGCTGCGCCTGCGGATAGGCGCGCCGCAGCGCGATCAGGCCGTCGCCCAGGCCGCAGCCCGCGTCCAGCACCGCCGCGCCTTCCGCCAGCGGCGCGTGCTGCGCCAGCCCGGCCAGGGCGGCGTGCGGGGTGGGAAAGAGCGGCGCGTCGCGCCAGGCGTTGAGCGGATAGACCAGTAGCAGCAGGGCCAGCGGCAGCAGCCAGGCCCAGGCCGGCACGCCTGACGCGGCCCCGGTGAGCGCCAGCGACAGCGGAAAGCCCGCCGCGATCAGCGCGCGCCGCCACCAGCCCTGGCCCAGCAGGCTGGCCGCCGTGCCCAGGGCGCAGGCCAGGGCCAGCGCGGCGGCGGCCGGCAGCCAGCGCTGCAGGCCCGCGAAGGCCAGCCAGGCGGCGCCCCAGGCCAGCAGGGCAGGCAGGGGCCAGGGTAGCCAGCGCAGGCGTGCTCCAGGGGCTGCCAAGGGCTTGTGCGCCTTTTCGTGAGGGGTGGGGCGGGTCAGGCGGCGGCTTCGGGGCCGCGCAGGCGCTCGATCAGGCCGTTGAGCGCGTCCAGCGAGCCGAACTGGATCGCCAGCTCGCCCATCTCCTCGGTCTGGCCGCCGCGCTTGACGCGCTTCTTGATGCGGATCTCGACAGCCGCCATCAGCAGGTCGGCCAGCTCTTCTTCCACGCGCTTGAGGTCGCGCGACTTGCCCGCGTCCTTGCGGCTGCCGGCGCTGGAGGGTGTGAGGCTGAATTCGGCGCCGAGCTTCTTCACCAGCGCCTCGGATTCGCGCACCGACAGCTTGCGCGCGGCGATCTGGTTGCCGGCCGTGATCTGCGCTGCGCGGTCCAGCGACAGCAGCGCGCGGGCATGGCCCATGTCGATGTCGCCGGCCATCAGCATGGTCTGCACCGGCTCGGCCAGGTTCAGGAGGCGCAGCAGGTTGCTGGCGGCGCTGCGCGAGCGGCCCACGGCCTGCGCGGCCTGCTCGTGCGTGAGGCCGAATTCGCGCACCAGGCGCGCCAGGCCCTGGGCCTCTTCCAGCGGGTTCAGGTCTTCGCGCTGGATGTTCTCGATGAGCGCCATGGCGGCGGCGGCCTCGTCGGGCACTTCGCGCACCAGCACCGGCACTTCGTCCAGGCCCGCCAGGCGCGAGGCGCGGAAGCGCCGCTCGCCCGCGATGATCTCGTACTTGCCGGCGTTCTCGCCCGACGCCAGCCGCCGCACCAGGATGGGCTGCATGATGCCCTGGGCCTTGATGCTTTCGGCCAGCTCGTAGAGCGCGCCTTCGTCCATGCGCGTGCGCGGCTGGTAGATGCCGGGCACGAGCTCGGTCAGGGGCAGCGTGCTGGGCAGGCCGGTGTTGGCGGCGGGGGCTTCGGGCGTGGCGGCGGCCGGCAGCGGATCGGCGACCTTGGGGCCGAGCAGCGCTTCGAGTCCGCGGCCGAGGCCTTTGGGTTTCTTGGTGGCCATGTGTGGATCAGTCTTTGACAGCAGTGGGATGGCGATCGGGGAAGTCAGCGATCGATGATGACAAGGGTTCCATGGCTGCCGCGCGCGACGGCATGGGGCACGCCTGCGGGCACGATGTAGACCTCGCCTGCGCGCACTTCGACGCGCTTGCCTTGCAGGTCCAGGTTCATTTGTCCTTCGAGCACCAGCAAGGCCTCGTCGAACTCATGTGTTTCGTCGGGGTAGGCGGCATCGTCCATGCGGACGATCTTGACGTTCGCATCGGCCGCACGCCCCACCACCCTGGAGCGCCAGGCGTCGGGCAGTGCGTGCGCTTCAGCGAGCAGATCGATCTTGAACATGGCGGGTATCGACGGCGGGGTTACTGGCAGCGGGTCGGGATGCCGGGAACCAGCGCTTGCAGCAGCGCGAGACCCTCCGGCCAGTCCCCGAGCCCGGATTCGGCGTTGAGGTGGCCGCGCTCGCCCGCATCGTGCAGCTGCGCGCCCCAGGCGCCGGCCAGCGCGGTGGCGCGGTCCCAATGGCAATAGGGGTCGTTGCGGCTGGCGACCAGGGTGGCCGGGAATGGCAGGGGCTGGCGGGCGATGGGGCTCCAGCCGGGCAGCAGGGGCGCGACTTCGGGCGACTCCACGTCGCCGGGCGCGACCAGCAGCGCGCCCTGCACCTTGTGGGTGTTGCGCGAGTGGGCGGCCCACCAGGCGGTGAGGATGCAGCCCAGGCTGTGGGCGACCAGCACGACGGGGCCGTCGGCATCGACCACGGTCTCTTCGAGCCGGGCGGACCAGTCGCCGCGCAGCGGGCGCTGCCAGTCGTGCTGCTCCACGCGATGCCAGCCATGCAGCCGCTCCCAGCGGGTCTGCCAGTGGCCTTCGCCGGAGTTCTGCCAGCCGGGCAGGATCAGCACGTTGGACGGATTCATGCGGTGCGCTCTGGTTTTGATAGCTGATGGCGCAGGTGGATCAAGCGCTGGCGGCAGTCTTGGGTGCAAGACCTTGCTGCACACGCCGCACCATCTCGCGGGCGAATTCGACGAAGGCCTGGCTGCCGCGCGCCTGCGGGTCGAACACCACGCCGGGCAGGCCGTAGCTGGGCGCTTCGGCCAGACGCACATTGCGGGGAATGACGGTGTCGAACACCTTGTCGCCGAAGTGGTCCTTGAGCTGGGCGCTGACCTGGGCCTGCAGCGTGATGCGCGGGTCGAACATCACGCGCAGCAGGCCGATGATCTGCAGGTCCTTGTTCAGGTTGGCATGCACCTGCTTGATGGTGTTGACCAGATCGGTCAGCCCTTCGAGCGCGAAGTATTCGCACTGCATGGGCACGATCACGCCGTGCGCGCTGCACAGGCCGTTGAGCGTGAGCATGGACAGGCTGGGCGGGCAGTCGATCAGCACGAAGTCGTAATCCGCAGCGACCTCGGCCAGGGCGGCTTTCAGGCGGCGCTCGCGCTGCTCCAGCGCCACCAGCTCCACTTCCGCGCCGGCCAGCTCGCGGTTGGCGCCCAGCACGCGGTAGCCGCATTGCTCGGCGGCCACGGCGGCTTCCTTGATGGAGGCGGATTCGAGCAGCACGTCATAGACGCTGAGCTCCAGCGCGCGCTTGTCCACGCCCGAACCCATGGTGGCGTTGCCCTGCGGGTCCAGGTCGACCAGCAGCACGCGCTGGCCGATCTGGGCCAGGCCGGCTGCCAGGTTGACGGTGGTGGTCGTCTTGCCGACGCCGCCCTTTTGGTTGGCGATGCAAAAAATCTGGGCCATGGCGGAGGATGCTCGTGCGGTGGGCGATGAGGAAAGCGGGGGCCGAGTGTAAGCCACGGGGCGTTGCAGCCCTGTGGCGTGGCGGCATGCAAGCGGCGTGCGCGTCAGGCAGGCGCGGGACGGTCGGCGCGGCGGCGCATCCAGACGATGCAGCGTTCGGCATCCAGGCCCGGCACGGCCAGCGGTTCCACCTGGACCACGGAAACGCCCGCGGGCAGTGCGGCGATCTCGTCGGCCGGGTGCTTGCCCTTCATGGCCAGCCAGGTGCCGCCCTGCTTCAGCGCTGCGTCGGACCAGGTGGTGAAGTCGGGCAGCGAGGCGAAGGCGCGGCAGCTGACCACGTCGAAGGGCTGGGTGAGCGTCTCGACCCGCGCGTGCAGGCCGTGCAAGTTGGACAGGCGCAGCGTGGCGGCGGTCTGCTGGATGAAGGCCGCCTTCTTGGCGACCGTGTCCACGCAGCTCACGTCGAGTTCCGGGCAGCAGATGGCGAAGACCACGCCGGGAAGGCCGCCGCCCGAGCCCACGTCCAGCAGGCGCGGCGCTGTGGTGCCCTGCCCCGCCTCGGCGGCCAGGTGGCGCTGTAGCGGAGCCACGGCGGCCAGGCTGTCCAGCAGATGGTGCGTCAGCATCTCCTGCGGGTCGCGCACGGCCGTCAGGTTGTAGACCTTGTTCCACTTCTGCAGCAGCGCAAGGAAGTCCAGCAGCAGGGCTTGCTGCGCCTCCGCCAGATCGAGGCCCAGGGCCTGGATGCCCTGCTGCAGCGGCTGCAGCAGCGGGCTGGCGAGGGAGCCTGCGGCGCTCATGCCGAAGCTTCCGTGGCGGTGGCGTCCGTGGTTTCCGCTGCAGATGCCTGTTGCGTGAAGCCCTTGAAGCCGCCCTTCTTCAGATGCACCAGCAGCAGCGAGATGGCGGCCGGCGTGACGCCCGAAATGCGCGAGGCCTGGCCCAGCGTTTCGGGCCGGTGCTTCTGCAGCTTCTGCCGCACTTCGATGGACAGTGCGGGCACCTGCATGTAGTCCAGCGCATCGGGCAGGCGCAGGGTCTCGTAGTAGGCGGCGCGCTGCACCTCGTCGTTCTGGCGGTCGATGTAGCCGGAATACTTGGCCGAGATCTCCACCTGCTCGATTACGGCGGCGCTCAGGTCGCCCAGGGTTTCACGTGAAACATCGGCCGAGCGGTACTTGCCGCCGTCCAGGCTCATCAGGTTCTCGTAGGGCACGTCGGGCCGGCGCAGCAGATCAAAGAGCTTGTATTCGTGCTCGATGGCCTTGCCCAGCACGCGGGCCGATTCGGCGGCGGGCAGGTTGCGCGGGTTGACCCAGGTGCTCTTCAGGCGTTCTGTTTCACGTGAAACAGCATCGCGTTTGCGGCTGAAGGCATCCCAGCGGGCGTCATCGACCAGGCCCATGCGGCGCCCTGCTTCGGTCAGGCGCATATCGGCGTTGTCTTCGCGCAGCTGCAGGCGGAATTCGGCGCGGCTGGTGAACATGCGGTAGGGCTCGGTCACGCCCTTGGTGATGAGGTCGTCCACCAGCACGCCCAGGTAGGCTTCGTCGCGGCGCGGCAGCCAGGCATCTTCGCCGCGGCACTGCAGCGCGGCGTTGATGCCGGCGAAGAGGCCCTGGGCCGCGGCCTCTTCGTAGCCCGTGGTGCCGTTGATCTGGCCGGCGAAAAAGAGGCCCTGGATCTGGCGCGTCTCGAAGCTGCTCTTGAGCGAGCGCGGGTCGAAGTAGTCGTATTCGATGGCGTAGCCCGGGCGCAGGATGTGGGCGTTCTCCAGCCCGCGCATGGAGCGCACCAGGTCGTACTGCACGTCGAACGGCAGGCTGGTGGAGATGCCGTTGGGATAGAACTCGTGGGTGGTCAGGCCCTCGGGTTCCAGGAAGATCTGGTGGCTGTCCTTGTCGGCGAAGCGGTTGATCTTGTCTTCCACGCTGGGGCAGTAGCGCGGGCCCACGCCCTCGATCTTGCCGGTGAACATGGGGCTGCGGTCGAAGCCGGAGCGGATGATCTCGTGCGTGCGCTCGTTGGTGTGGGTGACCCAGCACGGCACCTGGCGCGGGTGCATGGCCGCATTGCCCATGAAGCTGAACACGGGCACCGTGCCCTCGTTCACGCCGCCGGGCATGCCGTCGCCGGGCTGCTCTTCGAGCTGGCTGAAGTCGATGCTGCGGCCGTCGATGCGCGGCGGCGTGCCGGTCTTCAGGCGCCCTTGCGGCAGCTGCAGTTCCTTGAGGCGCGCCGACAGGCTCACGGCTGGCGGGTCGCCCGCGCGGCCGGCGGAATAGTTGTTCAGGCCCACGTGGATCTTGCCGTCCAGGAAAGTGCCGGCCGTCAGCACCACGGTGCGCGAACGGAAGGCGATGCCCACCTGCGTGACGGCGCCCACCACGCGGTCGCCTTCCACCATCAGGTCATCGACGGCCTGCTGGAACAGCCACAGGTTGGGCTGGTTCTCCAGCATGCGGCGGATGGCGGCCTTGTAGAGCACGCGGTCGGCCTGGGCACGGGTGGCGCGCACGGCCGGGCCCTTGGAGCTGTTGAGGGTGCGGAACTGGATGCCGCCTTCATCGGTGGCCAGCGCCATGGCGCCGCCCAGCGCATCGACTTCCTTGACCAGATGGCCCTTGCCGATGCCGCCGATGCTGGGGTTGCAGCTCATCTGCCCCAGCGTCTCGATGTTGTGCGTCAGCAGCAGGGTCTTGCTGCCCATGCGCGCAGCGGCGAGCGCCGCTTCGGTGCCGGCATGGCCGCCACCGACGACGATGACATCGAATTCCTGGGGGTACAACATGGTGCTTCACTCTCCGGGCCGATGCAGGCGGCCCTCACAAACCTGGGGGGAACCGGTAATTTTCCCACGCCCTGCCTTTTCTGTCGCCCATGGGGTGTCGGGCCCTTGTGTTTCACGTGAAACAGATGTCTGCCGGGGCTTCCGCCGTCTCCACGTGTCTTCCAATCGATGGGGTACGACAATTTGTTGCAACGCCTGACAAGGCACTTACCCTGGGTGCCCTGATGGGCGAGGCCTGCTGAGCAATGGGTGGACGCTATCAAATGCGAAGCATGGCAGGCCGGTGAACGATTCCTTGCCTTTGCGCTGCCGTTCGAACCACCCGGCGCAGTCGAATCCTGCGAACATGGATGGCTTGCGGGGTTCCTGCCTCGCCCTTTCTTCGTCTTCGCATGCCCCAGTCCGCGCTTTCGCACTTCCTCTACACCAGCATGCTGGAGGCAGGAGAGCCCGCCACCACCGTGGCGGCCATCGTCCGCCATGCGCGCGCGGCCAACGCCACACAGGGCCTGTCGGGCATTCTTGTCTTCGACGGGCAGGCCTTCTGCCAGTACGTGGAGGGCCCGGCGCAGGCGGTCGATCGCCTGCTGGAGAGGCTGCAGCGGGACGTGCGCCACACCCGCTTCATCCTGCAGCACAGGGGGCCGCTTGCCGGTGCGCGGCGCTTCAGGCAATGGTCCATGGCCTACGCGCTGGCGGGCGAACCCGAGATGCTCGAAGGCCTGCAGGCGCTGCGCGGGCCCCAGGCCGTCGAGGCCCTGGAGGCCTTGATCCCTGAACTGGATCTGGGTCCTTCGCTGCCGGCGTGACGGCTGTCCCGGCCGAGTTCGGCACGATGGCGGGCTTCGCGCTAGCATGCGGTGTTTTCCCTGATGCCCGGCCTCCGGGCGCGCCGGCCGCAAGCCGGCGTCGTTTGTTCCACCCGCTTTTCCAGGTTTTCACATGAAGCTCTACTACAGCCCCGGTGCCTGCTCCCTGTCCCCCCACATCGCCCTGCAGGAGGCCGGCCTGGCCTTCACCCCCGTGCTGGCGAGCACCCGGAGCCACAAGCTGCAGGACGGCACGGACTTCTACGAGATCAACCCGCTGGGCTACGTGCCCGTGCTGGAGCTGGACGACGGCACCCGCCTGCGCGAAGGCCCAGCCATCGTCCAGTACATCGCCGACCAGGCTCCGCACAAGAACCTGGCGCCCGCCAACGGCACGCTGGCCCGCTACCGCCTGCAGGAGTGGCTGAACTTCATCAGCACCGAACTGCACAAGGGCTTCAGCCCCCTCTTCAATCCGGCGACGCCCGACGCGTACAAGACCATCGCCCGTGACAAGCTGCTGCAGCGCATGCAGTGGATGGACAGCCAGCTCGAAGGCCGCGAATGGCTGCTGGGCGAGCATTTCTCGGTGGCCGACGGCTACCTGTTCACGGTCTGCAACTGGGGCCGGCTGGTGGCGGTGGACCTCTCCGCCCTGCAGCATCTGCAGGCCTACCTGGCCCGCGTGGGCGCCCGCCCCGCCGTGCAGGCGGCGCTCAAGGCCGAAGGCCTGCTGAAGTAAGAGCGGCTCACAAAACCCTTCTGGCGTCGTTGCCGCATCTTGTCGTACTACTCGTACTGCCTTCGATGCGGCGCCTAGCCAGAACCGCTTCGCTGGGTTTTGTTCGCCGCTCTAAGGCGACGGGAAGGCGCGGCGGCCCGATCAGCCGCGCCCCTTCCAGGGCACGAGGCGCGCCTCGACCCAGCGCATGCCCAGGTCGAAGCTCCAGGCCACCAGGCCGATGACCAGGATGCCGGCCACCACCAGGTCGGTGCGCAAAAAGTTCGAGGCATTGAGCACCATCTGCCCTATGCCCACCGTGGCCGCCACCATCTCGGCGGCCACCAGCGTGGTCCAGCCGAAGCCGATGGCGATGCGCAGGCCCACCAGGATCTCCGGCAGCGCGGCCGGCACGATCACGTGGCGCACCAGCTGCCAGAGGCTGGCACCGAGCGACAGAGCCGCATTGACCTGTTCCACGCTGGCGCTGCGCACCCCGGCGCGTGCGGCCAACGCGATGGGCGCGAAGCAGGCCAGGTAGATCAGCAGGATCTTCGCCGCCTCGTCGATGCCGAACCAGATCACGATCAGCGGCAGATAGGCCAGCGGCGGAAGCGGCCGGTAGAACTCGATGGGCGGATCGAACACGCCGCGAGCCACGCGGCTCACGCCCATGGCGATGCCCACGGGCACGGCGGTGACGGCAGCCAGCGCGAAGGCGCCGAACACGCGGATGGCGCTCCATTCCAGGTGTTTCCAGAGCGGCTCGCCGCCCTGGATGCGCCCGGCCCAGGCATCGCCCAGCGCCTGCAGCACCGCGCCGGGCGCGGGCAGGAAAAGCGGCTTGACCCATTGCTGCTGGGTCGCCAGCCACCACAGCAGCACCAGGCCGGCCACGCAGGCGATGCTCAGCGCCCGGCTGGCGCCCTGGCCAGGCAGGCGGAATGGGGCGACGGCCGGCAGGGACGGAGGCTGTGCCCGGGTTTGGGCCGGCACTGCCGGCTGTCCGACGAGGCCTTGGGGCGGCGCAGCGGCGAGCAGTGCGGCGTCGTCAGCCATGGGCTACCTCCTGCGGCGCGACCTCGTCCAGCACCCGTTCGCGCCAGCCGATGAAGTCTGCGGCGGACTTCACGGCCCGCGCCGGCTGGCCTTGCAGAAAGCGCTGGCTGAAGTCCAGCCCGTGTTGATGCACGATGCGGCCCGGCCGTGGCGCCATCACGATCAGGCGGGAGGCGAGGAACAAGGCTTCCTCCACGTCATGGGTGATGAAGAAGATCGTCTTGCCCGTGCCCTTCCACAGCTGCAGCACCAGCTGCTGCAGCGACTCGCGCGTGAAGGCGTCCAGCGCGCTGAAGGGTTCGTCCATCAGCAGCACCTGCGGGTTGCTGGCCAGCGCCCGGGCGATGCCCACACGCTGCTGCATGCCGCCCGACAGCTGCCAGACCGGGGCCTGGGCGAAGGCTTCCAGCCCGACCTGGGCCAGCCTTTCCGCCGCCAGCCGCTGGCGTGTTTCACGTGAAACACCGCGCAGCCGCAGGCCCAGGGCCACGTTGTCGATCACGTTCAGCCAGGGCATGAGGGCGTGCTTCTGGAACACCACGCCGCGCTCCGCGCCCGGCCCGGCCACCCGGCTGCCATCCAGCTCGATGCTGCCGGCCGAAGGCGCGGTGAAGCCTGCCATGCAGTTGAGCAAGCTGGTCTTGCCGCAGCCGGAGGCGCCCAGCGCCACCACCAGTTCGCCGCCCGCGATGTCGAGATTCACGTCCTGCAGCGCGGGCCGATCGGTGCCCTCGTAGCGCACGCTCAGGCCGCGCACCTCCAGCCGGCCCGCTCCCCTGGGGGCGTGCGATTCAGCGCGCACGCTGCACCCAGGTGGGGTTCACGCCCACGGAATAGTCGGGCAGCACGGACTGCACCGTGCCCTGCTCTTTCAGGAAGGCGGCGGTGGCGGCCAGCGAGCGCGCCACCACCGAATCCTTGCCACCGCCCAGCCAGCGCGGGCCGGCCTGCTCGGCGGGTGGCACGAAGGCGTAGAGCGCCAGGCTGGCCGGCACCGACTGCGGCTCGGCGCCGGACCACTTGGCTACCGAGCGCACCGGGGCGGAGTCGGCCGTCCAGGCCGCCGGATGGGCGGTGTAGGCCTTGTCGGCATCGGCCAGCACCTGCACGAACTGGGTCAGGAAGGCGTCGTTGTCGCGGGCGAAGTCCTTGTTCACGGCCAGCGCGTCGAAGGTGGCCTTGCCGGTCTTGGCGGCGATCTGGCCCGAGGTGACCAGCACCTTGCCGCTTTGCTTGACCTTGGCCAGCACCGGGTCCCAGACGAAGGTGGCGTCGATGTCGCCGCGCTCCCAGGCGGCGAGAATCTCGGGCGGGCGCAGGTTCACGATGCGGACGGTTTTGGGGTCTATGCCCGCGTCCTGCAGCGCCACCAGCGCGTGAAAGTGGGTGGTGGAAACGAAGGGCAGGCCGATCTTCTTGCCCTTGAGGTCGGCCAGCGCGTTCACGCCCGAGCCGTTGCGCGCCACCAGGGCTTCGGCGTCGTTGATGTTGTCCAGCACCCAGAAGACCTCGATCGGCACGCCCTGCGACAGGGCGGCGGCGATGGGGGACGAACCCGCCTCGCCGATCTGGATGGCGCCGGAGGCCAGCGCGCGTACCACCTCGGCGCCGCTGCCCAGCTTGCGGTAGCTGACCTTGTAGCCGGTGCGGCGCTCGACCTCCTGGGTCTCCTGCGCGTGGCGCCAGGGCACGACCATGTCCTGGTAGCCGATCACCACCTCCTTCTTGGCCTGGGCGGCGGCCGTGCCGGCCAGCAAGGTCCCGGCTGCCAGCAGGGCCGCAGCCTGCAGCGTGCGGCGACGGGTGGTGGAACGGGAGTGGAGCGCGGATGGCGCGGCGCTGGCGGCCACGGCGGCCGGATGGATGGAAGCGGGCATGGAAGGGATTCCCTCGGTCGGAAGCGATGTCGTGGTGTCTTGAAAAGACGGAGAACCCGCCGGCTGAGCAAAAGGCGAGACCGAGAAGGCTGCACAAGAAGCCGGCCGGGAGGGTGAAATTCATTCTAGGAACCGCTCCCGCGCCGCCGAAGCGACACTTGCGCGCATGCTTATGCGCTAAACCGATATGGGCGGGCGCGGCGGCGTCCCACTGCAGCGTTGCCGCAATCGCGGTAAGTTCGGTGCTGTCCGGAGCCGGGCCGGGGTGTTCGCGCTCTTGCCTTCTTCCCCGCCTCCCCCATCTCCCCCTACCCATCCCTTCGTTCCCACGCTTTCAGGAGAAAGAGTCGATGTCCCAGACGCTGTTCGATCCCATCCACGCCGGTGAGCTGCACCTGGCCAACCGCATCGCCATGGCGCCGCTCACGCGCAACCGCGCGCCCGGCGCCGTGCCGCGCGACATCACCGCCACCTACTACGCCCAGCGCGCCAGCGCCGGCCTGCTCATCACCGAAGCCACGGCCATCAGCCACCAGGGCCAGGGCTATGCCGACGTGCCCGGCCTCTACGGCACCGACCAGCTCGACGGCTGGAAGAAGGTGACGGCGGCCGTGCACGAAAAGGGCGGCAAGATCGTCACGCAGCTCTGGCACGTGGGCCGCATCTCGCACGAGTCGCTGCAGCCCGAAGGCGGCGCCCCGGTCGCGCCCTCGGCCATCGCCGCCAAGTCCAAGACCTATCTGGTGGACCACGCCACGGGCAAGGGCCACTTCGCCGCCACCTCCACGCCGCGCGCGCTCGACGCCGCCGAGCTGCCCGGCATCGTGCACGACTACGCCGCTGCCGCCCGCAATGCGGTGGAGACGGCCGGCTTCGACGGCGTGGAGATCCACGGCGCCAACGGCTATCTGCTGGACCAGTTCCTCAAGACCGGCGCCAACCAGCGCACCGACGACTACGGCGGCAGCATCGAGAACCGCGCCCGCCTGCTGCTGGAGGTGACCCGCGCCGTGGTGGACGCCATCGGCGGCGGCAAGGTGGGCATCCGCCTCTCGCCCGTCACGCCGGCCAACGACATCGTCGATGCCGACCCCCAGCCCCTGTTCGACTACGTGATCCGCCAGCTGGCGCCGCTGGGCCTGGCCTACGTCCACGTCATCGAAGGCTCCACCGGCGGCCCGCGCGAGCTGGCCGACCGCCCCTTCGACTACGAGGCCATCAAGGCCGCCTACCGCGAAGCCGGCGGCAAGGGCGCCTGGATGGTCAACAACGCCTACGACCGCGCCCTGGCGCTGGACGCCGTGGCCAGCGGCCGGGCCGACATCGTCGCCTTCGGCAAGGCCTACATCTCCAATCCCGACCTGGTCGAGCGCTTGCGCCAGGACGCCCCGCTCAACGCCTGGGACCAGAGCACCTTCTACGGCGGTGGCGAGAAGGGCTACACCGACTACCCCACGCTGCAGCAGGCGAAGCAGGGCTGATCGAGGCCCCGCAGGCACCTGGAAAGCCGGGCCGGCAGCGGCCCGGCTTTTTGCATGAATGAAGGCCTGAATGCTTCCCAGCCATCGACCTGCCTGGGGATGATGCTATGAAAAAATGAGTGAACTGGCAGCGCTGCGCGGTCAAGCCTCGGGCGAGGCCGCCAGCTGCCACAGCAGGCCGGCGCGCAGCCCCTGCCCGCCCGGCCCGGGGCCCAGCACCAGCCGGGCGCCCAGCAGTTCGGCGTAGCGCGCCACGATGGCCAGGCCCAGGCCGGCGCCCTGCCCCAGCCGCTCGCCCTCGCGGCCCTGGGCCCAGCGCTGCATCAGGTCGGCGCGCCGGGTGCGGGCGATGCCGGGGCCGTTGTCCACCACGGCCAGCGTCACGCTGGCCGTGCCGTCGGCGCGCTCCCGCTCCTGCGTGATCTCCACCGTGATGCGCGGCGCCACGCCGCCATCGGCCGGCCGGCCATAGCGCAGCGCGTTGTCGATCAGATTGCCCAGCACGCCCTCGATCAGCAGCGGCTGGCCCGGCACGGCCACCGGCTGGTCCAGCCCGCGCGCGCCCAGGTCCACGCCGGCCGCATCGGCATGCGGCAGAAAGCGCAGCACGGCGTCGCGCGCCAGCTCGTCCAGGGCCACCGGCTGGCGCGGCATGGCGCTGCGCATCTCGTCGGCCAGGGCCAGGGCCAGCAGCTGGTCCACCAGATGGCTGGCACGGGCCTCGCTGGCGGCCACGCCGGCCAGCTGCTCGTGCCACACTGCCGGATCCTTGTGGGCCAGGCCGTAGGCCGCCAGGGCCCGGATGCCGGCCAGCGGCGTGCGCAGCTCGTGCGCCACGTTGCCGGCGAATTCGCGCTGCGCGCGCACGCCCTGGGCCACGCGGGCCAGCAGGTCGTTCACCGCCGCGCCCAGGCGCTGCAGGTCGCGCGTGGAGGCCTCGACCGCCACCGGCGCCAGGTCGCGCGCATCGCGGCCGGCCAGCTCGGCCTGGAAGGCCGCCAGAGGCTGCAGATCGGCCTGGATGGCGCGGCGCAGCCAGAGCGACAGCGCGCCCAGCAGCAGCAGCTGCGACACCACCGAATACAGCAGCACGCTGCGCAGGGTGATGCTGCGGGCATGCACGGTCTGCGCGGCGATGACCTCGAAGGGTTCGGGCTCGGCCACTTCCACCCGCACGGCGCGCAGATCGCGGCCCCGGTGCTGGATGTCGGAAAAGCGGTAGGCGTCGCTGCCCTGCGGCGGCGGCACGGGCAGATAGGCATTGCCCGCCAGCAGGCTGCCGTCGGGCCGCAGCACGGCGAAATACACCGTCTCCACCTGATCGAACAGCACCGACTTGAGCTCGCGCGAACTCAGCGCCAGGTCCAGCGCCCCGCCCTTGACGCGGACGTTGGCGGCGATGGCATAGGCATCGTCGAGCAGCGCCCGGTCGAAGGCGCGCTGCGCGAAGCCGTTGGCCACCAGCACTGACACGGCCGTGCCGAAGAACCAGGTGAGCACCAGAGGCGCCAGCACGTGGCGCAGCAGGCGCGCGCGCAGCGAGGGCGGCTCGGCCCTTTCCGCTGCGGGGGCCGGGGCGGCGGCGCTGGCGGGCGGCGCGTCGTCGCTCATGCGCCGCCCTCGCCGGGTGGCTGCTCGGCCGCCTCCAGCATGTAGCCCAGGCCGCGCAGGGTGCGTATGCCCGCCCCGCTGCCCTGCAGCTTCTTGCGCAGGCGCGAGATGAAGGCCTCCAGCGCGTTGTCGCCCAGCATGCCGTCGAAGTCCGAGAGCTTGTCCGACAGGCTGCGCTTGCTCACCACGCGGCCGGGCGGGGTCATCAGCTCCCACAGCACCTCGAATTCGCGCGCCGGCAGCTCGAAGGGCTGGCCGTACAGGGTGAAGCGGCGCGCGCGGCGGTCCAGCTCCAGCGTGCCGGCGGCGGTGCGGTCGTCCGTGCCCTGCGTGCGCCGCACCAGGGCGCGCAGGCGGGCCTCCACCTCGTCCAGGTCGAAGGGCTTGCCCAGGTAGTCGTCGGCGCCCGCGTCCAGGCCGGCGATGCGCTCCTCGGTGCGGTCGCGGGCGGTGAGCACCAGCACCGGCGTGCGGTCGCCCCGCTTGCGCGCCGCGCGCAGCACGTCCAGGCCGCTGCCCAGGGGGCTGCCGGGCGCGGCGCACTGCGGGAGGTTCAGGTCCAGCAGCACCGCGTCGAAGGGCTGCACCTTCCAGAAATGGTCGGCCTCGGCCAGCGTGGCGGCCACGTCCACGCGGTGGCCCGCATCGGCCAGGCTGCGCTGCATCACGCCGCGCAGCACGGCATCGTCTTCGACTACGAGAATCCGCATGGGTGGTCAGGAGCTGGCAGGGAAAGAAAACAGTGTTGTGACAGGGCGCCGCCGCGTGGCGCGCAAGCTGCATTGTGTCGCGCCCGCAGCCCGCCTGCCGGTTCAGGTCAGGCGGTGGTCAGGCTCGTGCGCCGATAAACGCGGCATGCTCTCCCTACTTTCCCCCCGCTCCCGCCATGGCGGCGGCGCCACGCTGCGTCTGGCCGCCGGCCTGCTGGCCTGTGGCGGCGCCCTGCTGGCCGTGCCGCTGTCCGTCCGGGCGCAGCCTGCCGCTGCCGCCACCTCCTCCGCTGCGGCGGCCCCCGCGCCGATGCCCATGCCGGCGCCAGCTGCCGCGCGCGGTACCCGCTGGACCCTGTCCCAGGCCCTGGCCGCCGCGCGCGAGAACAGTGATGTGCAGCAGGCCCGCCAGGCGCTGGCCGGCGCGCGCGCCGACGTGCTCGGCGCCGATCATGCGCCCCTGCCCAATCTGGTCACCAAGGCCGCCTCCATCGACCTGCAGAACGGCCCCGGCCCGGGCAACCTGTTCACGCGCAAGCGCATCGACAAGTCCATCGGCGTCGACTGGACCTGGGAGCGCGGCGGCAAGCGCGCCCTGCGCAAGCAGGCAGCCGAGAGCGCGGCGAACGCTGCCGAGGCCGACGTGGAAGACACCCAGGTCCAGCAGCTGCAGATGGCGCTGGCCGCCTACTACGACCTGCTGGCCGCGCAGGACCGGCTGGCCGAGGTCACCGCGATCGGGCAGAGCCTGGCCGACGTGGCGCGCATGGCCGACCGGCGCGTGCAGGCGGGCGACCTCTCCGCGCAGGACGCCTCGCGCACCCGCATCGAAGCCGAACGCGCCCGCGCCGACGTGCGTGCCGCCGAGCAGGCCCAGGGCGAAGCCGCGCTGGCGCTGGCCCAGGTCACGGGCAGCACCGGCAGCCGCCTGCAGGCCGTGGACACGCCCTGGCCTTCGCCCGCCGACGACAAGGCGCCCAGCGACGCCGACCTGGCCGCCCTGGCCGAAGCCCGCGCCGACGTGCGCGCCGCCCTGGCCCGCGCCCAGTCGGCCCAGGCCGCGCTGGACGGCGCCAATGCGCTGCGCAAGTCCGACTGGACGGTGGGCGCCTCCATCGACCACTTCCCGGGCACCTCCACCCGCCAGGTCGAGCTGCGGCTGCAGATGCCGCTGCAGTGGGGCTACCAGTACCAGGGCGAGATCGGCCGCGCCCAGGCCGACTATGCCAAGGCACAGGATGCGCTGGACAACACCCGGCGCCTGGCCCTGCTGGACCTGCAGCATCTGCGCCAGACGCTGGACAACGCCGCCCGCCGCGCCGCCGACTACGACCAGGGCGTGCTGCCCCGCGCACGCCAGGTGGCCGACAGCGCCGAGCTGGCCTACCGCAAGGGCGCCATCGCCCTCACCGACCTGCTGGACGCCCAGCGCACCCTGCGCGCCACGCTGCTGGAAGCGCTGGACGCCCGTGCCGACTACGCCAAGGCGCGCGGCGCCTGGCTGCTGCGCACGCGCCCGCAACTGCTCACCGGCACGCCGTGACATCGGTGCCTGTGCCACTGGCTTCGACAGGCTCAGCCCGAACGGCCATGGATTCACTGACCGACTGACTGACTGGCATCGGCCCCACCGCCCCGCTTTCAACGCATTCCCTTTCCGGACCTCCCGACCATGATGGCTCCCTTCTCCTTCCTTCCCGCGCGGCGCCCTGCCCTGGCCGCGCTCGGCACCGCCTGCGCGCTGGCGCTGCTGCTCCTGTCCGGCTGCGGCAAGTCCGGCGCCGATGCCGCCGCCACCCCGCCCGAACCCGCTCCGCCCGTGATGCAGGCCGGCCAGCTGCGCTTTCCGTCCGGCCACCCGCAGCTCGCCCTGCTGGGCACGGTGGAGGCCCGCGCCGCCAAGGACGTCACGGTGGACCTGCCCGCCCGCCTGGTCTGGAACGAAGAGCGCACCCAGCGCATCTACCCGGCCTTCGCGGGCCGCGTGGCCTCCATCCAGGCCGACCTGGGCCAGACGGTGAAGGCCGGCGCGCCGCTGGCCCTGCTGGCCTCGCCCGACTTCGGCCAGGCCCAGGCCGACACCGCCAAGGCGCAGGCCGGCCAGTCGCTGGCCCAGCAAGCGCTCAAGCGCCAGCGCGAGCTGTTCGAGGCCGGCATCATCGCCCGCAAGGACCTGGAGCAGGCCGAGGCCGATGCCGCCGGCGCCCAGGCCGAGGTGGCCCGCGCCGCGGCGCGCACGCGCCTCTATGGCAGCGCCAGCGGCGTGAACCAGCAGCTGGCCCTGACGGCCGGCATGGGCGGCGTCGTGGTCGAGCGCAACCTCAACCCCGGCCAGGAAGTGCGGCCCGACCAGTCCGGCCCGGCGCTCTTCGTGGTGACCGACCCCACCTCCCTCTGGGTGCAGATCGACGCGCGCGAGACCGATCTCTCGTCTCTGCGCCCGGGCGACCCCATCACTCTGCAGGTGCCGGCCTATCCCGGCGCCAGCTTCACCGGCAAGGTCACGGCCACGGCCGACGCCATCGACCCCGGCACGCGCACGATCAAGGTGCGCGGCGTGATCCCCAACGCCGACCGCCGTCTGAAGGCCGAGATGCTGGCCACCGCCCGCGTGCAGGAAAGCCGTGCCGGCGGCGTGGTGGTGCCCGCCAGCGCCATCGTGCTGGACGGCACGCGCCACATCGTCTTCGTGCGCCGCGAATCCGGCGTGTTCGAGCCGCGCAAGGTCGAGCTCGCCCATGAAGGTCCGGCGGAGGTGCTGGTCTCCTCCGGCCTGCAGCCCGGCGAGGCCGTGGTGAACCAGAACGCGCTGCTGCTGGCCCGCCAGTTCCAGTCCATGGCTGAAGACACGGCCACCGGCACCACGGCGGCTCCCGCAGCCGGCGAGACCAAGAAAAAGAAAGAGGCCCCATGAAGCGGCTCATCCACTACGCGGTGCATCAGCCGCTCTTCATCATCCTGGGCACGCTGCTGTTCGCGCTGGCCGGCGTCATCGCCTTCAAGAACCTGTCGGTGGAGGCCTTCCCCGACGTGACCGACACCCAGGTCACGGTGATCGCGCTCTTTCCCGGCCGCGCGCCGGAAGAGGTCGAAAAGCAGGTCACGCTGCCCATCGAAACCGCGCTGGCCGGCCTGCCCAACTCCATCCGCGTGTTCTCGCACACGCAGTTCGGGCTGTCGTTCACCGTGGTCACCTATGACGACGCGGCCAACGTGAACGTCGTGCGCCAGCAGGTGGCCGAGCGCCTGTCTACCGTGGATCTGCCGCCCGGCGTGCAGGCCGAGATCGCGCCCAACGCCACGCCGGTGGGCGAGATCATGCGCTATCGCCTGAAGGGCGACGGCCTCACCACCACCGACATCCGCACCATCGAGGACTGGACCGTGGAACGCGCGCTGCGCCAGGTGCCCGGCGTGGCCGACGTGGTGGCCATGGGCGGCGCCATCAAGCAGTACGAAGTGCAGCCCGACATGGACAAGCTGCGCGCGTACAAGGTGAGCTTCCAGAACCTGCTGGACGTGCTGGGCCGCGGCAATGCCAACGCCGGCGGCAGCTACGTGGCGCAGGGCGCGCAGCAGTACACCATCCGCGGCCTGGGCCTGCTGCGCTCGGCCGAGGACATCGGCCGCATCGTGGTCGCGTCGCGGGGCGGCACGCCCGTGCTGATCCGCGACATCGCCCAGGTGCGCATCGGCGCCGTGCCCCAGCTGGGCGTGGTCGGCCAGGACCAGGACGACGACATCGTCACCGGCATCGTGGTGATGCGCAAAGGCGAGAACCCGAGCGTGGTGCTCAAGGGCGTGAAGGACAAGATCGCGCAGCTGAACGAGCGCGGCCTGCCGCCGGGCGTGAAGATCGTGCCCTTCTACGACCGTACCTGGCTGATGGACAAGACCCTCACCACCGTGTTCCACAACCTGGTGGAAGGCGCGCTGCTGGTCTCGCTGGTGCTCTACATCTTCCTGTCGAACCTGCGCGCCAGCCTGGCCGTGGTGGTCATCATCCCGCTGGCGCTGCTGTCCACCTTCATGGGCCTGAAGATCATGGGTGTGCCGGCCAACCTGCTGAGCCTGGGCGCCATGGACTTCGGCATCATCGTGGACGGCGCGGTGATCGTGATCGAGAACATCATGCACCGCCTGGCCGAGCGCGGCGAGAACATGGACGAGCGCGACCGGCGCGACACCATCATCGAAGCGGCCGGCGAAGTGGGCCGGCCCACGCTGTTCTCGATGCTCATCATCATCGCGGCGCACATCCCGATCTTCGCGCTGCAGCGCCACGAAGGCCGCATCTTCCAGCCCATGGCGCTGTCGGTCACCACGGCCCTCATCGGCTCGCTGATCTTCTCGCTCACGCTGGTGCCGCTCTTGGCCTACTGGCTGCTGCGCCGCAAGCTGCCGCACGGCGACAACCGCGTGGTCACGCGTGCCAAGCGCATCTACGCGCCGGTGCTGGACTGGGCGCTGGAGCGTCGCCGCACGGTGGTCGTCATCGCGCTGGCGGTGTTCGGCCTGGCCATGGTGGCGGCCGCGCGCCTGGGTTCGGAATTCCTGCCCGAGCTCGACGAAGGCACGACCTGGGTGAACTTCAGCCTCTCGCCCAACGTCTCCACCGCCGAGGCCTCGCGCATCCTGCGCATGGCGCGCAAGGCCCTGCTGTCGGTGCCCGAGGTGCGCACCACCGTCTCCAAGGCCGGCCAGCCCGAGGACGGCACCGATCCCAAGACCATCTCCATGGCCGAGATCTTTGTCGATCTGAAGCCCGAGGACCAGTGGCGCCCCGGCATGACGCGCGCCAAGATCACCGAGGAGATGGGCCGCGCGCTCTCCGCCATTCCCGGCATCGACCCGGCGTTCTCGCAGCCCATCCGCGACAACGTGCTCGAATCGATCTCGCAGATCAAGGGCCAGATCGTCATCAAGCTGGCCGGCGACGACCTGGCCGAGATGAAGCGCGTGACCGAGGAGATCGCCCGCGAGGTCAAGCAGGTGCAGGGCGTGGCCCGCGCCGAGATCGACCGCGAAGGCCAGGTGCCGCAGCTGCTGATCGACATCGACCGCGACCGTGCGGCGCGCTACGGCCTGAACGTGAGCGACATCCAAGACGTGATCGAGGCGGCGCTGGCCGGCAAGGCCGCCACCAACCTGTGGGAAGGCGAGCGCAAGTTCGCCGTGGCCGTGCGCCTGCCATCCGACGAGCGCACCATCGCCAACCTGCCGCGCACGCCTATCGCCACGCCGGACGGCGGCTACGTGCAGCTGGGCGACGTCGCCAAGATCCGCGAAAGCTCGGGCGCCATGAACATCGCCCGCGAGGCCGGCCGCCGCACCACGGCCATCGGCATCTTCATCGCCGGGCGCGACATGGGCTCGGTGGTGGCCGACATGAAGGCCCGCGTGGAGAAGAACGTGAAGATCCCCGAGAACTACCAGGTCAACTGGTCGGGCGAATTCGAGAACCAGGAACGCGCCATGAAGCGCCTCTCGGTGGTCGTGCCCATCTCGCTGCTGCTGATCTTCGTGCTGCTGTTCGACGCCTTCAAGTCGGTCAAGATGGCCTCGCTGATCCTGCTGAACGTGCCCCTGGCGCTCATCGGCGGCTTCGTGGCGCTCTGGGCCTTCGGCATCGCGCTCTCGGTGTCGGCCGCCATCGGCTTCATCGCGCTCTCGGGCCAGGCCGTGCTCAACGGCGTGGTGATGCTCTCGGTGTTCCAGCAGCTGCAGGCCGGCGGCCTGAGCGTGGTCGAGGCCGTGCGCCAGGGCTCCATGCAGCGCCTGCGCACCGTGCTGATGACCGCCATGCTGGCGATGCTGGGCCTCCTGCCCATGGCGCTTTCGCACGAGATCGGCTCCGAGACGCAGCGCCCCTTGGCCATCGTGGTGATTGGCGGCCTGGTCACGGCCACGCTGCTCACGCTGGTGGTGCTGCCGGCGCTCTACGTGTCGTGGTTCGGACCCAAGAAGGGCCAGCCCGGCTCCTCCCCGGACGCGGCTGTTGCTCCGGCTGCCTGAACATCCGGCTGCCCTGTCCCGCGAGGCACAGGGCGGGCCGCATGAAGGAAAAAAAGCGCCCGGACCGATGCATCGGTCCGGGCGCTTTGCTTTGGTTGCTTGCGGGGCGATGCCCGCAGCGTTCAGGCCGCCAGCAGGGCCGGCTCGTGGCCGGTGCCGCCCAGGGCGGGGCTGCCGGGCCGGGCCATGGCGTAGCCGGCCGTACCGGCATCGGCCAGCTGGAACTGCTGCACGATCTGCGACAGGCGCGCGGCCTGCTCGCGCAGCGACTGGGCGGCGGCGGCGGACTCCTCCACCAGCGCTGCGTTCTGCTGCGTCATGCGGTCGATCTCGCCCACCGAGCCGTTGACCTGGCCGATGTTGGCGGCCTGCTCGGTGGCCGCGGAATTGATCTCGCCGATGATGTCGGTGACGCGCTGCACGCTGTCCACGATCTCCTGCATGGCCTTGCCGGCGTCTTCCACGTGGCGCACGCCGCCGCTCACGGCCGTCACGCTGGAGTTGATCAGGCCTTTGATCTCCTTGGCCGCCTCGGCGCTGCGCTGCGCCAGGCTGCGCACCTCGCCGGCCACCACGGCGAAGCCGCGGCCCTGCTCGCCGGCGCGGGCCGCTTCCACGGCGGCGTTCAGCGCCAGGATGTTGGTCTGGAAGGCGATGGAGTCGATCACGCCGATGATGTCGCCGATCTTGCGGCTGGAGGCCGAGATCTCGTGCATGCTGGACACCGCCTGCTGCACCACCGCCCCGCCGCGCGTGGCGATGCCCGATGCGGCACTGACCAGCTGGTTGGCCACCTGCGACGACGAGGCCGTGTGCTGCACCGTGCCGGTGAGCTCGGCCAGCGAGGCCACGGCCTCCTGGGCGTTGCTGGCCGTCTGTTCGGTGCGGCTCGACAGGTCCTGGTTGCCCGAGGCGATCTCGGCGCTGGCCGTGGCGATGTTGCCGCTGGAATCGCGCACCTGCGACACCAGGGAGCTCAGCCCGGCCTGCATGTCCACCAGCGAGCGCTGCAGATCGGCCACCTCGTCAGCGCCTTCGACCTGCAGGCGCTGCGACAGGTCGCCCTGGGCGATGGCCTGTGCCAGGCTGCGCGTGGCCACCAGGGGGCGGCAGATGGACACCATGTTCAGCAGCGTGAGCGGCACCACCACCGCCACCGTGATCACCACCGCCAGCACGAAGAGCCACTGGGTCTGCAGCGAGATGGCATCCTGCTTGTCGATCACGTTCTGCACCTCGGCGCGCAGGCGCTGGTCCAGGCCGTCCACCAGCTTGGCGGCCCCGGCGAATTCGTTCACCGCACGCACGCTCATGCGGTTGGCGATGGTGGCGCTGTCGTAGCCGCCCGCTTCCAGCTGCCGCGCCACGTGGGCGAACTGCTCCCTGTAGCTGTCCAGCTGCTTGGCGATGTTGGCGGCGGTGTTTTCCTGGGCGCCGGCGTCGGTCTGCTGCAGCTCGGCCACCACCTTCTTGGCCTTGTCCAGCGCCGCCAGCCATTGCGTGTGCGCCTCCTTCACGTTCTCGGGCCGCTCGTACTGGATGATCATGTTCTTTTCCTGCTGGCGGATCTCGCCCATCTCGCCGCGCAGCTGGGCCAGGTGGCCGATGGCCACGTATTCGTTCTTGACGAAGACCTGGCTCATTTCGTGGAGGCGGAACATGCCCAGCATGCCTGCGCCCCCCAGGAGGCCGAGCAGCGCCAGCACGACGCCGATCGCTCCAATCATCCTGAACCGGATGGTGAACCGCCGCATGAGGCCGAAAAGAGTCATTTTTTTGTCATCCTTGATAGTTGAATGAAAGGCGGCGCGCACCCGTACGCCAGCGGCGTCCAGGACATGCGCTTTCTTTCCTGCAGCCGTTACCGGCTTGTTGATCGTTCCGTTGCAGACGATCTGGGCAGCTGCAACAAACTGTTCCAGTTTGCCAGACAAGCCGATATCAGTCGCTATGGTTTTCTCAAACGCGCCAACGCTTCAATAGCAAAGCGTTTCCCATTACGCTGACCGAACTCAGGGCCATCGCCGCGCCTGCCATCACCGGGCTGAGATAGCCCAGTGCGGCGAGAGGGATGCCGGCCACGTTGTAGGCGAACGCCCAGAACAGGTTCTGCCGTATCTTGCCTACCGTCAACGCTGAAATCCCCAAGGCAGCCGCCACCAGGCGCGGATCTCCGCGCATCAAAGTGATGCCGGCCGCATGCAGGGCCACATCGGTGCCGTTGCCCATGGCCATGCCCACGTCGGCTGTGGCAAGTGCGGGCGCATCGTTGACTCCGTCGCCCACCATGGCCACCGTGCGGCGGCCGCCCTCGCGCAGCCGCTCGACCTGCGCGGCCTTGTCCTGCGGCAGCACCTCGGCCAGCACCTCGCCGGCATCCGGGTCCAGGCCCAGGCGGCGGGCTATGGCCTCGGCCGCTCCACGGTTGTCGCCCGACAGCATCACCAGCCGCAGGCCACGCGCGCGCAGCGCGGCCAGGGCCTCGGCCGCGCCGGGCTTGGGCTCGTCGGCGAAGGCCAGCAGCGCCTGCACGCTCCAGGCGCCTTCCGGGCCCTGCGCCGCTGCGGCCGACACGGTGGCGCCTTCGGCCTGCAGCGTTAGTGCGCGCTCCGCCAGCGGGCCGGGCAGCGCGGCGTCCAGCGGACCCTGCATCCAGGCCAGACTGCCCACGGCCCAGCGGCGGCCGTCCACCGTGCCTTCCGCACCCCGGCCGGGCACGGCCCGCACATCGGCCGCGGCCGGCACGGCCAGGTCCCGGCTGCGTGCGGCCTCCAGCACCGCACGGGACAGCGGATGCTCGCTGCCGGCCTGCACGCCGGCCACGGCGGCCAGCAGCGCGGCTTCGCCCCCGTCTTGCGCCACGGCCGGTGCCAGCGCCAGCGCGGTCAGGCGCGGGCGGCCCACGGTCAGCGTGCCGGTCTTGTCGAAGGCGACGGTGTCCACCCGCTGGGCGCGCTCCAGCGCCCCGGCGTCCTTGATGAGGATGCCGGCCCGCGCGGCAGCCCCGGTGCCGGCCATGATGGCGGCCGGCGTGGCCAGGCCCAGCGCGCAGGGGCAGGCGATCACCAGCACCGCCACCGCATGCACCAGCGCGGCCTCGGTGTCCGCGCCGGCCGCCAGCCAGCCCAGCAGGGTGGCGAGCGCGATCGCCAGCACCGCCGGCACGAAGACGGCGGCCACCCGGTCCACCAGCCGCTGGATGGGCGCCTTGGCTGCCTGCGCGTCCTCCACCAGGCGGATGATGCGCGCCAGCACCGTGGCCGTGCCCACGGCCGTGACCTGCAGCACCACGCGCCCGTCGCCGTTGATGGAGCCGCCCGTCAGCGCATCGCCCGCCGAGCGTGGCACAGGCAGCGGCTCGCCGGTCAGCATGGACTCGTCCACCTGCGTGGCGCCCTCTTCCAGCGTGCCATCGACCGGCACGCGCTCGCCCGGCCGCACCACAATGCGGTCGCCCGCCATCACCTCGGCCACCGGCACGTCCACCTCGCCATCGCGGCCGATCAGGTGGGCTCTGTCGGGCCGCAGCCCATGCAGCGCGCGGATGGCCGCCGTCGTCTGCCGCTTGGCCCGCGCCTCCAGCCACTTGCCCAGCAGCACCAGGGTGATGACCACGGCCGAGGACTCGAAATACAGATGCGGTGCATGCCCCGGCGGCGCGGTGAGCCACAGCCACAGCGACAGCCCGAAGCCCGCGCTGGTGCCCAGGGCCACCAGCAGATCCATGTTGCCGGTGAGCGCCCGCGCCGCATGCCAGCCCGCGCGATAGAAGCGCGCACCCAGCACGAACTGCACCGGCGCGGCCAGCAGCAGCTGCAGCCACGCGGGCAGCATGGTGTGCGAGCCGGCCAGCATGGGCAGCACCAGCGGCGCCGACAGCGCCAGGCCCGCCGCCACCGGCCCGAAGCCCGCCCAGGGCGAGGCCTCGTCCGCCGCCGCATCTTGCTGCGCTGCCGCCAGCGGCTCGTAGCCCGCATTGCGCACGGCGCGGCGCAGCAGCGCTTCCATGCCGTCGCCGCCGGTGTGGGCGACATGGGCACGCTCGGTCGCCAGATTCACCGTGGCGTCCTCCACGCCAGGCACCTTGCGCAAGGCGCGCTCCACCCGCGCCACGCAGCTGGCGCAGGTCATGCCGCCGATGCCCAGGTCCAGCGTGGCTGCAGCGGCAGGGGCTGCGGAGGGAATGGCGGGGGCGGAGGAGGAGGCGTCGTTCGGGTGCATGTCTTGCATCTTGAACCTTGACGCCATGGCAAGGTCAAGGCCGGGGCTGGCGGCACGGCAGCGCTTGACTCTGCCACCATGTCAGGGTTCAACATCCTCCTGCATCCATCATTCCACTCACCTATCCAACCATCCATGAAAAGGAGCCCGCCATGCAACACAGCTTCCAAGTCCAGGGCATGACCTGCGGCCACTGCGAGCGCGCCGTCGTCCACGCCGTGCGCACCGTCGATACCGACGCCAACGTGCAGGTAGACCTGCCCACCGGCCGCGTGGTGGTGGAAAGCGACCACCCGCGCGAAGCGCTGGCCGCCGCCATCACCGAAGAGGGCTACACGGTCGCCGCATGAGCGCGGCGCCGAAACCGCCGCGCCGCGCCCGGCACGCCAGTGCGCCGGCTGCGTCCGCCGATGCAGGCGCTGCCGGCTGGCCCATGCCCATCGGCACCGCCGCCGAGCGCGCCGGCGTCTCGCCGCGCATGGTGCGCCACTACGAGGCCCTGGGCCTGCTGCAGGGCGTGGCCCGCACCGACGGCGGCTACCGCCAGTACACCCAGGCCGACGTCCACACCCTGCGCTTCATCCGCCGCGCCCGCGACCTGGGCTTCTCGATGGAAGAGATCGCCACCCTGCTCGGCCTCTGGCAGGACCAGCGCCGTGCCAGCCGCGAGGTCAAGCGCATCGCCCAGGCCCACATCGACGACCTGGGCCGCCGCATCGCCGCCATGCAGGCCATGCAGCGATCGCTGCAGCAGCTGGTGGGCTGCTGCCAGGGGGATGGAAGGCCGGACTGTCCGATCCTGGATGATCTGGCGGGAGCGGTGGATCGGTAGCTCCTCTTTCGATAGCGGCATGCGCTGGCAGCGCCGGCGCTGCCAGTTCCCAGGGCACGCACCAAAGCCATGGCTCCGGGGCGCACTGCCCGGCCGTGGCAGACTCCCCGCTCCCTCGTTACCCCTGCAAGGCCGCCGGCGCCGCCCCGCACACCGCTGCCCGCGCGCGGCCTTGCTTTGCCACCCCCTTCCCAATGCTGACTGGTGAATTGAGAAACAAGGTCGATCAGGTCTGGAACGCCTTCTGGTCCGGCGGCATCGCCAACCCCATCGAAGTCATCGAGCAGATCACCTACCTGCTCTTCCTGCGCGCCCTCGACAGCGACCAGACCCGCGAAGACAACAAGGCCCTGCGCCTCAAGACCCAGCCCGTGCGCCTCATCCCCGCCGGCGAAGACGCCCAGGGCCGCCCGCACGACGCCATGCGCTGGTCCCGCTTCAAGAACATGGCCCCGGCCGAGATGTTCGACGTGCTCAGCAACCAGGTCTTCCCCTTCCTGCGCGGCCTGCAAACCTCGGGCGGCCCGGCGGCTGAAAGCGCCTTCGCCCGCCACATGGCGGGTGCCCGCTTCACCATTCCCACACCCGGCCTGCTTGCCAAGGTGGTGGACTTGCTCGACACCATTCCCCTGGACGACCGCGATACCAAGGGCGACCTGTACGAATACATGCTCGGCAAGATCGCGTCCGCCGGGCAGAACGGGCAATTCAGAACGCCCCGCCACATCATCGAGCTGATGGTCGCTCTCACCGCCCCCGTGCCGCAGGACACCATCTGCGACCCGGCCAGCGGTACCTGCGGCTTCCTCGTGGCCGCCGGCGAATACCTGCGCCGCACCTATCCCGACATGCTGCGCGTGCCCGAGCAGAACCGGCACTTCCACCACGGCATGTTCCACGGCTACGACTTCGACAACACCATGCTGCGCATCGGCAGCATGAACATGGTGCTGCACGGCGTGGAACACCCCGCCATCGAATACCGCGACTCCCTCGCCGAAGGCGCGGCGGGCGATGCCGAGGCCTACAGCCTTATCCTGGCCAACCCGCCTTTCGCGGGCAGCCTCGATTACGAAAACACCGCCAAGGATCTGCAGCAGACCGTCAAGACCAAGAAGACCGAGCTGCTCTTCCTCGCCCTCTTCCTGCGCCTGCTCAAGACCGGCGGGCGCGCCGCCGTCATCGTCCCCGACGGCGTGCTCTTCGGCAGCAGCAAGGCCCACAAGGAACTGCGCCGCAAGCTGGTGGAAGAGCAAAAGTTGGATGCCGTCATCAGCCTGCCCGGCGGCGTGTTCAAGCCCTACGCGGGCGTCAGCACCGCCATCCTGCTCTTCACCAAAACCATGAGCGGCGGCACCGACAAGGTCTGGTTCTACGACATGCAGGCCGACGGCTGGAGCCTGGACGACAAGCGCCAGCTGCTGCTGGATGCCAGCCTTCTAGGCCTGCAGCGCTTTGTGGACGGGCGCAGCCAGCTATCAGAAGCAGAGCACGCCAAGAACAACCTGCCCGATGTGTTGGAGCGCTGGGGCCAGAGGAACGGCTCCGAACGCGACCGCCCCCGCACCGCGCAAAGCTTCTGCGTGCCCAAGGCCGACATCGAGGCCAATGGGTATGACCTGAGCATCAACCGGTACAAGGAAGTGGTGCATGAACAGGTGCAGCACCGGGCGCCGGGGGAGATATTGGCGGAGCTGCGGGCGCTGGAGGACGAGATTGCGGCGGGGATGGCACGGTTGGGGGAGATGTTGAAGTGAGTGCGTTTAGACGTTTAGACGAGGTTTGCGAAATCTCAATGGGACAGGCGCCAGATGGAAACGCGTACAACGACACGGGAGACGGTTGGCCACTAATTGCAGGTGCTGGAGATTTCGGCGACGGTTACCCGAAACCAAAGAAATTCACTCGCGAAGCATCGCGTTTGTCCCGTCAAGGGGATATCGTGCTTGGTATCCGGGCTTCTATCGGGGAAAAAGTTATTGCAGACGGCGAGTATTGCTTGGGGCGCGGAGTCGCGGGGCTTCGTGTAAATGCTGAGCTTGAGCCGCGATTTCTTTGGCATTGGTTAACCTCAATTACGCCAACGTTGCTGAGCAAGGCGCGAGGGGCCACGTTTCTCCAAGTCAACAAAAGCGATATAGGTGAACTTGAAATATCGCTTCCTCTGCTGCCAGAACAACGCCGCATCGCCGCCATCCTCGACCAAGCCGAAACCCTCCGAACCCAACGCCGCACCGCCCTGGCCCTGCTCGACAGCCTCACCCAGTCCCTCTTTCTCGATATGTTTGGGGACCCGGTGGCGAATCCGAAGGGGTGGCACATGTCAACGATCGGCGATCTGGCCGAAGTACAAGGGGGCCTGCAAGTCACCAGCGCCCGCAAGAACTTGCCTGTTGAGGTGCCTTATCTGCGGGTGGCCAATGTGTATCGTGGGGTCCTGGACCTTTCAGAGATCAAAACCATTCGCGCAACGCCAGCTGAGATACAGCGGACAACCCTGGTGAAAAATGACCTGTTGGTCGTCGAAGGCCACGGCAATCCCAATGAGATCGGGCGAGCTGCGCTCTGGAATGGGAACATCGAGCAATGCGTGCATCAAAACCACCTTATTCGTGCACGCTTCGACTTCAAAAAGGTTGAGCCAGTTTTTGCCAGCGAGTACGTGAACTCGCCAGGAGGCCGGCAACATCTGCTGCGGGCGGGCAAGTCAACTTCGGGCCTCAACACGATCAGCGTTTCGAACGTGCGAGAAACACCGATTGCGCTTCCCCCCCTCCCCCTCCAACAAACCTTCGCCACCCGAATCGCCTCCATCGAAGCCCTCAAAGCCACCCACCGCCGCGCCCTGGCCTCGCTGGATGCGCTGTTTGCCTCGCTGCAGCAGCGGGCATTCCGTGGAGAGCTGGCTTCCGCGCTGCCTCGACCGGATGCCGTCGCGCCCCGGATGGCAGCGCAGAGCGTGGAGGCACTGCAGCGGCTCGAAGCCTCCATCGGCCTGGAAGCCTTGATCTATGTCGCCAGACGCATGCCCGGCGGAGACCATTACAAGTCGCTCAAGGCGCTCTACTTTGCCGACCGGCACCATCTGAAGCGCCACGGGCGCCTGATCTACAACGAGACCTATTGCGCCCTGCCCCACGGCCCGGTGCCGCAGGCGGCCTATGACGCCACGCGGGTGCTGAGCGGCGAGCGCCTGCTGAGCGATTTCGACGACGAAGCCCTGCGGGCGGCACTGCGCCGCCAGGGCCATGCGTTGACAGCGCTGCGCGAGGCGGACTTCAGCCGGCTCGGCGCAGCCGCGGCGGAAAGCCTGGAATGGGCGGTGCGCTACTGCCGGGACATGACGTTCGAGCAGACCAAGACGGCATCGCACGACAGCGCCTACGAAGCCACGCCCGAGAACGCCCCCATTCCGCTGCAGGCGCTCATCGACATGGTGCGGCGCTGAGGCGAAATACCGTCCCATCAAATACCCGTCAAGCAAAGCATCGCGGGTAAGTCGTTGTCGTGCAATGATTTTTCAAGCGATGCGCCTTGCGGGCCGGTGGGCCATCAAGTACCCGTCAAGCAAATCAGGCCCAGTGCGGGACGTAGCGGCGCAGCTTGGGCGCCGCCGCCGGGTCTTCCAGGCGGATCACCCCGGCGGCCAGGGCTTCCTTGAGCAGCCTGGAGGCGATGGCGCTGTTCTTGGGGTCGATGCCGAAACGCTGGCGCAAGGTGGTGTTGGTCATGTGCTCGCGCTGCACGTAGCGCAGGCAGGCGTGCAGGTACACGGCCCGAACGCGGTCTTCGCGGTCCATGCCTGCCAGGGGGCGTGGGGCGAACAGGGAGGCCCGGGTGGATCCACCCACCACCTCGAAGGCGGGCGCCGGCAACTGGTACATCTCGGTTTCGAAGACCACCTTGTCCACGCCGCTGCCACGCTCTTCGCAAATGCCCACCAGGCGCATCACCGAGGCCAGGCTTTCGTTGCGCGAGCGTGGTGGATGGTCCAGCATGCGCTGGGGCTCCATGAGCGGAGCGCCCGGGTTGGTGATCTCCATGCGGTCGTCGAAGATCTCCACCATCGGGCCACTGCCGCTGATGCTGAAATCCTGGTGGATAAGGGCATTCGCAACCAATTCGCGGATGGCTAATTCGGGATACATGCGCACCGATTTGCGCAAAGCCTGCCCGATCACTTCGTTGATGGGCAGAAGGTTGTTCACGAAACCCACCAGTCCTTCGAAGCCTGCGGCATAGCCCCGCATGCCTTCCTGCTCCCGCAGCGTCTTGATGCGGCCTGTGCCTTCGTACACCACCACCCGCACGGCCTTGCGCTGCAAATGTGGAAAGTCCAGCAACCGCTTGGCAAAGAGCAGTGCGCCCAGATTGAAGATGCGCCAGTGTCCGCCTCCCATGGGTTCGATCATTCTGTGGGCCTGCAGCGCTGCCAGCATGCCGTCACGGTGGTTGGGGACGGGCTTGTCCAGCAATTCGAAGAAGGCGGGATAGTCGAGCAGCTTCAGCACTTCGTCGGCGGTCAGCTTTTCTTCTGCCGGCAGCATCTCGAATGGTGTGGAATCCAGCATGCGCCACAAGGCACGCTCCCTTTCCGGAAAGTCCTTCAACGGCTTTTTGTAGCTACCGATGCGGATGTATTCGGTGCCCTGGAATTTCACGGGGTGGCGGAATGCGGCATCGATCTCCAGCAACACGACGGCCAGGCCATTCATGTCAATCTGGAAGAAGCGGAATCCGATGCGGGGCTCAAGCAACCGCAATAGCCAGCTTTCCAGCTCCTCGTTTCCCTGCTGGGCCGCTTTCGGGTCGAATGATGTGCCGAGGATGGCATGCCCTTGGTTGGCGATTCCCCAGATCAGATAGGCATGGGCCCTGCCTTCCAGCGCGGCGCTGTTGGACAGCGCGGAGATGTATTCGCCGATATCCCGGGGCTCTGCCTTGTTGTGCTTGAATTCGAGCCAACCAGTTTCTGCAGGCAAAGCAGTCAACTCGAGAACGAGGCTGCGCAGATATTGCTGGTCGCGGGAAGTCATGGCGTTTTTGCGTGGTGCAACGCGGGAAGTATGGCAGCATCCTTCACAAATCCAGGGCGGCGATGCGGTATGCGCCCAACTCCAAGAATCACTGAACGAGAGGGGAGTCGCACTTGAGCAGTGCCCCATCCAATTTCGGTTTCCTGCAACCCGACTGGCCCGCCCTGCTGGCCGAAGCCCGCCGTGCCGAGGCAGTTGCCCACACCGACCCGCGCACCGCGTGCTTTTACGCCCGCCGCACGCTGGAGCTGGCCGTGGCCTGGCTGTATCAGGCGGAAGGTGGCCGGGGCGGCAGCCTGCGCATGCCCTACAAGGCGGATTTGTCGGCCTTTCTGTTCGAGCCCAGCTTCCAGCAGCTGGTGGGGCCGGCCATCCACGCCAAGATGGATGTGATCCGCCGCCTGGGCAACAAGGCCGTGCATGACACTCGGCCGGTGAGCGCGCAGGACGCGCTGGGTGCGCTGCGCGAACTCTTCCATGTGGCCTTCTGGATGGCGCAGCGCTATGCGCGCCGCGTGGGCGACCGGCCTGCGGCGGGGCTGCAGTTCCGCCCCGAGTGGTTGCCAGTCCCGGCAGACGCGGCGGTGGCGCAAGAGCAGGCCGCCAGCCGCGCCGCCCAGGCGGCAGCGCAAGAGGCGCTGGCCAGGCAAGCCCAGGTCCTGGCCGAGCGCGATGCGGCCCTGCGCGAAGCGGCAGCACGCAATGCAGAGCTGGATGCCGAACTGGCCCGCTACCGCGAAGAGATCGCCGCCGCCAAGGCGGCCAACGCCGCGCAGCCCGCTCCGGCCCACGACTACGACGAAGCCGCCACGCGCGACCTGTTCATCGACCTGCTGCTGAAAGAGGCCGGCTGGGCGCTGGATCAGCCGCGCGACCGTGAATTCGCGGTGCAGGGCATGCCCACCCCGGACGGCAAGGGCCGCGTGGACTACGTGTTGTGGAGCGGCGAAATTCCCCTGGCCCTCGTGGAAGCCAAGCGCACCCGCCGCAGCGCCAAGGAAGGCGAGCAGCAGGCGCGCCTGTATGCCGATTGCCTGGAAAAGAGCACCGGCCACCGCCCCGTGATCTACGGCACCAATGGCTATGAGCACTGGATGTGGGACGACACCACCAGCCCGCCGCGCCCGGTGCAGGGCTTCCATGCCCGCGACGAGCTGGAGCTGATGGCCCAGCGCCGCACCACGCGCAAGCCGCTGGCCCACATGCCGATCGCAGCGGGAATCGTGGAGCGCCATTACCAGCAGCGCGCCATCCGTCGCATCGCCGAGACCTTCGAGCGCGAGCAGCACCGCAAGGCGCTGGTGGTGATGGCGACCGGCGCCGGCAAGACGCGCACGGTGATCGCGCTGGTCGATTTGCTGATGCGCGCGAACTGGGCCAAGCGCGTGCTGTTCCTGGCCGACCGCGTGGCGCTGGTGAACCAGGCCGTGAACGCCTTCAAGGCCCACCTGCCCGACGCCGCGCCCGTGAACCTGGTGACCGACCGCGCCACCGAAGGGCGGGTGTACGTCTCCACCTATCCCACGATGATGGGGCTCATCAACGAAGGCGCGGGCAGCGGCGGCCAACGCCGCTTCGGCGTGGGGCACTTCGACCTGATCGTGGTGGACGAGGCGCACCGCTCCATCTACCAGAAGTACCGCGCCATCTTCGGCTACTTCGACGCGTTGCTGGTGGGCCTCACGGCCACGCCCAAGGACGAGATCGACCGCAACACCTACAGCCTCTTCGGCCTGGAAAGCGGCGTGCCCACCGATGCCTATGGCCTGGACGACGCCATCGCCGAGGGCTACCTCGTGCCGCCCCGGGCGGTGTCTGTGCCGCTGAAGTTCCAGCGCGAAGGCATCCGCTACGACGAGTTGAGCGATGACGAGAAAGACCAGTGGGACGCGCTGGAGTGGGACGAAGAAGGCGGCGAAGCCCCCGACGAAGTGAACGCCGAGGCGGTCAACCAGTGGCTCTTCAACACCGACACGGTGGACAAGATGCTGGCGCTGCTGATGGCGCGCGGCCACAAGGTCGCAGGGGGCGACCGGCTGGGCAAGACCATCGTCTTCGCCAAGAACCAGCGGCACGCCGAGTTCATCCAGAAGCGCTTCGACGCCAACTACCCGGAGTACCGGGGCGCCTTCGCGCGCACCATCACCTTCCAGACCGAATACGCCCAGTCGCTCATCGACGATTTCGGGCAGAAGGACCGGGCGCCGCACATCGCCATCTCGGTGGACATGCTGGACACCGGCATCGACGTGCCCGAGGTGGTGAACCTGGTGTTCTTCAAGATCGTGCGCTCCAAGGCCAAGTTCTGGCAGATGGTGGGGCGCGGCACGCGGCTATGCCAGGAGCTGTACGGGCCGGGGCAGGACAAGCAGGACTTCTTCATCTTCGACTTCTGCCAGAACCTCGAATTCTTCAGCCAGGATGCGGCCGGGACCGAGGGCTCGGTGGCGCAGCCGCTGTCGCAGCGGCTCTTCAATGCGCGGCTGGAACTGATCGGCCTGCTGGACCGGCGCCTGCAGGCCCAGGGCGGCGCGGTGGCCGAAGCGGACGCGCAGCAGTCGCCCGCGCTGACCGAGGCCTCCATCCGCCGCGACACCGCCGCGCTGCTGCACGGCATGGTCGCGGGCATGTCGCTGGACAACTTCGTGGTGCGCCCGCAGCGCCGCTGGGTGGAGGCCTGGGCCCGGCCCGACGCATGGGAGCGGCCCACGGCCGAGCAGTTGGCCGAGGTCTCGGCCCACCTGTCTGGCCTGCCCACGGCCGTGCGCGACGACGATGAGGACGCCAAGCGCTTCGACGCCCTGCTGCTGGGAACCCAGCTGGCCTTGTTGCGCAGCGAACCGTCGCTGCCGCGCTTGCAGGCCAAGGTGCGGCAGCTGGCTGCCAGCCTGCTGGAGCTGTCTAACGTGCCCAGCGTGCGCGAGCACCTGCTGCTCATCGATGCCATGGCGGGCGACGAATGGTGGGAGGGCGTGACACTGCCCATGCTGGAGCAGGCCCGGCGCAAGCTGCGCGGCCTCATCAAGCTCATCGAGAAACGCGGCCGCACCGTGGTCTATACCGACTTCGAGGACGCCATCGGCGAGACCACCGACATCGAACTGCCCCTGGTCGCCAGCGCCGTGGACTTCGAGCGCTTCCGCGCCAAGGCCCGGGTCTTCCTGCGCGAGCACGAGGACCGGTTGGCGCTGCACAAGCTGCGCCGCAACCAGCCGCTGACGGAGACCGACCTGCAGGAGCTGGATCTGCTGCTGCAGGAGGCCGGTGCCACGCCCGGCAACATCGAACGCGCCCGCGCGCGGCATGCCAGCGTGCCGGCTTTCGTGCGCTCGCTGGTGGGGCTGGACCGCGAGGCGGCGGCGCAAGCCTTCGCCCGGTGGAGCGCCTCGGGCACGGCCACGGCCAACCAGCTGCAGTTCATCGAAGAGATCGTGCAGCACCTGACCGACCACGGCGCCATGCCGGCGGAACGGCTCTATGCCTCGCCGTTCACCGACATCCATGCCCACGGGCCGGACGGCGTCTTCGACGCGCAGAACGTGGAGCAGCTCTTCGCCGCGCTGGAGCAGTTCGACATTCCCATGGCAGCATAGGCGCTGACGCCCAGGCGCCAGGCCCGTTGCGGCGGCTGGCCTACGATGCCAGGTTGCATCGCCCTGCCCGCCCGCCTGCGCTGGTCTCTGCGCACCGGGGCCACCGCTTTGGCGATGGCATCGACTCCCCCGTTTTTCTTTTCCTGAAAGACCCCAAGCCATGACCCAACGCGACATCCTCATCGCCTCCATCGCCCGCACCGCCATCGGCACCTTCGGCGGCTCGCTCAAGGACATTCCCAACACCCAGCTGGCCACCACGGCCGTGCGCGCGGCCATCGAGCGCAGCGGCATCGCGGCCGATGCGGTGGGGCATGTGGTGATGGGCAACGTGATTCCCACCGACACCAAGGACGCCTACCTCTCGCGCGTGGCCGCCGTCGATGCGGGCTGCCCGGTGGAGACGCCGGCCTTCAACGTCAACCGCCTCTGCGGCTCGGGCCTGCAGGCGATCGTTTCTGCGGCGCAGGCCATCGCGCTGGGCGACTGCGACGTGGCCATCGGCGGCGGCAGCGAGTCGATGAGCCGTGGCCCCTATTTCGACACCGCCGCCCGCTGGGGCGCGCGCATGGGCGACGCCAAGAGCATCGACTACATGCTGGGCATCCTGCACGACCCCTGGCAGAAGATGCACATGGGCATCACCGCCGAGAACGTGGCCGAGCGCTACCGCATCAGCCGCGAGGCGCAGGACCAGCTGGCCGCCGAGAGCCAGCGCCGCGCCGCCGCCGCCATCGAGGCCGGCCATTTCGCCTCGCAAATCGTTCCGGTGGAGATCCCCGGCCGCAAGGGCGCGGTCACCCTGTTCGACACCGACGAGCATGTGCGCGCCGCCACCACGGTGGAAGCGCTGGCCGGCATGAAGCCGGCGTTCAAGAAGGAAGGCGGCACGGTGACGGCGGGCAATGCCTCGGGCATCAACGACGGTGCCGGCGCCGTGGTGCTGGTGGCTGGCGACCGCGCCGCCGCGCTGGGCGCCAAGCCGCTGGCGCGGCTGGTGGGCTATGCCCATGCGGGCGTCGAGCCGGCCTACATGGGCATCGGCCCGGTGCCGGCCACGCGCCGCGTGCTGGAGCGCACGGGCCTGAAAGTGCAGGACATGGACGTGATCGAGGCCAACGAGGCCTTCGCCGCCCAGGCCTGCGCCGTGATCCAGGAACTGGGCCTGGACCCGGCCAAGGTGAACCCCAACGGCTCGGGCATCTCGCTGGGCCACCCGGTGGGCGCCACCGGGGCCATCATCACCGCCAAGGCCATCGCCGAGCTGCACCGCATCGGCGGGCGCTACGCGCTGGTGACGATGTGCATCGGCGGCGGCCAGGGCATCGCCGCGATCTTCGAGCGGGTGTGATGCGAAGTGGTCCGGCCGCAGCGCGGGGCTGTCATGGCCCCGCGCGTGCCCGCCCGCTCCATCGAAGCGTTCAGCTGACCAGGCCCATGGCCGGGTCGGACACCGAATCGCGCCCCGTCTCCACCCGGCCCGCGAAGCGCCGCACGAAGGCCGGCGCGGCGTTGCAGCGCACGGTGAAGTCGTACCAGTTGCCGCTGTCGCCCAAAGCCCAGCTCATTTCGCCGACCGCGCCCGGCTCCACGCTGCTGGTCCAGGGGCCGTCGCCCCGGTAGGCATTGGCGCTGGCGGTGAAGACGATGGTGCTGGGCGTGCGGTTGTAGCACTTCACGCGCACGCGGGGCGGATCGCAGACCTCGTAGCAGACCTGCACTTCCGGCCCGCCCAGGGCCGACTGCTGCGTGAGGTCGCCCGTGAAGGCGCGGTGGTAGCCGTTGGGGCCCAGCACCCACAGGTCGTAGGCGCCGCCGTCGGCCGCCACGTTCCACACGCCGTTCAGCGTCTTGCCGGCCTCGACCACGTAGCGGCGCGGAATCGCGTCCAGGTGCTTCTTGTCATAGACGTGGAACACCGCCGCAGGGCTGCCCGCGGCGGCCGTGTTGGCGAACAGCAGCGTCACCGTGCCCGCGCCGGTGCTGGCCTGGGCGGTGGTGTGCAGCTCGTAGGGCAGCGCGCGCGAGGGCCGCACGCCCTGCGCCTGCACCGGCAGGGCCGCGTTGGCTGCAGCGGCGGGCTGGGGCAGCTTGGGGGCCTGCACCTGGGCGGCGATGCGCGCGTCCACGGTCGCCTTGTCGGTGCGGCCGGCCAGCGTGGGCAGGGTCTCGTTGTTCGGGTTGACGAAGTTGAAGCAGCTGGTCAGGTCGCCGCAGACCGCGCGGCGGTAGGCGCTGATCTGCGGCTCGGCCACGCCGAAGCGCTTTTCTAGGAACATGAGCGTGGAGGTGTGGTCGAACACCTGCGAATTCACCCAGCCGCCGCGGCTCCAGGGCGAGACGATCCACATCGGCACGCGCGGGCCCGGGCCGTAGGGGCGGCCGTCGGCCGGCGGCTGGCTGGGCGTGGCGGGCGCGAAGTCGTGGTATTCCACGGCCGTGTCGGCGGCGGCCAGCGTGCAGGCGCCGGCCAGGCTGCCGTCCGCGTTGCGCGAAGGCACGGTGGGCGCGGGCAGGTGGTCGAAGAAGCCGTCGTTCTCGTCGTAGTTGATGAGCAGCACCGTCTTGCTCCACACGTCCGGATTGGCGGTGAGCGCGTCCAGCACTTCCTGCACGTACCAGCCGCCCTGCGCGGGGCTCGACGGGCCGGGGTGCTCGCTATAGACGGAAGGCGCGATGATCCACGACACGGCCGGCAGGCGGCCGTTGCTGATGTCGTCGCGGAAGGTCTCCAGGAAACCCAGCGGCATGGTGTTGCCGAAGCCCTTGGCCAGCGGGCTCAGGGCATCGTCGATGGTCGGGTCGTAGTTGGGGCCGGCCAGGCCCTGCGGCTGCGTGATGTCGGTCTTGGCCACGTAGAGCGGCTTGCGCGCTGCGGGCATCTTCTCGATCTCGGCACGCCAGTGGCGGAAGCTCATCATCTCGTTGCAGCCGAAGTTGTCGATCAGGCTCTGATAGACCTTCCAGGTCACGCCGGCCTTCTGCAGCCGGTCTGCATAGGTGGTCCAGGTCCAGCCGTCGGTGGAGGCGCCGATGTCGTTGCCCGCGTTGAACTGGTTGTTCAGGCCCGCCACGTTCACGCGGGTGCCGTCGATGGGGCTCACGCCGTTCGGGCCGTTGGTGCCCGTCCAGTAGAAGAGCCGGTTGGCGATGGTGCCGGTGTGCATGCCGCAGTGGTAGTGGTCGCACAGCGTGAAGGCATCGGCCAGCGCGCGCTGGAACGAGACCTCGGTCGTCTCGTAGTAGCCCATCGACAGGGGCAGCTTGGAATCGGGCCAGCGCGACATGCGGCCCTGGTCCCAGGCCGCCTGCGAATCCAGCCAGGTGTGCGGCGTGCTGCCGGCGCGCTGGGCGTTGCCCTGCGCCTCGTCCAGCCGGAAGGGCACGTAGGTGCTGGGCGGCGTGGTCTTGGTGTAGGTCTGGTAGAACACGGTGCGGCCGTACTGCGAGGGCACGGCGAAGCGGTCGCCGAAGCCGCGCACGCCCTTGAACGTGCCGAAGTAGCTGTCGAACGAGCGGTTTTCCATCATCAGCAGCACCACGTGCTGCACGTCCTGGATCGTGCCGGTGGCGTTGTTGGCCGGGATGGCCAGCGCGCGGCGGATGGCGGGCGGGAAGGCGGTCATCGCGGCCGCTGCGGCACCGGTGCCGAGCACGCCGGAGAGAAACTTGCGTTTGGAGGAATCGACGGTCATGTGGAGGAATCTTTGTAGAGGGTCGGACGAGGACGAGGCAGCGGGGCGGTAAGCAAGCAAGCAGGCCCGTGCGCGGAGCGTGCTCCGCCCTGGCGGGCCTCAGGGCTTGGGTGCGCAGTGCGTATCGGGGCTGCCGCAGGTGCCGGCCTGTGCCGGCACGGAACCGCTTCCGCCGCCACCGCAGCCGCCCAGCAGCAATCCCAGAACGATCGCACAAGTGCCCAGCAAGGGGCGCAACAAAAGGGACGGCAGCGCGTGCCGCAAGGACATGTTCATGGCGTGGGGGGAGAGAAGAACGAAGAGGCTTCGCATTCTTCGGCCCCACTATGGCGAGGGGGTGACGGCTGGGTAACGCCCAAGTAACGTGTAGCGGGGGCCTCACTGCCCGATGCCGGGGCTCTGGTATCAAGCAGTTGTAAAGCTCGGGTGTGGCGGAGGTGCCTGGGTAGCAGGAGAGATGTCGCATTCGCGGCCTCCGGAGGCTGGGCGCGCCGGCGGGCTTGTGACGGATCGGCGGCTTGGGCCATGCCCATGGCCGAATGGGTGTATCAAGCTTGGTGTCCCATCATGACCTGCGGGAGCGTATGGGCGATGCCTGCTGGCTCTGATCTCTGAAACGCTTCAGCTCTTGGGGTCTGACTTGCTTGGCCTTCTGGTAGTCTGCCGACTGTTCGAGGTACCGCTCTTTCTTCTCTCGGCTGCGCCCGGTACAGGCGCAATACCGCAGGGAAAGTGCGTCATGAACCACCAACTCTTCGCTTGGCTCGTGCTTGCGGCCAGCGTGCTCGCAGAAGTGCTCGGCACACTCGCATTGCGTTACGCCGAAGGCTTCACAAGACCTCTGCCTTCCATCGCTGTCGTGATCTGCTATGGCGGTGCGATTGGGTTGATGTCCCTCTCCATCAAACACCTCGAGATGGGCTTGACCTATGCGGTGTGGGCCGGCAGCGGAACGGCCCTTACGGCGGCCATAGGCATGCTCTGGTTCGACGAATCCTTCGGGCCCCTCAGGCTGGCAGGCCTGGGCTGCATCGTTCTGGGCGTGATCGCTCTGAACCTCAGCAGCTGATGACGACCGCACCGCCAATACGGCGATTCAAGGTGAAGCCGTGCCTGCTCAATGCCTCACGGCGCTGATGCGTCCAGCGCTCGTGCGACTTGGGTAAAACGTTCACTGCTCTGGCTGCCGAGGCTAGGGCGTGTCATCGAATTAGTGCGCATATCCCAGTGATCTAGACTCAATGACGTTGCCGCCCGGCAGGTTGATGCGTTCCGGCCAGTGCGCATATCCCAGTGATCTAGACTCAAATACAAGCTGGTGCGTCAGATGCAGGAGTTCCGGCCAGTGCGCATATCCCAGTGATCTAGACTGTGGTCGATAACCGACGGAATGTATGGGCCGTTCCGGCCAGTGCGCATATCCCAGTGATCTAGACTGTGGGGGTGTGAATCCGGGATTCCTGTGGTGTTCCGGCCAGTGCGCATATCCCAGTGATCTAGACTCCAGAACATCTCCAGCATCACGGGCGGCAGGTTCCGGCCAGTGCGCATATCCCAGTGATCTAGACTAGTCGGAATTGACGTTGCCCAAGAAGGCGGGTTCCGGCCAGTGCGCATATCCCAGTGATCTAGACTTAGCGGCCATGGCGGATGACGACTGGGAAAGTTCCGGCCAGTGCGCATATCCCAGTGATCTAGACTGTCGCCCACCCTGGCCGCCATCTGGCTATAGTTCCGGCCAGTGCGCATATCCCAGTGATCTAGACTTACGGTCGGCCATGGCATGCAGCTCATCGTGTTCCGGCCAGTGCGCATATCCCAGTGATCTAGACTGCACAAATCGCGCTTGCCACAGGCGTCAGCGTTCCGGCCAGTGCGCATATCCCAGTGATCTAGACTCATCGGCTCGCGCACGCTGCGCGCGGTGAGGTTCCGGCCAGTGCGCATATCCCAGTGATCTAGACTGCCTTCGCTATCTACGATCGTCTGCTGGGCGTTCCGGCCAGTGCGCATATCCCAGTGATCTAGACTAGTGAGCCAATCGACCTTGGCGCGCTGCTGGTTCCGGCCAGTGCGCATATCCCAGTGATCTAGACTCACGTTGCTGTTGTCCCAGGTGGCACCGTAGTTCCGGCCAGTGCGCATATCCCAGTGATCTAGACTTGCAACCGTGTCCCCCGTAGGCGCCCCTAGGTTCCGGCCAGTGCGCATATCCCAGTGATCTAGACTCCATGGTCACGCGCGCGAGGCGTTCGGCTCCGTTCCGGCCAGTGCGCATATCCCAGTGATCTAGACTGAAGAAGCCCGAAATGCGCCAACTTCTTATGTTCCGGCCAGTGCGCATATCCCAGTGATCTAGACTCAGATCCGGCAGCGGCCGGGGGCGGACTCGGTTCCGGCCAGTGCGCATATCCCAGTGATCTAGACTTGCCGCGCCGATCACCATTCCGGACGCAACGTTCCGGCCAGTGCGCATATCCCAGTGATCTAGACTTCTATGTGGCCGGACCGATGACTGGTTTTCGTTCCGGCCAGTGCGCATATCCCAGTGATCTAGACTTGTGGCCCGAGCGAGCAGTGTGGCGTTCCTGTTCCGGCCAGTGCGCATATCCCAGTGATCTAGACTGTCTCAGCCATGGTTGCCGCTGACTTCCTAGTTCCGGCCAGTGCGCATATCCCAGTGATCTAGACTCATGCCCCGCCGGGCCAGCCGCATCCTGCTGTTCCGGCCAGTGCGCATATCCCAGTGATCTAGACTCGGTGGAAAGTGACATGGCGGCGGCGTGGCGTTCCGGCCAGTGCGCATATCCCAGTGATCTAGACTGAAGTCCACCGACACTTCTTTGCCAGCAATGTTCCGGCCAGTGCGCATATCCCAGTGATCTAGACTCACCCAGGTATCGGGCCAGGTCGGCGGCCGGTTCCGGCCAGTGCGCATATCCCAGTGATCTAGACTCGACTAGCCCTTTTGGGCAGTTCACTTTTCGTTCCGGCCAGTGCGCATATCCCAGTGATCTAGACTTGTGGCCCGAGCGAGCAGTGGGGCGTTCCAGTTCCGGCCAGTGCGCATATCCCAGTGATCTAGACTCGACTAGCCCTTTTGGGCAGTTCACTTTTCG
>CAJYHL010000002.1 GCA_913774625.1 uncultured Acidovorax sp.
CGCGTGCCGGCCATGCCGCGCCGGCGGTCTTCCTCGTGCAGCTCGGCACGGCGGCGGTCGCGTTCGGCCTCTTCGCGGCGGTAGCGCTCCACGTCGGGGTTGAGGCGGGGCGGAGGCCGACCGCCAGCGCGACGCCAGCCGGCCCCCGCCCCGCCTCAACCCCGACGTGGAGCGCTACCGCCGCGAAGAGGCCGAACGCGACCGCCGCCGTGCCGAGCTGCACGAGGAAGACCGCCGGCGCGGCATGGCCGGCACGCGCGACTGGCGCTGATCCCGGCTTGCCGGCACACTCCCCGCATGCGCCTCTGCGGCCTCTTTCGCCACCCTCCGATCCCAACCATGCCCTCGCCCCGACCGCTCCGCCCCTTCGTCCGCGCATCGCGGCTGCTGCGGGCGCTCGCCTGCGCGGCCGGGGGAGCGCTGCTGCTGGCCTCGGGTGCCGGCGCCCAGGTGCTGCGCTGCACCGATGCGGCCACCGGCAAGGTCACCTATACCGACGGCAGCTGCGGCCGGGGCACGGCCGCGACCGAAGTGGAGCCGCGCAAGACCGAAGCGCAGATCCAGCAGGAGCGCGAGCAGGCGGCCCAGGCGCTGGAGCAGCGTGAAAAGCGCCTGCGCCTGGAAGCCGAACAGGAGCGCCTGGACGCTGCCCGCGACGCCCGCGAGCGCCGGCAGCAGGCCCGCGATGGCAGCCACGGCGACCGGCCCGACCCCGCGCAGTCGGCAGCCTGCCAGCGCGCGCGCCGGCAGCTGCAGGAGGTGACGGCCAGCCTGGGCCAGGGCATGTACGACGAGGCCACGCGCCTGGACGCGGCCCAGCGCCAGGCCGACCAGGCCTGCCTGACGCCGGCGGCCCTGGCCGAGGCCGAACGCGCGCGCGCCAACCGGCCGGCCTATGCGGCACCGATCTACGTCGCGCCCGCTCCCTACTACCGCGTGCCGCCCACCGTCGTGGCTCCGCCGCGGCCCGCGATGCCGCCCAACTCGGAGCTGACGCAGTGCAATGTCTTCCGGTGCTACGACCGGCAGGGCAACGTCTATCCCCGCTGAAGCGGGAACTCAGCAGCGCCGGCCGCGCAGCCCTTCGGCCACGGTGGGATAGTGCAGCCGCAGGCGCAGCTCGCGCGCCATGCGCGTGCTGTCCAGCCGGCGCGATTCGCCCATGAAGCTCAGCAGCGAGACCGGCAGCGACCGCTGCGCCGCGCTGCGCGCCACGCGCGGCGGGCGCGGCAGGCCGTAGAGATCGGCCGCGAAGTCGAAGTAGTCGCCCATCTTCATCTCGCTGGCATCGCTCACGTTGTAGCAGCGCTGCGCCGCGCCCCGCCACAGCGCGGCACGGCAGGCGCGGGCCAGATCGTCGGCATGGATGTGGTTGGTATAGACGTCGTCCGGCGCCTGCAGCACGGGCGTTCCGCGCTTCAGGCGCGCCTCGGGCGTGCCGCCTTCGCGGTCGGGCGCGTAGATGCCGGGAATGCGCAGGATGCTGGCGCGCACCCCGGCGCGGCCCAGGTGGCGCACGGCGCGCTCGGCGTTCACGCGGCGCTGCGCGCGCGGCGTGGAGGGCGCCACCGGGCGCGACTCGGCCACCAGCGCACCGCCGCAGTCGCCATAGACGCCGCTGGTGGAGCCATAGACCAGCGCCTGCGGCAGAGTGCGCAGGCGCAGGGCTCGCGCCAGCGCCACGGTGCGGTCGTCGCGCCACCAGGCCGGGCCGCATTCGCGCTCGCCCGGCGGCGGCGCCAGGTGCAGCACCCGCGTCGCCAGGCCCGACAGGCGCCGCAGCGTGGCGATGCGGTCCAGATTGCCCGCCAGGGGAGTGATGCCCGCCGCGCGCAGCAGGCCGATCTTTTCCGGGCTGGATGTGAGCGCGATCACGCGCGGCCGCTGGCCGCTGCGCTCGCCTGCGCCCAGGCCGCGCGCAACGCGCAGGCCCACGTCACCGCAGCCGATGATGAGGATGCGCTGGCGCCGGAAGCGCGCCGGCAGCGCACCGAGTGGGTTCTGGTTTGAGGGCAAAATCGAAAGCCGTGTTCCAAGAGAAGAAGCCAAGGATACCCACACCATGACGAGTGCAGAGACCGCAGCGGCGGCAGTCCAGATCAGCGTTCAGCCCAGCGGCCGCAGCTTCGCCGCGCAGCCGGGCGAATCCATCCTGGCAGCCGCCATCCGCAGCGGCGTGGGCCTGCCCTACGGCTGCAAGGACGGCGCCTGCGGATCGTGCAAGTGCAAGAAGCTCAGCGGCTCGGTGGTGCATGGAGACCACCAGGCCAAGGCCCTGAGCGCCGCCGAGCAGGATGCCGGCTACGTGCTGACCTGCTGCGCCCAGCCGCTGACCGACGTGGTGCTGGAGTCGCGCCAGGTCACCGACGAGAGCGCCTTTCCCATCAAGAAGCTGCCGGTGCGCGTCTCCAGCCTGGCCCGCGCGTCGCACGACGTGATGGTGGTCAAGCTGCAGCTGCCCGCGGTGGACACCTTCCGCTACCACGCGGGCCAGTACATCGAATTCATCATGAAGGACGGCGCGCGCCGCGCCTATTCCATGGCCACCGCGCCGCACCAGCAGGCCGTGGCGCCGGGCGTGGAACTGCACATCCGCCACATGCCGGGCGGCCGCTTCACCGACCATGTCTTCACCGGCATGAAGGAAAAGGAGATCCTGCGCGTCGAGGGCCCGTTCGGCAGCTTCTTCCTGCGGGAAGATTCCGCCAAGCCCATCGTCCTGCTGGCCTCGGGCACGGGCTTCGCGCCCATCAAGGCGCTGATCGAGCACATGCGCTTCAAGAACATCGACCGCCCCGCAACGCTCTACTGGGGCGGCCGGCGGCCGGGCGATCTGTACATGGACGGCTGGCTGCGCGAACAGCTGGCCGGCATGCCGCAGCTGCGCTACGTGCCGGTGGTGTCCGACGCCCAGCCCGAAGACGGCTGGACGGGCCGCACCGGCTTCGTCCACCAGGCCGTGCTGGACGACTTCGCCGACCTCTCCGGCCACCAGGTCTATGCCTGCGGCGCGCCGGTGGTGGTCGAATCGGCCCGCGCCGCCTATACCGCCGAGCGCGGCCTGCCGCCCGACGAATTCTTCGCCGACGCCTTCACCTCGGAAGCAGACAAGCACGCCGGCTGACCGGGCCTGCGCCTGGCCGGCCCGGTTCCAGGCTCAGGGAAACAGATCGCTGCAGACCTGGGCGCAGCGCCGGCAGGCCCAGGCGCAGTCCTGGCAGTGCTGGGACTCGTGGCTGGCGCATTCCTCGGCGCAGCTCTCGCAGATGCGCGCGCACAGCTCGCACACATAGGGCAGATGGGCGCTGTCGCGCGCCATCGCCGCTGCGGCCAGGCGGCACACCTCGGCGCAGTCCATGTCCAGCGCGATGCACTTGGCCATGTGGCGCGGGTCGGGCTCGCGCAGGCAGGCGGCAGAGCAGAAGTCGCAGGCGTTGGCGCATTCGTTGCAGGCCGCGATGGCATCGGTGTAGCGGGAGGATGAAAGGCGGGCGGGTACTTCGAGCATGGCGGGCACTCCTCGGGGCTGGCGGGTGGATGGCATGGCGCCGGGGCTGCACGCCCGGGCTGCGCCCATTCGCCGTGCAGGGAATCATGGACGCACAGAGAGGGTTATAGGCACGGGCGGGGCCTGCGCGCTGTAGGACGTCGGGCAGCGCTGGCGCATCGGCGCAAGCCGGCCGGCGCCAGCGACTTTCCGCAGGACAGCGCCGTGCGGGCCCGCCTTTTTTGCACAATGGCGGCCTATGAACCGCAGACCTCTTCTCATCGGCGCCGCCGCTCTGGCCGGCGCCTTCGCCGCCCCCTTCGCCGTCGCGCAGGAGCCGCCCATCCGCCTGGTCGTGCCCTATGCGCCGGGCGGCCCCATCGACGTGACCGCGCGCGCCCTGGCCGAGCGGGTGCGCGATGCGCTGGGCGTGGTCATCATCGACAACAAGCCCGGCGCGGGCGGCAACATCGGCGCGGACGCCGTCGCCAAGGCGGCGCCGGACGGCCTGACCATCGGCATCGCCGCCACGGCCACGCATGCAGTCAACCCCTGGCTCTATTCGCGCATGCCCTACGACGCCGCCAAGGACTTCGTCGGCATCACGCAGATGGTGCGCGTGCCCAACGTGGTGGTGGTGAACGCCGCGCGCGCCGAGCAGCTGCACATCCGCACGCTGGCCGATCTGGTGGCCTACGCCAAGGCCCATCCGGGCAGGCTCAACTACGGCAGCGGCGGCAACGGCAGCGCGGGCCACCTGGCCGGCGAAATGTTCAAGCAGCGCGCGGGCATCTATGCGCTGCACATTCCCTACCGGGGTGCCAGCCCCGCGCAGCTGGCGCTGCTGGCCGGCGAGGTGGACTTCAACATCGACAACCTGGCAGCGGCGGCACCCAATATCCGCTCCGGCAAGCTGCGCGCGCTGGCCGTGACCTCGCTGGAGCCCAGCCCGCTGCTGCCGGGCGTGCCGGCGCTCTCGGCCACCTACAAGGGGTTTTCCATCGATACCTGGTGGGGACTGGTCGCGCCGCACGGCACGCCCAGGCCGGTGGTCGCGCGGCTGAACAAGGCCTTCACCGAAGCGCTGAAGTCGCCCGAGACCAAGGCCCGCTTCGCGGCGCTGCTGGCCGAGCCCGTGCCCACCACGCCCGAGCAGTTCGATGCCTTCATGGCGTCGGAGCGCGCCAAGTACCAGCAGGTGGTGAAAGCCTCGGGCGCCAGGGTGGACTGACGTCGATCGACCCGCCCAGGCCTGCAGCCGTTGATCAGCCTGGGTGGACCGCCATCACAAGCATGGCGCCGACCGGGCCCGTCAATACGCGGCCCAGCCGTCCTGCGCGACGCGCTCGATGCGCTGGCCGGCCACGGCCTGCAGCGCGCCCGGCGGCACCCGCTGGGGCGCCACGTCGGCCAGCGGCAGCAGCACGAAGGCCCGCTCGTGCAGGCGCGGATGCGGCACGGTCAGTTCGGGCGTAGCGATGCGGCGCTCGCCGTGCAGCAGCAGATCCAGATCGAGCGTGCGCGGAGCGTTGCGGTAGGGGCGCTCGCGCCCGGCATCGTTTTCGATGCGCTGCAGCGCATGCAGCAGCGCGAGAGGTTCCAGGGTGGTGGAGAGCTGCGCCACCGCGTTGAAGTAGTCGGGCCCGCCGGCATCGACGGGAGCGCTACGGTAGAGGGCCGAGACCTTGTCCAGGCTCGTTACCGGCAGCCGGGCCAGCGCGGCCAGGGCGGAGCGCAGCGCGGCCTGCGGATCGCCCAGGTTGGCGCCCAGGCCGATCCAGGCGGGTTCCGCCGCAGCGCCGGGGCCTTGGCTCATTCGCCGGCAGGTGCCGAGCCGCCCTCGCCTGCGCCACCCGTGGGCTTGCGGCGGCGGCGGCGACGCTTCTTCGGCGCGTCGCCGGCCGGCAGGGCATCGTCGCCACCGGCCTCCCGGCCTTCATCGCGGCCATCGGCGGGCGAGGCGGCGTCAGGCGCGCGGGCGCCATCCACGGCGGCCGGCTTCGGTACGCGGCGCACCACCGGCTGGGCCTTGCGCTGGCGGGCGCGCTGCTCTTCGCGGGCCTGCTCCAGCATGTCTTCGCGGCGGGCCTCGTCGGCCAGCTGGAATTCCTGCCACCACTCGGCCAGCGCCTCCTCGGCCTCGCCCACATCGGCGCGCAGGCGCAGGAAGTCGAAGCCGGCGCGGAAGCGCAGGTGGCTGACCATGCTGAACGGCGTGGTGCCCGAACGCTTATCGAAGCGCGGCTGCATGACCCAGATCTCGCGCATGTCGGCCGCCAGCTTGCCGCGGCCGGAGACGTCGCCGATGCGCTGGTCGAACACGTCGTCGATGGCGCCCTGCAGCGCGGGGAACGGGTGCTCGCGCTGCGCGAGGCGACGGTCCCAGCCGGTCTTGACGTCCTGCCAGAGCACGCAGGCCAGCAGGAAGCTGGGCGCGACGGGCTTGCCTTCGCCCACGCGGCGGTCGGTGTCGGCGAGAGCCGCCTGCACGAAGGGCGTGTCGGCGCGCTCGACCACCACGTCCAGCAGCGGATAGATGCCGGTCGCCATGCCCAGCTTCTTGAGCTGCGCGATGGTGGCGAGGGCGTGGCCGGTCTGCAGCAGCTTGAGCATCTCGTCGAACATGCGGCTCTGCGGCACGTCGGCCAGCAGGGCCTGGGATGCGATCAGCGGGCCGGCGGTCTTGGGCTCGATGGTGAAGCCCAGGGCCGCGAGCTTGGCCGAGAAGCGCACGGCGCGGATGATGCGCACCGGGTCTTCGCGGTAGCGCGTGGCCGGGTCGCCGATCATGCGCAGCAGCTTCTTCTTGGCGTCCTGGATGCCCTTGTGATAGTCCACCACGACCTGGGTCTCGGGGTCGTAGTACATGGCGTTGACGGTGAAGTCGCGGCGCGTGGCGTCTTCGTCCTGCGGGCCCCAGACGTTGTCGCGCAGCACACGGCCGCTGGCGTCCACCGCATGCTGCATGCCGGCGAGGGCCGCGCGCGAGGTCTTTTCGTTGCCGCTGACCTGCTGCTCGGCGGCGGTGTTGTCCAGGTAGGCGCGGAAGGTGGAGACCTCGATCACCTCGTGCTCGCGGCCACGGCCATGCACCACGTGGACGATGCGGAAGCGCTTGCCGATGATGAAGGCGCGGCGGAAGAGGCCCTTGACCTGCTCGGGCGTGGCGTTGGTGGCCACGTCGAAGTCCTTGGGCTTGAGGCCCAGCAGCAGGTCGCGCACGGCGCCGCCGACGATGTAGGCCTCGTAGCCCGCGTCCTTGAGCGTGCGCACGACTTCCGCCGCGCGGCGGTCCACCAGCTCGGGGTCGATGCCGTGGACGGAAGCCGGCACTTCTTCACGCTTGCCGAAACGGTGCTTGCCGCCCTTGCCGGCGGCGCTGCCGGGGTCCTTGCCCAGCAGCTTGTCGATGAACTTCTTGATCATGGGTTGGAAGGGAACAGGTCCAGTATGCGCCAGCCTCGCTGCTGCGCCAGCGCGCGCAGGCGCGGATCGGGGTTGGTGGCCACCGGATGATCGACCTTCTCCAGAAGGGGAACGTCGTTGAGGGAGTCGCTGTAGAACGTGGTTTCCACGTCGCCCCAGTCCCAGCCGCGCGCCTGCAGCCACTGCTGCATGCGCAGCACCTTGCCTTCGCGCATGGACGGCACGCCGCGGATGGCGCCGGTGATCCAGCCGCCCTCGTCGCGCTCCAGCTCCACGGCCAGCAGATGCTCCACGCCCAGGGCGCGGGCGATGGGCGTGGTCACGAAGTCGTTGGTGGCGGTGATGATGACGATCTCATCGCCGGCATCGCGGTGGCTCTGCAGCAGTTCCAGCGCCTGCGGCAGGATGGCCGGGGCGATGACCTCCTGCATGAATCGGGCATGCGCGGCTTGGCTGGCCTCGGCACCGCGCAGGCGGGCGGCCTCGGTGGCGAAGCGCACGTAGTCGTGCACGTCCAGCGTGCCGGCCTGGTAGTCGGCGAAGAAGGCGTCGTTGCGGCGGCCGAATTCGGTGCGGTCGCACCAGCCCTGGCGGATGGTGAACTCGCCCCACTCGTAGTCGGAGTCGAGCGGCAGCAGCGTGTGGTCCAGGTCGAACAGGGCCAGGCGGGGACGGAGGGACGGCGTTTCAGTCATGGATCAGGCAAAGAGGCCGGCGGCCCGGTGGTCGAAGGCGGGGACCTTGTTCACTCGGTCTCCAGCATGGTCTTGAGCAGCGGAATGGTGACGGCGCGCCGGGTCTGCAGCGCGAAGCTGTCGAGCTTGCCGAGCAGTTCCATCAGGCTGCCCAGGTCGCGCGAGAAGCGGCCCAGCATGAAGCTCACCACCTCTTCAGAAAGGGCGATGCCGCGCGCGCCGGCTTCTTCGCGCAGCACGGCGCGGCGCTCGGCATCGTCCAGCAGATGCAGCTGGAACACGTCGCCCCAGCCCAGGCGGCTGCGCAGGTCGTCGCGCAGGGGCAGGTCGGCTGGAGGCAGGTCGCCGGCGGCCAGCACCCAGCGCGGGGAGCCCACGGCCGGGCTGATGGCGTTGACGAACCAGTTGAAGGCCGCCGCCTGCTGGGCGGTGTTGTAGAGATGGACATCGTCCAGCACCACGGCCGACCAGCGCTCGTCGAAGGCGGTGGGGAAATGGACCGAGGCATCCAGCCAGCCGACGCTGCCGCCCTGCTCGCGCAAGGCCTCGCTCACGGCCTTCAGCAGATGGCTCTTGCCGCTGCCGTGCTCGCCCCAGAGATAGGTGGGCACCGGCGAGCGGGCCACAGCCATGGCGCCGTCGCCCACGGCCAGGCGCAGATGCTGCAGCGCGGCGGCGTTCTCGCCGGCATGGAAGCTCTCCAGCGTGGGGCCGGGGGCCAGGCCGATGTCCAGCGCCAGCTGCTTCATGCAAGCCCCTGGTTGCAGGCGATGGTGGCCCGGGCACGCGCGCGGCGGCACCGGGGCAACGCGCAGGGCGCGGCGGCGAAGGGCTGCAGAGGGCTCAGGACAGGCATGGTGGGCGGAACGGCGGGCTTTCTTTCTTGGAAACCCGGAGGGTGCGACAGGGGCCGGGCGGAGGGATCGATGGGTCCGGGAAACGATGGATCGGACGGATCGGCTCCAGCCAGGGTGCGCATCGGCAGCATAAAAACTGCGAGCGGCGCAGGATTTTAGCCGCCGCACGGGCGCCCGCAGGCCGGCACGCCGCCGTGCATGCGGCACGCGGCCACCGCCGCAGTGCGTGGGCATTGGCACGGCCCCTGCGGCGGCCCGCTTAAAATCCGCCGGTTCCGGCCCGCCGCGCGGGCTTTCAGCCCTCCAAACCCGATTCCATGAGCTCTTCCGCCTCCACCACCCCTATCTCCTACAAAGACGCCGGCGTCGACATCGACGCAGGCGACGCGCTGGTCGAGCGCATCAAGCCGCTCGCCAAGAAGACCATGCGCGAGGGCGTGCTGGCGGGCATCGGCGGCTTCGGCGCGCTGTTCGAAGTGCCCAAGCGCTACCAGGAGCCCGTGCTGGTGAGCGGCACCGACGGCGTGGGCACCAAGCTCAAGCTGGCCTTCGAATGGAACATGCACGACACGGTGGGCATCGACCTGGTGGCCATGAGCGTGAACGACGTGCTGGTGCAGGGCGCCGAGCCGCTCTTCTTCCTCGACTACTTCGCCTGCGGCAAGCTGGACGTGGACACCGCCGCCGCCGTGGTGGGCGGCATCGCCCGCGGCTGCGAGCTGTCGGGCTGCGCGCTGATCGGCGGCGAGACGGCCGAGATGCCCGGCATGTACCCGGCCGGCGAATACGACCTGGCCGGCTTCGCCGTCGGCGCGGTCGAAAAGTCCAAGATTCTCACCGGCAAGACCGTGGCGGCCGGCGACGTGGTGCTGGGCCTGGCCTCGGCCGGCGTGCATTCCAACGGCTTCAGTCTGGTGCGCAAGTGCATCGAGCGCGCGGGCGATTCCGCCCCCGCCACCCTGGACGGCAAGCCCTTCAAGCAGGCCATCATGGAGCCCACGCGCCTGTACGTGAAGAACGTGCTGGCTGCTCTGGCGCAGCACCCCATCAAGGCCCTGGCCCACATCACCGGCGGCGGCCTGCTGGAGAACATCCCCCGCGTGCTGCCCGAGGGCCTGGCCGCCCACCTGAAGGCCGGCAGTTGGCCGCAGACCGAACTCTTCGCCTGGCTGCAGAAGACGGCCGGCATCGACGACATCGAGATGAACCGCACCTTCAACAACGGCATCGGCATGGTCGTGGTGGTGCCCGCCGACGCAGCCGAGGCCACGGCCGCCACGCTGCGCGCGGCCGGCGAGACGGTGTACGCGATCGGCTCCATCGCCGAACGCGGCGATGGCGCGTCCGTCGTGGTGGCCTGACCCCGCGCCGGCCCATGGCCCAGCCGCCCGCCCCCGCGTCCATCGCCTCCCCCGCCAACGACGAGCCGCATCCGGCGGCGCGGCCCGTGCCGCGCGGCGTGGCCGTGGCCAGCTATCTGCTGATGGCCGCCACGCTGCTGCTGGTGATGTGGCGGGGCCTGCTGCCGGGGCTGCTGTGCGTGTGCCTGGGCTTTCTGCTCACGCGCTGGCTGGCCCAGCGCCTGGCCGACACGCGCCTGCCGCGCCGCACGGCCGAGGTCGCCGCCGCCGCCGCCGTGATGGCCGCGCCGCTGGTGGCCCTGGCGCTGGGGCTTTCGCATTCGCGCACCTACGTGGTCGATGCGCCGCAGCAATACCGCGACCTGCTCGATTTCATGGCCCGCACGGTGCTGGAGCTGCGCCTGAAGCTGCCGGCCGACATCGCCAGCCAGCTGCCCGAAGGCGCTGCGGAGATCCAGCGCATCATCGCCAACTACCTGGGCGCGCAGGCCGGAGCCCTGGCCGTGGCCGGCCGCGCCTGGCTGGGCAGCCTGCTCTACGCCTACGTGGGCCTGCTGATCGGCGCGCTGGCCGCCGTGCGGGTGCCGCAGGACAGCGACGGCCCGCTGGTGCGCCATCTGTCGCAGCGCGTGGCCCTGCTGGGCGATTCCTTCCGCCAGATCGTGGCGGCGCAGTTCTGGATCGCCGCCTTCAACACCCTGCTCACCAGCCTGTTCCTGCTGCTGGTGCTGCCCCTGTGGGACCTGCGCCTGCCCTACACGCCCGCGCTCATCACCCTGACCTTCGTGGCCGGGCTGGTGCCCATCGTGGGCAACCTGCTGTGCAACGTGGTCATCACCATCGTGGGGCTGTCGGTCTCGCCGGCCGCTGCCGCCGCCTGCCTGGCCTTCCTCATCCTGATCCACAAGGCCGAATACGTCATCAACGCCAAGGTGGTGGGCCTGCGCACCCACATGGGCGTATGGGAGCTGCTGTCGGTCATGTTCGTGGCCGAGGCCATCTTCGGCCCCGCCGGGCTGGTGGCGGCGCCGCTTTTCTACGCCTACCTCAAGAAAGAGCTGGAAACGGCGCGGCTGGTCTGAACCAACCGCCCCCGCATTGCCTCGGGCACGCCGCCCGCCATGTCCGAAAATGATGGAAACCCGTCTGCCCGGGACGCAGCGGAGACTCCATCACCCAGGCAATATCAGCGCCATCGCTTGCAACCACCCTGGAGCCTTGGCATGAAAAGCTGTCTGATAGTGATCGACGTGCAGGAATCTTTCCGGCACCGCCCCTATTCCACCGAACGCGACATGCCGGCCTACCTCGCCGCGCAGAACGCCCTGATCGAGGGTTGCGTGCAGCGCGGCGTGCCGGTGGTGCGCATCTTCCACACCGACGGCGCCGACACCGCCGACAACCCCTTCGCGCCCGCCTCCGGCCATGTCCGGCCGCTGGAGGGCCTGGCGGCCTTCGACGAGGCCGCCCGCTTCGTCAAGCGCCGCCACAGCGCGCTGGTGGGCTCGGGCCTGGACGTCTGGCTGACGCAGCACGGCATCCAGCGCCTGATCGTGAGCGGCATCCGCACCGAGCAATGCTGCGAGACCACCACCCGGCATGCCTCCGACCTGGGCTGGCAGGTGGACTACGTCACCGAAGCCACGCTGACCTACGACATGCAGCAGCCCGACGGCACGCCCCTGGCGGCCGCCGACATCAAGGCCCGCACGGCCACCGTGCTGGCCGGCCGCTTCGCCACGCTCTGCACGGTGGAACAGGCCCTGGCCCGCGCCGGAGCGCCGGCATGAGCGCCCCCGCCACGCTGCGCGTCGCCCTGCTGGCCTTCGACGAGGTCGAGGCCCTGGACCTGGCCGGCCCCTACGAAGTGTTCACCACCGCCACCCGCATGGCGGCACGGCTGACGCCGGAAGCACCTGCTCCCTTTGAAGTGTTCTGCGTGGCCCGGTCGCCGCAGGCCGTGCGCGCCCGTGCCGGCCTGCGCGTGCTGCCCGAGGCGGGCTTCACCCTGGCCCCGGTGGCCGACGTGCTCATCGTGCCCGGCGGCGTGGTCGATGCAGCGCGGCAGTGCCCGCGCACCCTGGACTGGATCGCCCGCACCGCCGCGCAGGCGCGCATCACCGCTGCGGTCTGCACCGGGGCCTTCCTGCTGGCCGAGGCCGGCGTGCTCACGAAGGGCGAGGCCACCACGCACTGGGAGGACGCGGCCGACCTGCAGGCGCAGTTTCCCGCGCTGCAGGTGCGCCAGGGCCTGCGCTGGGTGGAGCAGCCGGGCGGGCGGCTCTTCACGTCGGCCGGCATCAGCGCGGGCATGGACCTGAGCCTGCACCTGGTCGAACGGCTGGCCGGACGCGCCCTGGCGCTGCGCACCGCACGGCAGATGGATTACGCATGGAACGAGAACCCCACGACGGCACCGGCAGCGGCCTGATCCGCGTCGTCTTCATCCTGCTGGAAGACAGCCTGGTGCTGGACTGGGCGGGTCCGGCCGAGGCGCTGCGCATCGCCAACCAGTGCCTGCGCGCGGCGGGGCAGCCCGAGCGCTTTTCCATCGAATTCGCCGGCCCGGCCGCCGCCACGCGCGGATCGGTGGGCGTGCAGCTCTGCGGCATCGCCCCGCTGCCCGAGCGCTGGGCCACGGGCGAATGCTCCTGGATCGTGCTGCTGGGCCAGCCCGGCCGCACCATCGACGTGAGCGGGGAAGGCAGCCGCACGCTGCTGCACTGGCTGCGCGGCCAGCGCCTGGCGCCGGGTCGGCTGGAGCTGGTCACCATCTGCGCAGGCGCCGTGCTGGCCGCCCATGCGGGCCTGCTGGCGGGCCGCCGCGCCACGACACACCATCAGCATCTGGAAGAGCTGAAGGCCGTAGAGCCGCGCTGCGAGGTGGCGGCCAACCGGGTGTTCGTGGCGGACGGCGCCATCCACAGCAGCGCGGGCGTGACCACCGGCATCGACCTGTTGCTCGAACGCATCGCCGCCACCTGCGGGCCGGCCGTGGCCGCCCAGGTCGCGCAGACCCTGGTGGTGGCCATGCGGCGCGGGCCGCACGACCCCGAGCTCTCACCCTTCCTGCACCATCGCAACCACCTGCATGCCGGCCTGCACCGCGTGCAGGATGCCGTGAGCCAGCAGCCGCGCGCCGCATGGACGGTGCCCGGCATGGCCGAGCTGGCGCACACCTCGCCGCGCCATCTGACGCGGCTCTTCGTGGAGCATGCGGGCATCGCGCCGCTGGAATATCTGCGCCGCATCCGGCTGGCGGTAGCGGAAACGGCCCTGCGCTCGGGCCGCAGCGTGGCGCAGGCCGCCGATCTGGCGGGCTTCAGCTCGGACACGCAGCTGCGCCGCGCCTGGCACCAGTTCGGCCGGCCGGGCACGCCTTCGGCGCCGGGGCCTCACTGAACCCAGGTCCCGCGCGCTCGCCGGATCAATACCGTTCCGGCACGTACATCTCCGCCGGCACGGGCTGGCGGAAGTATTCGGGGTTGCGCACACGCTCGGGCAGCACCACTTCGGGGTGCGGGACCTCGGTGTAGGGCAGCTGTTCCAGCAGATGGGCGATGCAGTTCAGCCGCGCCTTCTTCTTGTCCACCGCCTGCACCACCCACCAGGGAGCTTCGGGGATGTGAGTGCGCTCCAGCATGGTTTCCTTGGCCTTGGTGTAGGCCTCCCAGCGCTTGCGGCTTTCGAGGTCCATGGGGCTGAGCTTCCACTGCTTGAGCGGATCGTGGATGCGGCTCAGAAAGCGCAGATGCTGTTCTTCGTCGGTGATGGAGAACCAGTACTTGATGAGCTTGATGCCGGAACGCGCCAGCATCTTCTCGAACTCGGGCACCGAGCGGAAGAACTCCTCGTATTCCTCGTCGGTGCAAAAGCCCATCACATGCTCGACGCCCGCGCGGTTGTACCAGCTGCGGTCGAACAGCACGATCTCGCCGGCCGCCGGCAGGTGGGCCACGTAGCGCTGGAAGTACCACTGCGTGCGCTCGCGGTCGTTGGGCGCCGGCAGCGCGGCCACTCGCGCCACGCGCGGGTTCAGGCGCTGGGTGATGCGCTTGATGACGCCGCCCTTGCCGGCCGCATCGCGGCCCTCGAACAAAATGACCACCTTCTGGCGCGTGTGCTGCACCCAGTCCTGCAGCTTGACCAGCTCGCCCTGCAGCCGGAACAGTTCCCGGAAATAGGCCTGCCGCGCGGCCTTGTCGCCGGGCAGGGCGGCGCCCGACTCGTCCAGATCGCGGTCCTCGATCTCGAGCTCGAGTTCCTCGTCGTAGCCGTCCATCAGCTCGCTGGCAATACGGTTCATGAGATCCTGCGTGTCGAGGGAGTTGTTGTGGAACATGGAGAAACGGGCCGAATGAAGGAGGCGCCATGGTGGCGCGCCGCAATGACAGGCTTGTGACATGTTGCACCTTTGTCATATTCCTGTCATGCCCGCGCCGCAACATCGCGCTCCATTCGCACGCCCGTTCCCACCTCTCCTCCTACAAGCCTGCCTGCATGTCCGCACCCGAAGCCCTGGCGTCTCACTATGGCGGCGACGCGGCCGGCCTGATCTGCGGTTACCTCCTGCGCGAAGGCTCGGCGCCGCAAGCCATCGACACGGCCGAGGCCGTGCGCTGGCTGGACAGCCTGCCACCCGAGGCCACCGACGCCTCCGGCGCACCGGAATCCGCAGACAACACCTTCGCCTGGCTGCACTTCAACCTGAGCCATGCCCAGGCCGTGCGCTGGGTGGAACGCCACTCCGGACTGCCGCATGCCTTCTTCGAAACGCTCAACGAAGGCTCGCACTCCACCCGCATCGAACGCGACGACGACACCCTGATCGCGGTGCTCAACGACGTGCATTTCGATTTCGACTTCGAGGCCAAGGACTTCGCCACGCTCTGGATCGGCGTGACGCCGCGCCTGGTCATCACGGCGCGCACCCAGGCGCTGCGTTCGGTGGATGCGCTGCGCACAGCCGTGCGCGAAGGCGACTGCCCGCGCTCCAGCGTGGCGCTGCTGGAGCAGCTCATGCGCACCCAGGCCGACGTGCTGGTGGGCATCGTGCGCGGCGTGACGCAGCGCATCGACGGCATCGAGGACGAACTGCTCGCCGGCCGGCTGAACTACAAGCGCGCCCGCCTGGGCCAGCTGCGCCGGCTGCTGGTGCGGCTGCAGCGCCTGCTGGCGCCCGAGCCCGCCGCCCTCTTCCGCCTGCTGCAGCGCCCGCCGGCCTGGATGGCGGAAGCCGACGCGCAGGAGCTGCGCGACGCGTCGGAAGAGTTCTCGGTCGTGCTGCGCGACATGCAGGGCCTGCAGGAACGCATCAAGCTGCTGCAGGAAGAAGTGGCAGCCAACGTGCAGGAAGACAACAACCGCAGCCTCTTCGTGCTGACGGTGGTGACGGTGCTGGCCCTGCCCATCAACATCCTCACCGGGCTCTTCGGCATGAACGTGGGCGGCGTTCCCATGGCCGATGCGCCGCACGGCTTCTGGGTGATCGTGATCGTGCTGGTGGCCTTCACGGCCGTGGCGGCACGGCTGGCCCTACGGCGTGGCGGAGATTAGTCAAGCCCCACTTCGTAAGTACAAGTATTTAAAAAGGACTACACCGCTGCCGCTGTTTCTCTCGTAAAGATGCTCCAAGGGGCAGGCTACGCCTTCTCCTCCTGCGACAAATTACGACGGAAAGAAACAAATGAATATTTTGCGGCAGATGAAGCTGGCCAACATGCTTGGCGCAGGCTTCGCCACGCTCATCATCCTGAGCCTGGGCATTTCCCTGATCGGCAGCCTGCAGCTGTCGTCGATCAGCGAGCAGATCAACACCCTGACTCGCGACCGCATCAACAACGTGCTCCTGCTGCAGGGCATCAAGGACAACGTCAACATCGTCGCGCGCGGCCTGCGCAATCTCGCCCTGATGGACGATACGGCCCAGATGGCCGTCGAGAAAAAGCGCATCGACGATGTGACGGCCCAGAACAGCGAAGCCTTTTCCAAGCTGCAGGCCACCGCCAGCACCAGCGAAGCCAAGCGCCTGCTGGAGGAACTGCTTCAACTGCGCGCGCCCTACGGCGCAGCGGTCGAGAAGACGGCGCAGATGGGCCTGCGCAATGAGATGGAAGCCGCCCGCACGGCGCTGGCCAGGGACGTTCGCCCCCTGCAAGACCAATATTTCAACGGGCTGGAAGGCCTGATCGCCTACCAAAAGAAGCAGATGATGGAGACCGGCAGCACCGCACAGGCAGAGGCTGCCACGGCGCGCCACGTGATGCTGTCGATCGCCGTGTTCGCGGTCCTGCTCGGCGGCCTGCTGGCCTGGGCCATCACGCGCCGCGTCAAGGGCCTGCTGGGCGGCGAGCCGGCCGAGGCCGCCCGCATCGCCCAGGAAGTGGCCGGCGGCAACCTGGCCGTGGCCGTCGAGGTGCGCCCCGGCGACACCGCCAGCGTCATGGCCGCCATGGCCGCCATGCGCGCCAGCCTCTCGCGCATGGTCTCCGAGGTGCGCCAGTCCAGCGAATCCATCGCCACCGGCGCCTCGCAGATCGCCACCGGCAATGCCGACCT
>CAJYHL010000003.1 GCA_913774625.1 uncultured Acidovorax sp.
GCTGCCCTTCGGGTTGGAGCGAAATCGGGCGATTGGACGCCCCGGCTGCTTGCATGGACATGAGTCCATGCGGCGCATCCGAAGCATCCACTCATCCCGATTGCGCTCCAACGCGATCCCCTGCGAGATCGTCAACACGTTCTAAAGGCCCGCGCAGGCGGTTTGAGCGGGTCTTCCCGCCGACAAGGCTAAAATCGTGGGCTAACCAATTTCACACAGATGGCTGGCACTGCCTGCCGCCTGTTTGTCTGAAGAAATGCGCGGGTGGCGAAATTGGTAGACGCACCAGGTTTAGGTCCTGACGCCAGCAATGGTGTGGGGGTTCGAGTCCCCCCCCGCGCACCACGCAAGCGGCCGCCGCAGCTTTCAGCGGCCGCACGCGTTCATCCATTCAAATCTAGGAAGAGCCATGGCAGTTACTGTTGAAACCCTTGAGAAGCTCGAGCGCAAGATCACGCTGAGCCTGCCCGTCACCAGCATCCAGTCCGAAGTGGATGCACGCCTGAAGCGCCTGGCCCGCACCGTCAAGATGGACGGATTCCGTCCCGGCAAGGTGCCCATGAACGTGGTGGCCCAGCGCTACGGCTACTCGGTGCAGTACGAAGTGCTGAACGACAAGGTCGGCGAAGCCTTCGCCCAGGCAGCCAACGAAGCCAACCTGCGCGTGGCCGGCCAGCCCCGCATCACCGAAAAGGAAGGCGCTCCTGAAGGCCAGGTGACCTTCGACGCCATCTTCGAAGTGTTCCCCGAAGTCAAGATCGGCGATCTGACCGAAGCCGAAGTCGAGAAGCTCACGGCCGAAGTGACCGACAGCGCCATCGACAAGACCGTGGACATCCTGCGCAAGCAGCGCCGCACCTTCGCCCAGCGCGCCCTGGGCTCGGCCGCCGAAGACGGCGACCGCGTGACCGTGGACTTCGAAGGCAAGATCGACGGCGAACCCTTCGCCGGCGGCAAGGCCGAAGACTTCCAGTTCCTGGTCGGGGAAGGCCAGATGCTCAAGGAATTCGAAGACGCCGTGCGCGGCATGAAGTCCGGCGAAAGCAAGACCTTCCCGCTGGCCTTCCCGGCCGACTACCACGGCAAGGACGTGGCCGGCAAGACGGCCGACTTCCTGGTGACGGTGAAGAACATCGAAGCCGCTCACCTGCCCGAAGTCAACGAACAGCTGGCCAAGTCGCTCGGTATCGCCGACGGCACGGTGGAAGGCCTGCGCGCCGACATCAAGAAGAATCTGGAGCGCGAAGTCAAGTTCCGCATCCTGGCCCGCAACAAGCAGGCCGTGATGGACGCCCTGGTGTCCAAGTCCGAGCTGGACCTGCCCAACGCCAGCGTGCAGGCCGAGATCGCCCGCCTGCTGGAAGGCGCCCGTGCCGACCTGAAGCAGCGCGGCATCAAGGACGCCGACAAGGCCGAGATCCCCGAAGACGTGTTCCGTCCCCAGGCCGAGCGCCGCGTGCGCCTGGGCCTGGTGGTGGCCGAACTGGTGCGTGCCAACGACCTGCATGCCAAGCCCGAGCAGCTCAAGGCCCACGTTGATGAACTGGCCGCCAGCTACGAGAAGCCCGAAGACGTGGTGCGCTGGTACTTCGGCGACCGTCAGCGCCTGGCCGAAGTCGAGGCCGTCGTGGTCGAGAACAACGTCACCGACTTCGTGCTGAGCAAGGCCAAGGTGTCCGAGAAGGCCGTCTCCTTCGACGAACTGATGGGCCAGCAAGGCTGATGAGCCTGCGCCGCACCCAGGGGCCGCTGCCGGGGTGACGCCGCATAGCAGGGGCTTGTGCTTCGCGGCGCAAGCCCCAAATCATTTCTGGATACAGTATTCGCATCGACCGATCGCACGAAGAAGGGTAGAGGAAACATGAGCGCACTGGAAACACAGGCTCTGGGCATGGTGCCCATGGTCATCGAGCAGTCGGGCCGCGGCGAGCGGTCCTACGACATCTATTCCCGCCTGCTGAAGGAGCGGATCATCTTCCTGGTGGGCGAGGTCAACGACCAGACCGCCAACCTGGTGGTGGCGCAGCTGCTGTTCCTGGAGAGCGAGAACCCCGACAAGGACATCTCGTTCTACATCAACTCCCCCGGCGGCAGCGTGACGGCCGGCATGGCCATCTACGACACCATGCAGTTCATCAAGCCCGACGTGTCCACCATGTGCGTGGGCTTCGCGGCCAGCATGGGCGCCTTCCTGCTGGCGGCTGGCGCCAAGGGCAAGCGCTTCTCGCTGCCCAACTCCAAGATCATGATCCACCAGGTGCTGGGCGGCGCACGCGGCCAGGCCACCGACATCGAGATCCATGCGCGCGACATCCTGCGTACCAAGGACCAGATGAACCGCATCCTGGCCGAACGCACCGGCCAGCCGCTCGAGAAGGTGAAGGCCGACACCGAGCGCGATTACTTCCTGACCGCCGACGAAGCCAAGGACTACGGCCTCGTGGACCAGGTGATCGCCAAGCGTCCCTGAGCACCCGCGCCTTCGACAGCGGCGTTTCCCCACGAGGGGAGGCGCCGCTTTTTATTTCGTTATCATCTTGACACTTACCCTGTCATAAGGCACTGCCCCCATGGCCGAGAAAAAAGGCTCCTCCAGCGAAAAAACCCTCTACTGCTCTTTCTGCGGCAAAAGCCAGCATGAAGTGAAGAAGCTGATCGCCGGTCCGTCTGTCTTTATCTGCGACGAGTGCATTGACCTGTGCAACGAGATCATCCGCGATGAGCTGCCTGCAGGCGAAGGCGCACGCGATGCGCGCGGCGACCTGCCCACGCCCGCCGAGATCAAGGCGAACCTGGACAACTACGTCATCGGCCAGGACATCGCCAAGCGCACGCTGGCGGTGGCGGTGTACAACCACTACAAGCGCCTGCGCCACAAGGACAAGGCCGGCAAGGACGACGTCGAGCTGTCCAAGAGCAACATCCTGCTGATCGGCCCCACCGGCTCCGGCAAGACGCTGCTGGCGCAGACGCTGGCGCGCATGCTGGACGTTCCCTTCGTGATGGCCGACGCGACCACGCTGACCGAGGCCGGCTACGTGGGCGAAGACGTCGAGAACATCGTGCAGAAGCTGCTGCAGAGCTGCAACTACGAGGTCGAGCGGGCCCAGCGCGGCATCGTCTACATCGACGAGATCGACAAGATCTCGCGCAAGTCCGACAACCCCAGCATCACGCGCGACGTGTCGGGCGAAGGCGTTCAGCAGGCCCTGCTCAAGCTGATCGAAGGCACGATGGCCAGCGTGCCGCCGCAGGGCGGGCGCAAGCACCCGAACCAGGATTTCCTGCAGATCGACACGACCAACATCCTGTTCATCTGCGGCGGTGCCTTCGCGGGCCTGGAGAAGGTCATCGAGAACCGCACGGAAGCTTCGGGCATCGGCTTCGGGGCCTCGGTCAAGAGCAAGAAGCAGCGTTCGCTGACCGAAGTCTTCACCGAGATCGAGCCCGAGGACCTGATCAAGTTCGGCCTGATTCCCGAACTGGTCGGCCGCATGCCGGTCGTCACCGCACTGGCCGAGCTGAGCGAAGACGCGCTGGTCGAGATCCTGACCGAGCCGAAGAACGCGCTGGTCAAGCAGTACAGCCGCCTCTTGTCGATGGAAGGCGTGGATCTGGAGATCCGCCCGGCCGCCCTGAAGGCCATCGCCCGCAAGGCGCTGGCCCGCAAGACCGGCGCGCGCGGCCTGCGCTCCATCCTCGAACAGGCGCTGATCGGCACCATGTTCGATCTGCCCAATGCCACGAACGTCGAGAAGGTCGTGGTGGACGAATCGACCATCGAGGAAAACAAGCCGCCGCTGCTGGTCTACCGCGAGGCGGCCAAGAAGGCCTGATACCTCCGCGCTGCGGGGCCCTCGGGGGCGCCCTCTGCGCCAAGGCCCCGGCGGCGGCAGGAGCGACTGCCGTCTGCCGAGGGTTGAAAATTTACGTCTGCGGACCATCTTCCACAGAGCTTCATGAGGATTTCCATGTCCGGACTCGCCCCCCTGCCTTCATCCCCCATCGATCTGCCGCTCCTGCCCCTGCGGGACGTGGTGGTCTTCCCCCACATGGTGATCCCGCTCTTCGTCGGTCGCGCCAAGAGCATCAAGGCGCTTGAGCTGGCGATGGACGGCGACCGCCGCATCATGCTGGTCGCGCAGAAGGCCGCCGCCAAGGACGAGCCGCTCGTGTCGGACATGTTCGACGTGGGCTGCGTCTCCACCATCCTGCAGATGCTCAAGCTGCCCGACGGCACCGTGAAGGTGCTGGTGGAAGGCCAGCAGCGTGCCGTGGTCAAGTCCATCGAGGATGCCGAAACCCATTTCACCGCCACGGTCAGCCCGGTCGAGGTGACGGACGACGGCCACCGGCCCAGCGAGATCGAGGCGCTGCGCCGCGCGGTGATGCAGCAGTTCGACCAGTACGTCAAGCTGAACAAGAAGATCCCGCCGGAGATCCTGACCTCGATCTCCAGCATCGACGACCCGGGCCGCCTGGCCGACACCATCGCCGCGCACCTGCCGCTCAAGCTCGAGAACAAGCAGGCCGTGCTGGACCTGTCCGACGTCAAGCTGCGCCTGGAAAACCTCTTCGAGCAGCTCGACCGCGAGGTGGACATCCTCAACGTGGACAAGAAGATCCGTGGCCGCGTGAAGCGGCAGATGGAGAAGAACCAGCGCGACTTCTACCTGAACGAGCAGGTCAAGGCCATCCAGAAGGAACTGGGCGAGGGCGAAGAGGGCGCCGACATCGAAGAGGTCGAGAAGAAGATCAAGGCCGCCAAGATGCCGGCTGAGGCGCGCAAGAAGGCCGAAGGCGAGCTCAAGAAGCTCAAGCTGATGTCGCCCATGTCGGCAGAGGCCACCGTGGTGCGCAACTACATCGACGTGCTCACGGGCCTGCCCTGGAGCAAGAAGACCAAGATCAAGCACGACCTGCCGAACGCGGAAGAGGTGCTGAACGAGGACCACTACGGCCTGGACAAGGTCAAGGACCGGATCCTGGAATACCTCGCTGTGCAGCAGCGCGTGGACAAGGTCAAGGCGCCCATCCTGTGCCTGGTCGGCCCTCCAGGCGTGGGCAAGACCTCGCTCGGCCAGTCCATCGCCAAGGCCACGGGGCGCAAGTACGTCCGCATGGCCCTGGGCGGCATGCGCGACGAGGCCGAGATCCGCGGCCATCGCCGCACCTACATCGGCGCCATGCCGGGCAAGGTGCTGCAGAGCCTGAACAAGGTGGGCACGCGCAATCCGCTCTTCCTGCTCGACGAGATCGACAAGCTGGGCACGGACTTCCGCGGCGATCCGTCCAGTGCGCTGCTGGAGGTGCTGGACCCCGAGCAGAACCACAAGTTCGGCGACCACTACGTCGAGGTCGATTTCGACCTGTCCGACGTGATGTTCGTTGCGACCTCCAACTCGATGAACATCCCGCCGGCGCTGCTGGACCGCATGGAGGTCATCCGCCTCTCGGGCTACACCGAGGACGAGAAGACCAACATCGCCATGCGCTATTTGCTGCCCAAGCAGCTGACCAACAACGGCGTCAAGGACGAAGAGCTGCGCGTGACCGAAGAGGCCGTGCGCGACGTGGTGCGCTACTACACCCGCGAAGCCGGCGTGCGCTCGCTGGAGCGCGAGCTCTCCAAGATCTGCCGCAAGGTGGTCAAGGGCCTGCAGCTCAAGAAGCTGGAGCCGCAGGTCGTGGTCACCGCCGACAACCTGCCGGACTACCTGGGCGTGCGCAAGTACACCTATGGCCGCGCCGAGCAGCAGAACCAGGTCGGCCAGGTGGTCGGCCTCGCCTGGACCGAGGTGGGCGGCGACCTGCTGACCATCGAGGCCGCGACCATGCCCGGCAAGGGCGTCATCACCCGTACCGGCTCGCTGGGCGACGTGATGAAGGAATCCGTGGAAGCGGCGCGCACGGTGGTGCGCAGCCGGGCGCGCCAGCTCGGCATCCGCGACGATGCCTTCGAGAAGCGCGACGTCCACATCCACGTGCCCGACGGCGCCACGCCCAAGGACGGCCCGAGCGCGGGTGCCGCGATGGCGACGGCCTTCGTGTCCGCGCTGACCGGCATTCCGGTGCGCGGCGACGTGGCCATGACCGGCGAGATCACGCTGCGGGGCGAAGTGACGGCCATCGGCGGCTTGAAGGAAAAGCTGCTCGCCGCTCTGCGCGGCGGCATCAAGACCGTGCTCATCCCGGAAGAGAACGTGAAGGATCTCCAGGAGATTCCCGACAACGTCAAGAAGGGGCTGGACATCGTTCCCGTGCGCTGGATCGACAAGGTGCTGGAAGTGGCGCTCGAACGCAAGCCCATCGCGTTGACCGACGAGGAGGTGGCGGCCGCCGCTGCGGCATCGGTGGCTGCGGCGGCCGACAAGGCGCAGGCGGCGGCTTCGGGCTCAGTGAAGCACTGATGCGGAAAATTTGTTGAGCAGGCCGAAATTTGCGCTACAATTCATCCCATCGACGCAAACGTTGTACAATGTGAGGCTTCGGTAAACGCGGGAATAGCTCAGTTGGTAGAGCGCAACCTTGCCAAGGTTGAGGTCGAGAGTTCGAGACTCTTTTCCCGCTCCAATTTCCAAAAAGGGGAAGCTTCTGCTTCCCCTTTTTGCCAGAGAAGAGACGGTTTGGCGCGGTAGCAAAGCGGTTATGCCCCGGATTGCAAATCCGGTTAGTCCGGTTCGACTCCGGACCGCGCCTCCACCCGATTCGGGTACAGCAAGACGGCAAAATTTTTTGCTTGATGCTCCGAAGGTCCTGAAAAGGGTGTTATAATTTCAGTCTTGCTGCAGTGATGTGAAAGTTGCTGGGTCAAGAAATGCGGGAATAGCTCAGTTGGTAGAGCGCAACCTTGCCAAGGTTGAGGTCGAGAGTTCGAGACTCTTTTCCCGCTCCAATATTGCAAGGGAAGCTTCGGCTTCCCTTTTTTATTGGCCGTTGGCATCCTGCCGTGAAGTCCCCCGGACGGCGGCTGGCGTTCGGCAACCACCGGAACGCCCGTGGCCCCCGAAGTGCGTGCTTCATGCCGTGCGGCCGGCGCCCCGATGGTGAAATTGGTAGACACTGCGGACTTAAAATCCGCCGCTTCCTGAAAAGGGGCGTGCCGGTTCGACCCCGGCTCGGGGCACCATTACGATTCGATCATGTCAAGTTACAACGCTCCCTTTGAAATCCATGTCCACGGCCAGGTCCAGCTGAGGGCCGATACGGTGTTCGAGCAGCTGCAGGAAGCGCTCAAGCCGCTGTGGAAATATGCGGGTGCGCGGTCGCTGGCCGATGGCGCCGCCAGTGCGTACGAAGAGGAGCCCGGCATCCAGTTCGACGCCAAGGAACATCTGCTGCAGATCTGCTGGACGGTGCGTGGCGACGAGGATTTCCGCCAGTCGCTGGACGAGATGTGCATGAGCCTCAATGAGTTGGCCGAGCAGGGCGCGGCCATCGAGGTCACGTTCTACGACACCGACTTCGACGAGGAAGAGGAAGACGACGGCACGGAAGCGCGCGACGACTTCCTGATGCTCTTCGTCGGCCCGACGCCTGCGGCCATCATGCAGGTGCAGCGCGATCTGCTGGTGCAGGACGTCATCAACCTCATGGAGCGCCATTTCGACGGCTCCGAGCTGGGCGGCGTGGTGGCCGAGATCGACAAGCTGTTCTCGCAGCGTTTCGACGCGCTGGTGAACTCGCTGGAGATCGGCAAGCCTCCGCGCGGCAGTGGCGGCGGTCCCGGCAACAGCGGCCACGGCGGTGGCGGGGGCCGCCGGCCGCGCCATCTGCATTGATGGCGGGCGGGTCCACCGCCTCGCTGATCACAGCCCCGGTCCAGGCATCGAGCCCGGCCGGGGTTTCGTTCTTCAGGTGAGCGCCGCTTGACTGCGAAGTGGGCGCGCTGGTTCTCCGTGGTGTCTGACTCTTTCCCATGGCTTCCCCGCTGATCGATCTGCCCTATCTGCGGGCCTATCCCGCGCCTTTGCTGGACCAGGTGCGCGAGCGGCTGGCCGAGTCGCCCACGGGGCTCGCGGGCCTGCTGCTGGGGCGGTATCCGCGCGCCCATGCGGTGCGTACCGACAAGGCGCTCTACCAGTACGCGGCGGTGCTGAAGGCGCGCCATCTGCGCAATGCCGACACGGTGCAGAAGGTGGTGTTCGACAGCAAGATCCATGTGGTGAACCATGCGCTGGGGCTGCACACGGCTTCGGCGCGGGTGCAGGGCGGCCGGCTGGCGGCGCGGCATGAGATCCGCATCGCCTCGATGTTCAAGCAGGCGCCGGAAGAATTCTTGCGGATGATCGTGGTGCATGAGCTGGCCCATCTGCGCGAGAAGGCCCACGACAAGGCCTTCTACCAGCTGTGCGAGCACATGGAGCCGCGCTATCACCAGTACGAATTCGACACGCGCCTGTATCTGACGCATGTCGAGCACTCCGGCCAGCGCCTGTGGGCGGAGTGACGATCGCCACGGAAGGTCAAGCTAGCTTCGGCGCTCGATGGGATGGGCCGGCGCCCAGTCCCCGTGGCGGGAGGCGGTCAGGCGGCGAGTGGTACAGCCATCATGCCGGCCACGCTGCAGCAGCCGGAATCCAGGCCTAGCCAGCGACCGGCGGCGGCCTGCAGCGGGGCCAGGTCTCCGGTGGTCAGCAACTGCATCTGCGGGGTCGTGATGCCGGCATCGGCCGCTGGGGCCAGCAGCCGGGCGGCCTCCAGCAGATTGCGGGTGTGGCGGGCCACCGGCAGGCCGGTGTCCACCAGCTGCACCTGCGGGCCGACCAGCTCGCGCAGGACGTCTTCCGCAAAGACATAGTGCGTGCAGCCCAGCACCAGCGTGTCGATGGCTCCGGCCTGCGGGCCGAAATGTCCCATTGCCCCGATGTAGCGTGCGCAGAGCGCTCTCACTTCCAAGGCATGGCGGATACCTGCTTCACCGGGCTCGGTGCTGCGTTCTATGGCGTAGGCCAGGCCGTCGCAGGGCTGCACCACGAATGCGGCCTGGCCCTGCAGCGAGGCGAGCAGGCGCTCGAACTTGGCGCTGGCCAGCGTGCCTCGCGTGGCGATGACGCCGATGCGGCCGCTACGGCTCAGGCCCACGGCAGGCTTGACGGCCGGCTCCAGCCCCACGGTGGGCAATTCAGGATAGTGGCTGCGCACCTCGTGGATGGCAGCCGCCGTGGCCGTGTTGCACGCCACGACCAGGGCCTTGATGCCATGGGCCTGCTGCAGGTGGCCCACGATGGCGTGGGTGCGGGCCGCCACGTAGGCATCGCCGCGCTCGCCGTAGGGGGCGTGGCCGCTGTCGGCCAGATAGACGAAGCGCTCGTGCGGCAATTCCGCACGGAGGGAGCGAAGCACGCTCAGGCCGCCGATGCCGCTGTCGAAGACACCGATGGGACGTTGCGTGTCAGAGGTCATGGCGGGGCCTGGGAGGGAAGGAGGGCGGTGGGGAAAAGGCAAGGGCCCGCAGCGCACCGTGTGCGCCGCAGGCCCCGGGATGGTAGTGCAGCGCGCGCCGAAAGGCCGGCGCTGCATTGCGGCGCCTCAGGCGGCCACGACGTCGATGGACTTGAATTCGCCCGTGGCGATGCGCTTTTGCCATTCGGCCGGGCCGGTGATGTGGGCGCTGGTGCCGCCGGCATCGACGGCCACGGTCACGGGCATGTCCACCACGTCGAATTCGTAGATGGCTTCCATGCCCAGGTCCGCGAAGCCGACCACCTTGGCCTGCTTGATGGCCTTGCTGACCAGGTAGGCGGCGCCGCCCACGGCCATAAGGTAGGCGCTCTTGTGGTTTTTGATGGCCTCGATGGCGACCGGACCGCGCTCGGACTTGCCGATCATGGCGATCAGGCCGGTCTGGGCCAGCATCATGTCGGTGAACTTGTCCATGCGGGTGGCGGTGGTGGGGCCGGCGGGGCCGACGACCTCGTCGCGCACCGGATCGACCGGGCCGACGTAGTAGATCACGCGGTTGGTGAAATCGACGGGCAGGGGCTCGCCCTTGGCCAGCATGTCCTGGATGCGCTTGTGCGCGGCGTCGCGGCCGGTCAGCATCTTGCCGTTCAGCAGCAGGGTGTCGCCGGGCTTCCAGCTTGCGACTTCTTCCTTGGTGAGCTGGTTCAGATCGACGCGCTTGGACTTGTTGTAGTCCGGCGCCCAGTCGATCTTGGGCCAGAGGTCGAGCGAGGGCGCGTCCAGATAGACCGGGCCGGAGCCGTCGAGCACGAAGTGCGCGTGGCGCGTGGCGGCGCAGTTGGGAATCATGGCGACAGGCTTGGAAGCCGCGTGCGTGGGGTACATCTTGATCTTGATGTCCAGCACGGTCGTCAGGCCGCCCAGGCCCTGCGCGCCGATGCCCAGGGCGTTCACCTTCTCGAACAGCTCCAGGCGCAGTTCTTCCACCTGGTCGAGCTTCTCGCCGCGTGCGGCCTTGGCCTGCAGCTCGTACATGTTCAGGTCGTCCATCAGGCTTTCCTTGGCCAGCAGGACGGCCTTCTCGGCCGTGCCGCCGATGCCGATGCCCAGCATGCCTGGCGGGCACCAGCCGGCACCCATGGTGGGCACGGTCTTGAGCACCCAGTCCACCAGGTTGTCGCTGGGATTCATCATGATCATCTTGGACTTGTTCTCGCTGCCGCCGCCCTTGGCCGCGACGGTGATGTCCACGGTGTTGCCGGGCACGATCTGCGTGAAGATGACGGCGGGCGTGTTGTCCTTGGTGTTCTTGCGCAGGAACTGCGGATCGGCCACGACGCTGGCGCGCAGCATGTTGTCGGGATGGTTGTAGCCGCGGCGCACGCCTTCGTTGACGGCGTCTTCCAGGCCCTGGCCGGCGGGGAAGCCTTCCCAGCGCACGTCCATGCCGATCTTCAGGAACACGTTGACGATGCCGGTGTCCTGGCAGATGGGGCGCTGGCCGGTGGCGCTCATCTTGCTGTTGGTGAGGATCTGCGCCATCGCGTCGCGGGCCGCCGGGCTCTGCTCGCGCTCGTAGGCGCGGGCCAGGTGGGCGATGAAGTCGGCGGGGTGGTAGTAGCTGATGTACTGCAGGGACGCGGCGACGGATTCCACGAGGTCGTGGTACCGGATGGTGGTGCTCATGGTGGGTGGGGTCTCGAGTGTGATGAACTGACTGACTGACGGGCGCGATTATCGCGCCGTGCTCCGCCCCGGGCTCGCCCGTGCGAAGAAGGCCCGCTCAGAGCAGACCCAGGGTCGAGGCGCTGAAATCGGCCGAGCCTTCGGGCTTGTTGCCGCTGGCCCAGGCGCGCAAGGTCTCGGCCGGCATGGGGCGGGCGAAGAAGTAGCCTTGCAGTTCGTCGCACTGCATCGCCATCAGGATGTCGCGCTGGCCCCGCGTCTCGACGCCCTCGGCGACGACGCGCAGGCCCAGCGCATGGGCCAGCCGCACCACCGCATGCACGACGGCGCGTGCGTCGTCCTGCTCTTCGAGGTCGCGCACGAAGCTGTGGTCGATCTTGAGCTGGCGCGCCGGCAGGCGGCGCAGATAGCTCAGGCTGGAATAGCCGGTGCCGAAGTCGTCGATGGACAGGTACACGCCGATGCGGCCCAGTTCCTCGATGGTGCGCTGGGTGGCGTGGGTGTCTTCCATGGCCACCGATTCGGTGATCTCGCACAGCAGGTGCGAGGCCGGAACGCCGTGGGTGTAGAGCGCATAGCGGATGCGCTCTGCCAGGCCGCTTTCGCGCAGCTGGTGGGCCGAGAGGTTGATGGCCACACGGATGTGCAGCCCCTCCCACTTCCATTCGGCCATCTGCCGGCAGGCTTCCTCGATCACCCAGTTGCCCAGCTGGCCGATGATGCCGAAGCGCTCGGCCACCGGTATGAACTCGCCCGGGCTGATGTTGCCGCGCTCGGGGTGGTTCCAGCGCAGCAGCGCTTCCACGCCGGTGATGCAGTTGCGCCGGGCGTCGATCTTGGGCTGGTAGTGCAGGGTCAGCGCATTGCTCTGGATCGCCATCCGCAGATCCTGCTGCAGCTCTACCTGGGCACTGGTGTCGATGGCCATGTACGTCTCGAACACCACATAGCGGTTGCCCCCGGCCCGTTTGGCCGCGTACATGGCGGCATCTGCATGGGCCACCAGCTTGTCGCGGTGGCCGTGTTCCGGATAGACCACGATGCCGATGGAACAGGCGAGCTGCACGGCCTTGTCGCCGGCGTCGAAAGGCTTGCCCATGGCTTCCAGCATGCGTTGCGCGGTGGTCTCGCATTCGGCGAGGCCGCCGGGGTTCTCCAGCAGGATCAGGAATTCGTCGCCGCCGACGCGGGCCAGGGTGTGGTTGGTGCCGGCCTGCAACTGCAGCCGCCGCGCGGCATTGCGCAGGATGGAGTCGCCCACCGTGTGGCCGAAGGAGTCGTTGATGGGCTTGAAGCCGTCCAGATCCACGAACATCACGGCCAGGCTCCGCTGCGTGCTGCCGTTCCCCGGGCCATCGAGCCGTTCCAGGGCCTGGCTCAGGCGTTCTTCGAACAGCAGCCGGTTGGGCAGGCGGGTCAGCGGGTCGGTGAAGGCCTGCTTCTGCAACTGGGTATTGGCGGCGGTCAGGCGGGCATTGGTGTCCTGCAGCGACGCGTTGAGCTGCCGTGCCGTGCTTTGCAGGCGGGCGTCCAGGATGGCAGTGAAGAGGGTGCCCAGCAGCAGCATGCCGGTGGAGAGCACGACCATCGCGGTCAGCCCCGTGCCGCCCAGCTGGTTGGCGCTCAGGCAGACCGCACCCTCGGGAAAGTTCGCGGCCGCCATGCCGATGTAGTGCATGCCGCAGATCGCCATGCCGATGACGAGCGCCGCGGCGATCTGGTAGCCGATGCGGCGCCTGCCCCGTGGCATGGGGATCAGCCAGCGGAAGATCCACAGCCCGACGGCCGATGCAGCCACGGCCACCACGATGGACGCGGCCACCAGCGGCTTGTTCCAGACGATGGGCATGGACATCTGCAGGGCCCGCATGCCCAGGTAATGCATGCCGCTGATGCCGGCACCCATGAAGGCCGCGCCCGCCAGGATCTGCGGGGGCCCCAGGTGGTTCATGCTGGCTACCCCCAGCGCGACCGCCGAGGCGCATACGGCTGCCAGCCAGGACAGGAAGGTGAGCCCGCCGCTGAAGCCGATCGCGATGGGCAGCTCGAACGCCTGCATGCCCACGAAGTGCATGGACCAGATGCCGGTGCCCATCACCGTGGAGCCGGCCATCCACCAGATGGAACCCACGTCCCGACGCGAGCTGTGTATGCGCCGCGCCAGATCCAGGGTGACGTAGCTGGCCAGTACAGCGATGAGAAGCGACGCCGCTACCACCAGAGGGTCATGTCGCGAGGGCATGAACTCGGTGCTGACGAGGTGGGGTAGATCGGCCATCGGTGGTGGGCGAAGCGGGGCGGCGGAGCTTCGAGTGTATCGGCAGGTTACCTCTGCGCCCGGGGCATATCACATAAGCCTTTGAAATGACAATTGTTTTGGGTCGCCGTATCCTGCAGGGCCGCTTTTTACCCACTCGCGCCGCATGCCGTGCATGCCAGCCGTTCACGCCGGCTTGCCGCGGCGCCCGCTTTCCTTTATCTGGAGCCCCATCCATGAGCACCCGTACCGAGCGCGACACCTTCGGCCCCATCGAGGTCCCGGCCCACCAGCTGTGGGGCGCGCAGACGCAGCGTTCGCTGCAGAACTTCGACATCTCGGGCGAGCGGCAGCCGCGCGAGATCATCAAGGCGCTGGCGCAGGTCAAGCGTGCGTCGGCCCGGGTCAACCAGGCCCTGGGGCTGCAGGATGCGAAGAAGACCGAGGCCATCGTGGCCGCCGCCGACGAGGTGATCGCCGGCCACCACCCGACCGAATTCCCGCTGGTGGTGTGGCAGACCGGTTCTGGCACGCAGACCAACATGAATGTGAACGAGGTGCTGGCCAATCGCGCCAGCGAGATCCTGGGCGGCCAGCGCGGCGAAGGGCGGCTGGTCCACCCGAACGACGACGTGAACCGCAGCCAGTCCAGCAACGACGTGTTCCCCACCGCCATGCACGTGGCAGCGGTCGAGGCGCTCACCCATCGGCTGCTGCCCGCCATCGCCAGGCTGCGCGCCACGCTGGAGGCCAAGGCGAAGGAATTCGGCGACATCGTCAAGATCGGCCGCACCCACCTGCAGGATGCCACGCCGCTCACGCTGGGCCAGGAGATCTCGGGCTGGGTGGCGCAGCTGGCGCACGGCGAGCGGCATGTGCGCGACGCGCTGCCGCATCTGTGCGAGCTGGCCCTGGGCGGCACGGCCGTAGGCACCGGACTGAACGCCCCCAAGGGCTATGCCGAAGGCGTGGCGCGCGAACTGGCCGAACTGACGGGCCTGCCCTTCGTCACTGCGCCGAACAAGTTCGAGGCGCTCGCCTCGGTCGATGCGCTGGTGCATGCCCACGGCGCGCTCAAGACCCTGGCCGCCAGCATGATGAAGATCGCCAACGATGTGCGCTGGCTGGCCAGCGGCCCGCGCAGCGGCATCGGCGAGCTGTCCATTCCCGAGAACGAGCCGGGCTCGTCCATCATGCCCGGCAAGGTCAACCCCACGCAGAGCGAGGCAGTCACGATGCTGGCCGCGCAGGTCTTCGGCAACGACGTGGCGATCAACTTCGGCGGCGCCTCGGGCAACTTCGAGCTGAACGTGTTCCGGCCCATGGTGGCGCACAACTTCCTGCAGAGCGTGCGTCTGCTGGCCGACGGCATGGTCAGCTTCAACGACCACTGCGCCGTGGGCATCGAGCCCAACCGCGAGCGCATCGACGAACTGGTGGGCCGGTCGCTGATGCTGGTCACCGCGCTCAACACCCACATCGGCTACGACAAGGCGGCCTTCATCGCCAAGAAGGCGCACAAGGAAGGCACTTCGCTGCGCGAGGCCGCCATCGCCTCGGGCCATGTCACGGCCGAGCAGTTCGACCAATGGGTGGTGCCCGGCCACATGGTCGGGCGCTGACCGCTCCCCTGCGGCCCGGCCTGGTGCTGGAGCCGCGTCAGCGCTGCCGCCTGGCCGGTGCCGGAAGCCGGGGCGGCTTGCGCAGAAAGCCCATCAGCCGGCGCTCCGCGGCGCTCAGGCCGCGCGGCGCGGATGCCTGGCCCAGCCGTTCCCACACGCGCTGCATGTCCGGTCCGCTGTCGGACGCCAGGCTGGCGCCCAGTTCCAGCACGGCGGGGTGGACATAGGACTTCTTGCAGACGGCCGGGGTGTTGCCCAGCTGCCGCGCGACTTCCGCCAGGATGGCCTTGGCGCTGTAGGCGGCCCGGCCCTCACGTTCCATGCCGCCACAGGCCAGCCGCGTCAGCTCCAGCGCCTGCGCCGTGCCATGCCAGGTGCGGAAGTCCTTGGCCGTGAAGTGCAGGCCGCCTTCGCCTGCGTCGCCGTCGCCGGCCGAGGCCGAGGCCGAGCGGCGGGCGCCTTCGGTGATCTCGCGCAGGTAATCGTTCACGTCGGCCGAGCCCACGGTGTGGCGCATGCCGCTGTCGTCCTCGTACTGGAACAGCTCCTGGCCGGGCAGCTGCTGGCAGCGGCGCACCACGCGGGCGACGCGCGGGTCGTCCAGCGTGGCTTCCTGCTCCACGCCGCTCTTGCCGCGGAAGCGCAGCGTGAGCCGGCTGCCGCGCACCCCCGCATGGCGGTTGCGCAGCGTGGTCAGGCCGTAGGACTTGTTGCTGGCCGCGTATTCCTCGTTGCCCACGCGCAGGAAGGTGGTGTCCAGCAGCCGCACGATGGTGGCGAGCACCACGCTGCGCGACAGCGCGGGGGCGCCCCGGCGCGGCTTGAGGTCCCGGGCCACGCGGTTCCGGATGCGCGGCAGGGCCTGGCCGAAGACCCGCATGCGTTCGAACTTGTGTTCGTCGCGTACGCGGCGCCATTCGGGGTGGTAGCGGTACTGGCGCCGTCCGCGCGCGTCCAGGCCGGTGGCCTGCAGGTGGCCGTCGGGCCGCGGGCAGATCCACACGTCGGTATAGGCGGGCGGTATGGCGAGGCGGCGGATGCGGGCGATCTCCTCTTCGTCGCGCTCCCAGCTGCCGTCGGGCCGGCGGTAGGCGAAGGATTTGCCGCGCCGGATGCGGGCCAGGCCCGGCATTCCGGCCGTGACATAGACCAGTCCGCCGGGCAGGCGGCTGCCGGGGCGGGGTGGGGCAGCGGTGTCGTCAGGGGCGGCGGGCATGCGTGCGTTGGGGCAGGGCGGAGAGCGGTGGCACCGATCTCAACGCCGCGGCGTCCGCAGCGCTGTAGGCCCCTGTCCGCAGCCGGGGTGGGAGAAGGGCGGGGCGGGCCCGTGCCGGGCCGGGGCCGTCGCCTCCCCGGCCCGTGTCAGCTGCGGGCAGCGGCCAGCGTTGGCGATGTCTCCGATGCTGCAGCGACGGAACCGCCGCCCGTGCCGGCAGCATGCCCGTCGGCTCCGTCCGGCGGGGGCTCGAACGCGAAGCCCACGCCATAGACCGAGCGGATCCAGTCATGGTCGCTGCCGTCGGCGGCCTTGAGCTTGCGGCGCAGGTTCTTGATGTGGCTGTCCACGGCCCGTTCGTTCACGTCCAGCGTGTCGTCATAGGCCAGGTCGAGCAGCTGCCCGCGCGAGAAGATGCGCCCGCTCTGGCGCATCAGCGCCTGCAGCAGGCGGAATTCGCGCAGCGTGAGCGGCACCGGCACGCCGCGCAGGCTGGCCTGCCATTGGGCCTCGTCCAGCACCAGGGCATGGTTGTGCGCGGCCTCCGGCGGCTGCTGGGTGGTACGGCGCAGCACGGTCTTGATGCGGGCCATGACTTCGCGGGGCGAGAAGGGCTTGCAGATGTAGTCGTCCGCGCCCAGCTCCAGGCCGATCAGGCGGTCCACTTCTTCCACCCGTGCGGTGAGCAGGATCACCGGGGCTTGGCTGAAGCGGCGGGTCTCGCGCAGCACGTTCAGTCCGTCGGTGCCGGGGAGCATCACGTCCAGCAGCGTCAGGTCGGGCGTGCGGCCGGTGGTCAGGCGCGTCAGCGCCTCGGTGCCGTCAGCCACGTGCTCGGCCTCGTAGCCGGCGTGGCGCAGGTAGTCCAGCAGGATGTTGGCGATGTCGTGGTCGTCTTCGACCACCAGGATGCGGGTAGGGCTCGTCGTCATGCGGCTTGGTTCTCCAGCAAGGGCAGGGTGAGATGGATGCGCAGTCCGCCCAGGGGCGAGGCTTCTGCGCCGATATGGCCGCCGTGCGCCTGCACGATGGCGCGGCAGATGGCGAGGCCCAGGCCCGATCCGCCGGAATCTCCCAGCGTGCGGGCGCGCGAGGCCTCGGCACGGTAGAGCCGCTCGAAGATGCGCGGCAGCTCGGGCGGGCTCACGCCGGGGGCGGTGTCGTCGAAGCGCAGGACCAGCGCGGGGGCGCCGCCGTCCGGGCCGCGCTCCAGGGCGGCGCTGACTTCCAGCCGGCCGCCGGCATCGGTGTAGCGCAGGCTGTTTTCCAGCAGGTTCAGGAAGACGCGGTGCAGCTGCTGCGCGTCGCCGCGCACCACGGGCTGGCCGCCTGCGGGCAGCCGGGTGGCGAGGGGCGCGAGCGCCACGCGGGCCTGTTCGAAGCGCGGCAGCATGGAGGCCATGGCCTCGGCCAGCAGGGGCAGGGGCTGCAGCGGCTCCAGCACGGGTGGCTGGCCGCCGCTGGCCTCGCCCGCGTCCAGGCTGGCGCGCAAGTCGCCGACCAGCTGGGTCAGGCGCATGACCTGCCGGTGCAGACGGCCGGCGGTGGTGCCGTCGAAGGGCCGCACGCCGTCCTGCAGGGCCTCGATCTCGGCGCGCATGGCGGCCAGCGGCGTGCGCAGCTCGTGGGCCACGTCGCCGATCCACTGGCGGCGCGAGGCCTCGACGCTGGCCAGCCGCTCGGCCATGTGGTTGAAGGTGTCCACCAGCAGGGCCAGCTCCTGCCCGCCCTGGGGCGGCACGCGGGTTTCCAGCTGCCCGGCGGCGATGCTGCGGGCGCCCGCCACCAGCGCGCCCACCGGCGAGAGCAGGCGCCGCGCCAGCCACCACGACAGCACCATCGCGATGGCCAGCCCGACCGCGCCGGTCCACACCACGAAGACCAGCTGCTGCCCGACGAAGGCATGGTCGGCCTCGCGTTCCAGCACCAGCGGAGGCGAGAGCACCAGCAGGCCGATGGGCTGGCCCGCGGCGTTGCGCAGCACGGTGCGGGCGTAGCCCGGCTGCGGCGGGCTGCCGGCGATCAGCCGGCGGTTGTTGTCCAGCAGGCCCAGGCGCTGCGACAGGCCGTCGGAAAAGGGCCGCAGCGCCCGGGAGCCGCCGTTTTCCATCCAGGGCGGCTGGGCCGATCCGTAGGGCGGCGTGCGCGGGCCGGGCGCGCGGTGGGGGTGGAATTCGGGCGCCCAGTAGCCCAGCAGCGGGCGGTTGGGCTGGGGCGTCGGCTGCTGCTGGGCGCCCTGCGTGCCGGCAGCGGGTGCGCCCTGCGCCTCCGGCCGCCTCAGCTCGTGCCAAAGTCCGGGCTGCGCATGCAGGGTCTGCCAGCCGCCGTGCTGCGCATAGACGTTCTGCAGGCGGTTGGCGAACCAGTCGAGCCGGCCCAGTTCGATCTCGGCCACATAGGGCCCCATGCCGCGCTGCAGGCCCAGGCGCGAGAGGCCGACGAACATCAGCAGCATGACCGCCATCAGCGTGGACAGCGCCAGGAAGGCCTTGCTCTGCAGGGTAAGTCGTCGCTTCAGCTTCATGGACTCGGCGTGGGGGGCGTGGCCGCCGGGGCCATGGCCGGGCGTGCCTCGCGTGCGGGCTGCCTATCGTAGCGGGAGCCCGGGCTCCTGCAGCGCCGGAGCCGGCGCTGCGCCGGTGGCCTGCGTGAAGCCGTAGGGCAGCGGCTGCGCGAGGACGCTGGAAGTCGCCAGCGCGATGAGCGTGAAGCTGAGCCAGAGGGCGAGCAAGGCGATGCGGAAGGTGGACATGGGAAGCCGTTGGCGTCGTTGCATCTCGGGAGGGCGGTGCGTGGCCTGACGGAGCGGGGCGCCGTCAGTGGCCGGACCTGAAGGGAATGAGGGCCGGCGCGGGCGCGAAGTTCCCGTCCGGTCCGATGTAGCCGGGGCGGGGGGCGCCGGCGGCCTGCCGCGCAGCCCGGGCCAGCGCGGCCGTGGGAATGGGCGTGCGCCGTGCGCTCGCGCCGGCAGCAGCGGGGGGTGTCGGGTGGGACATGGTGGCTCCTCGGTACTGAGAACGTGAACACGTTCTGAGCTCACTGTGCGCGCTAATCCGGGAGAAAAATCGGACGGCCTGCCGCCATGCGGGCCACAGCCCTTTGCTATTTATTCGATAGCTTCGCGCCCAGGAGAAGTGGGGCTGCAAGCCTGTTGCCGGGTGTCCGCCATGCTCCTGCGAACACCCGGCCTGCCGGGCTTGTTCATTTCGCGGCGGCGAGCGCCTGCGCGATCCAGCCGTCGAAGGTGGCCTGGTGCGCGCGGATCCAGCCGTCGGCATGGCGCCGGATGTCGGCCTGGCTGTTCTGGCCTTCGCGCATGGCCAGGTTCTCGGCGTTGATGTCGGCCACGGGCAGCTGCATCACCTCGAAGAGGCGGGCGGCGGCCGGATTGGCGTCGGTGAAGGCCTTGTTGGCCACGATGCGCTGGTGGTTCGGGATGAAGCCGTAGTTCCTGCCGTTGGGCAGCTGCGTGTCGGTGCCCGCCTGCTCGCCGGGCAGGGCCGAGAACGGCACCTGCAGCCACACCACGTCCTTGCCCGGGCGCAGCACGCTGCTGACCCAGTAGGGCGTCCAGGTGTAGTAGAGGATGGGCTTGCCCTGCTTGAAGCGCGCGATGGTGTCGGCCATCAGCGCCGCGTAGCTGCCCTGCACGTGGGTGACCGTGTCCCGCAGGTCGTAGGCGGTGAGCTGGTGCTCGATCGCGCCTTCGCAGCCCCAGCCGGGGTTGCAGCCGGTCATGTCGGCCCGCCCGTCGCCGTTGGTGTCGAACAGGGCCGCGATCTTCGGGTCCTTGAGCTGGTCGATGCGGGTGATGTGGTGTTCCTCGGCCGTCTTGCGGTCGATCAGGTAGCCCTGCACCGCGTTGCGCGAGTAGATGCCCTTGCGGTAGAGCTTGGCGTCGCCGCCGGCGTTCTTGTAGAACTCGGCGTGCAGCGGGTCCCAGTGGTCGGCCATGAAGGTCGCGTCGCCGTTGGCCAGGGCCACGTGGGCCGTGGCGTATTCGATCTCCTTAATCGGCTGCACGGTGTAGCCCAGGCGCTCCAGCGCCCGGCCGACCAGCACGGTCTGGAAGGTCTCTTCGGCCAGCGAGCTTTGCAGCGGCTGCACGCTGATGCCCCGGCCGGGCAGTTGCTGGCCTGCGGCCGGCGCCTGGGCGCGGGCGGCGGCGGCGCCCAGGCCGAAGCTCAGCGCCAGCACGGCGCCGGCCAGCAGCACGCGCGCCGTGCGGCGGCCGGGGGAGGGAAGGGTGTTTGTTGCGTAGGTCTTCGTCAAATCGGGGCTCCTTTCGGGGAATGTGTGGGGCGCGGACTGGAGGGCGCCGGTCAGTGCGCGGCGCCGGCCAGCTTGCCGGCCATCTCGGGGCGGACTGCGGCCTGTTCGGCAGCGGGGGCCGCGCGGCCGGTGCCTGACTGGCGCGAGGGCACCAGGCGCATCGCCAGGCCCACCGGGCCGGTCTGCCACCAGCGGCGGGCGCCCCGGCTGGGCTTGCCCAGCGACTGGGTCAGGCGGTCCAGCGTGATGGCCAGCAGCACGATGCCCAGGCCGCCCACGGTGGCCAGGCCCATGTCCAGCCGGCCGATGCCGCGCAGCACCATCTGGCCCAGGCCGCCCACCGCGATCATGGAGGCGATCACCACCATCGACAGCGACAGCATCAGCGCCTGGTTGATGCCGGCCATGATGGACGGCATGGCCAGCGGCAGCTGCACCTTGAAGAGCATCTGCGCGGGCGAGGCGCCGTAGGCGCGCGAGGCCTCGATCAGGTCGGGCCGCACCTGGCGCAGGCCCAGGTTGGTCAGGCGCACCAGCGGCGGCAGCGCGAAGACGATAGTGACGACCACGCCCGGAACGTTGCCGATGCCGAACAGCATCACCACCGGCACCAGGTAGACGAAGGCCGGCGTGGTCTGCATGGCGTCCAGCAGCGGACGCATGATGCGCTGCGCCCGGTCGCTGCTGGCCAGCAGGATGCCCAGCGGCAGGCCGATCAGGACGCAGAAGGCCAGCGAGGTGAGCACCAGCGACAGCGTGACCATGGCCTCGGGCCAGATGCCCAGCATGGCGACCACCAGCAGCGAGATCACCGCGCCCAGCGCCAGCGCGCGGCCGGCGAACTGCCAGGCCAGCAGGCCGACGAGAGCGATCATGGCCAGCGTGGGCAGGCTGGTGAGCAGGCCCTCGACCCAGCGCAGCGTGCCGTCGATGGGCGCGCGCACGGTCTGGAAGAAAGGGCGCAGGTGCTCCACGGCCCAGCCCAGGCCGTGGTTGATCCAGGCCTCGACGGGCAGGGTGCCGTCCCACAGCTGGCTCAGGTGCAGGCCGCCGGCAGCGGCCGAGGGGTCCGCGCCGGCCGCCGCGTCGTGCGGCAGCGAAAGCCAGCTGCTCGCGTCGCTGGCGTCGGTGGCGGAGGTCCAGGGGTCGGCCATGGGGTCGGCGGCGGGGCTGCTGGCTGCAGCGGCGGCCGCAGCCAGGTCGGGCGTGGCCGTGGGCAGGGATGTCAGCGCGTCCGTGGCTGGGGCGGCCGTGTCGGCCTGGGCGACCAGGGTGGCGGGGGCGTGCGGCAGCAGGCTGGCGTCGTTCTTCATGCGGGGCTCCTTTCGGTCGTGGCGGTGGCGGCAGAGGCCTGGGCGGGGAGGGCGGCGGCGCCGTCGGCCTGCGGCGGGCTGGGAGGCACGGGCGGCGTGTCGCGGTCCAGGAAGCGCAGCAGCGTGGTCTTGCTGACCACGCCCCGGAAGCGGCCGTCGGCTTCCACCACCGGCAGCGCGCAGGGCGCCTGGGCCACCTGGCCGAACAGGTCGGCCACGGGCGCATCGGCGGCAATGGTGCTCACCTCGGGAATGAAGGCGTGCTGCAGGCCCAGCGGGCCCGAGTGGCCGTGCAGCGCGGCGCGCAGCGAGTCGGCCGACACGGTGCCCAGGTAGCGCTGCGAGGGCGTGACCACGTAGGCGAAGTTGTCGTCATGCCCTTCGATCAGCTGCAGCGCGGGGCGGCAGCCGCGGTCGGTGTGCTCGCGCACCACGGTCAGCCGCTTGCGGGCGATGTCGCCGGCCTTGAACACGGCGGCCGCGTCCACGCCGCGCACGAAGTTGCGCACGTAGTCGTTGGCCGGGTTGCGCAGGATGTCGTCGGGCGTGCCCACCTGCACCACGTGGCCGTCCTTCATGATGGCGATGCGGTCGCCGATGCGCATGGCCTCGTCCAGGTCGTGCGAGATGAAGACGATGGTGCGGCGCCGCACCTCCTGCAGGCGCAGCAGCTCGCTCTGCATCTCGGTGCGGATGATGGGGTCCAGCGCCGAGAAAGCCTCGTCCATCAGCAGGATGGACGGGTCCGACGCCAGCGCCCTGGCCAGGCCCACGCGCTGCTGCATGCCGCCGGAGAGTTCGTCGGGATAGCTTTCGGCCCACGCGGCCAGGCCCACCTGCTCCAGCGCCAGCGCGGCCTGCCGGCGGCGCTCGTCGCGGTCCACGCCGGCCAGTTCCAGGCCGAAGGCGGTGTTGTCCAGCACCGTCATGTGCGGCATCAGCGCGAAGGACTGGAACACCATGCTGATGTCCTTGCGGCGCAGGGCGCGCAATTCGCGGTCGCTCAGCGCGTTGATGTTCTGGCCGTCCACCAGGATGCGGCCGGCCGTCGGCTCGATCAGGCGGTTGAGCATGCGCACCAGGGTGGATTTGCCCGAGCCCGACAGCCCCATGACGACGAAGATCTCGCCGGCCTCGATGGTGAAGGTGGCGTCGAAGACGCCGATGGAATTGCCGGTGGCGGCCAGGATCTCCTGCTTGCTCATGCCCTGGTCCAGCAGCTTGAGCGCTTCGTCCGGCGAGTCGCCGAACACCTTGAATACCCTGTCGATGATGATTTGCTTGGCCATGTCGTGGTCCTCCCTCGGTGGTTGGAATGGGTTGAACAACACGCCCCGCCGCACGCGCGGCCGGGGCTCGGCTGGTCCGGACAACACTCGGAAGGAACGCGGGGCACCCTGATGCGGCGGCCGATGGCGGCTGGCGGTTGTGCCGCGGGCGCTGAATGCAGCCTGCAGGCACCGGCGCCAGGCCGGTCGGCGGGACAAGGACGGACACGGCGTCGGGCGGTGTCCAGCGGCCCGAATGGCACGCGAGGCGGTGCGCAAGGGCCTGGGACGGCGGAGCGGGCAAGAGGTCTGGGCAGAGGACTTGCGCTGTCCGCGGTGAGGCATCAGGGCCGAGGTGCCGGCCATGGTGCCGGGCGCTGCCTGCTGCGCGCTGCGCCGGCCTGGAAAGGCCGGTGGGCGTGAGGGCGGCGGCCCGGCGAAAGATCCGTCGCGGATCCGGTGGATTCCGACGGATTACCTGCTTGGCAGGTTGTAAAACACGGCAAAAGTATAGGAATTGAGCGCTTTTGAGTCAAAAGCCGGGTTTTTGTAACCTGTGCTATGAGCGCGTGAGTGCGGGGGCGTGCGGCCCGTGGAACTCAGGATTGCTATTGAAAATATAGCTGACTGCGCAGGCTGCACGAGGCCTGGCATGCCCCAACGTACCAGGGGCCGCGCTGCGCCGCGCGCTCCCCCGGTGGCCTGCCCGGAGCTGGCGCAGCGGTCAGTGGCGCTCGTGCGAAACGTTGAGCAGCCGGTCCGTGTAGGCGATCGCGATGGCGGAAAGCAGGAAGACGACGTGGATGATCGTCTGCCACATCAGCACCTTCACGTCGTAATTGGCCGCGTTGATGAAGGTCTTGAGCAGGTGGATGGAGCTGATGCCGATGATCGACAGCCCCAGCTTCACTTTCAGCACCGATGCGTTGACGTGGCCCAGCCATTCGGGCTGGTCGGGGTGGCGGTCCAGGCCCAGCCTGCTCACGAAGGTCTCGTAGCCGCCCACGATCACCATGATCAGCAGGTTGGAGATCATCACCACGTCGATCAGCGCCAGCACCACCAGCATGATCACCGTCTCGTTCAGCGCGGTGACCGGCCCGCCCGGCTTGTAGCCGATGCTGGTCACCAAGGCCTGCAGCGCGGCTTCGTGGCCGAATGCGGCCTCGATGAGGTGCCACAGCTCGACCAGGAAGTGCCAGACATAGACGCCCTGGGCGGCGATCAGCCCCAGGTAGAGCGGAAGCTGCAGCCAGCGGCTGGCGAAGATCAGCGCGGGCAGGGGGCGCAGGGGCGCGCTGGCGCCCTGGGTAAGCGGAGCTTGGGCCATAAGGAGAAGTAGGAAAAAAAGGAAAAAGGGAAGGGGGTTGGATCAAAAAGCCGCCGGATTCTAGGGGGCGGCCGTGACGGGCCCGGCCGCCGCAGGGGAAAGGCGGCGCCAGGGCGCGCGGCCGGCGTGGCAGGCCACCTGGCCTGCTTCATTGCCTCCTTTATTTATGGGTAAGCTCTCGGCCGTTGCGTCAGTGGCCTGTAAGTGCCGCAATCGACAGTACGGGCCAGAAGATTCATTTCCCTTGATCGAATCCCAGGAGACAAAACCATGAATGCGCCTACGTCCGCGATCGAATCCGTACTGGTCGAAAACCGCGTTTTCCCCCCGCCCGCAGCGCTGGCCGCTGCGGCCAACGTGTCCGGCATGGCCGGCTACGAAGCCCTCTGCGCCGAGGCCGAGCGCGACTTCGAAGGTTTCTGGGGCCGCCTGGCGCGTGACAACGTGCAGTGGACCAAGCCTTTCACCCGCACCCTCGACGAATCCAGGGCGCCGTTCTTCGAGTGGTTCGCCGACGGCGAACTCAACGCCAGCGCCAACTGCCTGGACCGGCACATCGGCACGCCCATCGAGAACAAGACCGCCATCGTCTTCGAAGCCGACGACGGCGCCGTGACCAAGGTCACCTACAAGGAACTGCTGGAGCGCGTGAGCCGCTTCGCCAACGCCCTCAAGGCCGAGGGCGTGAAGAAGGGCGACCGCGTGCTTATCTACATGCCCATGACCATCGAGGGCGTGGTGGCGATGCAGGCCTGCGCGCGCATCGGCGCCACGCACAGCGTGGTGTTCGGCGGCTTCTCGGCCAAGGCGCTGCAGGAGCGCATCATCGACGCGGGCGCCGTGGTGGTGGTCACCGCCAACTACCAGATGCGCGGCGGCAAGGAACTGCCGCTGAAGGCCATCGTGGACGAAGGCATCGCCATGGGCGGCTGCGACTCCATCCGCAGCATCCTCGTCTTCCAGCGCACGGCCACGGCCTGCAACATGGTGGCGGGGCGCGACAAGACCTTCGACGAGGCGCTGGCCGGCCAGAGCGCCGAATGCCCGCCCGTGCCCGTGGGCGCCGAGCACCCGCTCTTCATCCTCTACACCAGCGGCTCCACCGGCAAGCCCAAGGGCGTGCAGCATGCCACCGGCGGCTACCTGCTGTGGGCCAAGCTCACCATGGACTGGACCTTCGACCTCAAGCCCGAGGACGTGTTCTGGTGTACGGCCGACATCGGCTGGATCACCGGCCATACCTACGTGGCCTACGGCCCGCTGGCGGCCGGCGCCACGCAGGTGGTGTTCGAGGGCGTGCCCACCTACCCGAACGCCGGCCGCTTCTGGCAGATGATCGAGCGCCACAAGGTGTCGATCTTCTACACCGCGCCCACGGCCATACGCTCGCTCATCAAGGCGGCCGAAGCCGATAAGGCGGTGCACCCCTCCAGTTCCGACCTGTCGAGCCTGCGCATTCTGGGCAGCGTGGGCGAGCCCATCAACCCCGAAGCCTGGATGTGGTACCACAAGAACGTGGGCGGCGAGCGCTGCCCCATCGTGGACACCTTCTGGCAGACCGAGACCGGCGGCCACGTCATCACCCCGCTGCCGGGCGCCACGCCGCTGGTGCCGGGCTCCTGCACGCTGCCGCTGCCCGGCATCACCGCCGCCATCGTGGACGAGGCCGGCAACGACATGCCCAACGGCTCGGGCGGCATCCTGGTCATCAAGCGCCCCTGGCCGAGCATGATCCGCACCATCTGGAACGACCCGGAACGCTTCAAGAAAAGCTACTTCCCCGAAGAGCTCAAGGGCTACTACCTGGCGGGCGACGGCGCGGTGCGCAGCGCGGACCGTGGCTACTTCCGCATCACCGGCCGCATCGACGACGTGCTGAACGTCTCGGGCCACCGGATGGGCACGATGGAGATCGAATCCGCCCTGGTCGCCAAGACCGACCTGGTGGCCGAAGCCGCCGTGGTGGGCCGCCCCGACGACCTGACCGGCGAGGCCATCTGCGCCTTCGTCGTCCTGAAGCGCCCGCGCCCCAGCGGCGACGAAGCCAAGGCGATTGCGAAGGAACTGCGCGACTGGGTGGCCAAGGAGATCGGCCCCATCGCGAAACCGAAGGACATCCGCTTCGGCGACAACCTGCCCAAGACCCGCAGCGGCAAGATCATGCGCCGCCTGCTGCGCTCCATCGCCAAGGGCGAGTCCATCACCCAGGACACCAGCACGCTGGAGAACCCCGCGATCCTGGATCAGCTGGCCCAGGCCAACTGATGTGCAGTGAATTGACCTGAACCGATCCCCCGGCGCGGCCCATGCGGTCGGCGCCAGGCTCCATCGAAAAAACAGCCGCCGGAAGGCGGCTGTTTGCATTTCAGGGCCCGTCCGCCGCTGTAGGACGGCATCGGGAACGCCCGCCCCAGTCCGTGGATCGGCGCCGGCCTGGGTTAAAACCTTCCTCCAGCCGCGTATTCCAAGCCTTTTGGCGACAGATGACGCACTTCCGGCAGGGAAAGCCTGAAAGAGAAAGTCCGACGACCATGAACTTCCGCACCATCATCCTCATCATCATCGTGGCCGCCATCGCCGCCCTGGCGGCGCTCAACTGGCCCACATTGGCCGCGCCTACGCTGATCTCGCTGGGCATCACCTCCGTGCAGGCGCCGCTGGGCGTCATCATGCTGGCGCTGACCATTCTGCTCGGCGTATTCTTCCTCGCCTACGTGCTGTCGCTGCACGGCTCGGTGCTGCTGGAGACGCGCCGCCATGCCAAGGAAATGGCGGCACAGCGCGAACTGGCCGACAAGGCCGAGGCTTCGCGTTTCACCGAGCTGCGCGCCTTCCTCGAAGGCCAGCACCGCAACGGCCACGAGGCGCTGCTCGCGCGTATCGACACCCTGGAGTCTCGCCTGGCCGCCCGCGCCCAGGAGTCCGATAACACCACCGCTGCCTATGTCGGCCAGCTGGAAGATCAGCTGCGCCAGCGCGGTACGTCCATGGTGCAGCCGGCTGCGCCGGTCCGGGTCGATCCCACGCTGCGACCCTGATTGAGCTTCAAGGCGAAGAGCTGCGCACATAGGAAAAAAGCCGCCGGACGCATGCTCTGCGTCCGGCGGCTTTTTTCATGGCCGGCGGGCCCTGAAGGGCCCGGCGCCGGGGTCGGGCCCATCACTTCAGGCTCAGCACCCAGGCCGCGAGCTTCTTGGCTTCGGCTTCGTTGACCTGCGAGTTCGCTGGCATGGGCACCGGGCCCCAGACGCCCGAACCACCCTTGATGATCTTGGCGGCCAGCTTGTCCGCCGCACCGGCCTGGCCGGCGTACTTGGCGGCTACGTCCTTGAAGGCGGGGCCGACCAGCTTCTTGTCCACCGCATGGCAGGCCATGCAGTTCTTGGAGGTTGCGAGCGCCTGGTCTGCCAGGGCGGGCACGCTGGCCGAGAGAGCCAGGGCCAGGGTGATCAGGGAGCGCTTCATCGTATGTCCTGAAAAGTTGGGGTTATATTGGTTGCAATGAAATTGTAGGGGGTGCGGTTGACGCGGCGCAGGCCGCTCGCCGCCTGCCGTGTCGCCCTGGGGAATTCGCCATGTACGCATTGGGTGTGGGTTTGTTGCTGGTGCTGCTCAAGAGCCTGGAGTTCGGCTTCGTAGCGGCATGGCCCTGGTGGGCCGTGCTCTCGCCCTTCGCCGTGGCCTTGCTCTGGTGGTTCTGGTCCGATCATTCCGGCCGCACCGCCCGCAAGGCCATGGAGTCCATGGACCGGCGCAAGCAAAAGCGCCTGGACAAGCAGAAGGACGCCCTGGGCATGCGCCCGCGCAAGCCGCGCTGATGCGGATGGCCGCGCCCGCCTGCTGCCGCCAACGCCATGGCCCCGCCGTGGAGATGGCCCGCTCGGCGCACGCGGCCGCCGGGGCCTCGTAGATAATCCAGCCCACGTTCCCGTCTGCCCAGGGCGCGGCTCAAGAGGTTGTTCGCAAGGGGCGCGCGCGGCCGCCATTCGCGGCCCTTTTCCCATTACACATCCAGCAGCGTTTTTCTCTTCCCGAGCCCACCACGATGCCCGCATACCGTTCCAAGACCTCCACCGCCGGCCGCAACATGGCCGGTGCCCGCTCCCTCTGGCGTGCCACCGGCATGAAGGATGAAGACTTCAGCAAGCCGATCATCGCGGTGGTCAATTCGTTCACCCAGTTCGTGCCCGGCCATGTCCACCTGAAGGACCTGGGCCAGCTTGTGGCCCGCGAGATCGAGGCCGCGGGCGGCGTCGCCAAGGAGTTCAACACCATCGCGGTCGATGACGGCATCGCCATGGGCCACGACGGCATGCTGTATTCGCTGCCCAGCCGCGACATCATCGCGGACTCGGTCGAATACATGGTGAACGCGCACTGTGCCGACGCGATGGTCTGCATCTCCAACTGCGACAAGATCACGCCCGGCATGCTCATGGCCGCCATGCGGCTGAACATCCCCGTGATCTTCGTCTCCGGCGGCCCCATGGAGGCCGGCAAGACGCGGCTGGCCAATCCCGTCACCAAGACCATCGAGTTCAAGAAGCTCGACCTGGTGGACGCTATGGTGATCGCCGCCGACCAGAACTATTCCGACGCCGACGTGGCCGAGGTGGAGCGCTCCGCCTGCCCGACCTGCGGCTCCTGCTCGGGCATGTTCACCGCCAACTCCATGAACTGCCTGACCGAAGCCCTGGGCCTGTCCCTGCCCGGCAACGGCACCGTGGTAGCCACGCATGCCGACCGCGAACAGCTCTTCAAGCGCGCCGGCCGCCGCATCGTCGAACTCGCCCGCCAGTACTACGAGCAGGACGACGAGCGCGTGCTGCCGCGCTCGGTGGGCTTCAAGGCCTTCGAGAACGCGATGACGCTGGACATCGCCATGGGCGGTTCCACCAACACCATCCTGCACCTGCTGGCCATCGCGCAGGAGGCCGGCATCGACTTCACCATGGCCGACATCGACCGCCTCTCGCGCGTGGTGCCGCAGCTGTGCAAGGTGGCGCCCAACACCAACAAGTACCACATCGAGGACGTGCATCGCGCCGGCGGCATCATGGCCATCCTGGGCGAGCTGGACCGCGCGGGCCGGCTGCACACCGACGCGCCCACCGTGCATGCCCCCACGCTGGGCGACGCGCTGGCGCAGTGGGACATCACCCGCACTCAGGACGAGGCCGTGCGCCATTTCTACATGGCCGGTCCCGCCGGCATTCCCACGCAGGTGGCGTTCAGCCAGAACACGCGCTGGCCCAGCCTGGACCTGGACCGGGCCGAAGGCTGCATCCGCTCCGTCGAGCATGCGTTCAGCAAGGAAGGGGGGCTCGCCGTGCTGCGCGGCAACATCGCGCTGGACGGCTGCGTGGTCAAGACCGCGGGCGTCGATGAATCCATCCACGTGTTCGAAGGCACGGCCCACGTGACCGAATCGCAGGACGAAGCGGTGGAGAACATCCTGGCCGACAAGGTCCAGGCCGGCGACATCGTCATCGTGCGCTACGAAGGCCCCAAGGGCGGCCCCGGCATGCAGGAAATGCTCTACCCGACCAGCTACATCAAGTCCAAGGGCCTGGGCAAGGCCTGCGCGCTGCTGACCGACGGGCGCTTCTCGGGCGGCACCTCGGGCCTGTCGATCGGCCACTGCTCCCCCGAGGCGGCGGCTGGCGGCGCCATCGGCCTGGTGAAGAATGGCGACCGCATCCGCATCGACATTCCCACCCGCACGATCGACGTGCTGGTGTCCGACGAGGAACTGGCCCGCCGCCGCGCCGAGCAGGATGCCAAGGGCTGGAAGCCCGCGAAGCCGCGCCCGCGCAAGGTGTCGGCCGCGCTCAAGGCCTATGCCAAGCTGGTGATGTCGGCCGACAAGGGTGCCGTGCGCGACCTGTCGCTGCTGGACGACTGACCGGCCCCGGCTTGGCCTCTGCCGCTGCCGCTACGCACAGGCGGCGGGCGGCAGAGCCGGATTCCAAAAGAAAAGCCGCACCCTGTAGAGGGTGCGGCTTTCTTCTTTCTCGGGCTTTTTCATCGTGGCGCGTCGTTCGCGCGCCGTCCATCGTGGAGCCACTCTCTCAAAAACGGTTTGCTGCGCTTTTCATAGCAGCATACGCCCGTGCCCAGGGCGCAACACAGGGTTTCAGGCCGGATCGCCGCTGCCCATCTGCGACTGCAGGTAGTTCTGCAGGCCGACCTTGTCGATCAGGCCCAGCTGCTTCTCGAGCCAGTAGGCGTGGTCTTCTTCCGTGTCCTTGAGCTGCGCCAGCAGCAGGTCGCGGCTCACGTAGTCGCCCACGCTCTCGCACAGCGCCATGCCGGTGCGCAAGGCAGCGCGCACCTCGTATTCGGTGTCCAGGTCCTTGCGCAGCATGTCGGGCACGGTTTCGCCGGGCGTGAATTCCTTGGGGCGCATGTCCGGACGTCCGCCCAGGAAGAGGATGCGGCGCAGCAGCGCGTCGGCGTGCTGGGTCTCTTCTTCCATCTCGTGGTTGATGCGCGCGTAGAGCCGCTGCAGGCCCATGTCTTCATAGATGCGCGAATGGGCGAAGTACTGGTCGCGCGCGGCCAGCTCGCCGCGCAGCAGATCCTTGAAGTATTCGACGACTTGTGGGTTTCCCTGCATTTGCTTTCCTTGTCTTTCCTTGTTTTTGTGAGTGCGCAAGTATCGCCCCGGCGTGCGGCTTTGTCGCATGCGGTCGTCCCAAGCCCCTCCGGCCGCGTTCTGCATGCATACGGGGATCAGAAGCGTTCTCATTGGGCAGCTCGCTCGCGGGGGACGGGCCGCATAGCGGCGAGAATCGCAGGTTCCCGTGTTGCCGGCGCCCCTGCTGGCGGACTGGAGGGCAGGATCGGACAACCACAGAGGGAGCGCGCGATGGACGCCATCAACAACATCAACCTGAATTCGCTGGTCAATACGCTGGTCAGCCTGTCCGCCGCCTTCGTCTTCGGCGGGCTCATCGGTTTCGAGCGCCAGCACCGCCAGCGCACGGCCGGCCTGCGCACCAACGTGCTGGTGGCCCTGGGCGCCGCCATGTTCGTGGACATGGCCAACCGGCTGCACGGCGCCGACGGAGCCGTGCGGGTGATCGCGTACGTGGTCTCGGGCATCGGCTTCCTGGGCGCTGGCGTGATCATGCGCGAGGAGGGCAATGTGCGCGGCCTCAATACCGCGGCCACGCTGTGGTGCTCGGCAGCGGTGGGCGCGGCCTGCGGCTCCGACCTGATCCTGGAAGCCGGAGTGGGCGCCGTCTTCGTGCTGGCGGCCAACACGCTGCTGCGGCCCATCGTGAACGCGATCAACCGCCAGCCGCTGGACGTGCATTCCGCCGAAGTCACGCACATGGTCTATGTGATCGCAGACCGTTCGCGCCAGAAGGTTGTGATGGCGCAGCTCGAAAAGGAACTGGAGCGCCTGAGCCAGCCGGCGCAGGACGTGAAGGTGCATGCATTCGGCCCCGAAGAGGTGGAGATCGAGCTGACCCTCGCCGCCACTTCGGTGGACAGCGAGACGCTGGACCAGCTCATCAACCGCATGGTGGGCATGGCCGAAGTGCGCCAGGCCTTCTGGAGCCCCAGCACCACCGAATGAGCGGCACGGGGCGCCGCTGCGGGGATGCGGCCCTGCGCCCGGAATCGACATGGTGGGCGGGCACAATAGGCCCACCATGCTCATGTATCCGCACATCGATCCCATCGCCCTGCAAGTGGGGCCGCTTTCCATCCACTGGTATGGCCTGACCTATCTGGCCGCCTTCGGCCTCTTCATGCTGCTGGGCACGCTGCGCCTGCGGCACGAGCCCTATGCCTCGATGACCGGTGCGCAGGCCTGGAGCCGGCGCGACGTGGAGGACATCCTCTTCCTCGGCGTGCTCGGCGTGGTGGCGGGCGGCCGGCTCGGCTACTGCCTCTTCTACAAGCCCGGCTACTACCTCTCGCACCCGCTGGAGATCTTCTACATCTGGCAGGGCGGCATGAGTTTCCACGGCGGCCTGCTGGGCGTGATCGTGTCCATGCTCTGGTTCGCCCGCTCGCGCCACCGCCCCTGGCTGCAGGTGGCGGATTTCGTGGCGCCCTGCGTGCCCACGGGCCTGGCGGCCGGCCGCATCGGCAACTTCATCAACGGCGAGCTCTGGGGGCGCTTCGCCGACCCGTCGCTGCCCTGGGCCATGGTGTTTCCGCAAAGCGGCTCCATGCTGCCGCGCCATCCCTCGCAGATCTACCAGTTCCTGATGGAAGGGCTGCTGCTGTTCGTGCTGCTCTGGCTCTATGCGCGGCGCGAACGCCGCCAGGGCGAGGTGGCAGCAGCCTTCCTGGTCGGCTACGGCTGCTTCCGCTTCATCGCCGAATACTTCCGCGAGCCCGACGCCTTCCTGGGCCTGCTGTCGCTGGGCATGAGCATGGGACAGTGGCTTTGCCTGCCCATGATCGCGGGCGGCGTGGCGCTCTGGGTCTGGGCGCAGCGGCACAGCCCTGCGCCGCAGGTCCGGCGCACGGCCTAGGTTTTCCGCACCCGATTTTCTGTTTCTCCTGGGCCTGGCGGCGGGCATCTCCTTGCTCGCCCGATGGAGGGCCGGGTCCGGGTTGTTGCGGAGAGCACGGACCCGTCGAGACTCTCATAATTACGCAAAATCATGTGAAATGACGAAGCACCGCCGGCAGGTGCGTGGAGCGACCGTAGTCCGAATGGCGGATTCGCAGGGGCCTCGTCCGCCCGCTCCCCGCCTGCCGCCGTCTTTGCGGAGCCACAGCCGCCGCCTTCTTGCCGAGGACCGCCATGAAACCTGCACCCGCCGCCGTGCGCCTGCCCGTGCCATCGCTGCACGAGGAGGTGGCCGAGCGCCTGCGCGAGCAGATCTTTTCCGGGGCCCTGCCGCCCGGCAGCTTCCTGGACGAGCCTGCGCTCTGCGAGAGCCTCGCCATCTCCCGCACGCCGCTGCGCGAGGCGCTCAAGGTGCTGGTGGCCGAAGGCCTGCTGCGCCATGAGCCCCGGCGCGGCTGCTTCGTGGCCGAGGTGACCGAGCGCGACCTGGACGAGATCTTCCCGGTCATCGCGCTGCTGGAAGGCCGCGCCGCCCACGAGGCCACCGAACGCGCCGGCAGCGCCGACATCGCCGCGCTGCAGCGGCTGCACCAGCGCCTGCAGGAGCATGCCGAGGCTGGCCGCATCACCGCCTACTACGAGGCCAACTACGCCATCCACGAAGCTTTCATCACCCTGGCCGACAACCGCTGGCTGGCCCAGGTGATCGGCGACCTGCGCCGCATCCTGCGGCTGGCGCGCCACCAGACGCTGCATGTGCCCGGCCGGCTGCAGCAGAGCCTGGGCGAGCACCTGGCGGTGTTCGCCGCCCTGCAGCGCCGCGATGCCGCCGCCGCCGAGGAGGCCATGCGCCGACACGTCCTCGCCCAGCGCGACGCGCTGCGCGACATCGCCCGCAACCACCACTCACGGATCGCACCACCATGAACGCAGCCACCACCTGGATCTCGCGCAAGGTCTCGCACCTGAGCGCCGCCGGCCCGAAGGAAGAGGGCGCCGATGGCGGAGGCGGCACTCCGCCCAGGCCTGCCAAGGCCGCCGTGCCCCGAACCACCGCCGAGCGCCTCGCCGCCACGCTGCGCCGCGGCAGCGAGGCCTTGTCGCCGCGCGCGCTGCGCCGCCTGCTGGCCGATCTGCAGGAGGTGGTGGCCCCGCGCGTGAGCGAGGTGGAGGGTGGCCGCCGTGCCGAGGCCGTGGCCGCCTGGTACGCCCAGGCCCAGCCCGAAGAGCGCCGCGACATGTGGCTGCTTCTGTGCGAGCAGTTCGCGGCCGATGCCGAGCGCGTCAAGAGTGCCCGCCAGCGCCACGAGGCCGCCGCCGGCACGGCCGACGAGCACCAGGCCGAGATGTACCTGCGCCGCGCGCTGGTTTCGCCGCGCACGCGCCTGCTGCAGCGCTTCGCCGTGTTTCCGCAGGGCATGCGCTTCCTGCTGGACCTGCGCGCCGAGCTGCTGCCGCATCTGAAGGGCGACAGGCGACTGCTGCCGCTCGATGCCGAGCTGGAGCATCTTTTCTCCACCTGGTTCGACGTGGCCTTCCTGGAGCTCAGGCGCCTGTCGTGGGACTCGCCCGCGTCGCTGCTGGAAAAGCTCATCAAGTACGAGGCCGTCCACGACATCCGCAGCTGGGCCGACCTGAAGAACCGGCTGGACAGCGACCGCCGCTGCTACGGCTTCTTCCATCCGCGCCTGCCGAACGAGCCGCTGATCTTCGTGGAAGTGGCGCTGGTGAACGCCATCTCCGACAGCATCACGCCGCTGCTGGACGAGAACGCAGCGCCGGCCGACATCGCGCGCGCCACCACCGCCATCTTCTATTCGATCAGCAATACCCAGACCGGCCTGCGCGGCGTGAGCTTCGGCGATTCGCTCATCAAGAACGTGGTGGAGACGCTGGCCGAGGAGTTTCCGCGCCTGCGTACCTTCGCCACGCTCTCGCCCATTCCGGGCTTCCGCGCCTGGTTCAACAAGCAGTGCGCCGCCGCCATCGACGGGCTGGACGACAAGCGCCGCGCCGAGCTGGGGCGTGCCGTGGGCTTCGAGCCGCCGCAGGCCGCCCACGTGCTGGCCGCTGCCGACAAGGCGCTGGACCTGCCGCCCAAGTCGCCCGTGCGCCAGCTGCTGCTGCAGTGCGCCGCGCAATATCTGGGCCGCGAGCTGCAGGACGGCAAGCCGCTGGACGCGGTGGCGCGCTTCCACCTGGGCAACGGCGCCCGGGTGGAGCGCCTGAACTGGGCGGGCGACCCGTCGGCCAAGGGCCTCAAGCAGTCCTTCGGACTCATGGTCAACTACCTCTACGATCTCAAGCGCATCGACAAGCACCGCAGCCTGCTGGCCGACGGGCGCGTACCCATGTCCAGCGATATCGAAAGCCTGTGCCGGGGCTGAGCCTGCTCCACCGAGCCCGCCGTTCCGCTGCGCGGCGCTCGCGTTCCCCGCTCCCCTGCATTCCATTCCTTCCCGAGCGTTCACTACAACCACGACGACAGGAGACAAAAGGAAATGATGAAGACTGCTTTCTTCCCGATCGCCCATGCGGGCCCGCCCGCGATCTCCCGCCGCGCCTGGCTGCAGGCGGCAGGCGCTTCCGGCCTGGCGGCGGCCGGTGCCGTGGGCAGTGCCCGGGCGCAGCAGCCGGGCGCTGCCGCCTGGCCCGCCAAGCCGGTCACGCTGGTCGTGCCCTTCCCGGCCGGCGGCGGCACCGATGCCTTCGCCCGGCCCTTCGCCGCGCAGTTCGCCAAGTCCACGGGCAAGACCCTGGTCATCGACAACCGGGGCGGCGCCGGCGGCACGGTGGGCGCGAGCTACGCGGCCAAGGCGGCGGGCGACGGCTATGCGCTCTTCATGGGCGGCACGCACCACGCCATCGCCCCGGCCATGTATCCCCGGCTGGACTACGACATCGAGCGCGACTTCATCCCGCTCGCGCTGCTGGCCAGCGTGCCGCAGGTGGTGGTGGTGAACCCGCGCGTGGTCAAGGCCACCACCATGGCGCAGTTCCTCGACTACATCCGCGCCAATCCGGGCAAGCTCAATTACGCCTCGGCGGGCTCGGGTTCGGCCCACCATCTGGCGGGCGAACTGTTCAAGCTGCAGACCGGCACCTTCATCACGCACATCCCCTACCGGGGCGCGGGCCCGGCGCTGCAGGACCTGATCGGCGGCAACGTGGACATGATGTTCGACGGCCTGGGCTCCTCGGCCGCGCACATCAAGGGCGGCCGCATCCGCGCGCTGATGGTGGCCGGCAGCCGCCGCAACCCGGCCTTGCCCGACGTGCCCTGCGCGGCCGAAGTGGGCCTGCGCGACTACAACGTCAACACCTGGTACGGCCTCTGGGCGCCCAAGGGCACTCCGGCCGACATGCAGGCGCGCATCGTGGAGGAGGTGCGCAAGCTGGGCGCGGCCGACGAGATCAAGGCAGCCTGGGCCGCCAACGGTGCCGAGTTCGGCAGCCTCACGCAGCCGCAGTTCGCGGCCTTCGTGAGCGCCGAGGTGAGGCGCTGGGCGCAGGTGGTGAAAGCCTCCGGCGCCACGCTGGAATGAAGTACGCAAAAGACACGAGGGTGACGGTCAGATGGCAGCAGGTGAAGTGATCGCGGCCCCGGCCGCAGGCGATGCCGGCGCGGCCGGCATGTGGCGCGTGGTGCTCAGCCACCCAGGCCGGCTCAACGCCATGACGCGTGCCATGTGGCGGCAGCTGCGCGCGGTGTTCGAGGAGCTGCAGGCGCGCGCCGACGTGCGCTGCGTGATCGTGGAGGGCTCCAGCGATAGCAGCGGGCCCGCCGCCTTCTGCGCGGGCGGCGACATCTCCGAATACCCGCAGTTCCGCTTCGATGTCGACCAGCTGCGCGACTTCCACGAGGGCGACGTGTGGGGCGGCCTGAACGCCATGCTGGCCTGCGACGTGCCCATGGTCGCGGGCATCGCCGGGGCCTGCATGGGCGCGGGCGTGGAGATCGCCAGCTGCTGCGACTTGCGCATCGCGGAGCCCGCCGCGCGCTTCGGCGCGCCCATCGCCCGGCTGGGCTTTCCGATGGCGCCGCGCGAGGCGCAGCTGGTGGCCGGCGCCGTGGGAGCCATGACGGCGCGCCGGATGCTGCTGGAGGCCGCCACCTTCGATGCGCAAGAGATGGCGCAGCGCGGCTTCTTGAGCCGCGTGGTGCCGGCGGACGAATTGCAGGCCCAGGTGCTGGCCACCGCGCTGCGCATCGCGTCCCTGGCGCCGCAGGCCGCGCGCCTCAACAAGCGCACGCTGCGGGCCTTGTCGTGGCCGGGCCTGGTGCCCGATCGGCCTGCCGCACAGGGCGGAGAACGCTCGCTGGCAGCGAGCGATCCGGCAGCGATCGCCGGCTTCGATCCCTATGCCTATGCCGACAGCGCCGAGCATCGCGAGGGCATCGCCGCCTTCCTGGAAAAGCGCAAGCCCGCCTTCTGACGGCGTCCCATCCTTCGATCCCCCCCTCTCTTTCTCTTCTTTCGTCCTATCCCTGAACCGCCATGAGCGCCAACCCTCCCTCCAGCCAGAACCTCTTCGCCGCGCTGCGCGCCGCCTTCCCTGCCGACCTGGACGCCGTCGCCGTCGAAGCGCAGGCCGCCGACGGCTCGCCCCTGCACTACACCTGGCGCGACCTGGACCGCGCCAGCGCCCGCATCGCCAACCTGCTCGCATCGCTCAGGCTGCCCGAGGGCAGCCGCATCGCCGTGCAGGTGGAAAAGTCGGTCGAGGCCTTGATGCTCTACCTGGCCACGCTGCGCGCGGGCTACGTCTTCCTGCCGCTCAACACGGCCTACCAGAGCGCGGAGATCGAATACTTCGTCGGCAATGCCGAGCCGGCCGTGGTGGTCTGCACGCCGGGCAACTTCGGCTGGGTGTCGAAGATAGCCTTCACGGCAGGCACGCAGCATGTCTTCACCCTGGGCGACGACCGCAGCGGCAGCCTGCTGGACCGCGCTGCGCACCATGGAGACGAGCATGCGCCCGTGGCCCGCAAGGCCGATGACCTGGCCGCCATCCTCTACACCAGCGGCACCACCGGCCGCAGCAAGGGGGCCATGCTCACGCACGGCAACCTGCTGTCGAACGCGCAGGTGCTCAAGGACTACTGGGGCTGGACGGCCAGCGGCGGCCCCGAAGGCCGGGGCGACGTGCTGATCCACGCGCTGCCCATCTTCCACGTGCATGGTCTCTTCGTGGCCATCCACGGCGCGCTGATCAACGGCAGCAAGATGATCTGGCTGAACAGGTTCGACCCCAAGGCCGTCATCGCCGCCATGCCGCGCGCCACCGTCTTCATGGGCGTGCCCACGCTCTACGTGCGCCTGCTGGCCGATGCCGGGCTGACGAAGGAGGCGGTGCGCTCCATGCGGCTCTTCATCTCCGGCTCCGCGCCGCTCTTGATCGAGACCTTCAGGGAATGGCAGCAGCGCACCGGCCACACCATCCTGGAGCGCTACGGCATGAGCGAGACCGTCATGCTCACCAGCAACCCCTATGCGGCCGATGCGCGCCACGGCGGGCAGGACGAGCGGCGCGGCGGCACGGTGGGCTTTCCGCTGCCCGGTGTGGGCCTGCGCGTGGTCGATGACGCGGGCCAGCCGGTGCCCATGGGCGAGATCGGCAACATCCAGGTGCAGGGCCCGAACGTGTTCCAGGGCTACTGGCGCATGCCGGAGAAGACGGCGGAAGAATTCAGCACCGACGCGCACGGCGGCTGCTGGTTCAAGACCGGCGACGTGGGCCGCGTGGACGAGCGCGGCTACGTCACCATCGTGGGCCGCAGCAAGGACCTGATCATCAGCGGCGGCTACAACGTCTATCCCGCCGAGATCGAGGGCTACATCAACGACATGCCCGGCGTGGCCGAAAGCGCCCTGGTGGGCGTGCCCCACCCTGACTTCGGCGAGGTGGGCGTGGCCGTGGTGATCGCCAAAGCCGGCGCGCAGCTCGATGGCGACGCCATCGTGGCGAAGCTCAAGACCCAGCTGGCCAACTTCAAGATCCCTAAGCGCTGCTTCGTCGTGCCCGAGCTGCCGCGCAACGCCATGGGCAAGGTGCAGAAGAACCTGCTGCGCGAGCAGTACAAGGGGCTGTTCGCCTGAGATCTTCGGCACGTTCTGACAGATCGGTGCGCTACAGTCGCGCGCATCACCGTACCGCCCGACCGAGCCGCGCCATGCCTGCACTGCACATCCGCCTGCGTTCCTGCCTCTTCGCCATCGCCGCGCTGGCCGCTGGGATGGCTGCCGTTCCCGCGCAGGCGCGGCTGCACGAGTCGCAGATGGACGTGCCGGTCGAGGTCGTCGATGCGTACGGCAAGCACATCGCCCAGCCGATCCGCGTCACCGTGTGGTCCGACGACGCGAACCCCGCTCCGGCGCCCGTGCTGGTGTTCGGGCATGGCCGCTCCGCCCATGCCGACCAGCGCGCGGGCATGGGGCGGGCGCGCTTTTCGGATGCGTCGGCATTCTTCGTGCGGCGCGGATTCATCGTGGCAGTCCCCACGCGGATAGGCTATGGCGTGAGCGGTGGCGAGGATGTGGAGGACAGCGGGAACTGCCAGGACAAGAACTACCCGCCCGGCTACGCTGCTGCGGCCCGGGAGACGCTGCAAGTGCTCGATGCCGTGCGCGCTGCAAGGCCCGATGCGGCCAAGGACCGGGCCGTCGTCATGGGCCAGTCCTACGGCGGCACCACCGCCATCACCGTGGGCGCCATGCAGCCTGCCGGGGTACAGGCCGTGATCAACTTTGCCGGCGGTGGCGGCGGCAACCCGGTCACCCAGCCGGGCAGGCCCTGCGGGCCGCAGCGGCTGGAGAAATTGTTCGCCGGCTACGGCGCCACGCTGCGCATGCCCTCGCTCTGGCTCTATACCGAGAACGATCGCTACTTCGGCCCCACCTATCCCAAGGAATGGTTCGCAGCCTTCCGCGCAGCCGGAGGCACCGGGGAGTTCACCCAGTTTCCCCCGCAGGGCGAGGACGGGCATGCGACCTTCTACCGCGCCCCGCAGGTCTGGCAGCCGCGCGTGGCGGAATTCCTGGACCGCAACGGCTTTCCTGCGCCGGCGCCTGCTGCTGCGCAGCAGCGGCCGGCTGAGAAGCCTATGCCGGTGCAGGAGCGCGGCACAGATTGATGCCCGAGCAGGCTGGTGACCGCGCGTGGGCGCACGGCGCGGTGCTGCCTCGGCGGCCGTTGGCCGGCCGAGGCATCACGCCAATCCCTTGCTTCTGATTCGGTCGTGCAGCGTGCGGCTTCCGCGCGGGCCGCGACGCCCTGACATGCGCTCAGCGCAGCACCAGCACCGGAATCTGCGAATGCGTCAGCACGTACTGCGTCTCGCTGCCCAGCAGCAGCCGCTGCAGGCTCTTGCGGCCGCGTGACGCCATCACGATCAGGTCGCAGTGGTGCTTGGTGGCGGCGGAGATCACCGTCTCGGCCACCAGGTCGGACTTGGCGACCACGGGCTTGACGGACACGTCGCGCGTGCGGCCCAGCGCCTTGACGCCGTCCAGCAGCGCCTTGGCCGAGGCCGTCCACTGCGACTCGATGCGCTTGATCTCGGCGGCGTCCAGCGACAGGCCGCCCTCGAAATAGCTGCGCGGATAGCGCGGCACGACGTGCAGGGCCACCACCGCGGCGCCGCTCAGCGCGGCCAGGGACAGGCCGTGCTCCACGGCCTTGTCCGAAAGCGGCGAGCCGTCGGTGGCGATCAGGATGCGTTGGTACATGGAGGTCCTCACGGGGTTGGGCGCACTGGGCGAGGACTCCAGCTTAAGAAGCGCCCGCACCGCCTCGCTTGATGCAGGTCAATGCACCCGCAGGGCTGGGCGCCTAGCCTTGGCGGCATGCTGTCCCCATCCACCGCTTCGCATCCGGAACCTGTCCAGGCGCCGGACGCCGCCGGCCTGCTCGACGATCCGCAGGAGTGGCCGGCCTTCAGCCGGCCCGTGCGCGGCAGCGAGGGCGGGGAGGAGGGCGGCGGCGCCTGCTGGGAATCGCATGTGGTGCTCGAGGGCATGCACTGCGCGGCCTGCGCGCTCACCATCGAAGCGGCCCTGCGCAGCGTGCCCGGCGTGTCGCAGGCCGACGTGAGCGCGGCGGCGCAGCGGGCCCGCGTGGTGTGGCATGCGGGGCAGGCACGGCCGTCGCAGTGGATGGCCGCCGTGCAGCGCGCCGGCTACCGGGCCGTGCCGGCGCTGGACGCTTTCGCGCGCGAGCAGCGCCAGCGCGAGAGCCGGCGCGCGCTGTGGCGCTGGCTGGTGGCGGGCTTTTGCATGATGCAGGTGATGATGTACGCATGGCCCGCCTACCACGCCATGCCGGGCGACCTCACGCCCGAGATGGAGCAGCTGCTGCGCTGGGCCTCCTGGGTCATCAGCCTGCCGGTGATGCTGTTCGCCTGCGGGCCGTTCTTTTCCAGCGCGCTGCGCGATGTGCGGGCCGGCCGCATCGGCATGGACCTGCCGGTGGCGCTGGGCATAGGCATCACCTTCGCGGTCAGCACGGCTGGTACCTTCGATGCGGCCGGACCGTTCGGGCGCGAGGTCTATTACGACTCGCTGACCATGTTCGTCTTCTTCCTGCTCACCGGCCGCTGGCTGGAGCTGCGCCTGCGCAGCCGCACGGCCGGCGCGCTGGAGTCGGTCATGAACCGCCTGCCGGACAGCGTGCTGCGGCGCGGCAGGGACGGCGCCTTCACGCGCGTCGCTGCGCGCCGCCTGGCCGTGGGCGACACGGTGCGCGTGCTGCCCGGCGAGGCCTTCCCGGGCGACGGCCGCATCGTGCGCGGCAGCACCCAGGCCGACGAGGCCCTGCTGACCGGCGAGTCCACGCCCGTGCTGCGGGCCGAGGGCAGCGCCGTCGCGGCGGGCAGCCACAACCTGCTGGCGGCGGTGGACGTGCTGGTCGAGCGCGTGGGCGCGCAGACGCGCTTCGGCGCCATCGTGGCGCTGATGGAAAGCGCCGCGCTGCAGAAGCCCCGCCTGGCGCAGCTGGCCGACCGCATCGCGCGGCCCTTCCTCGTGGCCGTGCTGCTGGCCGCGGGCCTGGCCGCCGCCTGGTGGTGGCCCCGCGACCCCGGCCATGCGCTGATGGTGGCGGTGGCCGTGCTCATCGTCACCTGCCCCTGCGCGCTGTCGCTGGCCACGCCCGTGGCCATGCTGACCGCCGCCGGCACCCTGGCGCGCCACGGTGTGCTGGTGCGCAACCTGCAGGGGCTGGAGGCGCTGGCCGCAGTGGACACCATCGTCTTCGACAAGACCGGAACGCTCACGCAGGGCGGCCTGGGCCTGGATGCCGTGCAGCCCGCGCCCGGCAGCGGGCTGGACCGCCCGGCGGCGCTGGCCCTGGCGGCGGCGCTGGCGCGGCATTCGCTGCATCCGGCCTCGCGCGCCATTGCGCAGGCAGCCGAGGCCGGGGCTGTCCCGGACGGCACGGCCCCGGAGCTGGCCGGCGTGCAGGAGCTGCCGGGCAGCGGCCTGCAGGCCCGGACGCCGGATGGCGCCTGGCTGCGGCTGGGCTCGGCACGCTTCGCGGGCGTGCCGGCTGAGCGGGGCGCCGGCACGCAGGTGGTGCTGTCGCGGCACGGCCTGGGCGCGGACGGCACGCCTGGCGCGCCGCAGTGCCTGGCGCGCTTCGCGCTCAGCGAAAGCCTGCGCCCCGATGCGGCGGCAGCCGTGGCCGGCCTGCGCGGCGCGGGCCTGCAGGTGCTGCTGCTGTCGGGCGACCGCGATGCCGCCGCGCAGCGCGTGGCGGCGCAGGCGGGCATCCAGGAGGCAGCCGGCGACTGCGCGCCGCAGGACAAATGGCTGCGGCTGCAGGCGCTGCAGGCCCGGGGCCGGCATGTGGCCATGGTGGGCGACGGCCTCAACGACGGGCCGGTGCTGGCGGGCGCGCACGTGTCCTTCGCCTTCGGCCGCGCCGTGCCGCTGGCGCAGGCGCAGTCCGACTTCGTGGTGCTGGGCGATCAGCTCGGCCGCGTGCCCCAGGCCCTGTGGCTGGCGCGCCGCACGCTGCGCGTGGTGCGCCAGAACCTGGCCTGGGCGGCGGCCTACAACGCGCTGTGCGTTCCGCTCGCCATCGCGGGCTGGATGCCGGCCTGGCTGGCGGGGCTGGGCATGGCGGCCAGCTCGCTGCTGGTGGTGCTGAACGCCGCGCGCCTGGCCCGCTGGCCGGGCGATGCTCCGGCCGGGGCCATTGCCGGACAAGCCGCCGCGGAGCAGGCCCCCGCCGCACTGGAAGCGGCCTGAGCATGGACATCCTCTATCTGCTGATCCCGCTGTCCGTGGTGCTGGTGCTGGCCGTGCTGGCCGGCCTGTGGTGGGCCGTGGACCGGGGCCAGTTCGAGAACGTGGAGCAGGAAGGCGAGCGCATTCTCGAAGACGAGAAGGAATGAGGCGCTACGCGTCCTGGGCTGCCCTTCGTCGAGGGGCGGTATCGACAGGGCTATCGATAGCGTGGCCGATAGCGCCGTGAGCGCCGTGAGCGCCGTGAGCGCCTTCGCGCAGGCGCATCAAGCATTCGCCATTCCCCTCGCGCCTTGTGGGATCCGGTTGATATGCGTCAACGGCCGCGGGCGGCACCTGCAAGAAACTTTCCCTGCAATACAAGAGGTGCCCGATGGATTCTTCTCAAACCCGTGCTGCGCATTACGACGATTCGGTCGTGCGGCAGTTCTCGATCATGGCTGTGGTGTGGGGCGTGGTCGGCATGCTGGTGGGCGTGTTCATCGCCGCGCAGCTGGCCTGGCCCGAGCTCAACTTCGGCATTCCGTGGCTCAGCTACGGCCGCCTGCGGCCGCTGCATACCAATGCGGTGATCTTCGCCTTCGGCGGCTGCGGCCTGTTCGCCACCAGCTACTACGTGGTGCAGCGCACCTGCCAGACGCGGCTCTTCGCCGGCCCGCTGGCCAAATTCACGTTCTGGGGCTGGCAGCTGGTCATTCTGGCCGCGGCCATCAGCCTGCCGCTGGGCTACACCTCCGGCAAGGAATACGCCGAGCTGGAATGGCCCATCGACATCCTGATCGCCGTGGTCTGGGTGTCCTATGCCATCGTGTTCTTCGGCACGGTGGGCAAGCGGCGGGTGCGCCACATCTACGTGGCCAACTGGTTCTTCGGCGCCTTCATCATCGCCGTGGCGCTGCTGCATATCGTCAATAGCGCGGCCGTGCCCGCGGGCTGGATGAAGAGCTATTCGGCCTATGCCGGCGTGCAGGACGCCATGGTGCAGTGGTGGTACGGCCATAACGCCGTCGGCTTCTACCTGACCACGGGCTTCCTGGGGATGATGTACTACTTCATCCCCAAGCAGGCCGGCCGCCCGGTCTATAGCTACCGCCTGTCCATCGTCCACTTCTGGGCGCTGATCTTCACCTACATGTGGGCCGGCCCCCACCATCTGCACTACACGGCGCTGCCGGACTGGACGCAGTCGGTGGGCATGGTGTTCTCGCTGATCCTGCTGGCGCCCAGCTGGGGCGGGATGATCAACGGGATCATGACCCTCTCGGGCGCCTGGCACAAGCTGCGCACCGACCCCATCCTGCGCTTCCTGATCGTGTCGCTGTCGTTCTACGGCATGTCCACGTTCGAGGGCCCGATGATGTCCATCAAGACCGTCAACGCCCTGAGCCACTACACCGACTGGACCATCGGCCACGTGCATTCCGGCGCGTTGGGCTGGGTGGGCCTGATCACCATGGGCTCGCTCTACTACCTGATTCCGCGCCTCTTCGGCCGCGACAAGATGCATTCGGTGCCCGCCATCGAGCTGCACTTCTGGATGGCCACCGTGGGCATCGTGCTCTACATCGCCGCCATGTGGATCGCCGGCGTGATGCAGGGCCTGATGTGGCGCGCCATCAACCCCGACGGCACGCTCACCTACACCTTCGTCGAAGGCGTGAAGGCGACCTATCCGTTCTACGTGATCCGTTTCGTGGGCGGCCTGCTCTATCTGGGCGGCATGGCCGTGATGGCCTGGAATGTGTGGATGACGGCCATCGGCGGGCGCTCGGTCACGGTGCGCATTCCCATGGTGCAGCCTGCCCACGCCTGAGCTTGAAGGAGCCATTGAATGTCTGATACATCCCGCACTGCATCCGCCGGCTTCACCCATGAACGGGTGGAGACCAGCAACTTCCTGATGATCGTGCTGATCCTGCTGGTGGTGGCCATCGGCGGCCTGGTCGAGATCGTGCCGCTCTTCTTCCAGAAATCCACCACCGAGCCGGTGGACGGCGTCAAGCCCTATACGGCGGTGCAGCTGATCGGCCGCGACATCTATCTGCGCGAGGGCTGCTACAACTGCCACTCGCAGATGATCCGCCCCTTCCGCGCCGAGACGCTGCGCTACGGCCACTACTCGGTGGCGGGCGAATTCGTCTACGACCACCCCTTCCAGTGGGGCAGCAAGCGCACCGGCCCCGACCTGCAGCGCGTGGGCGGCAAGTACAGCGACGAGTGGCACCGCATCCACCTGAACAACCCGCGCGACGTGGTGCCCGAATCGAACATGCCGGCCTACCCCTGGCTGGAGAAGACCCCGGTCGATCCCAGCGTGGTCGCACCGCGCATGAAGGCGCTGCGCATGGTGGGCGTGCCCTACACCGACGCCGAGATCGCCGCCGGGCCCGGCGAGGTCCAGGGCAAGACCGAGCTGGACGCGCTCGTCGCCTATCTGCAGGTCCTGGGCCGCGCGCTCAAGTAAGCCGGTGCCGCCACCCCCCCGAGTCAAGCCAAGGAGTTCCGCTATGGACATCACCACCCTGCGCATCGTGGCCACGCTGGCATCGCTGGCGTGCTTTCTGGGAATCTGGGTGTGGGCCTTCCTGCGCCGCAACCAGGCCCGCTTCGAGGAGGCCGCGCAGCTGCCCTTCCTGCAGGACTGAATGACCGGCTGAAGGACGGACGGACTGGCCTGCAGGCCCGCCGGCCCGGCGGCCGAACGCACAAGAAACGAGAGAACCCATGAGCGATTTCACCCACCATTTCTGGTCCCTCTACGTGGCCGGGGTCACGCTGGTCGGCATTCTGGCCTGCGCCCTGCTGCTGTGGATCACCTCGCGCAAGAAGGTGGAGGCCACGGCCGACAACACCACCGGCCACGTCTGGGACGAAGACCTGCGCGAGATGAACAACCCGCTGCCGCGCTGGTGGATGTGGCTGTTCATCATCACCATGGTCTTCGGCCTGGTCTATCTGGCGGCCTACCCGGGCCTGGGCGCCTTCACCGGCCGGCTGGGCTGGACGCAGCGCGGCGAATACGAGGCCGAGGTCGCCAAGGCCGATGCCGAGCTCAAGCCGCTCTATGCCCGATTCGCGGAGATGAAGCCCGAGGACATGGCGCGCGACAGCCAGGCCATGGCCGTGGGCGAGCGCCTGTTCCTGAACAACTGCGCGCAGTGCCACGGTTCCGATGCGCGCGGCAGCAAGGGCTTTCCCAATCTCACGGACGGCGACTGGCTCCACGGCGGCACGCCCGAGCAGATCCGCCAGACCATCCATGACGGCCGCATCGGCGTGATGCCGCCCATGGCCGCCGCCGTGGGCTCGCCCGAAGACGTGCGCAATCTGGCGCACTACGTGCTGAGCCTTTCGGGCAGCCCGCACGATTCGCTGCGCGCATCGCTGGGCAAGTCCAAGTTCACGGCCTGCGCCGCCTGCCACGGCATGGACGGCAAGGGCAACACCGCCCTGGGGGCGCCCAACCTCACCGACGACATCTGGCTGCACGGCTGGGGCGAGGCCGCCATCACCGCGATGGTCAACAACGGCAAGACCAACCAGATGCCCGCGCAGGCCGGCAAGCTGACCGATGGCCAGATCGACGTGCTGACGGCCTACGTCTGGGGCCTGTCCAACAAGCCCGGCGCAGCGCGCTGAGCTTACGGGCCGGCGCCTCGGCGCCGGCCCTGCCGCTTACGGCCGGCCGATCAATCGTTCATCCGTCCGTTCGTCCGTTCTCCCCATCGCCAGAAGACCCGGGACCGCACCCGGGCCGCCCAGCCAGAGGCCCCCTCCATGAAGCCCGCCCAAGGCCCGCCCGCGAAGGTCATCCCGATCGCTCCGGCACCGACCGCCACCGAATCGCTCTACGAGGCGCAGAAGAAGATCTATCCGCGCGCGATCAGCGGCGTGTTCGCGCGCTGGCGCTGGCTGATGGTGGCGCTCACGCAGCTGGTGTTCTACGGCCTGCCGTGGCTGCAGTGGGGCGAGCGCCAGATGGTGCTGTTCGACCTGGGCGCGCGCCGGTTCTACCTGTTCGGCCTGGTGCTCTATCCGCAGGATTTCATCTACCTCACCGGCCTGCTGGTCATCTCGGCGCTCTCGCTGTTCCTCTTCACCGCCGTGGCGGGGCGGCTGTGGTGCGGCTTCGCCTGCCCGCAGACGGTCTATACCGAGATCTTCATGTGGATCGAGCACCGGGTGGAAGGCGACCGCAGCGCTCGCCTGCGCCTGGACCGCAGCCCCTGGACGGCCGGGAAGATCGCCAGGAAGAGCGCCAAGCAGCTGCTCTGGATCGCCATCGCGGGCTGGACCGGCTTCACCTTCGTGGGCTACTTCGTGCCCATCCGCCTGCTGGGCGCCGAGCTGCTGGCCTTGCAGGGCACCTGGCAGATCTTCTGGGTGGGCTTCTACGGCTTCGCCACCTACGGCAACGCCGGCTTCATGCGAGAGCAGGTCTGCAAGTACATGTGCCCCTATGCGCGCTTCCAGAGCGCCATGTTCGACAGCGATACGCTGATCGTCACCTACGACCAGGCGCGGGGCGAACCGCGTGGCCCGCGCAACAAGTCGGTGGCCGACCCGCGCGCGCAGGGCCTGGGCGACTGCATCGACTGCACGCTGTGCGTGCAGGTCTGCCCGGTGGGCATCGACATCCGCCATGGCCTGCAGTACGAATGCATAGGCTGCGGCCTGTGCGTGGACGCCTGCAACACCGTGATGGACAAGATGCGCTACGCGCGGGGACTGATCCGCTTTTCCACGCAGAACGGCGTGGAGCAGCGCTGGAGCCAGCCGCAGATGCTGCGCCGCGTGCTGCGCCCGCGCGTGCTGATCTACGGCACCGTGCTGGCGCTGCTGTGCGTGGGCATGCTGGCCAGTCTGGTGGTGCGCACGCCGCTGAAGGTGGACGTGGTGCGCGACCGGGCCACGCTCTCGCGCATCGTGGCCGGCGGCCGGCTGGAGAACGTCTATCGCCTGCAGATCATGAATGCCACCGAGGGGCCGCAGCGCTACCGCATCGGCGCCCACGGCCTGCAGGGCCTGGAGGTCGCCTCCGAGGCCGAGGTGGAGGTCGGCCCCGCCGAAGCGCGCTGGGTGGCCGTGCGGCTGCAGCTGCCCTATGGCTCGGCCGAGCCCGGATCGCATCCGGTGTATTTCGACGTGCGCGCCGAAGGCTCGGCGGCGCAGGTGGCCGAGAAGTCGGTGTTCCTGGTGCCGCGCTGACGCTGCCGGCTGCGGGCCTTCATCTGGATTTTTTTGAAGCGGCACTTGCGCCGCGAAGGAGTGTGAGCATCATGACCCCCACCGCCATTCCATCGGCCGCGCAGGCCGCAGGTCCCGCATCCCAGCCCTGGTGGCGCCACGGCCATGTGTGGCTCATCATCGCGGGGCCGGCCATCGTCGTGGTTGCCGGCTTCGTCACCCTGTGGCTCGCCGTGCGCCAGCCCGATCCGGTGCTGGCCGAGGACTACTACCAGCGCGGGCTCGACATCAACAAGACGCTGCGCCAGCAGAACGCGGCCGCCATGGCGCCGGCCCTGAAGGGCCGCAACCATGCGGCCACGCCCGCGCAGGACCGGCCCTGAGCCGCAGTCCTCTGCCGATCACGGATTCCGAGAAGAAGGAGGAGACCCATGCTGAAACAGCGCCTGATGTGGATCGCCTGGCCTGCCTTTCTGATGGCGGGCGTGATGGAGATGGTCGTCTTCGCCTGCGTCGATCCGCAGGCCCTGCACTGGGCCGACCAGCCGCTCGCGCTGTCCCGCGAAGGCGTCTATACCCTGGCCTTCTTCGTGTTCTGGGCCATCATCATGGCCTCGGGCGCGCTCACCACGCTGCTCTCGCTATCGCCCTTCGAGATCAACCGCTGCCCGGTGCCTGAATGCGAGCGGCCGGCCGATTGCGCCAAGTACCAGCGCTAGCGAGCGCCGTGACGGTGGTTCCGCGCCACCGGTCCGCCAGCAGGAGCGCGCACCCGCTGCGGCCATCGCCGCGGCTTGCCGGGCGGCCTGTGAGCTGCCCTGGGCTGCCGCGAATAGGGGATGCGATCCCTTTCACTTATGACAATCGGCAGCGTCTAGTTACCTGTGTTTACGCTGCCCGAGCATCCGGCAGGGGCTTTCAGCCCCGCAGTTTTCAATGGCAGGCCTGGCTCTGGCTGTTGACGATGCGCTTGAGCGCCTCGGTGTCGAGGATGCGCACGTGGCGCTGTTTCACCTCGACGATGCCTTCCTCGACGAATTTCGAGAAGGTGCGGCTCACCGTTTCGAGCTTCAGGCCCAGGTAGCTGCCGATTTCCTCGCGCGTCATGCGCAGCACCAGTTCGGACTGCGAGAAGCCGCGCGCATGCAGCCGCTGCACCAGGTTCAGCAGGAAGGCGGCCAGTCGCTCCTCGGCGCGCATGCTGCCCAGCAGCAGCATCACGCCGTGCTCGCGCACGATCTCGCGGCTCATGATCTTGTGGACGTGGTTCTGCAGCGCGGTCACTTCGCGCGACAGCTCTTCGATGCGGTCGAAGGGCATGACGCAGACCTCGGCATCCTCCAGCGCCACGGCGTCGCAGCTGTGGTGGTCGTTGACGATGCCGTCCAGGCCGATGATCTCGCCGGCCATCTGGAAGCCGGTCACCTGGTCGCGGCCGTCCTCCGTGGCCACGCAGGTCTTGAAGAAGCCCGTGCGGATGGCGAAGAGCGAGGTGAACGCCTCGCCGTTGCGGAACAGCGTGCCGCCGCGCTTGACCTTGCGGCGCACGGCGACGATTTCGTCGATCCGCTGCAGCTGCTGCTCGTTCAGGCCCATGGGCATGCACAGTTCGCGCAGGTTGCAGTTAGAGCAGGCCACTTTGATGGTTTGCGGGTTCATATGCACGGAGCTCCTGTTCTTGCAGCATCTCATCGCGAGCCGCTGCGAAGTGGGTGCGCCACGGATGCAATACCGCGGCGCACTAGATATTTGCAATTTCGTTGACGTTCGGTTGAATTGTGTCAGTGTGCATGCATGCATCGCTTGATGCACATCAAGGACGGCCGAAGGGGGCTGCGGCACAGTGCGCAGCCGGACCCTAAGGAATTCCTTCATGAACGCTGTCACTCCCGAGCTATTGCGTCGCTTCGACGTGCCAGGGCCGCGCTATACCTCCTATCCCACGGCGGACCGATTCGTCGAAGCGTTCGGACAGGACGAGTATGTCCTCGCCCTGGAGCAGCGGCGGACGGGATCGGCCTCCACGGCGCTTCCGCTATCGCTTTATGTGCACATTCCGTTCTGCGAATCGCTGTGCTACTACTGCGCGTGCAACAAGATCATCACGCGGCACCCGGAGCGCGCCACCACCTATCTGCGCTATCTGAGCCGCGAGATCGACCTGCACACCCAGCACTGCGGCCTGGGCCAGCACGTCAGCCAGCTGCACCTGGGCGGGGGCAGTCCCACCTTCCTGTCCGACGATGCGCTGCGCGAGCTCATGGCGATGCTGCGGCGCAGCTTCTCGCTGGTGCCGGGCGGCGAGTATTCCATCGAGGTGGATCCGCGCACCGTCACCGAAGAGAGGCTGGCCCTGCTGGCCAGCCTGGGCTTCAACCGCCTGAGCTTCGGCGTGCAGGACTTCGACCCGGAGGTGCAGAAGGCCGTCCACCGCGTGCAGCCCGCCGATCAGGTCTTCGGCCTCGTGGAAGCCGCGCGCCGGCTGGGCTTCGAGTCGATCAACGTCGATCTGATCTACGGCCTGCCGCGCCAGACGCCCGAATCCTTCAGCCGCACGCTGGAGCAGGTCGCGCTGCTGCGGCCCGACCGCATAGCGCTCTATGCCTACGCCCATCTGCCGGCACGCTTCAAGCCGCAGCGGCGCATCGTCACGGCCGAGCTGCCCCAGGCCTCGGCCAAGGTGGCGATGCTGGCGCAATCGCTCCAGGCCTTCAGCCAAGCCGGCTACGTCTATGTGGGCATGGACCATTTCGCGCTGCCGCACGACCCGCTGGCCGTGGCCAAGCGCCAGGGCCGGCTGCACCGCAATTTCCAGGGCTACAGCACGCAGCCCGACTGCGACCTGATCGGGCTGGGCGTGTCCTCCATCGGCCGGGTGGGCGCCACCTACAGCCAGAACGCCAAGACGCTGGACGAGTACTACGACTTCCTCGACCAGGGCCGGCTGCCCGTGGTGCGCGGCCTGGCGCTCACCCGCGACGACCTGGTGCGGCGCGCGGTCATCATGGCGCTGATGTGCCAGGGCGAGGTGCTGTTCGAGCCCATGGAGCAGTCCTGGCTGATCGACTTCCGCCGCTATTTCGCCAGCGAGATCGAGCAGCTCCAGGAGCTGCAGGAGCAGGGCCTGGTCACGGTGCGGGACGACGGCATCTCCGTCACGTCCATGGGCTGGTTCTTCGTGCGCGGCGTGGCCATGGTGTTCGACCGGCACCTGCAGGTGGACCGCAACCGCGCGCGGTTCTCCCGCATCATCTGAAAGCCATCCACCGTGCTGGCCGCCACCGCCTGGACCGCACTCGCCATGGGCCTGCTCGGCGGGCCGCACTGCCTGGCCATGTGCGCTGCGCCGTGCGGCGCGATCACGCGGTCGCCGGCTCCGGCGTCCGGCGGCACGCATGCGCTCGTGCGGCGAGATGCGCCTTCGCTGCAGCGCACGGCTTGCTTCCATGCCGGCCGCATCGCGGGCTATGCCGCGGCCGGCGGACTGGCGGCCCTGGCCATGGACCGGCTCGCCTGGCTGACCCAGCACACCTCGGCGCTCAGGCCTGCCTGGACGCTGCTGCACGTGGCGGTGCTGGCCTGGGGCCTGCTGATGATGCTGCAGGCCCGCCAGCCGGCCTGGATCGAGCGGGCAGGGCGGGGCCTCTGGCAGCGCGTCGCACCGGGCCTGGCCCGGCCGGGCGGGGCGCTGGCCGCCGGCGGGGCATGGGCCCTGATGCCCTGCGGCCTGCTGTATTCCGCGCTGCTGGTGGCGGCGCTCAGCGGCGGCGTCGTGGCCGGGGCGGCCTGCATGGCGCTCTTCGGGCTGGGCGGTGCCGTGTGGCTGGCGGCCGGCCCCTGGGCCTGGGGCCGGCTGCGCGAACGGCTGGACCTGGCGCGCGGCGGCTGGGGCACCCGGCTGGCGGGGCTGCTGCTCTTCGGCGTGGCCGGCTGGGCGCTGTGGATGGATCTGCGCCATTCGGCCCCCGGCCTCTGGTGCCTTCCCTGAGCCGGCGGACGTCCACTGTCGCCCACCTGTCAGCCGGTCAGGGTGCAGGTGTTGCTTTGCGATACGCCCGCCACAATTGTTAACGAAGGCCTCCGGCTGACGATATATTCGGCGGTGTCCTTCATTGCAGGGGTTGCGCCGCCTATTTCCCGTGAACAACAACAGCGTCCTCATCGACATCCACCAGCTACGGGTCGGCATGTACATCCAGCTCGACATGGGCTGGATGCGGCATCCCTTTCCCACCAGCAATTTCAAGGTGGCCAGCGCTGAGCAGATCCAGCAGCTGCGTGCATTGGGGCTGGCGCAGATCCGCTACGTTCCTTCGAGAAGCGAGCTGCCCCCTCTGGATGAGTCCCTCGCAGCTCCTGCGCCAACCTCCGCTCCCGCTTCCTCATCCGCATCCGCATCCGCATCCGCATCCACTCCGCAGGCTCCCGCGAAGGCGGCGCCGCCGCTGACCGGCATCTCCGCGCTGCGTGCCCGGCGCCTGGCTGCGCTGGCACTGGTCAACGACCAGCGTGCAGCGCTGGACCGCTGCGACCAGCGCTTCTCCGAGGTGACCCGCGGCTACCTTCAGCTCGCTGCCAAGGCGCCGCTGGATCCGCGCGAGGCGCGTGCGCTGGCCGATGCGCTGGTGGACAGCAGCGTCGCCGAAGTGCTGGCCAACGGCGACTCTGCCATCCAGCTGCTGTCGCAGGGCGTGGGCGCCCAGCCGGCCATGCATGCGGTCAACGTGATGGTGCTCTCGCTGCTGCTGGGCCGCTCGCTGGGCGTGGCGCGCGAAGGCCTGCTCGACATCGGCAAGGCGGCGCTGCTGCACGATGTGGGCAAGCAGGCGCTGCCGTTCCATCTGGCGGAACCGACCAGCGCGCTTTCGCCCATCGACCGGCAGCGCTACCAGAGCCACGTCGATGAATCGGTGGGCATGGCACGCCGCATGGGTCTGCCCGGCCCTGTGCAGGTGGCCATCGCCCAGCACCATGAGATGGCCGACGGCAGCGGCTTTCCGCTGGGCCTGCATGCCGAAGACCTGAGCCGCGCCGGACAGATCGTGGCGCTGGTCAACCATTACGACCGGGCCTGCAACCCCTTGCACGGCGCATCGGCGCTGACGCCGCACGAGGCGCTTTCGGTCATCTACGCGCAGCACAAGGCCCGCTTCGACGCCATCGTGCTGGGCGCCTTCATCCGCATGATGGGCGTCTATCCCCCCGGCTCCGTGGTGCAGCTGGTGAACGACCGCTACGCCCTGGTCATGTCGGTCAATTCCTCCCGGCCGCTGCGGCCTCGGGTGCTGGTCCACGACCCGCGCGTGCCCAAGGACGAGGCGCTGGTGCTGGACCTGGAGACGGTGCCCGAGCTGGGCATCCGCCGCAGCCTGCGGCCCTCGCAGCTGCCGCGCGATGCGCTCGACTACCTGGCGCCGCGCCAGCGCATCTGCTACTTCTTCGAGCGCGCGGCAGAGCCCGCGCCAGGCGAGGCCGCGCCGTGACGGTCCTGCCCCGCGCCCCCGAAGGCTGGTTCGCCATCACCGACGGCCTGACGGAGGCCGTCTGGCTGGTGGACCCCGCCACGCAGCGGGTGCTGCATGCCAACCAGGCCGCGGCGGACCTGACTGGGGTGCCGGCCGCCGAGATGGTGGGCCAGTCGGTGCTGCAGCTGGCGGCCACGCCGGAAGACATGGTCTTCTGGGGCCAGTCCACCGAGGCCATCCTGGAAGGCCTGGAATCGCGCACCAGCGTGCTGCACCGCGACGGCCGGCTGCTGCCGGTGGACCGCAGGGCGCGCGCCGTGCCGCAGCCTTCGGGCGAGCCGCTGATGCTGCTGACCATGGTGAACCGCTCGCGCGAGACCGCGGCGGAGCACGAAATGGAAACGCTGCTGGCCGAACTGCGCGCCACGCTCGATTCCGCGGCCGACGGCATCATGGTCTGCGACCTGCAGGGCCGGGTGCGCGCCTTCAACCAGCGGCTGGCGCTGCTCTGGAACCTGCCCCGTGAACTGCTGATGCGGCGCGACGACGAATCCATCCACGCGCATCTCGAATCCCAGGTCTCCGACGTGCCGGCCTACCGGACCCGGCTGGCCGCCATCGCGCGGCAGCCGCAGGAGGAAACCAGCGACGTGATCCGCCTGCGCAGCGGCCTGCTGATGGAGCGCCGCTCGGTGCCGCAGCGCGTGCAGGGGCGGCCGATCGGGCGCGTGTTCTCGTTCCGCGACATCACGCGGCAGACCGAGGCGCAGGCCGGCCTGCGCCTGGCGGCGGGCGTCTTCGAATCCAGCCTGGACGCGATCTTCATCGCCGACCACGGCCACCGGGTGGTGCGCATGAATCCGGGCTGCGAGCGCCTGATCGGCGTGGGCCCGCGCCTGCGCCTGGAACTGCCGGCGCAGACGCTCTTTCGCACCGACGACGGCGGCGCGGCGCTCATGCAGCAGGTGCATGCCGGCTGGGAGCAGGAGGGCTTCTGGGGTGGCGACCTGGAGCTGCTGCGCAGCCAGGGCGAACCCTGCGCCGTGCATCTGTCCTGGGTCGCCCTGCGCGACGACGCGGGCGCGATCGTGCAGAGCATCGGCTTCATGCGCGACCTGACTTCCGAGCGCGCGGCGCAAAAGCGCATCGAGCAGCTGGCTTTCAGCGACGTGCTCACCGGCCTGCCCAACCGGCTGCTGCTGGCCCGCCGGGTGCAGGCCGCCATCGCCGCAGCCGAACAGCAGCCCGGCACGCGGTTCGCCGTGCTGTTCCTCGACCTGGATCGCTTCAAGATCATCAACGATTCGCTGGGCCATCCCTTCGGCGACCGGGTGCTCAAGCTGGTGGCCGAGCGGCTGCAGTCCAGCCTGCGGGCGACCGACATGCTCTGCCGCCTGGGTGGCGACGAATTCGTCATCTACCTGCACGCCGGCGACGCGGCGGTCGCCGAGCGCGTGGCGCGCCGCATCCTCGACGACATGCTGCGCTCCTTCGTGCAGGACGGCATGGCGTTCTCCATCCAGTGCAGCATCGGCGTGGCGCTCTATCCGCAGGACGGCAGCACGCTGGACGAGCTCATCAAGCAGGCCGACACGGCCATGTACCGCGTCAAGGAACGGGGGCGCGGCAACTTCGGCTTCTACCAGCCGCAGATGAACGCCAACCTGCTTTCGCGCATGCAGATGGAGCACGGCATGCGGCAGGCGCTGGGCCTGGGGCAGATGGCGGTGCATTACCAGCCGCAGGTCTGCATGGCCACCGGCCGCATCGTGGGCGCCGAGGCGCTGGTGCGCTGGACCAGCCCGGAATTCGGCCCGGTCTCGCCCGGCGTTTTCATTCCGCTCGCCGAGGAATCGGGCTTCATCGTCGCGCTGGGCGCCTGGGTGCTGGAGCAGGCCATCGAAGAGGCCGCGCGCTGGATGCGCGCCGGCACGCCGCTGGTCATGGCGGTGAACGTGTCGGCGCTCGAATTCCGCCAGCCCGACTTCGTCGAGCGGCTGACCCGGCTGCTGGACCGGCACGGCCTGCCGGCCACGCTGCTGGAGCTGGAGCTGACCGAGACCATCCTGCTGCAGGACGCGCGCGAGATGGAGCAGCGCGTGACGGCGCTCGCGCAACTGGGCGCGGGCCTGTCCATCGACGACTTCGGCACCGGCTATTCCAGCCTGGCCTATCTGAAGAAGCTCACCATCCACAAGCTCAAGATCGACCAGTCCTTCGTGCGCGGCCTGCCGGACGACGAGGGCGACTGCGGCATCGTCAGCGCCATCATCAGCATGGGCCGGGCGCTGCACATCGAGGTGATCGCCGAAGGCGTGGAAACGCCTGAGCAGCGCGCCGCGCTGGAGCGCATGGGCTGCCAGTACTTCCAGGGGTTCCTGTGCGCTCCGGGCCTGCCGGCGCCCGAGATGCGCCGCTGGATCGCGGGGCTGGAAGCCGGAGTCTGGGGGGCGCCCGTGCCTGCGCTGGCCGGGCCGCCGAAGTCGCCCTAGCCCCGGTGGAAGAAGCCGCGAGCCGCAGCGGCTTCAGGCGTTGGCGTGGCGACGGGGGAGAAATAAGGTGTCTGCGAATGCCACCGAGCCGTCATCCTGAACCGGGGGTTCAGGGGGGCGAGGGCAGCCAGGCGTTGGGTTCATCTGACGCGAGATGATCACGCTCACCGGGCGATGTACCAAGCCCTTGCTCATAGAGCATTGGTTCAAGGAAATATAAAGCCCGACAGCACCGCAGACGCCTCGATTGTAGGCCTGCGGCGGCGGGCCGGCCGCGTAAAAAAACCCGCCGGGCGGTGTTGCTGCCGGGCCCGCCCTTGCATCTCGGCGCGATTGGCGCGATAAGCGCGCCGCGCGGGGCGGGATCAGGCTGGCAGGCGCCCTTCTTCGAGCAGGGCTGCGTCGAGCCGCTGCAGCAGCGACTGCAGGCGCTCCTGCTGCACGGCATCGCCCTCCGGTGTCTGGTCGGGTGCGGCCTGGTCCTGGTGCGGGGCTTCGGCCGGCGCTTCTTCGAGGGCCAGCGTGCCCTGGCCCGGGGCCAGCGCAGGCGCGCGTTCATAGATGGCCTGCAGCGCGGCCTCGCGGTCGCCCAGCTCGAAGGCCATGTTCACGGCGGCCAGCACGGCGATGCGCTCGCGCGCCCGCACCTTGCCGGCGTCGCGGATGCGCGTCATGGCCGCGTCCACGCGCTCCACGGCGGCCATCAGGCGCGGCTCGTGGCCTTCGGGGCAGACCAGCAGATAGCTCTGCTGGAGGATGCGGACCTCGATCTGTTTCATGGTGCGTCCTTCGCGTCGGTGGCTGGCGGCAGCCGGTCGAGCAGGGCATCGACGCGGGCGCGCGCCGCGCTGAGCCGGGACTTCAGCGAATCGCGTTCGCGGGTCAGCTCCGTCACCTGCTGCGCCAGCTGCGTGTTGGCGCGCTGCAGCTCGGCGTGCCGCTGCAAGAGCCGCTCGACCCGCTCGGCGATCTCATCGATGGGGGTGGTGTGTGCCATAGAGCCTGGGATTGTAGGGTTGGGCCGGCAAGAACCGTAAAATCCGCGCCGTTGGTGCTCGCGCCATGGTTCGCATGGCGCAGTTCAACGGGAAGCAGGGAGGCGGTCCCCTCGATGGATACGCCGTGCCTGCGCTGCCCCCGCAACGGTCAGCGGACGAATCGCCTTGCAGCCCATGGCCGCAGGGTGCTTCCCGATCCATTCATCACAAGCCACTGGGCGCGTTGAACAAGCGCCTGGGAAGGCGTCTGGATCGCGTGCCGCCAGCCCGGATACCGGCCAACACGGTGGTCGCCCGCACCTCCGCTCGCCCCGGCGGCGGCGCGGGCGGCCGTGATGCCCAAGGACCGGCGGGGAGGCCGGTCAGGGTGAATCCTTCAGTCTGTGTCCCTTTCCATGAACAAGCTCCGTTCGACCCCCGCGCGCCTGGCCGCGCTGCCCCTGCTGCTGGGCGCTGCCTGGCCCGCCCTTTCCTCCGCCCAGACCCAGCTGGCGCAGGCCGCCACCACGGCCCAGCTGCGCGAGACCGTGGTGACCGCCACGCGCACCGAGCGCCCGCTGGCCGATCTGGTGGCCGACGTGTCCGTGGTGGACCGCGAGGCCATCGAGCGCAGCGGCGCCACCGGCGTGGCCGACCTGCTGGCGCGTCTGCCGGGCGTGGAGCTGGCCCGCAGCGGCGGCATCGGCGGCACCACCAGCGTCTTCCTGCGCGGGGCCGAAAGCCGCTTCACGGCCGTCTATATCGACGGCGTGCGGGTCGATACCCAGACCACCGGCGGCGCGCAGTGGGAGCAGATCCCGCTGGCGCAGATCGACCGCATCGAAGTGCTGCGCGGCCCGGCGGCGGCCGTCTATGGCTCCGACGCCATCGGCGGCGTGGTGCAGCTCTTCACCAGGAAGGGCGAAGGCCCGGCCGCGCCTTATGCGCAGCTCGGCCTGGGCAGCCGGGGCACGCGCACGGCCCAGGCCGGCGTGAGCGGCGGCTCCGGTGCGCTGGACTATTCCCTGGGCATCTCGCACGAGCGCAGCGACGGCTTCAACGCCCGCCCCATTCCCAGCGCCAACCCCGACGACGACGGCTACCGCCGCAGCTCGGGCAACGCCCGCGTGGGCCTGCAGATCGACGCGCGCCACCGCATCGAAGGCACGCTGCTGGCCAGCAACCTCTGGTCGCAGTACGACGGCTTCACCCCCGGGGCCGACGACGTCAGCCGCCACCAGCTGCGCACCGGCGGCCTGACCTGGACGGCCCGCTGGAGCGATGCCTACACCACCCGCGTGCAGGCCACGGAATCCCGCAGCAGCTACGCCACCGCGCCGGACCCATACCGCACCGACACCACGCTGCGCAACTACCTCTTCCAGAACGAATGGCGCCTGGGCGCGCAGAGCTTCACCGCTGCCCTGGAGCGCCGCGAGGACGAACTGCACAACCCCGCCACCGACTTCACCGCCGACCTGCGCGGCAAGCGCTCGCAGAACGCGCTGGCCCTGGGCTACGGCCTGAGCGCCGGTGCGCATTCGCTGCAGGCCAACCTGCGGCGCGACGACGACAGCGAATTCGGCGGCAAGACCACCGGCAGCCTGGCCTACGGCTATGCCGTCACGCCGCAGTGGCGCGCCACCGTGTCGGCAGGCACCTCGTTCCGCGCCCCCACGCTCTACCAGCGCTTCAGCGAATACGGCGTGGCCACGCTGCAGCCCGAAAGCGGCCGCAATGTGGAAGCCGGCCTGCGCTGGACCGAAGGCGCCAGCAGCGTGGGCGTGGTGGCCTACCGCAACCACGTGCGCAACCTCATCAACTTCGGCGCGCCCGGCGCCTGCGCCAACGCCTTCGGCTGCTACGAAAGCATCGGCCGGGGCGAATACAGCGGCGTCACGCTGACCGGCACGCACCGCCTGGCGGGGGTGAACCTGCGCGGCTCCATCGACTGGCAGGATCCGCGCGACCTGACCACTGACCGCCAGCTGGCACGCCGCGCCAAGCGCCATGCCACGCTGGGCGCCGACACGCAGCTGGCCGGCTGGACATGGGGCGCGGAGCTGCAGGCCTCGGGCCGCCGCTACGACGATGCCGCCAACACCCGGCCGCTGGGTGGCTACGGCCTGGTCAACCTCTACGCCAGCACTCGCGTGGCGCGCGACTTCACGCTGCTGGCCCGCGTGGACAACCTGGGCGACAAGGCCTACCAGACGGCCCTGAACTACGCCACGGCCGGCCGCACGTTCTACATGGCGCTGAAGTGGGCGCCGCAGTGAGCCAGGACGTTCGCGTATCGGCTGCCGGGCCGGCCTCCTGCCCGGCCATCGTCGTGGCCGCGCCCGCCTCGGGCCAGGGCAAGACCACGGTCACCGCCGCGCTGGCCCGGCTGCATGCGCGCCAGGGCCGGCGCGTGCGCGTCTTCAAGTGCGGGCCGGACTTCCTCGACCCCTACTGGCATCAGCTCGCCAGCGGCGCGCCGGTGCAGCAGCTCGACCTGTGGATGACCGGCGAGGCCGACTGCGCGCGCCGCCTGCATGCCGCGGCACGCGAAGCCGACCTGCTGCTCATCGAAGGCGTGATGGGCCTCTTCGACGGCGAGCGTTCCGTGGCCGACCTGGCCCAGCGCTTCGGCATTCCGGTGCTGGCCGTGGTCGATGCCTCGGCCATGGGCGGCACGCTGGGCGCCATCGCCCACGGCCTGCGCCACTACCGCCCGGGCCTGCCATGGGCCGGCGTGCTGGCCAACCGCGTGGCCACCGAGCGCCATGCCGGCCTGCTGCAGGCCGGCGTGGCCGACCCCGCCGACTGGCTGGGCGCGCTGCCGCGCGTGGCCCTGGCCGGCGAAAACGGCCCGCGCCTGCTGCCCGAGCGCCATCTGGGCCTGGTCGCGGCGCACGAGCTGGACGACGCCCTGCAGCGCCTGGACGCCGCTGCCGATGCGCTGGCCGCCCACACGCCGCTGGGCCGCATGGCGCCTGCCGACTGGGAACGCTGGCGCGTCGAATTCCCTGCACCGGCAGTGGAAGCCGCCACCGCGCCGCTGCTGGCCGGCCGCACCGTGGCCGTGGGCGGCGACGAGGCCTTCTGCTTCGTCTATGACGCCAACCTGCAGACCCTGGCCGAGCTGGGCGCGCGCGTGGTGCGTTTTTCGCCGCTGCACGATGCGGCGCTGCCCGCCTGCGATGCCGTCTGGCTGCCCGGCGGCTATCCCGAACTGCATGCCGAGGCGCTGGCCGCCAACCAGGGCATGGCGCAAAGCCTGCGCGCCCACGCCGCCGCCGGCCGCCCCGTGTGGGCAGAATGCGGCGGCATGATGGCGCTGTTCGAATCGATCACGTTGCGAGATGGCCGGCGCGTGCCCCTGTGGGGCCTGCTGCCGGGCGATGTCGCCATGCAGCCGCGCCTGGCCGCGCTGGGCCCGCAGCAGCTGGAGCTGGCCGGCGAGATTTTGCGCGGCCACACCTTCCACTACTCCACCGTCCAGAGCCCGGCCGAGGTCATCGCCCGCACGGCGCGCCCGGGCCAGCCGCCCGCCGAGGGCGCGGGCGAGGCGCTCTACCGCCACGGAAGCATCCACGCCAGCTACTTCCACGCCTGGTTCGCTTCCAGCCCGCGCGCCACGGCGCAACTGCTGCTGGGCGGCGGGGCCGCCTCCGCATGACGCCGCCGTCCCCATTGCCGTTGCCGTCGTCCATCGCCCGCAGCGAATTCATCCTGGGCGGCCAGAAGAGCGGCAAGTCGCGCCGGGCCGAACTGCTGGCGCGCCAGTGGCTGGAGGCCTCGCCCGACCACCGCGCCGTGCTGGTCGCCACCGGCCAGCCCTGGGACGACGAGATGCGCGAACGCATCGCCCGCCACCAGCGCGACCGCGCCGAGCGCGTGCCGGGCCTCGCGACGGTGGAGGAGCCGCGCGATCTGGCCGGTGCGCTGGCGCGGCATGCTGCGGACGGGCGCACGCTGGTGGTTGTGGATTGCCTGACCCTGTGGGTGACGAACTGGCTGATGCCTTTGGGCGCCGATCTTTCCGATGCCGAAGTGAATCGGGCGCTGGCGCTTGATTTCCAGGCGCAGTTCGCTCTGTTTTCAGGAGCTATCGAGCGGGCTGCGGGGCCGGTGGTGGTGGTGGGCAACGAGATCGGGCTGGGGGTGATTCCGATG
>CAJYHL010000004.1 GCA_913774625.1 uncultured Acidovorax sp.
GCGTCGATGCCGTGTCCTGGGGTCAGAGATGGAAGTCGTATTCCACCGTGATCGGCGCGTGGTCCGAGAACTTCACGTCCTTGTAGATGTGCTCGCTGCGCGCCAGCTGGGCGATGGCCGGCGTCGCCAGGTGGTAGTCAATCCGACAAAAAACCTGCAAATCGGATGCCTGCATGGCTTTTTTCTCCGCACGGATGGCACTGGTGACGAACCGGTTCACCTGCCCTGATGCGGCTTCAGTTGCGCATACACCTCTTGGGAGACCTGCATCAGCTCGGCCCGGTCGGCCCCGGCCGAAATGGCATAGCCGAACTGGTTCTCGACCCAATAGAACACGTTGACGGGCCCGTCCGTGCCGAAGCGGAACGCCGTGTTCGCGTCGCCGGGCACTTCGCGCGTCACATACAGCGTCAGGCGCTGCCCGCCTGCCGTGCCGTACATGAACTGGGCCACCGGCCCCTTGTCGCCGGGCAGCAGGCGGCCACCGATCAGCTCGTAACCCAGCTTGGTGAGCGTCGGCGGGCGCACGTCGGAGCCCATGCGCTTGGTCAGCCAGGTGACCAGGGCCTGCTCCTGGTCGGCCCCCACCTCCACCGGCCGGCGCACGTCAGGGCTGTACACCACGTGGGCGATGGCCGCGCGGTGGGCAAAGCCTGAGAGCGCGCTGTCACCCGCCGCCGAAGTTGTGTTGGACGGCCCCGCCATGGCGAGGCGCGTGGCCTCGGCGTCCAGATGCCCGCGCAATGACCATGCGGAGCCGCCGCTGACGACGGCCACCAGCACACCGGCGGCGAGCGCGCGCCACGGGAAGGCTTGGGCCGGCGACTTCAGCGGCAGACTCAACGGCAGCGGCTCGTCGATCACGGGGTCCAGCAAGCGGTGCAGCAGCCTGTTTTGCTGTTGCCAGTCGCGCACGCGCTCCTGCTCCTGCGGGCGCGTCGCTAGGTACTGCTCGACCAGGGCCGTTCGCTCCGCAGAGAGTTGGTGATCGGCATAGGCGTGCAGGTCGGCCTCGGTGATGGGAGCCGGTCCACCGGGGCCGACGTCCGAACCAACGCTTCGGGGTTTGTGGTCGTCCATGGTCATTTCACGCGTTGAATCTTGCTTGCTGGGGCGGCGTGGCCTTGGAGCTCTTCGCGCAGGCGTGCGCGGGCGCGCGACAGGCGCGACATCACAGTGCCTACCGGCACGCCCAATACGGTGGCTACCTCCTGGTAGCTCAGTTCTTCCACGCCCACCAGCAGCAGCACCTCGCGGTGTTCTGGTGGCAGCCGCTGCAGGACCCGGTCGAGGTCGCGCAGCTCCAGCGCATCGGTCTGCAGCGGACGCTGCGGTGCGTCGGGAAGCTTGTCGCCTGCGCTGTCCTCGGGGCGGCTGCTCTGCGCACGCAAGCGGTCGATGAAGTGGTTGTGCAGGATGCCGAACATCCAGGCCCGAATCTCACCGCGCTTTTGCCACATCGAGAATCGGCTCCATGCGCGCTCCAGGGTGTCCTGCACCAAGTCGTCCGCGCGGTCTCGGTCAGACACCAGCCCGCGCGCATAGCGCCGCAGGCTGGGAATGCAGGCAACGATCTCGGCTTCGTCTTGCGCGCGCATCGTGGAGTCAGGCGGTCATGCGTGGCGGCTTACTTGACGATGTGCCACACGTCCTTGAAATTGTCGCCGGTCACGTCGCCGGGCTTCTTGTCGCTGGCATAGGTGTAGACCGGCTTGCCCTTGTAGGCCCACTGCTTGCTGCCATCGTCGCGCGTGACGATGCTCAGGTCGCCTTCGGGCTTGGCATCGGCGGCAGCGGCTGCCGGCGGCCAGAGCGTGGCGCAGGGACCGTTGCAAGTGCTCTTGCCGCTGCCTGCGACGTCTTTATCGAAGGTGTACAGCGTCATGCCGCTGGTATTGATCAGCATGCCGCCTGCCATCTTGGCAGCGGGTTCTGCATGAGCCAGCGTGGCGAAGACGGCGGCCAGAGACAGGGCCAGGGTAGGGAGCAGGCGGGTGTTCATAAGATCCTTCAAAAAAGTGGGTTGGCATGGGCATGGACGCATGGCCTTGCACCTTTATTCCACTGGCCTGCAAAAGATTCACGTGACCGCCTCGCAATGGTCCACGAACCGCTGCAGCCCCGCCGAGAACTGCTTCTGCCGATGGTGCACCAGGTAGAAGCGCCGGTTCAACCTCGGCAGGCTGGTGTTGACGACCACCAGCCGTCTCAGCGTCAACAGGTCCTGCACGGCGCACAGAGACAGACAGGCCAGGCCCAGGCCCTCGGCGGCGGCCTGTTTGATGGCCTCGGTGCTGCCCAGCTGCATGGGTTGATCCCACTGGTGCAGGTGCGGCAGCAGCGCATGCTCCACAGCTTCCCGCGTGCCCGAGCCCGGCTCGCGCACCAGCCAGCGCTGCAGGCGCAATGCCTTCAATCCGATGCGGGTGGCCGGATCGCCGGACACCAAAGGGTGCGACGGCGCGCAGACCAGCACCAACTCGTCCTCCAGCCAGGGCCGCACCTGCAGCGCGGGTTCATGGCAAGGGCCTTCGATCAAACCCAGGTCCACGTCCAGGCGCGCCACCGCAGCAGCAATGTCGCTGGTATTGCCGATGGTCGCGTCGATGGTGGTGTTGGGCACTTCGCGCAGATGGCTGGCCACCAACGCCGGCAGCAGGTAGTTGCCGATGGTGGTGCTCGCGCCGACGCGCAAGCGGGTGAGCATGCCCGTGGCCGAAGGTTTTGTGCCACCGAGTCCGAACTGGCTTTCGATGCCTGCCGCGCCGTCCAGCAGGGCTCGAGCCTGGGGCAGCAGGCCGCGTCCCGTGTCGTTGAGCACCAGGCGTTTGCCGATGCGGTCAAACAGCTGAGCACCCAACAGTGCCTCCAGTTCGTTGAGCGCGGCACTGGATGCCGACTGCGACAAGGCGACCTGCAGCCCGGCGGCGGTGGTGCTGCCGGTGTCGGCGACCGCGGCAAAGATCTGCAACTGGCGAAGCGTGAGGCGCACGGAATCCTTGGTTAGCGTTTTTTCAGGTAGATCATACAAAAACTACCCGTTTGTTTGATTGATAGATTGGGGTCACAGTCTGGTCCATGCCCATGTTTTCCAAGAATTCAGCCCGTAAGGAGAGCCCCATGTCCGCCCATTCGACCGTTCTGGCAACCCACGGCCACAACCCTTCGACTGGCATGCAGCGAGGCGTCCAGCTCCTGCCGGGACTGGCCCTGGCCGGCGCTTTGGCTCTCGCCGCCATTGCGTTGGGCAAGCTGGACTGGCTGCAGCACAACGGCATCAGCGCGCTCACGATCGCCATCGTGCTGGGCATATTGGTGGGCAACACCGCGTACGGGCGCATCGCGCCCGCCAGCGCATCCGGCGTGACGTTCTCCAAGCAGACCTTGCTGCGCCTGGGCATCATCCTGTACGGCCTGCGGCTGACCTTCCAGGACATCGGCCATGTCGGCCTGGCCGGCGTGCTGATCGATGCGCTGGTACTGAGCAGCACCTTCGCGATGTCCTGGTTTCTGGGAACCCGCGTGTTCGGTCTGGACCGCAAGACTGCCATGTTGATTGGCGCAGGCAGTTCCATCTGCGGCGCCGCCGCGGTGATGGCCGCCGAGCCCGTGGTGCGTGGACACGCCGAACAGGTGACGGTGGCCGTCTCGACCGTGGTCGTCTTTGGCACGCTGGCCATCTTCCTGTACCCGGTGCTGTACCACCTGAACGAGCAGTACCACCTGGTGGCCATGTCGCCGGCCGCCTACGGCATCTTTGCAGGCTCGACGATCCATGAGGTGGCACAGGTCGTCGCCGCAGGCAACGCCATCAGCATCGACGCGGGCAACACGGCGGTGATTGCCAAGATGGTGCGCGTGATGATGCTGGCGCCGTTCCTGATCGTCCTGTCGGCTTACCTCTCGCGCTCCGAAGAAGACGGTGCGGCCCACGTCACGCCCAATGCGGACGACGCGCGCCACAAGCCGGGTCGCATCGTGATTCCCTGGTTTGCGCTCGGCTTCGTGGCGGTGGCCGGCCTCAATTCCCTCGCGCTGCTGCCCAAGCCGGTGGTCAGCACGGTGATCGACATCGACACCGTCCTGCTGGCGATGGCCATGGCTGCGCTGGGCTTGACGACACACGTCTCGGCCATCCGCAACGCCGGCATCAAGCCGTTGGCCCTCGCTGCACTGCTGTTCGCCTGGCTGATCGGTGGAGGCCTGGCCATCAACGCAGGTGTCGCCTCGCTCTTTTCCTGACCTTGGCCTACTTTTTCAGTTGCCCATGGAATGTTTGATGGATGCCATTCGTCCATACAGGTAGAGACCCTATGAACCCGACAAGGACCCCCATGAAAACCCTGGCTCTCGCCACCTCCCTCGCTTTGGCCCTGTTGTCCACCGCATGCTCGACCATGAGCACGCCGACGGAGTCGGCGAAAGTGACTCCGGCCGCTGCCGCCCGCTGGACTTTCGACGGCAACATCAAGAACAACTCGCTGGCCATCAGTCCGGACGAACGGATGGCCGTCGTCTCCTACAGCGAGCGGCCCGATGTGGTGGTCTACGACCTGACGACCGGACGGGTGCGTGCGGTGCTGAACGGCTTCGTCACACCCCGCAACATCGTCTTTTCGCCCTCGGGCCAGCGCTTCTACGTGTCCGACAGCAGCCTGGGCACCGTGGCCGTCGTCGACACCGCCACGCTCAAGACCGTGGGCAGTATGCCGGCCGGCGCCGGTGCATTCGGCACCACGCTGAGTCAGGACGGCGGCACGCTTTACATCAACAACCAGGCAGCCAGCACCGTGACGGCCTACGACCTGGCGGCGCAGCGGCCGCGCGCGGTGGTGACCGGCTTCGCGCAGCCGCGCCAAGGCGTGCGCCTGAGCCCCGATGGCAAGGCGCTCTACGTCACCAACTTCCTGGGCGACAAGATCAGCATCGTCGATACGGCAACCCACAAGATCACCGGCGAGATCAAGGGGTTCGACAAGCTGCGCGCCATCTCGGTCACGGCCGACGGCAAGACCATCTTCGCTGCAAACAGTGGCAGCAACTCGGTGGCGGTGGTGGACGTCGCACAGCGTGCGATCACGGCCACGGTGCCGGTCGGCAAGGATCCGTACGGCGCGGCGCTCACCCCGGATGGACAGTTCGTCTACGTCGGCAACCTGGCCGACAACACGGTGTCGGTGATCTCCGTGGCCAGCCGCCAGGTCGTGGCGACCATCCCTGGCTTCAAGGAGCCGCGCCAGGCGATCGTGTTCACGCGCGATGGCCAATGGGCGTACGTGCTGAACGAAGACCTGAGCGTGGCCAAGGTTGACCGTTCCAGCCAACGTGTGGCTAGCACGCTGGCAGCGCCGGCGCTGCCAATCTGAATTTTGAGATCCCAGGCGACCCAGCATGCACATCGTTCAACGTTTCCGTTCCGCCCTCGTCTTCGGCCTGACCTCGGCAGTGCTCGCCTTCGCCTCCCTCGGCGCGCATGCGCAGGAGGTGCTTCATGTCTACGGTCCCGGCGGTCCGGCTCCAGCCATGAAGGAGGCGGCGCAAGCCTTTGGTGCTGCGAACAAGATCACGGTGGAGGTCACGGCTGGCCCGACCCCACAGTGGGTCGACAAAGCGAAGACCGATGCCGATGTGGTGTTTAGCGGCGCCGAGAACATGATGAGCGACTTCGCCAAGGCTTTGCCAGGCGCGTTCGACTTGAAGAACGCAGAGCCGCTGTACCTGCGGCCGGTGGCCATCCTGGTGCGGCCCGGCAACCCGAAGCGGATCAGCGGATTCCGCGATGTGCTCAAGCCCGGCATCAAGGTGATGGCAGTGGCAGGCGCTGGGCAAACCGGCCTGTGGGAAGACGTGGCCGGACGTACCGGTGACATCGCCATGGTGCGCGCCTTCCGCAAGAACCTGGTCTTGCCGGAAGCGCCCAACAGCGCCGAGGCCCGCAAGCGCTGGACCGAACAGCCCGAAATCGACGTCTGGCTCATCTGGAACATCTGGCAGGTGGCGAATCCGGAACTGGCCCAACTCGTCGAGATGGACGAGCCCTTCCGCATCTACCGCGACACCGGCGTCGTACTGACACACAAGGGCGCCGAACGGGCGCAGGCCAAGGCTTTCGTGGCATTCCTGCAGTCGCCGCAAGGCCAGTCCATTTTTGCGAAGTGGGGCTGGAAGCAGCCCTGATGCACAGTGGCAGCAGCTGCGCTGGAGTTTGACCGAGAACCAAACCAGGCAACAACCAGGAGACAACACGATGCTTGATACCCACGAATCCGTCGTAGCTGACTTGGAGCGGCGAAGCCTCTTGCGAAGCGGGGCCCTGCTGGCCATGGCCGCGTCGCCACTCGCAGCGCTGGCAGCAGCGGGCACTGGAGAAGGCGTGAGCTTTGCCGATGGCCCGCGCCCCCTGGTCAAGTATCCCGGCAAGCGCCCGCTGATCCGCGTGCATACGCGCCCGCCGCACCTGGAGACGCCGTTCGCCGTGTTCAATGAAGGGCCCATCACCGCGAACGACGCATTCTTTGTGCGCTACCACCTGGCCAACATCCCGTTGGCGGTGGATCTGGCCACCTACCGCTTGAGCGTCAAGGGGAAGGTGGCCACGCCCCTGAGCCTGTCGTTGGCCGAACTCAAGGCGCTCGGCGAACCGATCGATGTGGTGGCTGTGAACCAGTGCTCGGGCAACAGCCGGGGCTACGCGTTGCCGCGCGTGTTCGGCGCGCAATTGGCCAATGGCGCGATGGGGAATGCGCGCTGGACTGGCGTGCCGCTGCGCCGGGTGCTCGAAAAGGCCGGCGTCGGCGCGGGCGCAGCGCAAGTCACCTTCAATGGCCTGGACACCCCCGTCCTGCCCGCCACGCCGGATTTCCGCAAAGCCTTGGACATGGAGCACGCTATGAGTGGCGAGCCCATGCTGGCCTGGGCCATGAACGGCGAGCCGCTTCCGATGCTCAACGGCTACCCGGTCAAGCTGATTGTGCCAGGCTACTTCGGCACGTACTGGGTCAAGCACCTGTCGGAGATCGAAGTGCTGGACCATCCGTTCGAGGGCCACGATGCGGCCTTCATGACCACGGCCTACCGGGTACCCGACAACGACTGCCAGTGCGTGGCCCCGGGGACGGCGGCGGCGAAGACGCGGCCCATCTCGACACTCCCCGTGCGCAGCTTCATCACCAGCGTCATGAACGGCGGCGTGCTGCCGGCAGGCCGCACCGTCGAGCTCAAGGGCATCGCCTTCGATGCAGGCGCCGGCATCAAGACGGTTGAAGTGTCAGTCGATGGTGGCCGGCAATGGCGCGAGGCCACGCTGGGCAAGGACCTGGGCCGCTTTTCCTTCCGCGAATGGCGCGTGCCAGTCAGCTTTGCGCAAAAAGGAAAGGCCGTCCTGATGGTGCGCGCCGTCAACCAGAAAGGCGAAGGACAGCCGGCGACCCCAGACTGGAACCCGGCCGGCTACCGCCGCCATGCCATCGAATCCACCGCCATCACCATCGCCTGAGGAGCGAGCAAACCATGCAGCCAATGCGTTTCAAGCATTTGCAGGCCATGTTGGTGGTGGTCTGCGCGTTCGTCGCCACTGGGGCATCTGCTGCTCCGCCGAAGCCGATCCAACTGCCTGCCGAGACCGTCAAACTCAAGCCTTCGAGCCTGCCCGGCTACGCGATTGCCCAGCAGAAGTGCGCCATCTGCCACTCGGCGGACTACATCGCCTACCAGCCGCCAAGCATGACGGTGACCCAGTGGACGGCGGAGATGACCAAGATGCAGCATCTGTATGGCGCGCCGATCGACGACCGCGAAATCAAGCTGCTAGGCGTTTACCTCGCGGCCACCTATGGCGACGCAAAGAGCGTGGCGGCGGCGGATCGCGCCATGACCGCCGCTGCGCCAGCCGCACCCACCACGGCCAAGCCTGCCGCAGCCGGTGCGCCGCCAGCCGCTGGTAGCACCATCGAAGTGCAGGTGCTGTTAAACGCCAATGCCTGCCTGGGCTGCCATGCCGTCTCGCAGAAGGTCGTGGGACCGGCCTATCGCGACGTCGCGACCAAGTACAAGGCCGATCCCGGCGGTGTGGAAAAGCTGAAGGCGAGTATCAAAGCCGGCAGTTCGGGGAAGTGGGGGACGGTGCCTATGCCGCCCTTCGCACAGTTAACCGATGCCCAGTTGAAGGCACTGGCCGAGTTCGTGCTCAAGCAGCAGTGAGCATGCTTCGCGACGATGGCAACGCCAGAATCTACCGGTACGTTGTCAGGGTCGACCGAGGCGGATCGCCAAATCCCTATCACGGCTGGTGGTCCCTGGCCGTGTGCAAGCCGCAGATCCGCCGTTCGGCGCGCGTTGGCGACTGGATCGTCGGCTTGCGTAGCCGTGCCAACGACCAAGTGGTTTTCGCCATGCGTGTGGATGAGGTGGTGCCGCTCGGCAACTACTGGTCGGACCCTCGATTCCGAGCCAAGCGACCGGGAAGACAGTGGCCGCCAGACAATTTTTACCGCGCGGGGCGCGGTGGATCTCTTGAACGGGTTCGCAACGCGCTGCACGGCGAGGAGCTTGCTGCGCAGGACATCAGCGGTCGCAATGCGCTGGTGTCCTGGCAGTTCTGGTACTTCGGTGACCAGAGCCCCGAACTGCCAACCGAACTCGTGCACCTCGTTCATTCGGGACAAGGACATTCGCTCCATGTGCGTCGGCGCCCCGATGACCTTTCGACGTTGAAGGCTTGGTTGGCTTACTGGAAGCCTGGGGTGCACGGTCGCCCGATCAATGCATCGTGCGTTTGAAATCGCGACGTGTGGGCAGCGTACTTCCTGCCGACGCGCGCATCAAAGCTCGATTTCGTAGTCGACTGTGAGTGGAGCGTGATCACTGAAGCGCTCCAGCTTGTAGATGCTGGTGTGCTGGGCCAGCGCAGCCAATCTCGGCGTCGCCAATTGATAGTCCAGCCGCCAGCCCACGTTGTTGGCATAGGCCTGGCCGCGGTTGCTCCACCAGGTGTAGGCGGTGTCGGTGGCGTCGGGCTGCAGGCGGCGGTAGACGTCGATCAGGCCGCCCGTCACCTCGGTGGTGTGCAGCAGCTGGGTCATCCAGGCGCGCTCTTCGGGCAGGAAGCCGCTGTTCTTCTGGTTGCTGCGCCAGTTCTTCAGGTCGATCTGCTGGTGGGCGATGTTGATGTCGCCGCAGAGAATGAATTCGCGCTCGGCCTTCAGGCGCATCAGGTGGGGGTGGAATTCGGCCAGGAAGCGGAACTTGGCCTCCTGCCGCTCGGGGCCCGACGAGCCGCTGGGGAAATACGCGCTGATGATCGACAGCTTGCGCGCGGGCGTGTCGAAGCGCGCCTCCACGTAGCGGCCCTCGGCGTCGAACTCCTGCGAGCCGTAGCCCACGATCACGTCGCTGGGCTCGTGGCGCGTGTAGATGCCCACGCCCGAGTAGCCCTTCTTGGTGGCGAAGTGGAAGTGGCCCGCCAGCCCCGCCAGCTGCTCGAAGCGGCCCTGCATGTCGGCGGACTGGGCCTTGATCTCCTGCACGCAAATACAATCCGGCCGGTTCGCGGCGATCCAGGCTTCGACGCCCTTCGATGTGGCCGAGCGGATGCCGTTGAGGTTGAGGCTGGTTAATTTGAACAAAGGGGCTTTCATGGTGACAGACAAGGCGCAGCCGGAGGGGGGGCAAGGCTCCCTGGCGCAGGATTTCGTGCGGTTCGCCGAGGCCTCCGGCGTGCTGCGCTTCGGGGAATTCAAGACCAAGGCGGGCCGGATGAGCCCGTACTTCTTCAATGCCGGGCTGTTCGACGACGGCGCCAAGATGGGCCGGCTGGCGGAATTCTATGCAAAGGCGCTGGTGGCCAGCGGCATCGAATTCGACATGGTCTTCGGTCCGGCCTACAAGGGCATTCCGCTGGCCGCCACGGTGGCCGTCGAGCTGGCGCGCCTGGGCCGCAACGTGCCCTTCGCCTACAACCGCAAGGAAGCCAAGGACCACGGCGAAGGCGGCACCCTGGTGGGCGCGCCGCTCAAGGGCCGGGTGCTGATCGTGGACGACGTGATGTCCGCTGGCACGGCCGCGCGCGAATCCATCGCCCTCATCCGGGCGGCGGGCGCCGTGCCGCACGCCATCGCCATCGCGCTGGACCGCCAGGAAAAGGCCACCGAGAACGGCCGCGACGTGGACCACAGCGCCGTGCAGTACGTGCGCAACCAGCTGGGCATGCAGGTCTGCACCATCGCCACGCTGGCCGACCTGCTGCAGTACCTGTCGCAGGGCGATGCCGGCGCCGAAGTGGCGGCCCATCGCGAGCGTGTGCTGGCCTACCGCGAGCGGTACGGCGTGGGGGCCGCATGAAGCCGCAGCCGGCTGTGCGGGGCCTGCGCCGGCGCGCGCTGGCCGCTGCGGGCGTGGCCCTGGCCGGCTTCGGGGCGGCTGCCGCCGGCTGGGCGCAGCAGCCCGGGCCGGCGGGCGGCAGCGTCTATACCTGCGTGGACCGGCAGGGCCGGCGCCTCACCGCCGACCGCCCGATCCCGGAATGCAGCGACCGCGAGCAGCGCGTGCTGGACCAGACGGGCGCCGAGCGCCGCCGCGTGGGCCCCACGCTCACCGAGAACGAACGCGCCGAGGCCGAGGCCCAGCGCCAGCGCGAGGCGGCCGAGCGGGCTCGCGTGGCCGAGGAGCGCCGGCGCGAGCGCGTGCTGGCCGCGCGCTACCCCACGCGCAGCGCCCACGATGCCGAGCGCGCCGCAGTGCTGGCGCAGGTGGACGACGTGACCGCCGTGGCGCAAAAGCGCGTGGATGAATTGCTGCGCGACCGCAAGCAGCTGCAGGCCGAGCTGGCCTCCTACGGCAGCGAGCCGGCCAAAGCGCCCATGGCGCTGCGCCGCCAGCTGGCCGAACAGGACGAGGCGCTGGCCACGCAAAAGCGCTTCGTCACCTCGCAGGAGGCCGAAAAGCGCCGGCTGAACCAGCGCTTCGATGCCGAACTGGCCGTGCTGCAGCCGATCTGGGCCGCGAAGCCGCAGGCCGCGTCCGCCTCTGCCGAGACCGCTGCGCCGCTGCCTCGGCACTGACAAGCAAGCGCGCTGGCCGGGCGGACCCGCGGGCCCGGTGCCCGGCTTCAGGCCGCGGCCAGCTTGGCGCGCAGCATGTCGTTGACCTGCTGCGGATTGGCCTTGCCCCGGCTGGCCTTCATGGCCTGGCCGACCAGCGCGTTGAAGGCCTTGTCCTTGCCGGCCTTGAATTGCGCCACGTTGTCGGGGTTGGCGGCGATCACCTCGTCGATGATCTTCTCCAGCGCGCCGGAGTCGTTCATCTGCTTGAGGCCCTTGGCCTCGATCACGGCGTCCACGTCCTGGCCCTCGCCGGTCCAGAGCGCCTCGAACACCTGCCGGGCGGCGGCGTTGGAGATGGTGCCGTCGGCGATGCGCGCGATCAGCTTCGCCAGCAGCGCGGCCGTGACCGGCGCGGCGGCGATGTCGGTCTCGCCCGCATTCACGCGGCGCGACACCTCGCCCATGATCCAGTTGCTGGCCAGCTTGGGGCTGCCGCTGGCCTTCGCGGCCTCTTCGAAGTAGGCCGCCATGGCCTTCGATTGCGTGAGCGTGGTCGCGTCGTATTCGGGCAGGCCGTAGTCGGCCACGAAGCGCGCGGCCATGGTGCGCGGCAGTTCGGGCATGCGCGCGCGCTCTGCCTGCACCCACTGCTCCGAAATCCGTAGCGGCGGCAGGTCCGGGTCGGGAAAGTAGCGGTAGTCGGCCGCGTCTTCCTTGGTGCGCATGGCGCGGGTCTCGCCCGTGTCCGGGTCGAACAGCACGGTGGCCTGCTGGATGGCGTGGCCGTCCTCGATCTGCTCGATCTGCCAGCGGATCTCGTAGTCGATCGCCTGCTGCATGAACTTGAAGCTGTTCAGGTTCTTGATCTCGCGGCGCGTGCCCAGCGGAGCGCCCGGCTTGCGCACGGAGACGTTGGCGTCGCAGCGGAACGAGCCTTCCTGCATGTTGCCGTCGCAGATGCCGATCCAGGTCACGATCTTGTGCAGCTCGCGCGCATAGGCCACGGCCTCTTCGCTGGAGCGGATGTCGGGCTCGGTCACGATCTCCAGGAGCGGCGTGCCGGCGCGGTTCAGGTCGATGCCCGACTGGCCGATGAAGTCCTCGTGCAGCGACTTGCCCGCGTCTTCCTCCAGGTGGGCGCGCACCAGGCGCACGGTCTTCTTCTCGTCGCCCAGGAAGAACGACACTTCGCCGCCCTGCACGACCGGGATCTCGAACTGGCTGATCTGGTAGCCCTTGGGCAGATCGGGGTAGAAGTAGTTCTTGCGCGCGAAGATGCTCTCGGGCGCGACGGTGGAGCCCAGCGCCAGGCCCAGGCGGATGGCGCAGGCCACGGCCTCGCGGTTCATCACCGGCAGCGTGCCGGGCAGGGCCAGGTCCACCGCGCAGGCCTGGGTGTTGGGCTCGGCGCCGAAGGCCGTGGGCGCGCGGCTGAAGATCTTCGATTGCGTGGCGAGCTGGGTGTGGGTCTCGAAGCCGATGACGACTTCGTAGCCGTGGATCAATTTGCTGGTCGTCATGTCACAGGCCTCCTGGTGCGCGGAGGTGGAAGTCGGTCGCCTGCTGCAGGCGGTGCGCGGCGTTCAGCAGCCGGCCTTCCTGGAAGTAGTTGCCGATGAGCTGCAGGCCCACGGGCATGCCGCCTTCGCCGAAGCCGGCCGGCACGCTCATGCCGGGCAGGCCGGCCAGCGACGCGGGCAGGGTGAAGATGTCGGCCAGGTAGTCGGCCAGCGGGTCGTTGCCGTGCTCGCCCAGCTTCCAGGCCACCGTGGGCGCCACCGGGCCGGCGATCAGGTCGCACTCCTTGAAGGCGTTCTGGAAGTCGTCGGCGATCATGCGGCGGATCTTCTGGGCCTGCAGGTAGTAGGCGTCGTAGTAGCCGTGCGAGAGCACGTAGGCGCCGATCATGATGCGGCGCTTGACCTCGTCGCCGAAGCCTTCGGCGCGCGTCTTCTTGTACATGTCCACGAGGTCGGTGTAGTCCTTGGCGCGGTGGCCGAACTTCACGCCGTCGAAGCGGCTCAGGTTGGACGAGGCCTCGGCCGGCGCGATGATGTAGTACACCGGGATGGACAGCTCGGTGCGCGGCAGTGCGATGGGCACGAGCTTGGCGCCCAGCTTCTCGTATTCCTTGAGCGCGGCGTCCACTGCGGCGCGCACGTCGGGCGCCAGGCCCTCGCCGAAGAACTCGGCCGGGATGCCGATGCGCAGGCCGTCGATGCTGTCATTCAGCTTGGCGCTGAAGTCTTCGGCCGGCACGTCCAGGCTGGTGGAGTCGCGGTCCGGGTCGGGACCGCAGATCGCCGAGAGCAGCAGGGCGCAGTCTTCGGCGCTGCGCGCCATGGGGCCGGCCTGGTCCAGGCTGGAGGCGAAGGCGATCATGCCGTAGCGGCTGGCGCGGCCGTAGGTGGGCTTGATGCCGGTGATGCCGCAGAACGAGGCCGGCTGGCGGATGGAGCCGCCGGTGTCGGTGCCGGTCACGGCCGGGGCCAGGCGCGCGGCCACGGCCACGGCGCTGCCGCCGGAGGAGCCGCCCGGCACGCGGGCCGTGTCCCAGGGGTTGCGCACGGGGGCGGGGGCGTCGGCACCCACGGGGGCGACGGCCGAGTTCTCGTTGGCCGAGCCCATGGCGAACTCGTCGCAGTTGAGCTTGCCCAGCGTCACCGCGCCGGCATCGGCCAGGCGCGTGACCACCGTCGCATCGAAGGGCGAGCGGTAGCCCGCCAGCATCTTCGAGCCGGCGGTGCTGGGGAAGTCGCGCGTGACGAAGATGTCCTTGTGCGCGATCGGCACGCCTGCCAGCGGGCCGGCCGTGCCGGCGGCGATGGCCGCGTCCTGCGCGCGGGCCTGGGCCAGGGTGGCTTCCTCGTTCACCGCGACGAAGGCGCCCAGCGGCTGGTGCGCCTGGGCGCGGGCCAGGAAGTGCTGCGCTGCCTCGACGGCGGAAACCTGCCTGGCCGCCAGTTGGCGGGACAGTTCGGCGACGCCCAGGTCGTGCAGGGCGGAGGTCTTGATATCGGTCATGCTGGCCTCGCCCTTCACTCGATGACCTTGGGCACCAGGAACAGGCCGCGCTCGACGGCCGGCGCGCTCTGCTGGTTGGCTTCGCGCTGGTCGGGCTCGCTGGCCACGTCGTCGCGCAGGCGCAGTGCCACGTCCTGGATCACCGCCACGGGGTGGGGCAGGGGGGCGATTCCGGAGGTGTCCACGGCACGCATCTTCTCGACGATGCCGAAGAAGCCGTTGAGCTGGGTGAGCATGCGCTCGCTTTCGGCGGGGCTGAGTTCCAGCCGCGCCAGATTGGCGATGCGGCCGATGTCCTGGGGTGTCAGAGCCATAGAAAGGGGCGAAAAGGGAGCGTGGCAACCGGGTGTAAAGCCCAAGTCAGCTCCACATGATTGAAAGTTATTCACAGGGGATGCGGTATTATCCCGCCTTTGCCGCAATAGCCTCTCCAACGCCGGTCATTGGGCGAAAAAAGCCAGCAAACACCCCGTAATACCAGGCGACGGCCCGCCGAAGCGCGCGCCGTGCCCAAGAGGAATATTGAATGTTCGGAGCCTTCCGTCGGTACTTCTCCACCGACCTTGCCATCGACCTTGGCACTGCCAACACCCTGATCTTCGCCCGCGACAAGGGCATCGTGCTGGACGAGCCCTCCGTCGTCGCCATCCGCCATGAAGGCGGCCCGCACGGCAAGAAGGTCATCCAGGCCGTGGGCCGCGAAGCCAAGGCCATGCTGGGCAAGGTGCCCGGCAACATCGAGGCCATCCGCCCGATGAAGGACGGCGTGATCGCCGACTTCGTGATCACCGAGCAGATGATCAAGCAGTTCATCAAGATGGTGCATCCGCGCACGCTGCTCACGCCCAGCCCGCGCATCATCATCTGCGTGCCCTGCGGTTCCACCCAGGTCGAGCGCCGCGCCATCAAGGACGCGGCCGAGGCCGCCGGCGCCACCGCCGTCTACCTGATCGAAGAGCCCATGGCCGCCGGCATCGGCGCCGGCCTGCCGGTGTCGGAAGCCTCCGGCTCCATGGTGGTGGACATCGGCGGCGGCACCACGGAAGTCGGCGTGATCTCGCTGGGCGGCATGGTCTACAAGGGCAGCGTCCGCGTGGGCGGCGACAAGTTCGACGAAGCCATCATCAACTACATCCGCCGCAACTACGGCATGCTGATCGGCGAGCCCACCGCCGAATCCATCAAGAAGCACATCGGCTCGGCCTTCCCCGGCTCCGAGGTGCGCGAGATGGAGGTCAAGGGCCGCAACCTGTCCGAAGGCGTGCCGCGCAGCTTCACCATCTCCAGCAACGAAGTGCTGGAAGCCCTCACCGATCCGCTCAACCAGATCGTCTCGGCCGTCAAGAACGCGCTGGAGCAGACCCCTCCCGAACTGGGCGCCGACATCGCCGAGCGCGGCATGATGCTGACCGGCGGCGGCGCGCTGCTGCGCGACCTGGACCGCCTGCTGGCCGAGGAAACCGGCCTGCCCGTGCTGGTGGCCGAAGACCCGCTGACCTGCGTGGTGCGCGGCTGTGGCATCGCGCTGGAGCGCATGGACCGCCAGGGCAGCATCTTCACGAGCGAGTAAGGCGGCAGCATATGGCCCTGCGCCTGGTGAACGGCCCTTGCGCAGGGCGGCTTGGCGTGCCGGCGCTGCCGGCACCCGTGCCGGTGCGTGCTTGTGCGCTGCCGGCTCGCGCACGCCGCGCTGCCTGAGCCCGGGCCCGGCTCCTTGCTCCACCCTGACAGCTGGTTCGCATGCTCTTCGGCACCTTCGAACGGTCCGCGCCGTCCTTCTTCAGGCAAGGGCCGTCGCCGCTTTCCCGTCTCGTCCTCTACAGCGCCCTGGCGCTGTTTTTGATGGTGGCAGACGCCCGTTTCGGCGTCACCGACCTGCTGCGCAACACCATTTCGACGGTGCTGTATCCGCTGCAGTGGACCATGCTCAAGCCGGTGGAGTTCGCCCGGCGAGCCGCCGACTATCTGCAGACGCTCGAAGCCGCGCAGCAGACGCGCGACGAAGCCCAGCGCAAGATGGCCGAGATGGCCCAGCGCGTGAACCAGGCCGAAGACCTGCAGGAAGAGAACGCCCGCCTGCGCAAGCTGCTCGAGCTGCGCGAGCGCCTCACCACGCCCGCGCATGCCGCCCAGGTCATCTACGACACCGCCGACCCCTACACCCGCCGCGTGGTGATCGACCGCGGCCAGGTGGCGGGCGTGGAACTGGGCTCTCCGGTGATGGATGCCGCGGGCGTGCTGGGCCAGGTGACCCGGGTGCTGCCGCTGGTCAGCGAGGTCACGCTGCTCATCGACCGCGACCAGGCCATTCCCGTGATGAACATCCGCACCGGCGCGCGCAGCGTGGCCTACGGCGATCCCGTGGCCGCGCACGGCGGCGGCATGGAGCTGCGCTTCATGCCCGGCAATGCCGACGTGCAGGAAGGCGACCTGCTCACCACCAGCGGCGTCGACGGGCTCTACCCCTCGGGCCTGCCGGTGGCGCGCGTGATCCGCGTGGAGCGCCGTGCCGATTCCGCCTTCGCGCGCATCTACTGCGTGCCGCTGGCGCAGATGCTGGGCGCGCGCCACGTGATGGTGCTCAAGCCGCTCACCACCGAGCTGCCCGAGCGCCCCGCGCCGCCCGATCCCGCCCCGAAGCGCAACAGCAACACCAAGGCACGCCGATGATCATGCCCAAAGGCCAGCAGCTGCTGCTGCCGGCGCGTCCGCTCTTCATCGCCGCCAGCCTGCTGGCCGGTCTGGCGTTCAACATGCTGCCGCTGGGCCGCGTGGTCTGGACGCCCGATCTGCTGCTGGTGCTGCTGGCGTTCTGGGGCGTCCACCAGCCGCAGCGCGTGGGCCTGGGCGTGGCCTTCGCGCTGGGCGTGTGCATGGACGTGGTGCAGTCGGCGCTGCTGGGACAGCACGCGCTGGCCTACATCGCGCTGATGTACGGCGCCATCTATGCCCACCGCCGCCTGCTGTGGTTCAGCGTGTGGCTGCAGGCCCTGCAGGTGCTGCCCCTCTTCGTGGTGGCCCATGCCATCGAGCTGCTGCTGCGGCTGCTCTCCGGCGGCATCGTTCCGGGCATCGAGGGCCTGGCCGCGCCCGTGCTGGAGACGCTGCTCTGGCCGCTGGCCAGCTGGGTGCTGCTCGCGCCCCAGCGGCGCCCGCCGGAACCCGACGAGAACCGGCCGCTCTAACTTCGCATGACCGAGCTGCGCAATAACGAAGCCGATGCATCCCGCTTCAGGATGCGCGTGCTGGCCGTGGGGGCGGTCGTGTTCCTGGCTTTCTGCCTGGTCGTGGGCCGGCTGGTGGTGCTGCAGGTCGTGCGCCACGAAGACCTGGCCGAGCAGGCCGAGAGCAACCGCACGGCGGTGGTGCCCATCGTGCCCAACCGGGGCCAGATCGTGGACCGCAACGGCGTGGTGCTGGCCACCAACTATTCCGCCTACACGCTGGAGATCACGCCGTCCAAGGTCGATGACCTGGAGGGCACGATCGACGAGCTGTCCAAGGTGGTGGACATCCACGTGCGCGACCGCCGCCGCTTCAAGCGGCTGATGGAGGACGCGCGCAGCTTCGAGTCCCTGCCCATCCGTACGCGCCTGACCGACGAGGAGGTGGCGCGCTTCACCGCGCAGCGCTACCGCTTTCCCGGCGTGGACGTGAAGGCGCGGCTCTTCCGCACCTACCCGATGGGCGAGGTGGCGAGCCACGCCATCGGCTACATCGGCCGCATCAACCAGCGCGAGAAGGCCCGCATCGAGGATTCGGAGGACGCGGCCAACTACCGCGGAACCGACCACATCGGCAAGCTGGGCGTGGAGCAGAGCTTCGAGACCACGCTGCACGGCCAGACCGGCGTGGAGCGCATGGAGACCTCGGCCGGCGGCCATGCCGTGCGGCGGCTGGCCAGCTACCCGGCCACGCCGGGCAACACGGTGATGCTGTCGCTGGACATCAAGCTGCAGAAGATGGTGGAAGACCTCTTCGGCAACCGGCGCGGCGCGCTGGTGGCGATCGACCCGCGCAACGGCGAGATCCTGGCGCTGGTGTCCAAGCCCACCTTCGACCCCAACCTGTTCGTCGAAGGCATCGACTCGGAGAACTGGCAGGCGCTCAACGAATCCATCGACAAGCCGCTGCTCAACCGCGCGCTGCGCGGCACCTACCCGCCAGGCTCCACCTACAAGCCCTTCATGGCGCTGGGTGCGCTGGAGCTCGGCAAGCGCTCGCCCACGGCCATCTTCAACGACCCCGGCTATTTCACCTACGGCGGCCGCACCTTCCGCAGCCACGAAGGCGGCCTGGGTCCGGTGGACATGCAGCGCGCCATCCAGTTCTCCAGCAACACCTATTTCTATTCGCTGGCGGTGGACATGGGCGTGGACACCATCCACGACTTCATGAAGCCGCTGGGCTTCGGCCAGCTCACCGGCATCGACTTAGGGGGAGAGGTGCGCGGCGTGCTGCCCAGCACCGAGTGGAAGCGCGAAACCTACAAGCGGCCCGAGCAGCGGCGCTGGTATTCGGGCGAGACCGTGTCGCTGGGCATCGGCCAGGGCTACAACAACTTCACCATGCTGCAGCTGGCGAGCGCGGAAGCCACGCTGGCCGACGGCGGAACGCGCTACCGGCCGCACATCGTCAAGGCGATCCGCGATACCGTGACCGGCCAGGTGACCGAGGTGCCGCAGCCGCCGGGCCAGCGCATGGGCTATTCGCCCAGGAACGTGGAGATCGTGCGCAACGCGCTGGTGTCGGTGAACAAGGGCGGCACGGGCACCCGGATCTTCGCGGGCGCGCCCTACACCTCGGCCGGCAAGACCGGCACGGCGCAGGCCGTGAGCCTGGGCCAGAACGTGAAGTACAACGCCAAGGCGATGGAGGAGCACCAGCGCGACCACTCGCTCTTCGCCGCATTCGCCCCGGCCGAGAATCCGCAGGTGGCCGTGGCGCTGATCGTGGAGAACGCCGGTTTCGGCGCCGCCGCCGCAGGCCCCATCGCGCGCCGCGTGTTCGACTACGTGCTGCTGGGCCAGTACCCCAGCGTGGAAGACATCGCCGCCGTCGCCAAGGGCCAGGCCAGCGCCCCCATCGGCACGCCGCGCCGCGCGGCCGACGTGCCGCTGGTCACCGCACCCTGAGCCCTGAGCCTCAGCCCGCCGCCTTCAGCGGCGCCGGGGCCGGCTGCCACTGGCTCACCACCAGCGCCAGCACGATCAGCGCCGCGCCGGCCATGCCGGCCGGGCCCATGCGTTCGCCGATCAGCACCCAGGCCGTGAGCGCGGCGAACACCGGCTCCAGCCCGAAGACGATGGCGCTGCGCATGGCGTCCACCCGCTGCTGGCCCCAGGCCTGCAGCGTCACCACCAGCACGCTGGCCACCATGCCCAGATAGAGCAGCGCCGCCCAAGAGGCCGCCGGCAGGGCCGCGAGCGTGTCCAGCGACGAAGCCACGCCGCCGTGCCGCACCAGCAGCAGCGCGGCCGACGCGGCGAACATCACCAGCGCCTGCACCGCCGCCATGCGCGTGGCGCGCAGCGGCGCCTGCGCGGTGCGCCGTGCGCAATGCTCCAGCGTCAGGATGTAGATGGCGTAGAACAGCGTGCTGGCCAGGGTCAGCGTATCGCCCAGGTTCCAGGGCTCGTTCTCGTGGAACATCAGCGCCATGCCGGCCAGCGCCATCGCGCAGGCGGCCCAGAGCGGCCAGCCGTAGCGCCGCCCCAGCGCGGCCATGGCCAGCAGGGGCACCACCAGCACGTTGAGGCCGGTGACGAAGGCGTTGCGGTTGCTGCTGGTGCGCGCCAGCCCTTCGATCTGCAGCCAGAAGGCGAGGAACAGCAGGCCGCCCAGCAGCAGGCCCCAGCGCAGCTCCGCCCGCCGCAGGCCGCGCCAGACCGGCGCCAGCACCACCAGGGCGATGGCGAAGCGCAGCCAGATCAGCTGCAGGGCGTCGAGCTGCGCGGACAGCAGCTTCATGGCGGGAAAGGTGGTGCCCCAGACCAGGGTCACCAGCAGCAGGGCCGCGAGGCCCAGGCGTTCTGCGCGCATAGGGGGATGTGGTTCTAGGGCTGTACAGCCCTGCTATGGAAAATGGAGCGCAGTGCGCGCGCTCCATCGGGGTTTTAGCGGCGCCGGACCCGGCCCGCCTCGCCGGCCGCTGGAGATCGCAGGGCCGGCCTGCGCGCGGCGGCAACCCTGCAGTCTCGCTCAGGCCTTCATTCGGGCGCCTAGGCGCTCATGCGCCCGATGAAGGCGCGGATGCGGTCGTTGGCGGGGTTGCTGAAGAACTCGGCCGGCGGCGCGTCGTGGGCAATGCGGCCCTGGTCGAAGAACATCACGCGGTCGGCCACCTCGCGGGCGAAGCCCATCTCGTGGGTGACCACGATCATGGTCATGCCGCCGCGCGCCAGCTCGCGCATCACGTCCAGCACTTCCTGCACCATCTCGGGGTCGAGCGCCGAGGTGGGTTCGTCGAACAGCATCACCTTGGGCTCCATGGCCAGGGCGCGCGCGATGGCCACGCGCTGCTGCTGTCCGCCCGAGAGCTGCCAGGGGTACTTGTGCGCATGGTCCTGCATGCCCACGCGGCGCAGCAGGGCCATGGCCTTTTCATTGGCCTCGGCGCGGGGCGTGCGGCGGATGCGGCGCGGCGCCAGCGTCACGTTGTCCAGCACGCTCATGTGGCCGAACAGGTTGAACTGCTGGAACACCATGCCGACTTCGCTGCGCTGCTTGAGCAGCGTGCGCTGGTCGTCCGTCACCTCGGTGCCGCCGATGGTGATGGTGCCGCTGTCGTGCGGCTCCAGCCGGTTGATGGCGCGCAGCAGCGTGCTCTTGCCCGAGCCCGAGGCGCCGATGATGACGGTGACCTCGCCGGTGTTGAAGGCGGTGGAGACGTCCTTCAGCACCTGGTGCGTGCCGAAGGACTTGCACACCCGGTGCGCGACGATGTAGTGGTTGCCGGCCGCCGGGGATTCGTCGATGTCGTGGGGGGTCATTGCACGCGTCCTTCCACGTCGAAGCGGTGTTCGATGGCATTGGACACCTGGGTGACCAGGGTGGTCAGCAGCAGGTAGGTGACGGCCACCGTGGTCAGGGTGGCGATGGGCTGGAATGTGGCCGACTGGATGCGGTTGCCCACGTTGGTCAGCTCCACCACGCCGATGGCGTAGGCCAGGGACGAGTCCTTGAGCAGCGCCACGAAGTTGCTGACCAGCGGCGGCAGCGAGATCTTGAAGGCCTGCGGGAACACCACGTCGAAGAAGACATAGGTGCGCGACAGGCCCAGCGCCCGGGCGGCCTCGGTCTGGCCGCGCGGCACGGCCAGCAGGCCGGCGCGGATGGCTTCCGCGTTGTAGGCGCCCACGTTCAGGCCCAGGGCGACCACGGCGGCGGCGAAGTCGGGCAGGTTGGCGCCGGGCACCAGCACCGGCAGCGCGAAATACACGAACAGGATCTGCACCAGCAGCGGCGTGCCGCGGATGGCCCAGATGTAGAGGCCGGCGATCCAGCGCAGGCCGATGAAGCGCGCGGTGCGCGCCAGCGCGGCGGCGGTGCCCAGCACGATGCCCACGGCGCCGCTCACCAGCGTGAGCCACAGCGTGGTGCGGGCGCCGTCGGAGAATGCCTGGGCGTTGTTGCCGATGGGCTCGGGAAGGACGGAGAGCACCTGGCCCAGCAGGGACAGGGCGAGCACCATCAGCACGAGTGCGGAGACCAGCGTGGCATTGCTGCGTTGTTGGCGGCTCCACTGCTTGGGCCAGATTGCGGTCAGCATGGGATTCAAATGAGGCCGGCGCCCGCAGCGTGAGCCACGGGCGCCGGTGGGGTGGTCACAGGGCGCTTACTTGGTGGTGCAGCGCACGTCTTCGTTGAAGTACTTCTTGGAGATGGCGGCGTAGGTGCCGTCGGCCAGGATCTGGTCGAAGGCCTTGTTCCAGGCCTGGGCCAGGCCCGTGTTGCCCTTGGCGAAGGCCGGAGCGATGTGTTCGATGAACAGCATGTCGCCCAGCTTGAAGCCGGCCTTGGGGTTCTTGGCGGCGGCTTCCTTGGCCACGAACTTGTCGCTGACCCAGGCGTCCACGCGCTTGGAGATCAGGGCGCGCTGGGCGTCGGTGTCCTGCGGGAAGTTCTTCACGTCCTTCACGCCGGCGACCTTCTGCACTTGCTGCAGGTAGCTGGTGCCGGTCTGCACGGCCACCACCTTGCCGGCCAGATCGGCGCCGGTGCGGGTCTTGCCGTCGATGGAGACGATGATGCCGCCCGAGCAGTAGTGCGGCTCGCCGAAGGTCACGGCCTTGGAGCGCTCCTCGTTCACGCCGTGCGATGCGATGACGGCGTCCCAGCGGTCCTGGGGCAGGCCGGTCAGCAGGGCGTCGAAGCCCAGCGTCTTCCATTCGACCTTCAGGCCCATCTTCTTGGCCACGGCATCGGCCACCTCGACCTCGAAGCCGGTCAGCTTGGTGCCTTCGAAGTAGTTGAAGGGCGCGAACTGGCCTTCGGTGGCGATGATGATCTTTCCGTCCTGCTTGATGGCATCGATCGTGCGGGCCTGCACGGAGAACACGGCGCACAGTGCCAGCGCCGTGGCGATCGTCTTGAACATCTTCATTGCTGTTCCTGGGGGGATGGGTTCAGGTACAAAAAAACCGGCTTGGCGGTTGGCGAAGCCGGGCATGTGGGGTTCGGGCGCCTCCGGCGGGTGCCGGCAAGGACGTCACGGGAAGGTCACATTATAGGTAGGAGGCCTTCCGCGGGTCACTGCCGCAAACCCTGGCACGGCCCCATGCAAGATCGGGGCCCAGCCGCCGAAAAGGTTCCGTGCGAAGCACTCAGCGGATCAGTGTGGACTTGCCGAACAGGCTCTCCAGCAGGTCCACGGCCAGCTCGGCCGTCTGGTTGCGGATGTCGAGCGCCGGGTTCAGCTCGACCAGATCGGCCGAGCGCAAGGCGCCGCTGTCGGCCAGCATCTCCATGCACAGCTGCATCTCGCGGTAGGTGGGGCCGCCGCGCACGGCCGTGCCCACGCCGGGGGCGATGGACGGGTCCAGGCAGTCCATGTCGAAGCTGACGTGCAGGTGGGTGTCCGCATCCACGCCCCGCAGCGCGGCTTCCATCACCGCGCGCATGCCCAACTCGTCGATGGCGCGCATGTCGAACACCTCGATGCCGTGCTCCTTGATGAACTGCTTTTCGCTGTCGTCCACGCTGCGCAGGCCCACCTGGCTGATCTGGCCCGGCTGCAGGGCGGTGGTGTCGGCCAGCGCGGTGAGGCCCGCCGGGCCGTGGCCCAGCAGGCAGGCCACCGGCATGCCGTGCAGGTTGCCGCTGGGCGTGGAGGCGGGCGTGTTGGCGTCGGCATGGGCATCGAACCACAGCACCTTCAGGCGCCGGCCGGTCTCGCGGCAGTGCTGCGCGACCGCGCTGATGGAGCCGATCGCCAGGCAGTGGTCGCCGCCCATCAGCAGCGGCATGCGGCCGGCCCGCAGATCGGCCAGCACCGCGGCGAAGACGGATTCGTTCCAGGCCGTCACCTCGGGCAGGTGGCGGAAGCCGCTGGCGGGCTGTTCCTGCGGATTGCCGGGGCCGGGCAGGTTGCCGTGGTCGATGACCGCCAGGCCCCGGGCGCGCAGGGCACGGGCGATGCCGGCGATGCGCAGCGCATCGGGGCCCATGCTGGCGCCCAGCACGCTGGCGCCCACGTCGGTGGGGGCGCCGATCAGGGCCAGGGTGGGCTGGGCTGCGGTCATGGAGGTTCTCCAGGAAAAAAGGGCGGGCTCCGCTCAGCGCAGGAAGGCGTCGTAGCCGGTCTTGAGGATGAGCGCGCTCACCACGAAGATGAAGATGCCGCGCACGAAGCCCGTGCCGTGCTTGAGCGCCATGTGCGCGCCCAGCACGCTGCCCAGCACGTTGGCGATGGCCAGGGGCAGGGCGAAATGCCACCAGACATGGCCCTTGAGCGTGAACAGGATGAGCGCGGCGATGTTGGTCGCCAGGTTCAGCAGCTTGGCCGAAACCGAGGCGTTGAGGAAGTCGTAGCCCAGCAGCCGCACGAAGAGGAAGACGAAGAAGCTGCCGGTGCCCGGGCCGAAGAAGCCGTCGTAGAAGCCGATGGCGAGGCCGATGGCGCAGGCCGCGGCGGTTTCGGCATGGCCGGCCAGGCGCGGCGCATGGTGGCGGCCCAGTTCCTTCCTGGCCAGGGTGTAGATCAGCACCAGCACCAGGATGAGGGGCAGCAGCTTGCGCAGGAAGTCGGCGGAGATGACGGTCACCGTCCAGGCGCCGGCGAAGGCCCCCGCGAAGCCCGCGAGCGCGGCGGGCAGCATGGCCTGCCAGCGCATCTGCACGCGGCGGCTGTATTGCCAGGTGGCGATGCCGGTGCCCCAGACGGCGGCGCTCTTGTTGGTGCCCATCAGCGTGGCGGGCGGCGCGGCGGGGAAGGTGGCGAAGAGGGCCGGCAGCAGCACCAGGCCCCCGCCGCCGACGATGGCGTCCACGAAGCCGGCCAGCAGCGAGGCGAGGGAAACGATGATCCATTCCATAGGGCGGCGATTGTCGCATCGCCTTCGCCGGGGCAAGGGCGTCGGACGCGCGCCGCCGGGATGCGGATCGGACGGGCGAAAAAAAAGCGCCGGGGTTGCCGGCGCCTTGGGAAGAATGCATCTCACGGGGGATGCTTGGATTTTTAGAGTTGCTAGGGTTTGTCTCCTCGGTCCCCTCGTCTGGCGGGCCTTAGAGGCTCGCTATCGAGTGCATGGACTGTAATGGTTCGCCCATGGCTGGTGCATAGGGAGTTTCCCGACCCTTTCTGGGGCGGCGCGGCATGCCTTGGTGCGCAGCGCACCGTCAGCGTGCATCGGCCCGCATCCATTCGGCCGCCTTCTCCGCGATCATCAGGGTGGGCGAATTGGTGTTGCCGCTGGTGATGGTAGGCATGGCGCCGGCGTCGACCACGCGCAGCCCGGCGATGGTGCCGCCCCGGCCGTCGCGCACGCGCAGCCGGGCGTCGAGCACCGCCATGGGGTCCCCGTCCTGCCCCATCCTGGTGGTGCCCACGGGATGGAAGATGGTGGTGGCGATGTCGCCGGCCAGCCGGGTCAGGTCCTCGTCGCTCTCGTACTGGGGCCCGGGCTTCCATTCGGTGGGCGCGTAGCGCGCCAGCGCCGGCTGGGCGGCGATGCGGCGCGTCACGCGCAGGCTGTCGGCGGCCACCTGGCGGTCCTCGGGCGTGCTGAGGTAGTTGGGCGCGATGGCCGGCGCCTGGCGGAAGTCCGCGCTCTTGATCTGCACCGTGCCCCGGCTGGTGGGGTTCAGGTTGCAGACGCTGGCCGTGAAGGCCGGGAAGGCGTGCAGCGGCTCGCCGAAGGCGTCCAGCGACAGGGGCTGCACGTGGTACTGGAGGTTGGCGTGGGGCAGGTCGGGCCGGCTGCGCGTGAAGGCGCCCAGCTGCGAGGGCGCCATGCTCATCGGGCCGGTGCGGCGCAGCGCGTATTCGAGGCCGATCCTGGCCTTGCCCACCCAGCTGCCGGCCAGCACGTTGAGCGTGGGCACGTCGTTGACCTTGTAGACGGCGCGGATCTGCAGATGGTCCTGCAGGTTGGTGCCCACGCCCGGCAGGTCGGCCTGCACGGCGATGCCGTGGGCCTGCAGCAGCGCGGCCGGGCCGATGCCCGAGAGCTGCAGCAGCTGCGGCGAATTGACGGCGCCCGCGCTCAGCACCACCTCGCGCGTGGCATGGGCGGTGGCCATCTCGCTGCCGGTCCACACCTCCACGCCGGTGCAGCGGCGGCTGCCGTCGGGCCGGGTTTCCATCAGCAGGCGGCTGGCCTGGGCGCAGGTCCACATCTCGAAGTTGGGCCGGCCGTAGCAGGTGGGGCGCAGGAAGGCCTTGGCCGTGTTCCAGCGCCAACCGGCCTTCTGGTTGACCTCGAAATAGCCCACGCCCTCGTTGTCGCCGCCGTTGAAGTCGTCGGTGGCCGGAATGCCGGCCTGCTGCGCGGCCTGGGCGAAGGCGTCCAGCACGTCCCAGCGCAGGCGCTGCTTCTCCACGCGCCATTCGCCCGATCCGCCGGTGCTCCGGCTGCCGTGCAGGCGCTTGAAGTCCTCGCTGGCGGTGTCCGGCCGGTCCAGGCGCCAGTGGTCCTCGTGGCGGCGGAAGGCGGGCAGCACGGCGTCCCAGCGCCAGGCGTCGTCGCCGGTCAGCTGCGCCCACTGGTCGTAGTCGCGCGCCTGGCCGCGCATGTAGATCATGCCGTTGATGCTGCTGCAGCCGCCCAGCGTCTTGCCGCGCGGGTAGCGCAGGCTGCGGCCGTTCAGGCCGGGTTCGGGCTCGGTGCGGTAGAGCCAGTCGGTGCGCGGATTGCCGATGCAGTAGAGATAGCCCACGGGAATGTGGATCCAGTGGTAGTCGTCCTTGCGGCCGGCTTCCACCAGCAGCACGCGGTGCCTGCCGCCGGCGCTGAGCCGGTTGCACAGCAGGGCACCGGCGGTGCCGCCGCCGATGACGATGTAGTCGAAAGTGGTGTCGCTCATGGAATGCCGGGAAGTTGCCGGGCCATTGTGCAAAGCGGGCCGGCCCTGTCGATAGGGAAAGGGCTGATTGCTATGGTTTGTGTAGCGTATGGCCCCCTTGGCAGGCGGGCTGCAGCCTGGTTTGATCTAATTTCACGCGCCCTGCCCCCGGGCCTGCCGCCGCCGGACAGGGGCGAACTTGGCTGACGTGGCGGCCGCGCCAGCTCGGCTACCATGCGGCAGCCGCGGAGCGTGGTGCGCGCTGCGGCCTTCCCTTCGCTTGTGCCAGCCCCAGCGCGCCCAGCCTTTCCGACCTTCCGCCCCCAGCCGCCGAACGCTTCCTTTCCGATGAGCGACCTAGAGCCCCGCATCACCCGCCGCGACGACGCGCCCGAGGGGCCGTGCGCCGTGCTGCAGGGGCGCTGGGGAGCGGCCGAGCTGGGCGAGCGCCGCCAGTGGCGCGAGCTGTCCGCCCAGCTGCGCGCGCTGCCGGCCGACGCCGGCCTGGCCTGGGACCTGCGCGAGCTGGACTGGCTGGACCATGTCGGCGCCCAGGTGCTGTGGAACCACTGGGGCCGCGCCCTGCCCGAACGCCTGCAGGCTACCGAAGCGCAGCGCGACATCCTGGGGCGCATCGCCGAATTCGCCACCGAAGAGCCACCAGCCGAACGCTGGAGCCTGGCCGAGCAGGTCGATGCGCTGGGCGCCAGGGTGCTGCAGGGCGTGGGCCATGGCCGCGACCTGCTCATCCTGGTGGGCCAGTTGGTGCTGGACCTGGGGCGGCTGGCGCGCAACCCGCGCCGCGGGCCGTGGCGCGACGTGTCGGGCCACCTCTACAGCATGGGCGCCACCGCGCTGCCCATCACCGCGCTGGTGGGCTTCCTGATCGGCATCGTGCTGGCCTACCTGATGGGCCTGCAGCTGCGGCAGTTCGGCGCCAGCACCTTCATCGTCAACATCCTGGGCATCTCGCTCACGCGCGAACTCGGCCCCATGCTGGGCGCCATCCTGGTTGCGGGCCGCTCCGGCTCGGCCATCACCGCGCAGATCGGCGTGATGCGCGTGACCGAGGAGCTGGACGCCATGCGCGTCATGGGCATCGCCCACGGCTTCCGGCTGGTGCTGCCGCGCGCCATCGCCCTGGGCATCGCCATGCCGCTGATCGCGCTGTGGACCACGCTGGCCGCGCTGGCCGGCGGCATGCTGGCGGCCGACATCGCCATGGGCGTCTCGCCCGCGTATTTCTTCCAGGCGCTGCCCGCCGCGGTGGCGCCCGCCAACCTGTGGATGGCCATGGGCAAGTCGGTGGTGTTCGGCGTGTTCATCGCCCTCATCGGCTGCCACTGGGGCCTGCGCGTCAAGCCCAACACCCAGAGCCTGGGGCAGGGCACGACGGCCTCGGTGGTGAGCGCCATCACCATGGTCATCGTGGTCGATGCGCTGTTCGCCATCGCCTTCAAGAATCTCGGGATCTGACGCCATGACCGACGACGCCCGGCGCCCCGCCACCCCGCCTCCGGCTCCCAAGGCCGCGCCCGAGCCGCCGCCGGCCGATGCGCCCGCCGTGGTCGAGATCGAGGGCCTCGCCACTGTCTTCGGCAAGGGCGACGATGCCTTCGCCGTCCACCAGAACCTGGACCTCACGGTGCGGCGCGGCGAGATCCTCTCCGTCGTGGGCGGATCGGGCACCGGCAAGACCGTGCTGCTGCGCCACATGCTGGGCCTCACGCGCCCCACCGAGGGCCGCGTCACCGTGCTGGGCGAGCCCGCCGCGCAGCTCACGGGCCGGGGCGCCGCCAGCCGCGTGGGCATGCTGTTCCAGCAGGGCGCGCTGTTCTCGGCCTTCAACGTGCTGGAGAACGTGGCCTTCGCGCTGCGCGAGCAGGGCACGCTGCCGCAGCGCCTGGTGTGCGACGCGGCCATGGTCAAGCTGCAGATGGTGGGCCTCAAGCCCGAGCACGCCACGCGCATGCCGGCCAACCTCTCGGGCGGCATGATCAAGCGCGTGGCGCTGGCCCGCGCCCTCATCATGGATCCGCCCCTCTTGCTGCTGGACGAGCCCACCGCCGGGCTGGATCCGCACAGTTCCGACGAGTTCTGCGACCTGCTGCGCGAGCTGCACGCCTCGCTGGGTCTCACGGTGATCATGGTCACGCACGACCTGGACACGCTGTTCGCCCTGTCCACCCGCGTGGCCGTGCTGGCCGAAAAGCGCGTGATCGTCAGCGGCACGCCGCACGAGGTGGCGCGCTTCGACCATCCCTTCATCCACGAATTCTTTCTCGGCGAACGCGGCCGGCGCGCCATGGCCCCCGTGCCCCTGGCCGCCCCGGCCCCGCCGGCCGCATCCAACAAGGACGCATGATGGAAAACAAGTCCCACGCCCTCGCCGCCGGCATCTTCGTCGTCGTCATCTCGGCCCTGCTGGCGCTCATGGGCCTCTGGCTCACGCGCGACCGCACCGACTACACGCTCTACGAGCTCTCCACCAAGGACAGCGTGAGCGGCCTGCAGCCCGAGGCGCCCGTGCGCTACAAGGGCGTGGCCGTGGGCAAGGTCACGCGCATCGGCTTCGATCCGCAGGTGCCGGGCAATGTGCTGATCCGCATCGCCGTGAACGAATCCGCGCCCATCTCGCCCACCACCTTCGCCACGCTGGGCTACCAGGGCGTGACGGGCTTGGCGCACGTGCAGCTCGACGATGCCAACGCGCCCCTGAAGCCGCCCGCGCCCGGCCAAAGCGGCCTGCCGCGCCTGCCGCTGAAGAGCTCGCCGCTCAGCCAGATCGCAGAGCAGGGCCCTGCCATCCTCGCCAAGGTGCAGGAGGCCACCGAGCGCCTGAACACCCTGCTGGGCGACCAGAACCAGGCCCGCTTCGCGCAGGCGCTGGACAACCTCGCGAAGGCCTCCGCCAGCGCCAACACCCTGGTGCAGCGGCTGGACAACACCGTCGCCACCAAGCTCGATCCGGCCCTGGCCACCGTGCCCGGCGTGGCGCAGGATGCGCGCGCCACGCTGCAGTCGCTGCGCGTGGCGGGCGACAACGCCGCCGCCGCTGCGTCCGAGGTGCGCGGAGCCGTCGCCAAGCTCAGCGCCACGGGCGGGCCGCTCGACCAGATCGCCGACGGGGCGCAGTCGCTCTCGGCCGCTGCCGACCGCTTCGGCCGCGTCTCGCTGCCGCGCCTGAACAACGCCGCCGACGAAGCCGCCCGCGCCGCGCGCCGCCTGGGCCGCACGGCCAGCGGCATCAGCGACAACCCGCAGTCGCTCATCTACGGCAACGGCAGCGCGCTGCCCGGCCCGGGCGAAGCCGGCTTCGTGGCACCCAACCGCGCCGCACCGGCGCAGTGAGCGCCAGCGCAAGCCGCCGGGCACCGCACAGCATCTTGGAGGACATTGGCATGCTTACTATCAAAAAAATAGCTGCAGGCGAAGGCGGAATGCGCGCCAGGACCGTTCTATGCCTGGGGCTGGCGGCCGCGCTGGCCGGCTGCTCCGTGCTGCCCGATCCGCCCAAGCGGGCCGAGGTGTACGACTTCGGCCCCGGCCTGCCGACGGCTGCCGCGCCCGCCACATCGGCCACCGCCGCGGCGGCGGCGCTGCCGCCCGTCGCGCTGGCCGAGGTCAGCACCACCGGCATGCCCGAAGGCAGCACCGCGCTGCTCTACCGGCTGGACTATGCCAACGCCCAGCAGCTGCGCCCCTACACGCAGACGCGCTGGAGCCAGCCACCCGCGCAGCTGGTGCAGCAGGCGCTGCGCGACCAACTGGGCCAGCGCCGCGCCGTGCTGCTGGGCGAGTCGGGCGTGGGCCAGCTGCTGGACAACGGCCGCCCGCCCACCGTGGTGCGCGCGCAGCTGGAAGAGTTCAGCCAGGTCTTCAGCGCGCCCGGCGCCAGCACGGGCCTGGTGCGGCTGCGCGTGTCGGTGGCCGATTCGACCACCGCCGGCGAGAAGCTGGTGGCGCAGCGCGTCTTCACCGTGCAGCGCCCGGCGCCCACGGCCGACGCGGTGGGCGGCACGCGTGCGCTGGCCGACGCGGCGCGCCAGGCCTCGGCCGAAGTCGCGCAGTGGCTGGAGCAGATCGGCCGCTGAGTCCGCTGGGCTTTCTCCCGGCCACGGGGGCGCTGGCGCCATGCCGGTCGCCAGTCGCCAGTCGCCGGTGGATCACAGTCCGTTCGGGCTGAGCCTGTCGAAGCCAGGGCACGGGGCCAAGGCCCCTCTATCCTTCGCCCCTTCGACAAGCTCTGGACGAACGGCGTTGGCTGGCCCGGGTCAGAAGCTGTGCCGCAGCGTCAGCGACACATTGCGCGGCGCGCCCGGCAGGTTCAGGTTGGGATTGCTGCCATGGGCCGAGACGATGTAGCGCCGGTCGAACAGGTTGCGCAGGTTCAGCTGCAGCGTGGTGGCGCGGCCGATGCGGTACTGCGCCATGGCGTCCACCACCGTGTAGCCGGGCAGGGTGACGGTATTGCCCGGGTTGGCGAAGCGCGCGCCTACGTAGTTCACGCCACCGCCCACGCTCCAGTCCGCGCCCAGCGCCTGCGTGACCCAGGCCGACAGCGCATTGCGCGGCGTGATGGTGGCGCGCTTGCCCTGCACGGGCTGGCCCGCATCCGTGGTGGTCGATTCCGTCACCCGCGCATCCAGGTAGGCATAGCTGACGGTGGCCTGCGTGCCCGGGCGCAGTTCGCCCGACAGCGACAGCTCCAGCCCGCGCGTGCGCTGCGTGCCGATGGGGATCAGCACCGTCGGGCGGGCCGGGTCGGTGGACTTGATGCCTGTGCGCTCCAGCTGGAAGAGCGATGCGGTGGCCGTGGCGCGGCCGTCCAGCAGGTCCCACTTGCCGCCGATCTCGTAGTTGGTGCTGCGCTCGGGCTGGATGTCGGCGTTGGCCGCCGTCAGCGCGAACATCTCGCCCGACGGCTGGTACGAACGGCTGACCGAGGCGTAGTACGACTGCACGCTGTCCGGCTGCCACACCAGGCCCAGGCGCGGGCTCCAGGTGGTGTCGGTGCGGGAGAAGTCCGCCTGGCCCGGCAGGCGGTTGTCCGAAGACTGGCCGAAGCGGTCGTAGCGGACGCCGGCCAGCGCCTTCCACTGCGGCGCGAAGCTGATCTGGTCCTGCACGTAGAGGCCGCGCGTGTCGTAGCGGTTGAGGGTGCTGGCCGTCAGCTTGCCGCCGCCGTCCAGCGGCACCACCGGCAGCACGGGCCGCAGGATGTTGACCGTGGCGACCGTGCCGTCCGAGAAGCTCAGCGCATCCTTGTTCTGCTGGCCCAGTTCCACGCCGTAGAGCAGCTCGTGCTCGACGCCGCCGGTGCGAAGCTTCTGGATCAGCTCGGTCTGGTTGAACACGCCGTGCTCGAAGCGGTCGATGCCCGAGCGTGTCAGCGCCACGGTGCCAGCGGCCTCGTTGACGGCGCCGCCGGGCAGGGTGTTCTGGCGGTCCAGCTCGTAGTGGTAGTAGCGCAGCGCGTTGCGCAGGCGCAGGCCGTTGCCGAAGCGGTGCTCGAAGGTGGCGGTGAAGGAGCCCACCGTGGAGGTGGAGGTGTCGGCATCGCGCGCATTGGCCGAGCCGTAGTAGGTGCCGGGCGCCACGTCCACCGGCCGCCCGCGCAGGGCCGGGATGCCGAAGTCCGTCACCCGCTTGTCGCGCAGCCATTCGGCCTGCAGCAGCAGCGAGGTGTCGCCGTCGGGCTTCCACAGGGCCGAGGGTGCGATCGCCTGGCGATCGAGGAATTGCTGGCTGCGGTAGCTGTTGGCGTCTTCCGCCGCGCCGGTCAGCCGCCACGACCAGTCGCTGCCTGCCGGGGCGCGGCCCAGGTCGAACTCCCCGCGCCGGCCGGCCCAGCTGCCCACCGTCAGGGCCACGTCGGACACATCCACGCCCGGCTTCTTGGTCAGGCGGTTGACCAGCCCGCCCGAGGAGCCGCGCCCGTAGAGCACGGCGGCGGGGCCCTTGATGACCTCCACGCGCTCGATGTTGGAGAGGTCGCGGAAATACAGCGCGTCGTCGCGGAAACCGTCCACGAACTGGTCGCCGATGCTGCTGAAGCCGCGGATGCTGACCTGGTCGCGCTGACCGTCGCCCGTGGACAGGCCCACGCCGGCCACATTGCGCAGTGCGTCCTGCATCGAGGTCGCGGCCTGGTCGCGCAGCACCTGGCCGGGCACCACGTCGATGGTCTGCGGCACGTCGCGCAGGGCGGCTTCGGTCTTGGTGCCGCTGGCCGAGGTGGGCGCGTAGTAGGCATGCTCGTCGGTGCTGCGGTCGGCCTGCACGCGCACTTCGCGCAAGGTGGCGGCCGGGCCGGCGGGCGCGGCGGTCTGCGCCGATGCGGCGCTGGCCGCCACGAGGCACAGCGCCGCCATGGCGCAGGGGCGCAAGCGGGCCGGCAGCGGCTGGCGGGAGACGGATTCGGTGAGCGTGCTGGACATGGTGCGTGGCATGGGGGAGGGTCTTCGGAATCGAAGGGGTGGCGGAATCCGGGAGGGAGTTCCGCCAGACCCCGGCCGGGCCACCTCGCACGGTCCAATGCGTCAGATACGCGGCGAGCGCTTGCGCTGCATGCGTTGCCTGCTATGGTTTTTGGTGTTTGAGTGGTGCGGCGGCCGCATTGTATTGATATTGCAAATTGTTCTCATCAATATTTTCGGGTTGTGGCAAAGCCGCCACGCCAGCAGGGAGCAGGGGCGGCGGGCACAATCTCCGGCCGTCGGCTGCCTCTGGGCGCCGTGACACAGCCTTTTGGGGAAACATCCGATGAGCATCGATCTCGCACGCATCAACGCCGACCTGGGCCGCAACGCGCAGGGCCTGGTGGACTGGGCCGTCGGCCTGGGCCGCCCGGCCATAGTCACCACCAACTTCCGCCCCTTCGAGGCGGTGATCCTGCACATGGTCACGCGCGCGCAGCCCGACGTGCCCGTGGTGTGGATGGACAACGGCTACAACACCGAAGCCACCTACCGCTTCGCCGACGAGGTGACGCGGCAGCTGAACCTGAACCTCAGCATCTACCTGCCGCGCCGCTCGCGCGCGCACCGCGAGGCGGTCGAGGGCCCGGTGCCGGCACTGGACGATCCGCGCCACGCAGCGTTCACCGAAGAGGTCAAGCTCGAACCCTTCGCCCGCGCCCTGCGCGAGACCGCGCCCCAGGTCTGGTTCACCGCCCTGCGCGCCACCGACACGGCGGTGCGTGCGCAGATGGACCCGGTCAGCATCAACCCCGACGGGCTCATCAAGGTGGCGCCGCTGCTGCACTGGTCGTCCAAGGATCTGTACGAGTACCTGCAGGCCCACGGCCTGCCCAACAACTTCGACTACGTGGACCCCACCAAGGGCGAAGACAACCGCGAATGCGGCCTGCACCTGTCGCATTGAACGCAGCCGAAGCGCGGCCTTTGCCGCACGGCGATCGCGCCGTTTTCCGACACCCCAAGGCGTGCCCAGTGCACGCCTTTTTTTTCGTCCGTGCACGCCGTTCCGCGGCGCTCCCGGATCGTAGGCTTGAGCTGACGCGGGGTGCGCGGACAGGCCTACGGCCCCGCCGAAAAGCGGCTTTTAGAGTGCGTCCATCGCATGCAGCAAGGACTTGCTTCCACCCGGAAGCGAGGGCTCAAGCGACAACGGCAACGCACGAAGGAGCGCACCATGAACGAAGACACCATCAAGGGCAACTGGAAGCAGTTCACCGGCAAGATCAAGGAGCAATGGGGCAAGCTCACGGACGACGACCTCGACGTCGCAGCCGGCAAGCGCGACCAGTTGCTGGGCAAGCTGCAGGAGCGCCACGGCCTGGCCAAGGACGCCGCCGAGAAGGAGCTCAAGGACTGGGAAGGCCGCAACCCCGACTTCCGCTACGACCGCTGAGCGCCGAGCCAGCTTCGGTCTTTTCACAGCATCCACCACAACACCAAGGCCCCCGCGGCAAGACCACCAGCTGAGCCGCCGGCAGCCGTGCCCCCCTTTTTTTACCTGAGGAGAAACCCATGAAACACACCCGTAACCTGCTCGCCATCGTTGCCGCCAGCCTGCTGGCCACCTCCGGCATGGCTATGACCCGCGAAGAGCACAGCGCCGCCAAGGACCGCATCTCGGCCGACTACAAGGCGAACAAGGCCAAGTGCGATGCCCTGAAGGACAACGCCAAGGACATCTGCATGAAGGAAGCCAAGGGCACCGAAAGCGTGGCCAAGGCCGAACTGGAAGCCCAGTACAAGCCCAGCGAGAAGAACACCTACAAGGTCGCCGAAGCCCGCGCCGATGCCGACTACGCCGTCGCCAAGGAAAAGTGCGACGACCAGAAGGGCGACGCCAAGAAGATCTGCGAGAAGGACGCCAAGGCTGCCCACGTGACCGCCAAGGAAAACGCCAAGGTCGCCCGTGCCCAGGCCACCCCTGCCGACACCGCGGCCAAGAAGGACGCCAAGGTCGCAGAAGCCAAGAAGGACGCCACCGAAGAGAAGCGCGAAGCCCAGTACAAGGCCGCCAAGGAGCGCTGCGACACGATGTCCGGCGACGTGAAGGACAAGTGCGTGGCCGACGCCAAGCGCATGTACGGCCAGTGATGGCGTTCTCCCCGGCCGCCTGACCGTCCCTCCACCGCTGGCGTCCGCTTCCGCGAACGCCTCGGTCCAGGAAGGCGAAAGCGGTCTGCAAGCCGGGGAGCCGGCTCACGGACAGTCAAGTCCCCAGGCCCCGCGCATGCGGGGCCTTTTTCTTTTTCATTCCGGATTCTCAGATGCTTTCCGGCGCAGGCTGATCCCGCTCCGCGACCTGCACCAGCCAGCGGCGCACGACCGCCTCTTCCTCGGGCGAGAGCGCCTGCAGCAGCTGCTCTTCCACGGCGGCTGCGGCCTTCTTGCAGCGCTTGAGCACCGCCTTGCCTGCTGCCGTCAGTTCATTGGCCTGGATCCTGCCGTGCTCGGGGTGGGGTGTGCGCGCGATCAGGCCGTCGCGCTCCAGATTCGTGACGATGACGTTCATCGTCTGCGGCGTCAGGAGGGCCGTTCTGGCCAGCTCGGCGCCCGAAGCGCCGGGATAGGCGGCCAGCATCGTGAGCACCGAGAACTGCGGCAGCGTCACGCCATCGGCCAGCAGGGCTCGCTCCATGCGCGCGCGGTGCGCGGAATGGGCCTGGCGCAGCAGATAGCCGATGTGCCCGTCGAGGCCGCGCTTGCCCTGGCCGGCCTCCGGTGCAGCGGATTCGGCGGGGTTGCGGGGTTTGCTCATGATGTCAGAGTTCGAATATGATTGATTGTCAGAGCTCTGATTTTATCGGCCCATCATGTCCATGCAGCCTGTTCCGCCCTCTCCCTCACGCCAAGGCCCTTGCGCCGCCGCGCCCCGCATCGGCTGGAGGGAATTCGACCATGCCGTTCCGGGCGCCAGCGACGCGCTGCGCGCCCTGGGCCTGGCGGTCGATGCCACGGGCCTGGAAAAGCGGCTCACCGAGCTGGTCAAGGTGCGCGTGTCCCAGATGAACGGCTGCGCTTTCTGCCTGCAGCTGCATCTGGGCTGGGCGCGGAAGGCAGGCGTTCCCGATCCGCAACTGGACCTGCTGCCGGTCTGGCGCGAAGCCGGCTGCTTCGATGCCCGCGAATGTGCAGCCTTGGAGTGGGCCGAGGCGCTGACCCGCATGGAGCGGGCTCCCGTGGACGACGACCTCCACGCGCGGGCCGCCACCGCCTTCGCACCGCCCGAACTGGCCGCGCTGACGGCAGCCGTCGCCGCCATCAACGCCTGGAACCGGATCGCCGGCGCCCTGCGCTTCGCGTTGCCCGGCAGCGAGGGCGCAGCACGGACGCCGCTGACCGATTGAACCTGACGCGCAAGCCTCTTGCCGCCTCACGAAACGAAAGGCCCCTGGCATGACAGCTGCTGCTCTGGATCATTTGCTGGACCGCAACAAGGCCGTGGTAGCCCGCCATCTGCAGGCGGAGAATGCCCACGCCCTGCAGGCCACGTTGGACACGCTGCATCCCGACTGCATCTTCGAAGATCTGCCGCTGGGACAGGTGTATCGCGGCAAGGCCGGCGCAGCCGAGTACTACCGAACCTGGTGGAACGCTTTCCAGATCGAGGTGCGCGGCGTCGCGAGGCACTGGAGCGTGGAAGGGAACATAGTGGCCGAAACCTCCTATGTGGGCACGCATGTCGGCCGCTTCCATGGCATCGCGCCGACAGGCCTGCCCATCCATCTGCCGCTGGCCGTGGTGATCACCTTCGAGGACGGACTCATGTCGGGCGAGCGCTTCTATTACGACGCGGGGGCCTTGTTCCGCCAGCTGGGGCTGAAGGACCGGCCTGCTGGCCTTTGATCCACGGCGATCCACGGCGCTGCGCCAAGGCCCCCGTTTCGGGTGGAGGGCTGCCCCCTGATCTGGATCAAAGCTCCTCCCGAGGCCGTTCCCTAAGCTGACGCAACCAACGATGGTCCCGCCAACCCTGGCGGGCCGCTTGAAGAAGGACAGGGAAAGCGATGGCTGCATTGGAATGGTCGGACGGTCTGGCGCTGGACCTGCCGCTGATGGATACGACCCATCAGGAATTCGTCGCGCTGCTGGCGGCCGTGCAGGCGGCGGACGACGCGGCGTTGCCGCCCGCCTGGCACGCGCTGGTCGAGCACACGGCGGCGCATTTCGGCCAGGAAGACCGCTGGATGCAGGCCACGCGCTTCGCGTCGAGCAACTGCCATTCGCTGCAGCACCGCGTGGTGCTGCAGGTGCTGGCCGAGGGCTCGGAGCGCGCGGCGCTGCCGGGCGGCCTGCAGGCGCTGCGCGCCATGGCGGGCGAGCTCGCCCTCTGGTTCCCGCAGCACACCCAGACCATGGATGCCGCGCTGGCGCTGCACCTGCGCCGCGTGGGCTTCGACCCGCAGACGGGCCAGGTGGCCGCGCCGGCCGAGCTGCCTGCAGGGCTGATCGAAGGCTGCGGGGGCTCCTGCTCCGGCGACCATGGCCCTGCGCAGGCCGCCCGCAGCGAGCCCAGCGCCTTGCCGGCCTGATCCGTCAGAACGGGTTGACGATCTCCCAGGGGGAGCTCGGCCCGCAGCCGTTCAGCGCGCCACCAGCACCGGAAACAGCTTGCCCAGCCCGTCGGCCATCACCTCTACGGCCAGGGCAGCGAGGATCAGGCCCATCAGCCGGGTCATCACGTTGATGCCGGTCTTGCCCAGCACGCGGGCGATGGGCTCGGCCAGGGAGAAGCACAGCGCCGTGGCGGCGGCGATGACCACGCCGTAGCCCACCAGCGCCAGGTGTTGCCACACGGTCTGCGCGCGGTCGGCATAGATCACGACGGTGGACATGCTGGCCGGCCCGGTCAGCAACGGAATGGTGAGCGGCACCACGGCGATGCTGTCGCCCTGCGCTGCCTTTTCCGCGCCTTCTTCCAGCTCGTTGGTCAGCGGCTTGGCTTCGGCCGGCTGGGCGTTCAGCATGTTCATGGCGCTGATGAGCAGCAGCAGGCCGCCGCCCACCTGGAAGCTCTGCAGCGAGATGTTGAAGAAGGCCAGGATCTGCAGCCCCAGCAGCGCGCAGGCGGCGATCACGCAGAAGGCGCTGAAGGCGGCCACCTGGATGGTGCGGCGGCGCTGCGCCTGCGAGAAGCCGGTGGTGTAGTGGATGAAGAAGGGCACGATGGCCAGCGGGTTCACGATCGCGAGCAGGGCGATCAGCGGCTTGATCCAGTCCATCAGCGGCCTCCGGAGACTTCCAGGAAGGACATGGTGGTGTAGGGCGAGGCATCGCCCATCAGCCACACGATGGCCTCGGCCACCTCTTCGGCAGAGCCGCCGCGCCCCATGGGCACCTGGTGCGCCAGGTCGCGCACGCGGTCGGGCAGGCCGCCGCTGGCGTGGATCTCGGTCTCGATCAGGCCCGGGCGCACGGCGTTCACGCGGATGCCCTCGGCCGCCACCTCGCGCGCCAGGCCCAGCGTCAGCACGTCGATGGCGCCCTTGGCCGCCGCGTAGTCCACGTATTGCCCGGCCGCGCCCAGCCGCGCCGCCGCGCTGGAGACGTTGACGATGCTGCCGCCCGCGCCGCCGTGCCGGGTGCTCATGCGGCGCACGGCCTCGCGGGCGCAGTAGAAGCTGCCCAGCACGTTGATGTCGAACATGCGGCGCAGGCGCTCGCCGCCCATCTCGTCCACGCGGGCGGGCACGTCCACCACGCCCGCGTTGTTGACCAGGGCGCCCAGGCGTCCGGCATGGCCCAGCTGCTCGTCCACGGCGGTGAACATCGCCACCACGTCGGCCTCCACCGCCACGTCGCCCTGCACGGCGATGGCCGTGCCGCCGGCCTGCCTGATCTGGCGCACGACGGTCTGGGCGGCATCGGCGTTGCGCGCGTAGTTGACGGCCACGGCCCAGCCCCGGCGCGCCGCCAGCAGGGCGGTGGCCGCGCCGATGCCCCGGCTCGCGCCGGTGACCAGGGCCACTCGGGTGGTGTCACTCATGGATCGCCTCCTGATGCAAGAATGGTGTGGGCAGCCAGCTGATGTGCTGCGCTGTCTCGACCGGCATTACAGCATTGCAGGGCGCCGTCCGGCAGGGCGCCGGGGCGCCGCAGGCGGATGATGGCCGGCTAATGCGCCGGGCGCTGCCGCCTTGCCCCGCTGCGCTGCTGTTGCCTCGCTATTACTCTCTCATCCCCGTCCCCCTCAATCCAAGAAGGAGCCAAGTCCATGGGCCAGTTCGTCGATCTCACTTCCGCTGATGGTTTCACCATGCCCGCCTGGGTCGCCCTGCCCGAAGGCACGCCGCGCGGCGGCCTGGTGGTGGTGCAAGAAATCTTCGGCGTCAATTCGCATATCCGCGACGTGGCCGACCGCTGGGCCGCCAAGGGCTACGCCGTGGTGGCGCCGGCCATGTTCGCGCGCGTCAAGCCGGGCGTGGAACTGGGCTACAGCGATGCCGACATGCAGGCCGGCATCGCCCTCAAGGCCGAAGCCGAGGCGCTGCCCGGCGCCGGCGTGCTGCCCGACATCCAGGCCGCCATCGACCATGCCGCGCAGCTGGCGGGTGGCGAGCAGGGCGGCGGCAAGGTCGGCATCTTCGGCTTCTGCTGGGGCGGCCTGCTGACCTGGCGCGCCGCCTGCGAGCTGCAGGGCCTGTCGGCCGCCATCAGCTACTACGGCGGCGGCATGACCATGGGCGCGGAGGTCGATCGCCAGCCGCGCTGCCCGGTGATGGCGCACTTCGGCCGGCGCGACCACTTCATCACGCTGGACTCGGTCGAGGCCTTCGGCCGCGCCCACCCGGAAGTCGAGGTGCATCTGTACGACGCCGACCACGGCTTCAACTGCGACCAGCGCGGCTCCTACGACGCGCCGGCCGCCACCACGGCGGCCGAGCGCACGCAGGACTTCCTCGCGCGCCACGTGGGCTGATACGGATTCGCCTTCCATCGGCTCACGTCGTTGGTTCCCCTCGCCGTGCTGCGGCACGGTTTTCGGCTCCCCGCCTGGTTATCCGATGGAAGGCGAGCCCGTATGAAACCCCCGCCGGGAGCTCCCGGCGGCGGAGTGCGTCAAAATCACGCCCATGAACGCGCTCAACATCGCCGAATACACCCACAGCCTGGGCCTGCAGGCCAAGGCCGCCTCCGCCCTGATGGCCCGCGCGCCTGCCGCCATCAAAAACAAGGCGCTCCTGGCGCTGGCCCGGCGCCTGCGCGAGAGCGTGGCCGCCCTGCAGGAGGACAACGCCCGCGACCTGGAGCGCGCCCGCGCCGCCGGCCTGGCCGAGCCCCTGGTGGACCGCCTGAAGCTCAGCCCCAAGGTGCTGGAGACCTGCGCCCAGGGTTGCGAGCAGCTGGCCGCCATGCCGGACATCATCGGCGAGATCCTGGGGATGAAGCAGCAGCCCAGCGGTATCCGCGTGGGCCAGATGCGCGTGCCCATCGGCGTGTTCGGCATGATCTACGAGAGCCGCCCGAACGTGACCATCGAGGCCGCCAGCCTCAGCATCAAGAGCGGCAACGCCTGTATCCTGCGCGGCGGTTCCGAGGCCATCGACTCCAACAAGGCGTTGGCCCGGCTGGTGCAGGAAGCGCTGGCCGAGGCCGGCCTGCCCGAGGATGCGGTGCAGCTGGTGCAGACCACCGACCGCGAGGCCGTGGGCCAGCTGATCGCCATGCCCGACTACGTGGACGTCATCATCCCGCGCGGCGGCAAGGGCCTGATCGAGCGCATCAGCCGCGATGCCCGGGTGCCCGTCATCAAGCACCTGGACGGCAACTGCCATACCTATGTGGACGACCCCTGCGACGTGGCCATGGCCGTCAAGGTGGCCGACAACGCCAAGACGAACAAGTACAGCCCCTGCAACGCCAGCGAAGGCCTGCTGGTCGCGCGCGGCGTGGCTGCCGAGTTCCTGCCGCAGATCGGCGTGGTCTATGCCGCCAAGGGCGTGGAGATGCGCGGCTGCCCCGAAGCGCTGGCCCTGCTGGCCGACGTGCCGGGCGCGCTGCTGGTGCCCGCCACCGAGCGGGACTGGGGAGAGGAGTACCTCGCGCCCATCATCAGCATCAAGGTGGTGGAGGGGGTCGATGAAGCCATCGCCCACATCAACCGCTACGGCAGCCATCACACCGACGCCATCCTCACGCGCGACCACATGCATGCGCAGCGCTTCCTGCGCGAGGTGGATTCGGCCAGCGTGATGGTGAACGCCAGCACGCGCTTCGCCGACGGCTTCGAATACGGCCTGGGCGCCGAAATCGGCATCAGCACCGACAAGTTCCACGCCCGCGGCCCCGTGGGCATCGAGGGCCTGACCTCGCTCAAGTGGGTGGTGCTGGGCGAAGGCGAAGTGCGCGCCTGACCCGGGTGCGGCGCAGCAGCCCATCGCCATGAAGATCATCATCCTCGGCGCGGGCCGCGTGGGCCACAGCGTGGCCGAGAGCCTGGTGTCCGAGCAGAACGACATCACCGTCATCGACACCGATGCCGAGCGCCTGCGCGACCTGGAATCGCGCTTCGACCTGCGCGGCGTGGTCGGCAACGGCATCGACCCGGCCGTGCTGGCCGAGGCCGGTGCGCGCGACACCGACCTGCTGATCGCCTGCGCCGCGCAGGACGAGACCAACCTGGTCTGCTGCAAGATCGCGCAACTGCTGTTCAACGTGCCCACGCGCATCGCGCGGGTGCGCTCCTCGGGCTTCGATACCGAGCAGGGCGCGCTGCTGCTGGGCAAGGACGGCTTCGGCGTGGACCGCATCATCTGCCCGGAAGAATCGCTCACCCGCTACATCGCCAAGCTGGTGGAGTTCCCCGAGGCGCTGCAGGTGCGCCAGTTCGCGGGCGGCCGGGCCTGCCTGGTGTCGGTCCGCGCGCGTCTGGGCGCGCCCATGGTGGGCATGCGCATCGCCGCCATGCGCGAGTCGGCGCCCGACGTGGCCATGCGCATCGTCGCCATCTACCGCCGCTTTCCCGAAGAGCCCGACCGCTTCGTCGCCTGCGAGGGCAGCACCCGCGTCGAGCCGGGCGACGAGGTCTTCGTGCTGTCGGCCCGCGAGCAGATCCCGCAGGTGCTGGCCGCGCTGCACCGCCGCAGCGACCAGCCCGCGCGGCCGGTGCGCCGCATCATGGTGGCGGGCGGTGGCCGCGTGGGCCAGCGCTTGGCGCGGCAGCTGGCGCAGCAGGGGCGCTTCCATATCAAGATCATCGAATCGAACCCGGAGCGCTGCCAGAGCCTGGCCGCGCAGCTGCCCTCCGATGTGCTGGTGCTGCAGGGCGACGCCACCGACGAGGACCTGCTGGGCGACGAAGGCATCGAGGAGGTGGACCTGTTCCTGGCCCTGACCGGCGACGACGAGGACAACATCATGGCCAGCCTGCTGGCCAAGCGCATGGGCGCGCGGCGGGTGCTGGCGCTCATCAACCGCCGCAGCTATGCCGACCTGATGCACGGCACGCAGATCGACATCGCGCTCTCGCCCGCGCAGGCACTGCTGGGCGAACTGCTGGCCCATGTGCGGCAGGGCGACGTGCAGGCCGTCCACAGCCTGCGGCGCGGCGTGGCCGAGGCGCTGGAGATCGTGGCGCGCGGCGACCGCAAGAGTTCGCGCGTGGTCGGCCGCAAGGTCAGCGAGATCCACCTGCCGCCCGAGGTTCACATGGGCCTGATCGTGCGCGGGCTGCCTGACGATGGCAGCGGTGCCGATGCGCCGGGCGAGGGCGTGCAGCCCGAGGTCATCATCCCGCGCAGCCACACGGTGATCGAGAGCAACGACCACGTGGTGTTCTTCCTGCCCCACAAGCGGCTGGTGCCGGGCGTGGAGAAGGTGTTCCGCGTGGGCGCCACCTTCTTCTGAATCCGGCGGGCCATGGCAGACATCCTTCTCGTCCTGCGGGTGCTCGGCGTGCTGTTGTGCATGTTCGGCAGCGCCATGTCCGTGCCGCTGGCCGCGTCGTGGTGGCGGCACGACGGGCTCTGGAACATGTACGCGCTCTCCATGCTGGCGACCTGGGCGGCCGGCGGCGTGCTCTGGCTGCAGACCCGCCACCATGGCCGCGAGCTGCTGCCGCGCCACGGCGTGATGCTGGTTTCGCTGGTCTGGGTGGTGCTGCCGGTCTTCGCGGCGCTGCCGCTGCTGCTGGCCACCCACCAGCTGGGCCGGCCGCTGTCGTTCACGCATGCCTATTTCGAGGCCGTCTCGGGCCTCACCACCACGGGCGGCACGGTGATGACGCAGCTGGATGCGCTGCCGCTCTCGGTCAATCTGTGGCGCACTTTCATGCAGTGGATCGGTGGCATGGGCATCCTGGTGCTGGCGGTGGCCGTGCTGCCCCTGCTGGGCGTGGGCGGCAGCCAGCTCTTCAAGGCAGAGGCGGCCGGCCCGGTGAAGGACACCAAGCTCACCCCGCGCATGACCGAGACGGCCAAGGGCCTCTGGGGCGTCTATGTGTTCTTCTCGATGGCCTGTGCGCTGGCCTACTGGGCGGCCGGCATGACGCCGGAAGACGCGCTGATGCACATGTTCACCACCGTCAGCCTGGGCGGGCTGTCGCCGCACGACCAGAGCTTCGCCTACTTCCAGTCGCCGCTGCTCGAAGCCATCGCCGTGGTCTTCATGCTGCTGGCCAGCTGCAACTTCGCGCTCTATTTCGTCGCCGTGCGCAAGCGCACGCTGCGCGGCTTCTGGCGCGATGCGGAGATGCGCGCGACCATGGTGGCCCTCGTCGGCGGGGGGCTGGTGGTGGCGCTGCTGCTGTGGGCCAAGAACGTCTACACGCTGTCCGACGCGCTGCGCTACGGCATGTTCCACGTCGTCTCGGTGGCCACCACCACCGGCTTCGTCACCACCGACTACCTGGGCTGGCCGGTGTTCGCGCCCATCTTCATGCTGCTGCTCTCGGGCGTGGCGACAAGCGCGGGATCGACCGGCGGCGGCATCAAGATGGTCCGTATGCTGATCCTGCTGAAGCAGGCCCGGCGGGAACTCACGCGCATCGTGCATCCGCGCGCGGTGCAGCCGGTGCGCCTCGGCGACGCGGTGGTGGATCCGCGCATGATCTTCTCGGTGCTGGCCTTCATGCTGGTCTATGGCGCCACGGTCATCATCCTGAGCATGGTGCTGCTGCTGACCGACCTGGACCCGGTGACCGCCTTCTCGGCCATCCTTGCCAGCGTGCATTGCATGGGGCCGGGGCTGGGCCAGCTCGGGCCGGCTTCGTCCTATGCGGTGCTGACCGATCTCCAGCTCTGGGTGTGCAACCTGGCGATGCTGCTGGGCCGGCTGGAGATATTGAGCTTCATGGCCCTGCTCACGCCGGCTTTCTGGCGGCGCTGAAGGGGCCGCCACCCGCTCCGGGGCGCCGGCTTGCGGATTCGGCATCCGGCCCCACATGTCCTCCCTACAATCCCAGCCACCGATCCATTTCCCCGCCATCTCCCGAGGGCTTCCATGGTTCCGCATCTCATCACTGCCCTCACGGGGCCCATCAACGAGCTTGAACAGCGCATCCTCGACTCCATGCCCGCCATCGAGCGCTGGTTCCGCCTGGAGTGGATGGAGCACACGCCGCCCTTCTACACCTCGGTGGACATCCGCAATGCCGGCTTCAAGCTGGCGCCGGTGGACACCAACCTCTTTCCCGGCGGCTGGAACAACCTGAGCAACGAGATGCTGCCGCTGGCCGTGCAGGCGGCGATGGCGGCGATCGAGAAGATCTGCCCCGAGGCGCGCAACCTGCTCATCATTCCGGAAAACCGCAGCGGCGACACCTTCTACCTGTCGAACGTGCTGCAGCTGCAGCGCATCTTCAACATGGCGGGCCTGAACGTGCGGGTCGGCTCCATCAACCCCCAGATCAAGAAGCCCACCGTGGTGACGCTGCCCCATGGCGAAACCGTGACGCTGGAGCCCGTGATCCGCACCAAGGGCCGGCTGGGGCTCAAGCACTTCGACCCCTGCACCATCCTGCTGAACAACGACCTCTCGGCCGGCGCCCCCGGCATCCTGGAAGATCTGCACGAGCAGTACCTGCTGCCGCCTCTGCACGGCGGCTGGAGCGTGCGCCGCAAGAGCCGGCACTTCCAGAGCTACGAGGAGGTGTCCAAGCGCCTGGGCAAGCTGCTGGGCATCGACCCCTGGCTCATCAACCCGCTCTTCAGCCGCTGCGAGAAGGTGGACTTCGACGAAGACGCCAGCATGGAAGTGCTGCGCAGCGCCGTCGATGCCCAGCTGACCAAGGTGCGCCGCAAGTACAAGGAATACGGCATCAACGAGAAGCCCTTCGTCATCGTCAAGGCCGACAACGGCACCCAGGGCATGGGCGTGATGACGGTGCGCGACGCGAAGGACCTGGACGGCCTGAACCGCAAGGCCCGCCACAAGCTGGCCGGCATCAAGGACGGCGATACGGTGCACGACCTCATCATCCAGGAGGGCGTGCTGACCCGCGAGCGCGTGCACGAGGCCGTGGCCGAGCCCGTGGTGTACATGATGGACCGCTACGTGGTGGGCGGCTTCTACCGCATGCATGCCGAGCGCGGCGTGGACGAGAACCTCAATGCGCCCGGCGCCAGCTTCGTGCCGCTGGCCTTCAAGCACAGCACGCAGATGCCCCAGCCCGGCGCCCGCCCCGGCGCCAGCGCCCCCAACCGCTTCTACATGTACGGCGTGGTGGCGCGCCTGGCCATGCTGGCTTCCAGCTACGAGCTGGAGGCCACCGACCCCGAGGCCGAGGTGTACGACTGACTCCACGGACGGCGGCAGACCGTCCCGCGGGGCGCTGCCGTCACTGCCCCTGTCACTGTCAGGGCTGGTGTTTAGTTGTTGCTCTGCAACAGACAGGGCCATGTGCATGCGCTGGCGGAGCCCAGCGCACAATAGCGGTCCCGCAAGAACAGCGACCCGCGGCGCCGGCAGGCGTAGCCGGGCCCCCATAGTGCAAAGCTCCAAATCCTCGCTCGCAGCGCTCACGCTGGGCGCCATCGGCGTCGTGTATGGCGACATCGGCACCAGCGTCCTGTACGCGGTCAAGGAGGTGTTCGGTTCCGGCCATGTGCCGTTTACGCCCTCCAACGTCTATGGCGTGCTGTCCATCCTGTTCTGGACGCTCACCGTCATCGTCTCCATCAAATACGTGGTGCTGGTGCTGCGTGCCGACAACAAGGGCGAAGGCGGCCTCATCGCCATGCTGGCCCTGGCCTCCCAGGCCGTGAAGGACAAGCCCCGGCTGCGCGCGGGGCTGCTGGGCGTGGGCATCTTCGGCACCTGCCTCTTCTATGGCGACGGCGTCATCACGCCCGCGATTTCCGTGCTGTCGGCCGTCGAGGGGCTGGCCGTGGTGTCGCCGCACTTCCGTTCGGCCGTGATCCCCATGACGCTGGTAGTGCTCTTCGGCCTCTTCGGCGTGCAAAAGCGCGGCACGGCGGGCATAGGCCGGTATTTCGGTCCGGTCACCCTGGTTTGGTTCTGCTCCATCGCCGCGCTGGGCGTGCCGCACATCGTGGGCCACCCCGAGATCCTGGGCGCTCTGAGCCCGCACCACGCGCTGCGCTTCATCTGGAACAACCCGGGCACCAGCTTCATCATCCTGGGCGCCGTGGTGCTGTGCGTGACCGGGGCCGAGGCGCTTTACGCCGACCTGGGCCACTTCGGCAAGAAGCCCATCCGCCTGGCCTGGTTCGGCGTGGCCATGCCCGCGCTCACCACCAATTATTTCGGCCAGGGCGCGCTGCTGCTGGCCCAGCCCGAGGCGGTGAGCAACCCTTTCTTCCTGATGGCGCCCGACTGGGCGCTGGTCCCGCTGGTGGTGCTGGCCACCATGGCCACGGTGATCGCCTCGCAGGCGCTCATCACGGGCGCCTTCAGCGTGACCAAACAGGTCATCCAGCTGGGCTACCTGCCGCGCCTCAACATCCTGCACACCAGCGTGCGCGACACGGGCCAGATCTACATGCCCTTCGTGAACTGGGGGCTGTTCGTCGCCATCGTGCTGGCGGTGGTCATGTTCCGCTCCAGCAGCAACCTGGCGGCGGCGTACGGCATCGCGGTGACGCTGGACATGCTCATCACCACCGTGCTCACCTTCTTCGTCATCCGCTATGGCTGGCGCTACCCGCTGGCGCTGTGCCTGCTCTCCACCGGCTTCTTCTTCCTGGTGGACTTCGCCTTCTTCACGTCCAACCTGCTCAAGCTGTTCGAAGGCGGCTGGTTCCCGCTGATGATCGGCTGCATCCTGTTCATTCTCATGATGACCTGGAAGCGCGGGCGCGAACTGCTCAACGACAAGCTGCGGGAAGAGTCGCTCGACCTGCACGACTTCCTCACGGCGGTCTTCATCAGCCCGCCCACGCGTGTGGACGGCACGGCGGTGTTCCTCACGGCCGAGCCCGGCGCCGTGCCCAATGCGCTGCTGCACAACCTCAAGCACAACAAGGTGCTGCACAAGCAGAACCTGTTCGTGACGGTACGCAGCCACGAAACCCCGTGGATCGGCCTCGACAAGCGGCTGCAGGTCGAACCGCTGGGCAGCGACTGCTGGCAGGTGGTCGTCCACTACGGCTTCAAGAACGATCCCGACCTGCCCCGCGCACTGGAGTCCATGCGCGGCCGGGGCTGCGAGCTGGAGTCCATGACCACCAGCTACTTCCTGTCGCGCGACGTGGTCATCCCCACCATCGGCAGCGGAATGGCGCCCTGGCGCGAAAAGCTCTTCGCCCAGATGCACCACAATGCCAGCGGCGCGGCGAGCTTCCTGAACCTGCCCAGCAACGCCGTGGTCGAGCTGGGCTCCAAGATCGAGATCTGAAGGGGTCGATCCCGGCTTTCCTGGCGGGTGCATCGATACGGCCTTCTTCCGTGCCGGGCACGCTCCGTCATCGGATCGCCAGGGCCTCCGGGGTGGGGCCTTGATTCATCTGCGCCGGATGCCGTCGAGGCCTGGCCTGGTGCCGGCTTCGCCCAACCTCCCGCCTCTCGTTCCGGCTTTTTTCCTCCTCCTCCTTCGCTTCCTCGTCCTGCTCCCGTTCCCGTGCGATCCTTCTTCAAAGACCTCAGCCTGTCGACCTTCGTGGCCGGCTTCGTCGCCGTGCTGGTGGGCTTCACCAGCTCCGTCGCCATCGTCTTCCAGGCAGCCCAGGCCTTCCACGCCACGCCGGGGCAGGTCACTTCCTGGATCTGGGCGCTGGGACTGGGCATGGGGCTGTGCTCGCTGGTGCCCTCGATGCTCATGCGCCAGCCGGTGATGGTCGCCTGGTCCACGCCCGGCGCGGCGGTGCTGGCCACGGCCGGTGCCTCCGGCGCTTTCAGCATGGCCGACGCCGTGGGCGCTTTCATGATCTGCGCGCTGCTCATCGCGGTGGCGGGCGCCACCGGCTGGTTCGAGCGGGTGATGAACCGCATCCCCGCGGCCGTCGCCTCGGCGCTGCTCGCGGGCGTGCTGACCCGCTTCGGCATGGACACCTTCGCCGCCACCGCCACGGCGCCAGCCCTCGTGCTGCTGATGCTGGCCAGTTATCTGCTGGCGCGCCGCTTCCTCGCCCGCTACGCAGTGGTGATCGCCCTGGCGGCCGGCGTTCTGTACGTGGCCGCCACGGGCCGCATGGCGTGGCACGGAATGGCCGTGGGCTTGGCTGAGCCCATGTTCACCATGCCCTCCTTTAGCTGGGGCGGGCTGGTCAGCCTGGCTCTGCCGCTCTTCATCGTCACCATGGCCTCGCAGAATCTGCCGGGCGCAGCCGTCATCCGCGCCAGCGGCTATCCGCTGCCCATCTCCCCGTTGATCACGATGACGGGCGTCGCCGGCCTGGTGCTCGCGCCTTTCGGTGCGTTCGCGCTCAACCTCAGCGCCATCACGGCCGCCATCTGCATGGGGCCGCAGGCCCACGAAGACCGTACCCGGCGCTACACCGCAGCCGCCTGCTGCGGCCTGCTCTATATAGGAATCGGCATCTTCGGTGCTGTGGTGACGGCGCTGCTGACCGCCTTCCCGCGCGAACTGGTGGTCGCCATCGTCGGGCTGGCCCTGCTGGGCACCATCGGCACCGGGCTGGCGGCGGCCCTGCGCGAAGAGGCGCATCGCGATGCGGCGCTCATCACCTTCCTCGTCACGCTCAGCGGCGTCACACTGGCCGGGGTGGGATCGGCCTTCTGGGGCGTGGTCGCCGGCAGCGTCGCGCTACTTGTGCAACAGTACGGCAAGCGGCCCGTGCCCGGCGCCTGAACCCATCAACGTTTTCGCCAACATGCATTTCCTCTTCATCGCCGATCCCATCGAGCAGTTCAAGATCTACAAGGACACGACGTTCGCCATGATGCGCGAGGCGCAGCGCCGCGGCCACACGCTCTCGGTCTGCGAGCCCCGGCACCTCCACTGGCAGCGGGGCGCACGCGTCACCGCCGCCGTCCGCGACATCACGCTGACCGGCCACCCCGACGACTGGTTCGCGGCCCAGGCCCCGCGCGCTGCCGCCCTTGCCGACTTCGGTGCCGTGCTGATGCGCAAGGATCCGCCGTTCGACAGCGAATATTTCTACGCCACCCATCTGCTCGAACAGGCGGAGCGCGATGGAGCCAGGGTGTTCAACAAGCCTCGCGCTCTGCGCGACCATCCCGAGAAGCTGGCGATCATGGAGTTTCCGGAGTTCATCGGCCCCACGCTGGTCACGCGTGATGCGCAGGACATCCGCCGATTCCACGCCGAGCACGGCGACATCATCCTCAAGCCGCTGGACGGCATGGGGGGCATGGGCATCTTCCGCGTCAAGGCGGACGGCCTCAATCTCGGCAGCATCGTAGAGACCCTGAACAAGGGCGGCGCGGAAAGCGTGATGGTGCAGAAATTCCTGCCCGAGATCGCCGAGGGCGACAAGCGCGTCCTCATCATCGGCGGCAAGCCGGTTCCCTACTGCCTGGCGCGCATCCCCCAGGGCAGCGAGGTGCGCGGCAACCTGGCAGCCGGAGGCAAGGGCGTGGCCCGCCCCCTGACGGCGCGAGACCAGGAAATCGGCGAAGCGCTGGGCGCTGTGCTGAAGGAGCGCGGCCTGCTGCTGGCTGGCGTGGACGTCATCGGGGACTGTGTGACCGAAATCAACGTCACCAGCCCGACCTGTTTCCAGGAGATCCACGACCAGACGGGGTGCGATGTGGCCTCTCTCTATATAGACGCACTGGAAGAGGCCCTGCAGGCCCGCTGAGCGACGGCGGCAAATTTTCTGCAGGAATCGCCGCAATTGTCCCGAAACTGCCATACACTGGCGGGCTCGACACATCGGGGCTTGCGAAAGCGGCCTGGGTGGGTAGGAAAAAATTCTTGGGTTTTGCTTGCGGGTTGTTGAAAATCCGATGTAGAATTCAAGGCTTCGCTAAACGGGTTGCTTGCAGATGTGAGTGATTCGGGTGGTTGAAGAAAAAGACC
>CAJYHL010000005.1 GCA_913774625.1 uncultured Acidovorax sp.
CCATCCCGCCCACACCGCTGCGCGACCCCTGGGAGATCGTCAACACGTTCTTACGGCCAGCTGGAAGAAGGCCACGGACTGCACCAACTGCTCGGCCTGCGCGCGCAGGCTGCCGGCGGCCGCCGCCGACTCCTCCACCAGCGCGGCGTTCTGCTGCGTGGCCTGGTCCATCTGCGCGACCGCTTCGCCCACCTGCCCCACGCCCTGGCTCTGCTCCACGCTCGCGGCACTGATCTCGCCCACGACACCGGTCACCCGGCGGATCGCATCCACCACTTCCGCGATCTTGGCTCCCGCACCGTCCACCAGCACGGCCCCCTGCCCGGCGCGCGCCACGCTGTCGCCGATGAGCGCCTTGATCTCCCTGGCGGCATCGGCGCTGCGCTGCGCGAGGCTGCGAACCTCCCCGGCCACCACCGCGAAACCGCGGCCCTGCTCGCCGGCACGGGCGGCCTCGACGGCCGCGTTGAGCGCGAGGATGTTGGTCTGGAACGCGATGCCGTCGATGGTGCCGATGATGTCGCCGATGCGCCGCGAGGCCTCGTGGATGCCCTTCATGGTCTCGACCACCTGGTCCACGGCGTCGCCCCCCTCGGCGGCCAGGCTGGAAGCGCCCAGCGCGAGCTGGTCGGCCTGGCGGGCGTTGTCGGCGTTCTGGCGCACGGTGGAGCTCAGCTCCTCCATGGAAGCGGCCGTCTGCTGCAGGGCCGAGGCCTGCTGCTCGGTGCGGGCCGAGAGGTCGTTGTTGCCCTGCGCGATCTGGGCGCTGGCGGTGGCCACGCTTTCGGAACGGGCGCGCACGCCGAAGACCACCTCGGTCAGCCTGGCCTGCATGCGCGCGATGTTCGCCAGCACGCTGGACTGATCGCCGGGCGAGACCGCCAGCGCCTGGCGCAGGTCGCCGTCGGCCACGCGGGCCACGGCGACGCTGAGCTCGCCGGGCTCGGCGCCCAGCGCCTGGCGGATGCTGCGGCTCAGCAGCCAGCTCACCGCGATGCCGACGCCGGCCATCAGGAGCGCGAGCCCGAACATCAGCTGGCTGCTGGTGCGGGTGGTCTGCAGGCTCCTGCGCGAGATCTCGGCGGCGCGCTGCTGCTGGAGCGCCGACAGCTTGTCGATGGCGGCGAGCGTGGCGTTCTGCAGAGCGCGCCCCTGCCCATAGAGGAAGGCGCTGGCGCCTTCCCGGTCTCCGGCGACGCCCAGGGCCATGGCCGTGTCGAGAGACGCCTCGAAGGCCGGATACACCTCGGCCAACGCCTCGACGAGGCGGCGACCTTCCTGTGAGACCGCGGTCTTTTCCAGCGTGCCGATGATCTCCCGGGTCTTGTCCCGGTAGGCGAAGATCTTTTTCTTCTCGCCCGCGACGAAACCGGGAGCGTTGTTGATGACGACGTTGCGGGCCAGGCTGTTGTTCGCCTGGACGTTGCTCCGGATCTGGCCGAGCTGCACCAGCTTGAGCATGCGGTCGTTCGCCAGGGCGTCGATCTCGTCGTTCAGACCCCGCATGGTGAAAGAGGAATAGGTGGCGATGCCCGCGCCCAGCGCCACGCTGATTCCGAAACCGAGCGCCAACCGCCTGGCAATGGATAGATTCTTGAACATCGCATCTTTCTCATTCATGAACGGCTGCCGCACGGCAGGCCCGTGGCGAGGCCTGCCCGGCCCCTTGTGAAATCCGGTCAGAACGAATGCCGGATGCCGATGTCCGTGCCCCGCCACGCCGCGTTCGCCACGCCCGGCACGCCGCCTCCGCTCAGCGCAGCGCCGCCGGAGTTGCCGATGCGCGAGAACGTCGTATAGACCGCCGTGCGCTTGGAAAGGTTGTACACATAGCCGACCGCCAGCTGGTTCGCCTTGCGCTCCAAGGCGGCGTTGTCCTTGATGCGGCTGTACGACACCGGGATGTAGCCCGGCCCCACCGGGAACTGCGCGCCGACCAGGAAGCCCGACGAGCGGCTGGGCGCGGCCACGCCGTCCTTGCGGTCCTGGAAGAGCTGCAGCAGGGGCTTGGCGACGCCGAAGTCGTAGGCCAGGCCGGCGTTGGTGGTGGACACGTCGCCCGATGCCAGCGAAGTCCGGCCGTGCGCGATGGCGACATTCAGGGGGCCGGCGGCATAGCCCACGCGCAGGCCGGCGTAGTTGCCGTCCTTGGCCGTGCCGTTGGGAGCGCCCGAGCCGTTCTCGCCCATGGCGTACATCAGCTGCCCATAGAAGCCGCTCATGGAAGGCAGGAAGTAGCCCACCGAATTGGAGGCGCGCAGCGCCGTCTGCACCGTGGACACCTTCGACAGGTTGCTCTGGATGATGTTGGCTGCCGACCCCGCTCCCGCCGTGCCGAAGGGATCGAAGAAGGTGAGGTTCCAGTAAGTGGGCGTGAAGTCGCGGCCGATGCGGACCTCGCCCCAGCGGGTGCTGCTCAGGCTGACGGTGGAGCGCCGGTTGAAGGTCAGCCCGCTGGCCGCGGCCGCGGTCTGGTTGTTGGCCGAGGTGACGCCGCCCGTCCCGGTATCGATGTTCAGCCCCATGTCCAGCACGAAGCCGGCAGACAGCCCCCCGCCCAGGTCTTCGGTGCCGCGAAAGCCCAGTCGGCTGATCTGGTTGCCACCGCCGCCATTGAGGCGGTTCACCGAAGCGCCGCCCTGGCTGGCGTGCTGGACGGTCGAGTCGATGACGCCGAAGACGGTCACCGACGACTGGGCGAAGGCCGGAAGGCAAGGGGCCGTGGTGGCCGCCACGGCAGCGGCGGCGCTCAGTAATTTCTTGGCATGCATGGGGGTTGTCTCCTGCTTGTGTAGGGAATGCTGGTGGGATGGAAAGAAAGAAAGAAAGCGCGCTCACTCCGGCTTGAAGCCCGAGCTGCGCAGCAGTTCGGCACCCTGCGCCACCTCCCGCGCGATGTACTGGCGGAACTGCTCGGGCGTCTCGTTCACCGGCTCGATGCCCAGGCTGGCGAAGGCGCCGGAGCGCACCAGTTCGGCGACCGCGGCGTTGGCCACCTTGTTGAGCACCGCGACGCGGTCGGGCGGCGTTCCGCGCGGCGCCCAGAGGCCGTACCAGGAGGCATAGGCGAACTGCGGCAGGCCGCTTTCGGCGACGGTGGGCACCTGCGGCAGCAGCGGGCTGCGCCTGGTCGAAGTGATGGCGATGGGCTTGACGTTGCCCGACTTGGCCATGGGCAGCAGCGAGATCATCGAGTCGAGCAGCAGCTGCACCTGGCCGCCCGCCACATCGACCAGCGCCGGCTGCGTGCCCTTGTAGGGAACGTAGGTGAACGACACCTTGCCCTCCCTGGCGAGCAGCAGGGTCGCCAGGTGGCTGGGCGCGCCGAAGGCAGGCAGCGCGGCGGTCCAGGCATCAGGCTTGGCGCCCGCCGACTTGAGCACGTCGGCGAGCTTCTGCTCCGGCTGCTGCGGCGAGATCACCAGCATCAGCGGCGCCTCGCCCACGCGCGCCACGGGCGCGAAGTCGGCCTGCGGGTCGTAGGGCGGGTTCTTCATCACCTGCCGCGTGTGTACCTGGGTGGCGGCAGAAAACAGCAGCGTGTAGCCGTCGGCCGGCGCGCTCTGCACGAAGCGCCCGCCCAGGGTGCCGCTGGCGCCGGCCTTGTTCTCCACGATCACGTTGGCGCCCAGCAGCTTGCGCATCTGCTCGGCCAGCAGGCGGGCCGCGCTGTCCACGCCGCCGCCCGCCGCGAACGGCACGACGATGCGGATGACGCGGCCCTGCTCCGGAAAGGCCGCAGGGCCCGATTGCGCCGTCGCGGCGGACGCGGCGCCCGCCGCCGCGAGAGCGGCGAAGGCGCGCAGCCATTGGCGTTTGTTCATGCTTGTCTCCTTGAAGGTTCTGTTTTTGTCGAAGCCGAGATCGATGCCCGCCTTCAGGCGGGCGCAGCCCGGGCATGCCGGCGCACCAGGATGTCCAGGGTGTCGGAAAGCGCCTCGCCGTCCACCCCCCGGGTGATGAAGACCAGGCGCGTGCGGGTGTCGCCCGAAGGCCAGGCGGGCAGCCGCTCGGGCGGGGGGAACAGGTGCTGGACGCCGTGGACCAGCAGCGGGCGGCCGGGATCGTCCGCAGTGCAGACCAGTCCCTTGACGCGCAGCAGGTCCACGCCTCGCGTGGCCACCACCATGTCGAGCCAATGCGCGAAGGCCTCCAGCGGCAGCGGCGTGTCGCGCACCAGCACGAAGGAGGCGATGCCGCCGGCATGGACCGGCTCGGTCGCGCCGGCCAGGGCGCCGGCGCGCGAAGCCGGCGGCCGGTACGCCGGAGCCTGGGCGGACTCCCGCCCCGGGGGCTGCGGCCTGTGCATCAGTTCCAGCAGCGCGCCGATCTGCCCGGCAGGCGCCTGGACGACGGACGCATCGGGATTGATGCGCGCGACGGCCTGCAGGACCGGGCCGATGCCGCCACCTTCCGCCTTGTCCTGCGCCGGCAGCAGATCGGTCTTGGTCAGCACCAGCAGATCGGCCACGGCCGCCTGCTGCGCGGCTTCCGCGTGGGCGGCCAGGGTGCGCAGGCCCAGCACCGCATCGACCGTGCAGGCCACGCCGCGCAGCGCGAAGTGGCGCGAGACCGCCGGATCGCCCATGAGCACCCGCAGGATGGGCGCGGGATCGGCCAGGCCGCTGGTCTCGATCAGCACCTGCCGCAAGGGCGGCCCGGGGCGCTGCGCGAGCGCGCACAGGGCCTCCACCAGGTCGCCGCGCACGGCGCAGCACAGGCAGCCGTTGGACAGCAGCACGGTGTCTTCCGTGGTGTGGGTGATCAGGTCGTGGTCGATGCCGACCTCGCCGAACTCGTTGACGATGACGGCCGTGCCCTCCAGCTCCGGCAGGGACAGCAGGCGGTTGAGCAGCGTGGTCTTGCCGCTGCCGAGGAAGCCGGTCAGCACCGTGACGGGCACGCGCGCGCCGCCGGCCGGCTCCGCCGACAGCAAGGCCGAGAAGTGGCCCGCCATGTCAGGGCTCCGCCTGCGAGCCGTGCAGGCTCGCGAACGAACACAGGCTGCGCTCCAGCCGCGCCAGGATCCATTCGGCTCCGCCGGGTTCGACCGCCCCCTCGGCCAGCCGCTGCAGCAGCAGGCGCACCGGCTCGGGCCGGGACGCGGCCGGGCCCCAGGCCTCGAAGAACGCGGCCACAGCCGGCTCGCCCGAGCGCAGGCCGGCGTCCTGCAGGTAGTCGAAGATGTCCAGCTCGAAGTCTTCGAGCCGCAGGCTGATGCCGCCCATGCCGCAGCCGCATGCGCCGCCCAGCGCGACGTGGCGCATCGCCAGGTCGCTCCAGAGGCGCAGCAGCATGTCGCTGCGCTGCGCGATGCAGTCGCTGGCTTCGGCCACGGTCACTGGCCGTCCCAGGCAGCGGTGGGGGTCGCGGCGGCGCCTGCGGCCGGGCTGCGCGGCGCGGCGCGCAGGCGCTGCGTGGCTTCCGCGTCGGCCCGGCCCTGGGCGTCGAGCACCACGCGGTACACCTCGCGGGCCACCTCGGCGCTCACATAGCCTTCGCGCACGTCTTCGGCCACCTTGTCGATCTCGCGGTCCAGCGGGTCGCCGAAGCCGCCGCCGCCGCCCGACAGCATCTTGTAGGCGTCGCCGCGCTCCAGCCGCACGTTGAAGATCTTGGCGTTGGCATGGTCGGTCTTCCATTCGCCCTTGTGGCGCACGGCCAGGCCGTTGCCCATCGCGTCGCCACCGCCCTCCAGGCCCCAGGGCTTGCAGTGGACGCGGTCGATGCGGGTGGTCACGGTGAAGGGCGACAGCGCCTGCACCACCATCTCCGCGCCCAGCCCGCCACGGTAACGGCCCGCACCGGCAGAGTCGCGGCGGATCTCGTACTTCTCGACCAGCACCGGGTACTTGGCTTCCAGCTGCTCGGTGGGGCTGTTGTGGGTGTCGCCGTCGTTGATGCAGACGGTGACGGAAACGCCGTCTTCGCGGCTCTTGGCGCCCCAGCCGCCGCCCAGCGGGCCGATGCCCACGATGAAGAGGCGCCCGTCCTCCGGCGAGATGCCGTGGATGTTGGGGAACACCAGGTCGGCATGGTGGCCGGCGATGGAGCGGTCGGGAATGGCGGGCGCCAGCGCCTTGAAGATGGTGTCGATCACCGTCATCGGGAAGGTCATCCAGACGCGCATCGGGTAGGGCCGCTCGGCGCTGACCACCGTGCCCATGGGCATCACCACCTTGAGCGGTCGGAAGCTGCCGTCGTTGACCGGGTAGTCGGTGGGCGTGGTCAGGCACTTGTAGGCCACCTGCGCGCAGGCGATGCCGGTGGTGAATCCCGAGTTGTAGAAGCCGCGCACCTGCTTGGAGACGTCCGACAGGTCCACCGTCATCTCGTCGCCCTGCACCGTCACCTTGACGCGGATGGGGATGCGCTTGCCGATCTCCAGGCCGTCGTCGTCCATGAAGGATTCGGCCTCATAGACGCCGTCGGGGATGGACAGCGTGTTCTTGCGCGCCACTGCTTCGGACGAATCCATGATCTGGCGGATGGCGCCGTTGACCGCGTCTGCGCCGTAGCGCTGCAGCAGCTCCACGTAGCGCCGCTCGCCGGTGGTGATGGCGGTGATCTGCGCGCGCAGGTCGCCCAGGGCACGCTCGGCCAGCCGCACGTTCATGGCGATGATGTCGATCAGGTCCTGGTTGACCACGCCCTCGCGCTGGTACTTGACGATGGGGATCTGGATGCCTTCGCTGAAGATGTCGGTGGTGACGTTGCCCAGCGTGCCGCCCACGTCCAGCCAGTGCGCCATGCAGCAGGTGAAGCCTTCGAGCTTCCCCTCGTGGAACACCGGCATGGTGAAGGTGAAGTGGTTCAGGTGGCTGCCCGTGGTGTAGGCGTCGTTGGTGACCAGGATGTCGCCGGGCAGGATGTTCTCGTAGCCGAAGTGGCGGATCTTGGCCTTCACGGTTTCCGACATGCCGCGGATGAACATCGGCAGGCCCAGGCCGATCGAGACCGTGTCGCCCTCCTTGGTGAAGAGGCCGACGGTGAAGTCCAGCGCCTCGTAGATGATGAGGTTGTAGGCCGTGCGGGTCAGGTTGGTCTTCATCTCCTCCGTCACGGCGTAGAGGCCGTTGCGGATGATCTCGACGGTGACCGGATCGACGGCGGCGCCGGTGCCGGCGGCCGCTGCGGGGGTGGTGTAGGTGCTCATGTGCGGTCGCTCCCGATGGCGATTTGCAGGTTGCCGAGTTCGTCCACGCGCAGCTCGTCGCCAGGCTGCACGACGGTGGTGGAGGCGTGCTCCTCGATGAGGGCGGGACCGGAAATCAGGTTGCCCGCGCGCAGCAGGTCGCGCTTGAAGACCGGCGTGTCGGCCCAGCCGCCCGCGCGGAAATACACCGGCTTGACGGTGCGCAGCGCGTCCGCCTCGGGCTTGGCGCCGCCTTGCGCCACCTGGTGCCTGGGCGGCTTCTTCATGGTGCCCAGCACCGTGACGCGCAGGCTCACCAGGTCGGCCGGCTCCTTGGGCGCCGAGGTGCCGTAGCGCACCTTGTGCAGTTCGTCGAACTGCCGCTTGATCGCCGAGCGGTCGCGGCTTTCGAAGAAGGCCAGCGGCAGGTCCACGGTGACGGCATGCTCCTGGCCCACGTAGCGCATGTCGGCGGCGCGCTCGATCACCACGCCGTCGGCCTTCACGCCGGACTGCTCCAGCGCGGCGCGGCCTTCGTCTTCCATCTGCTTGTATGCCGCCTCGATCTCGTCGAAGGACACGTCATTGAGCTTGCGGAACACCGAGCGCACATAGTCGTAGCGCAGGTCGGAGAACAGCATGCCGTAGGCCGAGAAATAGCCCGGCGCATACGGGATCAGCACCTTGCGGATGCCGATCTCGCGTGCGATGGCCGAAGCGTGCAGCGGGCCCGCGCCGCCATAGACCACCATGGTGAAGCTGCCGGCGTCCAGGCCGCGTTCGGTGGTCACGGCCTTCACGGCGTGGGACATCTGCGTCACCGCGATGCGCAGGATGCCGTCGGCCGCCTCGGTCGGATCCAGCCCCAGCGGCGTCGCGATGCGCTCGGCCATCTGGCGCTGGCAGCCCGCCAGGTCAAGCTTGAGTTCACCGCCCAGGAAGTTGTCGGCATCAAGCCGGCCCAGCACCAGGTTGGCGTCGGTCACCGTCGGCTCCTGGCCGCCGCGGCCATAGGCCACCGGGCCGGGGATGGAGCCCGCGCTCTGCGGGCCCACCCGCAGCGCGTTGCCGGTCTCGACGCGGGCGATGGAGCCGCCGCCGGTGCCGACCTCGTGGATGTCCATCATCGGGATCTGGATGGGCAGCGCGCGCTCGTAGCCGCCGATCAGCGCCGAGCCGGTCGTGAGCGGCCGGCCTTCGCTGATCACGCCGGCCTTGGCGGTGGTGCCGCCCATGTCGAAGGCGATGGCGTCGCCCATGCCCAGCTGCGCGCAGATCGCCTGCGCACCGATCACGCCGGCCGCCGGGCCGGATTCCAGCATGCGCACGCAGCCGACGCGGGCATGCTCGATGGGGAACAGGCCGCCGGTGGACTGCACCACGTAGAAGTCGCCGCCGAAGCCCTTGGCCGAGAGGTGCGTTTCCAGCTGGCCCAGGTACTGCGACACGCGCGGGCCCACGTAGGCATTGGCCACGACGGTGGAGACGCGCTCGAATTCGCGGTACTCTTGGCTCAGCTCGTGCGACGCGGAGACGAAGGCATGCGGCAGCTCTTCCTGCAGGATGGCCTTGACGCGCTGCTCATGGGCCGGGTTGCGGTAGGAGTGCAGCAGCAGCACGGCCACGGCCTCGATGCCCTGCCCTTTCAGTTCCTTCGCCAGCTCGCGCACGGCCGCCTCGTCCAGCGGCTTGTGCAGGCTGCCATCGGCGCGCAGGCGCTCGGCCACCTCGAAGCGCAGCGAACGCTTGACCAGCGGCTGGTGCTTGTTGAAGAACAGGTTGTAGGCATCGGGCCGGTTCACGCGGCCGATCTCGTAGATGTCGCGGAAGCCCTCGGTGATCAGCAGCGCGGTGTTGGCGCCGTTGCGCTCCAGCAGCGTGTTGATGGCGATGGTCGAGCCGTGCAGGAACAGGTTGCCGTCCTTGAGGTCGATGTCGGCACTGTCCAGCGTGGACTGGATGCCGTTGACCAGGGCGCCATGGGTGGACAGCGCCTTGCCGAACAGCAGCTGGCCCGTGGCCTCGTCGAAGGCCGCCATGTCGGTGAAGGTGCCGCCGATGTCCACGGCGATGCGCAGCTTGCGCGCGTTGGGGGTGGAATTGCTTGCCATCTGCTTTCCCGCCCCTCAGGCGTCCGTTCCGATGCGGTTGCTGAGCGTGCCCAGGCCGGTGATCTCCACCGCGACCGTGTCGCCATGCTTCATGTAGCGCGGCGGCTCGCGGCGGTCGCCCACGCCGCCGGGCGTGCCGGTGGCGATCACGTCGCCGGGCGAGAGCGGCGTGAAGCGCGAGACGTATTCGACGATGGTCGGGATGTCGAAGATCAGGTCGCCCACGCTGGCGTGCTGCATCACCTCGCCATTGAGCCGCGTTTCCAGGGTGAGCCGGGTCACGTCGGGCACCTCGTCGCGCGTCACCAGATAGGGGCCGAAGGGCGCGGTGCCGGGGAAGTTCTTGCCCGGCGTGAACTGGTGCGTGTGGCGCTGCCAGTCGCGCACGCTGACGTCGTTGAAGCAGGCGTAGCCGGCGATGTGCTCGAAGGCATCGGCGCGGGCGATGTGGCGTCCGCCCTTGCCGATGACGAAGGCCAGTTCGCCCTCCCAGTCGAAACGTTCGGAAAAGGATGGGCGCAGCACCTCGTCGCCCTGCGCTGCCAGCGAATCGGTGAAGCGCAGGAAGAGCGACGGGTATTCGCTGTCGGCCCGCTTGGTCTCGGCCACGTGGGTCTTGTAGTTCAGGCCCACGCAGATGATCTTGCCGGGCTCGGGGATGACCGGCAGGGCGCGGATGTCGGCAGCGCGGACGGCGCGTGCGCCCGCTGCGGTGGCTTCGGCCAGCGCGGGCAGAGCCTGCGCTGCCAGCACGGAACGCAGGTCGGGATGGCGGCGCAGGAATTCGTCGTCCGGCAGCAGGAATTCGTCATCGCCGCGCAGGACCCCGTAGGTGGCTCGGCCGGCGTGTTGGAAGGAGGCTATTTTCAAGGCGGTGTCCTCTGGGTGCTGGGATGGAGATAAGTCGCCGCGCGGCATCGTCGGGAACGGCCGTCCGGCTCAGGCCTTCGCAATGTAGGAATTCGCCATCTATCTGTGCAGATAGGATTCAGAGGTTTCAGAATTGCCGGATTCCAGATAACCGGGAAAGCCCCAAGCCATGAACATCGAAAGCGTCCGCCTCTTCCTGGAGGTGGCTGACCACGGCAGCATCAACAAGGTCGCGTCGCGGCGGCAGACGGCGCAGTCCCACATCAGCCGGCAGGTGAGCGAGTTCGAGAAGCAGCTCGGCGGGGCGCTGTTCGTGCGCACCGGGCGCGGCGTGGTGCTGACCGAGGCGGGGCGCAGCGCCGTTCCCCGGCTGCGGCGCTGGCTGCACGAGACCGACGCGCTGTCGGAAAGCCTGCGCACCGAGGCCGGCACGCTCAGCGGCGAAGTCCGCCTGGGCATCATTCCCTCCGCCGCTCACCACCTCATGCCCTGCATCTTCCAGCGGCTGCGGCAGGAGCACCCGGGCATCCGGCTCAACGTCATCGAGGCCCAGGGCACCGAGCTCAATGCCATGCTCGACAGCAGCTCGGTGGACATGGCCGTGGTCTTCCGCTTCCAGCCGCCCCGGGGCAACGACGAAAAAGTGCTCTCCATCGCCCACACCTTCCTGGTGTCCGCGCCCGGCGATGCGCTGACCAGCGCGCCGAGCATCGATTTCGGCCGGCTGCGCGGACTGCCCCTGGTGCTTCCGCGCCGCCCCAGCCAGTGGCGCAGCGCCCTGGACGAGACCGCGCGCAGCCAGGGCTTCACGCTGGATGCCGTCGTCGAAGCGGACTCGCTGACGCTGCAGAAGGAGCTGGTCACCTCCACGGAGGGGCTCTACACCGTGCTGGGGCCCTACTCCATCGCGCAGGAGCTGCAGAGCGGCCGCCTGCAGGCCAGCCGGCTGCTGGAACCGGACCTGTTCCGGCTGGTGACGCTGGCCTTCCCGCGCCAGGGCAAGCTGTCCCCGGCATCGCGCTGCGTGGCGGACATGATGGCCCACTGGTCCTGCCCGCACACGCCCAGCCACAAGCCGTTCGAGGCGTAGCGCGGCTCACGAAACCCTGCTGGCGGTGCAAGGCCGCCGGCTTGCAGCCTCCCTGCGGACCGCATGGCGTTATGCCGATTCCGGCAAGTCTGATTCGACGAAATTCCACCTAGGCAGCAGGCTGGTGGATTCCTACAGTCACCGCAAAACCAGCCGCCCCCATGCCGGCGGCACCGGGCCCGAGGGCCACGCCCGCCGAGCCTCTCCCCTTTTCGCAGCAGCAGTAGCGGCGGGCGGAGGCGGCCCGGCCTTTTCGGCATTTCCCATCCGTCCGGCGACAGACCGGCCAGAGGAGACAAACATCGTGAAGCGAATCCCATTCGCCGCGCCGGCAGCCCTGCCGGCTCCGGTCCACCACGGGAGGTCCATAGCCGCTCCCGCTACCGGCTGCGGCGCGCAGCAGCCTGCGTTCGCCGCCTGGCCCGCCGGCCGGCATGCCGCATGAGCGCGCGCACCATGGACGGCTCCCCGCCGGAAGGCTCCGCCCCCCACAACGCAGACCGGGCGGCCCGCCTGCTGTTCCGCGCCGAAAACGTGCCCTTCTGCCGCTGGCACACCAAGACGCGCATCGTCATGGGCAGCGCCACCTTCCTGGACGCCTTCGACGCGCTGAGCCTGGCCTTCGTGCTGCCGGTGCTGGTGGGCCTGTGGCACCTGAGCCCCGGCGAAGTCGGGCTGCTCATCGCCGCAGGCTATCTGGGCCAGGTGCTGGGTGCGCTGCTCTTCGGCTGGCTGGGCGAGAAGTGGGGCCGCGTGCCCGCCGTGTCCACCGCCGTGGCGGTGATGTCCGTCATGAGCATCGCCTGCGCCTTCGCGGGCAGTGTCCACGTGCTGTTCGCGCTGCGCTTCATGCAGGGCATCGGCGTGGGCGGCGAGGTGCCGGTCGCGGCAACCTACATCAACGAGATGTCCCAGTCCAAGGGGCGCGGGCGCTTCTTCGTGCTCTACGAACTCATCTTCCCGCTGGGCCTCATGGTGGCGGCGCAGCTCGGCGCCTTCCTGGTGCCGCGCTATGGCTGGGAATGCCTGTTCCTCGTGGGCGGGCTGCCCGGCCTGCTCATCCTGGCCTTCATGGCACGCCTGCCCGAATCGCCGCGCTGGCTGGCTGCCCGGGGGCGCTGGGACGAGGCAGACCGCGTGATCCGCACGCTGGAAGCCGCCACGCCGCGCCGGCACCTGGACGTTGAACGCCAGCCCGACGAGGTGCGCGCCCGCGTGGAGAGCCTGGCCAACGGCCTGCAATCGACCCGGCGCGCCAGCTGGAAGGAACTGTTCTCGCCGCTCTACCGCCCCCGCACGCTCATCGTCTGGGTGCTCTGGGCCGCGTCCTACTTCGTCGCCAACGGCATCAACAACTGGCTGCCCACGCTCTACAAGACGGTCTACCACCTGCCCCTGCAGGAGGCGCTGCGGCTCGCCTCGGTGACGAACGTGCTCAGCGTCTGCGCCGTCTTCACCTGCGCGATGCTGGTGGACAAGGTCGGCCGCCGGCGCTGGGCCGGTGGCAGCTTCGCCGTGAGCGGCCTGCTGCTGCTGGCGCTGGCAGCCACGGGCGCGCAGAGCGTCTGGTCCGTCGCCATCCTCGCGTCGGCGGCCTATGCGGTGATGGGCACCACCACGGTGCTGCTCTACCTCTACACGCCCGAGATCTACCCCACGCGCATGCGCGCCATCGGCACGGGCCTGGCCACCTCGTGGCTGCGGGCGGCATCGGCGGCGGCGCCGGCCCTGGTCGGCGTGATGCTGTCGGCCCAGGGCGTAGCCAGCGTCTTCCTCATGTTCGCCGCAGCCACCGTCGTGGGCTGGCTGGCCTCGCGGAAGATGATCGAGACCACGGACCGGGCGCTGGAGGAGATTTCGCCTTGAGAACGTGTTCGTTCTCTGAACTCAAGCAGCTGCAATGCGGGCTGCGCCAGATCGGCCTGAAGCGGCATCTTCGAAAAAGCGTCGGCCGTCAGCGAGTATGGGCTCCAAGACACGGCAGGTTTAAGAACGTGTTTGCGATCTCGCAGGGGATCGCGTTGAAGCGCAATCGGGATGAGTGGATGCTTCGGATGCGCCGCATGGACTCATGTCCATGCAAGCAGCCGGGGCGTTCAATCGCCCGATTTCGCTCCAACCCGAAGGGCAGCGGTGTGGGCGGGCGGTCTGCGGCGTTGCGGCGCTTGTGGATAGCCCAAGCTATCCACTGCGCACCGCGCCTTGCAGCCCATCCCGCCCACACCGCAGCGCGCCCCCTGGGAGATCGTAAACACGTTCTAAGGCACCGCATCGCAGGGCAAGCCGTCTCAAGCCCCGAAACCATAGGCCATGGAAGCGGGCTGGCACACCAACCACGGCTCGGCTGCTGATGCTGGTTCCACCGCCCCCGATGAACCGGAACCATCAGGCGGATCCGTGAAGCGAGAATGGGGTGGTTATTGTTTTATCGGGGCAATGAACATCGCCAATACCCCAATCCACAGTAGCATCACCCCGTTCTTCCCCGCCCGGATGCTGCTGCATGCCATCACTCTCGCCAGACTACCTCGCCAAGCTGCGCTTCGACGCGCAGCAGCTGGCGACCCTGCGCGCCCTGGGTGAGTACAGGGGCAAGCAGCAGCTCTTCGTGGCGCAGTCGCCGGAGGTCTTGAGCGACCTGCGGCAAGTGGCAGTGGTCGAATCCACCGAGTCGTCGAACCGCCTGGAAGGCGTGGTCGTCGCCGCGCACCGGCTCAAGTCACTGGTGCTCAAGAATGCCACGCCACAAAGCCGTTCCGAGCAAGAGGTGGCAGGCTACCGCGATGCCCTCGGTCTGATCCATGAGAGCGGCAAGCAGATGCCGTTTTCCGAAGGCACGGTCCTGCAGCTGCACGGCATGCTGTACCGCTACATGCCGCAACCCGGCGGGCACTGGAAGGCCTCGAACGACGACATCGTCGAACGCCACCCCGATGGCAACGCCCGCATCCGCGCTCAATCGGTCGCAGCGCACATCCCCCGCATGGCGATGGTGGACCTGATCACGCGCTACCGCATGGCGTTGGATCAGCACTTGGCAGATCCCTTGGTGCTGGTGCCGCTGGCCATCCTCGACTTCCTGTGCATCCACCCCTTCCCGGATGGCAACGGCCGCATGGCACGTCTGCTCACCCTGCAACTGCTCTATCACTTCGACTATGCGGTGAGCCGCTTCATCAGTCTGGAGCGCATCTTCGAAGAGTCGAAGGAGAGCTACTACGAAACGCTGGAAGCCAGTTCCCAGGGCTGGCACGAGGCCGCTCACAACATCGCCCCATGGCTCGACTACTTCTGGGGCGCGCTGCTGCGTGCCTACAAGGAATTTGAAGAGCGCGTGGGCACCATCGAGCGCGGCCGGGGCGCCAAGGGCGACCGCGTTCGCTCTGAAATTCTCAAACGCCAACTGCCCTTCTCCATCTCGGAGATCGAAGAGGCCTGCCCCGGCATCAGCCGCGACACGGTGCGCGTCGTCTTGCGCGCAATGAAGGCGGAGGGACTGATCGCACCAAATGGCAAGGGACGGGCTGCCAAGTGGATCAGGTTAGACAGTGGTTCTTAACACCTTGGTCGGATCGATCAATAGGTAGCGGACCACGAGGCGAGAGGGAGCAAAAAGATGACGAAGACGGAGGCCCAAACCAGATCGGAGCTGATCGACCAGCAACTTGCTTTGGCAGGCTGGGACGTGAACGATCCGACTCAGGTTGTTGAGGAATTCGACATCCTTACCGCCCTACCCGATGGGGTGGCGGAGCCACGCACGCCCTATGAGGGCCACCAGTTCAGCGACTACGTCCTACTGGGCAAAGATCGCAAACCCTTGGCCGTGATCGAGGCCAAGAAGACCAGCCGTGATGCCGCCATTGGCCGCGAGCAGGCCAAGCAGTACTGCTACAACATCCGGAAGCAGCTGGGCGGTGAGCTGCCGTTCTGCTTCTATACCAACGGCCACGATCTGTATTTCTGGGATTTGGAGAACGCCCCGCCGCGCAAAGTGGTCGGCTTCCCTACCCGCGACGACCTTGAGCGCTTTGCCTACATCCGCCGCAACCGCAAGCCGCTGACGCAGGAATTCATCAACACTTCGATCGCCGGGCGCGACTACCAAATCCGGGCGATTCGCTCGGTGCTTGAAGGCATCGAGAAGAAGAAGCGCGACTTCCTGCTGGTGATGGCTACAGGCACCGGGAAGACGCGCACCTGCATTGCGATGGTCGATGCCTTGATGCGCGCCGGGCACGCAGAAAAAGTGCTGTTTCTCGTGGACCGCATCGCGTTACGCGAGCAGGCACTGGCCGCATTCAAGGAGCACATGCCCAATGAGCCGCGCTGGCCCAACGTGGGCGAAAAGCTGATCGCGAAAGACCGCCGTGTGTACGTCGCCACTTACCCGACGATGCTGAACATCATCCGGGACGAAGCGCAGCACCTGTCGCCGCACTTTTTCGACTTCATCGTCGTCGATGAGAGCCACCGCTCGATCTACAACACCTTTGGTGAGGTACTCGACTACTTCAAAGCCATCACGCTGGGCCTGACAGCCACTCCGACCGACATCATCGACCACAACACCTTCCAGCTTTTCCATTGCGAAGACGGCATTCCCACGTTTGCCTACACCTATGAAGAAGCGGTGAACAACGTGCCGCCTTACCTCTGCAACTTCCAGGTCATAAAGATTCAGACCAAGTTCCAGATGGAAGGCATCAGCAAGCGCACGATTTCGCTGGAAGACCAGAAGAAGCTGATCCTGCAGGGCAAGGAGGTTGAAGACATCAACTTCGAGGGCACCCAGCTCGAAAAGCAGGTGATCAACAAGGGCACCAACACCCTGATCGTCCGCGAGTTCATGGAAGAGGCCATCAAGGACGTGAACGGCGTACTTCCCGGCAAGACCATCTTCTTTTGCGCCACCAAGGCCCATGCCCGACGCATGGAAGAAATCTTCGACAAGCTCTACCCACAGTACCACGGCGAGCTCGCAAAAGTACTGGTGTCAGATGACCCGCGCGTCTACGGCAAAGGTGGGCTGCTCGATCAATTCACCAACAACGACATGCCTCGCATCGCCATCAGCGTGGACATGCTCGACACCGGCATCGACGTACGAGAGATCGTCAACCTCGTATTCGCCAAGCCGGTCTATTCGTACACCAAGTTCTGGCAGATGGTCGGGCGGGGCACGCGCCTGCTCGAAACGAACAAGCCCAAACCCTGGTGCCTTGAGAAGGATGTATTCCTGATCCTCGACTGCTGGGACAACTTCGAATACTTCAACCTCAACCCCAAGGGCAAGGAGCTGAAAGCCCAGTTGCCGCTGCCGGTTCGGTTAGTGGGCCTGCGGCTCGACAAAATCGAGAAGGCGAAGGACAGCGGCAATGCAGACATTGCCTCACGGGAAATAGCCAAGCTCCGCCTGCAGATCGCGGCGCTACCCAAAGAGTCAGTGGTGATCAAGGAAGCCGCCGCCACCCTGGCGCGGCTGGATGACGAGAACTTCTGGATCAACCTCAACCACGATCGGCTGGAGTTACTTCGCTCTGAAATCAAGCCATTGTTCCGCACCGTCTCTGAGGCCGACTTCAAAGCCATGCGCTTTGAGCGCGACGTGCTGGAGTACTCGCTCGCTGTCTTGAACGAAGACAAGTGGCAGGCCGAAACCCTCAAAGAAGGCATCGTTGAACAAATTAGCGAGCTACCGCTCTCGGTCAGTTTTGTGAAGCAGGAGGAACCCCTCATCCGCGCAGCACAGACCAACCACTACTGGGCCAAGGCCGATGAAGACGCCTTCGATGAACTCGTGGTCAAGCTCGGCCCGCTGATGAAATTCCGCGAGCACAACACGGGGCACGAGCAAACCCACCTCGATCTGGCCGATGAGCTGCACAAAAAGGAGCGGGTGGAGTTCGGTCCTCAACACGAGTCGGTCAGCATCACCCGCTACCGCGAGATGGTCAAGGCCTTGGTCACAGAGCTGACCGACCGTAACCCAGTGCTCCAGAAAATCAAGAACGGCGAGGCGGTGAGCGACGACGAGGCCAATGCACTGGCCGAACTGCTGCACGAAGAGCACCCGCACATCACTGAAGGCCTGCTGCGTCAGGTCTACAAGAACCGCAAAGCACACTTCATCCAGTTCATTCGCCACATCCTGGGCATTGAGTCACTTAAGAGCTTTCCCGACGAGGTCAGCGCCGCCTTTGACCAATTCATCCGCGCCCACACCACGCTCAGCACCCGGCAGATGGAGTTCCTCAATCTGCTGAAGGGCTTCATCATCGAGCGCGAAAAGGTGGAAAAGAAAGACCTGATCAACGCCCCCTTCACGGTCATTCACCCACAGGGCATTCGTGGCGTCTTCAGCCCCGCCGAAATCAACGAGATCCTGCAGCTAACCGAACGGTTGGCAGCTTAAATATCAGAGCACACCATGCTGCAAAACAACCCCGAACTCAAAAGCAAGATCGATCAGCTCTGGAACAAGTTCTGGAGCGGTGGCATCAGCAACCCGCTCACCGCCATCGAGCAGATCACCTACCTGCTGTTCATGAAGCGGCTGGACGGGCTGGACCAAAAGCGTCAGGCCGATGCCGAGTGGACCGGCGAGAAGTACACCTCCAAGTTCACGGGCACTTGGATTCCGCCCGAATACCGCAGCCAGCCGGAGCCCGAGAAATTCGCCATCGACAAGCGCAGCCTGCGCTGGAGCGAGTTCAAGCGCATGCAGGCCGAAGAGATGCTGCAGCACGTGCAGGGCAAGGTGTTCCCTTTCCTCAAAGACCTGAACGGCGCCGAGTCCAATTTCACCCACCACATGAAGAACGCGGTCTTCATCATCCCCAAGCCCGCGCTGCTGGTGGAAGCGGTGAAGACCATCGACGACATCTTCGAGGTGATGGAGAAGGACTCAAAGGAGAAAGGACAGGCCTTCCAGGACATCCAGGGCGATGTCTACGAGTTCCTGTTATCCGAAATCGCTACCGCCGGCAAGAACGGCCAGTTCCGCACCCCGCGCCACATCATCAAGCTGATGGCCGATCTGGTGCAACCGCAACTGGGCCAAAAGATTGCCGACCCAGCCTGCGGTTCAGGCGGCTTTCTGCTTGGCGCGTATCAGTACATCGTCACCGAACTGGCAAGGAAGGCGGGCGCCCAAGACCTCAAGCCCGATGAAGACGGCTTCACCCGCACATCGGTCGCTGCAGCACTCACCGAAGAAGCGCAAGCCATTCTCTCCAGCTCGCTATGGGGGTACGACATCGACCAGACCATGGTGCGCCTGGGGCTGATGAACCTGATGATGCACGGCATCGACGAGCCGCACATTGACTACAAGGACACGCTCAGCAAAAGCTACACCGAGGAAGCCGAATACAACATCGTATTGGCCAACCCGCCCTTCACCGGCAGCATCGACAAGGGCGACATCAACGAGCACCTGCAACTGGCCACTACCAAGACCGAGCTGCTATTTGTCGAGAACATCTACCGCCTACTCAAGAAGGGCGGCACTGCCTGCGTGATCGTGCCGCAAGGCGTCCTGTTCGGCTCCGGCGGTGCGTTCAAAACGCTGCGCCAGACGCTCGTGGAGCGTTGCGACCTCAAAGCCGTGATCACCCTACCCAGCGGGGTCTTCAAGCCCTATGCGGGAGTCAGCACCGCCATTTTGCTTTTCACCAAGGTCTGGGGGCCGAAAGACAAGGTAAGCAAACCCGCCACCGAACACGTCTGGTTTTACGAAATGGCCGCAGACGGCTACTCGCTGGACGACAAACGCAGCAAGCTGGAAGGCTACGGCGATCTGCAAGACATCATCGCCAGATATCACTCACGCGATCCCGCCACCGATACCAACCGCACGGCCAAGTTCTTCATGGTGCCGCGCAGCGAGATTGCCGACGAGAAGAACAACTATGACCTCTCGCTCTCCCGCTACAAGCAGGATGTCTTCGAGGAGGTGCGCTACGACGCGCCTGGAGTGATTCTGGATCGTCTGATCCAGGCCGAGGTGGGAGATGCAGACGAAGCGAATCTCGTCAATGTGCGAAGCGGCATCGTGCGCGAGCTACTGGCGTTGAAGGGGATGGTGGAATGAGCTGGCCCCTTAAACCTCTCGGTCAGATCTTGGAACTGTCGGGGCGCAACCGTGCTGGCGATCAGAATTTGCCAGTCCTTTCGATCACCATGAAGCATGGCTTGGTCGATCAGGCAGACAAGTTCAAGAAGCGCGTCGCCAGTTCAGACACCTCGAACTATCGCGTCGCATACAAGAACGAATTGGTTGTCGGGTTCCCGATTGATGAAGGTGTCCTCGGATTTCAAACGAAATATCCAGCAGGAATCGTTAGTCCGGCATACGACATCTGGAAGCTGAGAAACGAAGCAGACTCCCACATCCCCTACCTTGAGCGATATCTGCGGTCGGCGCAGGCACGGGGCTCATACGCCTCGCGCATGCAAGGTGCCGTTGCACGGCGGCGCAGCCTGACGAAGACGGATTTTCTCAACCTGGAAATTCCGTTCCCGCCCCTTGACGACCAAATCCGAATTGCTCATCTGCTCGGCAAAGTAGAAGGACTGATTGCCCAGCGCAAACAAAACCTACAGCAACTCGACAACCTGCTAAAGAGCTTGTTTCTGGAGATGTTCGGCGATCCAGTGAGAAATGAGAAGGGCTGGCCAATTAATCAATTGGCGACCTATTTAAGTGAGCAGCCGAATAATGGTTTGTACAAGCCCCAGTCGTCCTACGGCTCGGGGACAAGAATTATTCGAATTGACTCCTTCCACGATGGCATTGTTCGAAACGTAGAAGACCTCAAGCGCGTTGAGATTACGGACGCGGAGTTGTTGAAGTTTGAAGTTCGGCCATTCGACATTCTTGTCAACAGAGTGAATAGCATCGAACACCTGGGGAAAATTGGTGTAGTTCCGGAGATTTCGGAGCCAATGGTTTACGAGTCAAATATGATGCGATTTCGCCTACATCATGAAGCGATGCTCCCCGTTTATTTGACGCACTTCTGGCGTACTCAGTATCTAAAGTCCCAGATCAACAGCAAAGCAAAGAAGGCTGTAAATCAGGCCAGTGTTAATCAACAGGACGTCATTGGTTTACTTGTTCCTCAACCACCGATTGGACTTCAAAAGCTGTTTTCCAACATCGTTGAAAAAGTCGAGGGAATCACATCGCGCTATCAGCAGAGTCTCAACGATCTGGAAGCCCTCCACGGCGCATTGAGCCAGCGGGCCTTCAAAGGCGAGCTGGATTTGTCGCGGGTGGCATTGCCTGCCACCCCCATCGAAGGAGAAAGTCCGGTGGCCGCTGCCATGCCTACGCCCATCACCACGCCGGTGATTGAGCTGCCCGAAACCGATTTACTGCTGCCCGCACTGCAAGACCGCACACAGCTTGCGCCGCTGCTGCGTTTCTGGTTGGTGGCCTATCGCACGCAGTTGGGCGGTGCGGCTTTCTCTCTTGAACGCTTCATCGCGGCCGCGCAGATCCGGCTGGCCGAACTGCATCCGGACCATGATTTCGCACTTGATGCCAGCGACTACGAAGCCATCAAGGCCTGGGTGTTCGATGAAATTCGAAATGGAAAGCTCAAACAAACCCGAGACATTATTTGTATTGACGGCAGGAGGCAGTTCGGCAATCAGATTTTGTTGCGTGCCCGGAGGCTCTCTCAGCAATGAAGCTGCTACGCCTCAAGATCACCGATCCGAAAGGCTTTCGAAGCCTGCCTTTCGGGTTTGAGCACCACTTCCGCACCAATTGGAGCTTGCAGGACGAGCTGGCGCAAGCGAACGAGTTTGCGCCCTTCGTCTGCGCCGGGCCCAATGGCAGCGGCAAATCCAACCTGCTCGAAGCGCTGGCGGCGATCTTTTATCAGCTGGAAGTGCTGCGCGTGCGCCGCAGCTTTCTGCCCGAAGCCTTGCAGGACGAGGCCCTGGATGTTTCGCCTGTCGCCTTTGAGCTGGATTACCTGATCCGCGTGCCCGCCGAGTTCTGCAGCCCCGACAGCCCGTCGTGGGCAAAGGTGGGCGTGTGGAAAAACGCAGGCGAATCGGTCCGCATTCTTTGGGAGAACCAGGGCGACTTCAGCACCGATGTATACGAGGCGTTCAAGGGCGGACACGCCGATATCCTGCTGCCGCAGTACGTGCTGGGCTATTCCTCGGGCGAGAACGAGATCCTCAGCCTGCCTTTCTTCAAGATGCGTTTCGTGCAGTTCGATGAGTACTGGAACGCACTGACCCGGCAACTGAGCTACCCCGGCCACCCGGAAACACGGCTGGCCTATCTGGACAGTGGATTCAGCCAGGCCATCCTGCTGTGCAACCTGCTGTTTCAGGACGAGGCCACACTGCAGCCCTTCCGCGAGGATGTGGGCATCGAGGCCTTGCGGGAGTTCCGCATCATCCTGCGCCGTAGCATCGAACTGCGACCGGAGCAACTGGCCGCCTTCGCCAGCGAAGACGAAAACGCACGCCAGTCGCTGGAGGATATCGTCAAAGGCAACCCAGCCCTGCACGCCGAAACCGACGAGCTGGGCAACACGCGCTATCGCCTAAATCTGCTGCAGCTGCTAGAGGGTGACGAGCGATCGTCACTGATGGTGAGCGCCCTCAGGCGTTGTGCCACGCTCACCTTCATCGACAACGCCAGCGATGCGCTGGTGCTTGACTACTGGGTGAATGAAGCGACCCGGCAGGCATTCCGCGAGAACTTTGATGGCTCGGCGCTGGTGCTGTTCCAAGCGTTTCAAGTGCTGTTGACGCTCAACCTGTATGCCGTCAGCGAGACGCTAAAGACCGATCTCTACACCTCGACCAGCCACTACGTCAGCGAGACGGTGCCGACCTTGGCATCCGACCAACGCATCATGCGCTTCAAGTTCGTGCGCTTCACCAAGCAGGGCGTGGCCGAACCAATGATGCTCAAGGAGTTGTCGGACGGCGAGCATCAATTGCTACACAGCCTTGGCTTGTGCCTGCTGTTCCGAGAGACCAACAGCCTGTTCTTGCTCGACGAGCCCGAAACGCACTTCAACCCCGATTGGCGCGCCAACTTCATCAGCCGTTTGCGCCAGTGTCTACCCGGCAACGGTGAGTTTGCGCAGGAGATGCTGATCACCACCCACACGCCATTTCTGATTTCCGATAGCAAGCCGGACAAGGTGCTGGTATTTGCCAAGGACAAATCCAGTGGCGTGGTCAGCATCAGCCACCCGCCGTACAACACGCTGGGAGCGTCGATCAACAAGATCACCATGAGCACCTTCGGCAAGCGCGAAACCATCGGCGGCCATGCGCAGGCCTTGCTGGAGGCTTTGCGGGCCCGCTTCGAGCTGGGCACCGAAGACAAGGAAGCCTTGATCACGGAGATTCATCAACAGCTTGGTGACTCGGTGGAAAAGGTGCTTCTGATCAAGGCCATCCTCGATGGCGGTCTGCCGGGCGATGGGAGGGTTCAGGGCTGATGCTGTTTCCGTACACCTATGTCCCGCACCAGATGGAGAAGATGCAGACCTTCATCGACTTCATCTTCTACGCGGTGTGGTGCCAGGCACCGTTGAAGCGTCCCTACAGCCTAGAGCTGTTCGCTTCGAATCCTGAGCTGCTTGAAGTGATGACGGCGTTTCATTACGACGACAGCAAAGCGGCTGAGTTTTTCGCAGGACATGTGGAACGCATCTACGGTCTCTTTGCGTCGCTGACTGCTTGCCAAGTTGAGCAGCTTCGTCTTTGGTACAGAGCGAATAACGATGTGGAAGGGGTATGCGCCACCGACCATGCCATCTCACTGAAGCGATACGCTGATTTTCCAGCTGAGCTCAAAGACCTGCGTGACCAGCTGGCGTCATTCTTCAAAGGGCTTTATTCGTATGTGGACATTGCCGCTCTGAGAAAAAAGTGTGGCGACATCGACGATCACTTCCAGACCTTTGTGCAGACCAACAAGTCCGGGAAGTGCCCGTTCTGCGGCGTCAATGATTTGCTGGGCGAGTATCACAGCAAGCGCGAGGCCTACGACCATTACCTGCCCAAGGCACTGTACCCATTCAATTCAATCAACTTCCGCAATCTTGTCCCAGCCTGTCATCACTGCAACAGCAGCTACAAGACCAGCAAGGATCCAGCCTACACACCCAAAGATCCCGCCCGAGCTGTTCACCGTCGAGCTGTTTTCTACCCATACAAAACGTCAGCGCATTCCATTGAGCTGCAGATAGACCTGCAGCATTCCGACATCACAAATCTGATCCCGGCGGACATCACCCTCCAATTTGGCCCTGCATCGATGGCGCAGGAGATTGACACGTGGAAGGACGTGTACGGCATCGAAGAGCGCTACAAGTCGAAACTTTGTACAGAAAGTGATGGAAAGGCGTGGCTCACGCAGGTGCTGGATGAATGGAAAGAGCTCGGGAGAGATCCTCAAGACTTTCTCAAGACATTGGCGTTCAACACCGAAAAACGCCCATTCACCGACTGCAACTTCCTTAAGCAGCCCTTTCTCGATGCCTGCCGAAGGAAAGGGATATTCGACGAGGAGCAAGCTGCATGAGTAGCGCGGGTCCACACGAGTCTTTAGGGACGGCTTGGTTCGTCGGGGCCAGCTTTGGTCACACCGATGACCAGAGCGCTCGCTTCCTCGAAGAAGGCATCTGGGAGATCAGCAGCCCCAGCCAGAAGGAGCAGGCGCTGGTTCGCTCCATGCGGCCTGGTGAGCGCATTGCCATCAAGGCCGCGTATGTGCGTAAGCACGGTCTGCCTTTCGACAACCGTCAGCAGACGGTGTCCGTCATGGGCATCAAGGCCATCGGCGTCATCACCGAAAACCCACAGGATGGTGAGCGCGTCAAAGTGCAGTGGCAGCCCGCCGATGGCGTGCGCGAGTGGTACTTCTACACCTACCGACCCACCATCTGGCGCGTTGTGCCCGGCGAATGGAATGCGGATGCGCTGATCGAGTTCGCATTCAACGGCAAGCCCCAAGACATCGAGCGATTCCGCAACGCGCCGTACTGGAAGGACCGCTTCGGCACCCTGTTCCAGTGGGCGGACTTCTACGAGGCCATCGCCGAGAAGCTGCTGGCCTACGCAAGCAACCGAGTGCCGCTCATTCAGGGCATCCACCAGATTGCTCAGCGCGTTCAAGGCCTGGGCTATCTGCAAGACAAATTCCCAGATGGAAGCAGCGGCCCGCTGCAGGACATCTGCCCGTTCACAGTAATCGGCACGTTCAACCGAGGCATGACGGACGCCAATCGCAAGCTGATTGCGGCAGAGCTGGCGAAGCTGCTTGGCGTCACCGTGCCTGTGCCCGCGACGTTCGAAGGCATCCCCGTACTCAACAACCAGCGCTCCTGGTTCTTCCGCTACGCGGACAAGCGTGGGGCCGGAGACATTGATGCCCTTTGGCGCGTCTTTGCCGCAGCGCAGGTGCTGGTTGAAGACGACGGGCCGGGCACCCGCGACGAGTTCATCGAGGCCTATGACGCCGCCACACAGGTCTGGGGTGTGGCGTGGAATCTGTCCACTGGCCTGTATTGGACTGCCCCCTGGGAGTTTCCGACGTTGGACAGCCAGTCGCGACACTACATCCAGAAGCGCCTGGGCGTTCCGATCACCACCCCAGCGCCGCAAGCGCCATGTGATGCGGCCACGTATTTGCAACTTGCCGACGACCTGCGTACGCGGTTCGCGGAGGAAGACTACCCCGTGCACAGCTTCCCGGAGTTGTCGCTGGCATCGTGGCAGTTCAAGGATGCGACGCCTGCGCCTCAGGACGACGAAGTCACGCCGGACATGGCCGACGATGACTCAGGCGATGAGCTTGCAGCCGAAGTCGTCCAGTCTCAGGCCCCCATCGTTCCCTACTCTCTCGCCGACATCACACGTGACGGCTGCTTCATGTCGGAGCCAGAGCTTGAGCAGCTACTGGACCGGCTGCGCACCAAGAAGAATCTGATCCTGCAAGGGCCCCCCGGCACCGGCAAGACATGGCTGGCCAAGCGACTGGCCTTTGCCTTGATGGGGCAAAAGGACGAGAGCAAGGTGAGAGCCGTCCAGTTCCACCCGAATCTTTCGTACGAGGACTTCGTGCGCGGCTGGCGGCCTACTGGTGAAGGCAAGCTGACGCTTGCCGATGGCGTCTTCATGGAGGCGATCAAGGCTGCGAAGAAGGAGCCCGCAGCCAAGTTCGTGGTCGTCATCGAGGAGATCAACCGAGGCAATCCGGCCCAGGTGTTCGGTGAATTGCTGACGCTGCTGGAGGCAGGCAAGCGCACCCCCAGCGAGGCGTTGGAGCTGTGCTACCCGGATGCTGACGGCGTAAGGCGGCCGGTCCACATCCCCGAGAACCTTCATGTGATCGGCACCATGAACATCGCGGATCGGTCTTTGGCGCTGGTCGATCTGGCGTTGCGGCGCCGCTTTGCGTTTGTAAGCCTTGAGCCACGCCTCGGCCCAGCATGGCGGAGCTGGGTGGTTTCAGCCTGCGGTGTGGATGAAGCACTGGCGTCAGACATTGAGCGACGCATGGCCGAGCTGAACGAGCTGATTGCAGCGGATGCACGCTTGGGCAAGCAGTTCCGAATCGGTCACAGCTATGTCACGCCCGTGCATCGGCTGGATGCGGGCAGCACCCGGCGATGGTTCCAGCAAGTCGTGGACACCGAAATCGGCCCCCTGCTGGAAGAGTATTGGTTTGACTCCCCTGAGGAGGCGCGTCAGGCCACCGCACGGTTGCTGCTGGGCTGGTGATGGGACTGATCGCGCCACCGATTTCCGCCGAATCTGGGTTCGCGCCCGGATTCGTGGGGCGCATTCCAGTCCGGAACCTGTGGCTGTTGATGCTGTATGCGTCGGACCTGTTTCGGACTCGCGGCACCGCCCATGTGGCGGTCGAAGAATGCCCAGATGAGTTGCCAAATCTGGTGGCAGAAATTTTGGCTCATGCCGTTGAGACTCGGCTACACCGTCAGCTGAGCCTGGGCTACCGATCGCGGGAAGAGTGGCTCGGCCGCGTTCGCGGGCGCATCGATGTGCTGACCACTGAGCGGCGCCAGTTGCTGGATCGCGGCTTGGTGGCCTGCCGCTTTGCGGAGCTCACCATCGACACGCCACGGAATCGTTTCGTCCGCGCTGCACTGGAGTCCGTCGCCCGCTTGGTCAAGAAGCCAGTTGTCGCCCATCGGTGCCGATCTCTTGCTGCTGCGATGTGGTCCCGAGGCGTCGCAGGCCAGCCGCCGACCCGCGCCCAGATGAGCGCTGATCGATTCGGACGCCATGATGCGGACGACCAGTTCATGGTGGCAGCAGCCAAGCTTGCCTATGACCTGGCGCTACCCACGGAATCCGCAGGCGGCAACGTGCTGGCGATGCCTGGCCGGGAGGAGGCTTGGATTCGTCGTCTGTTTGAGCGCGCCGTTGGCGGCTTGTATGCCGTGGTGCTCAGTCCACTCGGGTGGCATGTTCGTTGCGGCGCCACGCTGCAGTGGCAAATTTCGTCCAAGACGGAAGGTATTGATGACATCTTGCCTGCCATGCGGACCGACGTGGTGCTCGACCATGGTGGCTCGGGACGACGTATCGTCATCGACACCAAGTTCACATCCGTCGTCGCGGCAGGGTGGCATCGGGAGCAAAGCCTGCGCAGCGGCTATCTCTACCAGATGTACGCCTATCTGAGATCGCAGGTCGGCTGCGGCGATCCGCTGGCAGACTCGGCCATCGGGTTGCTGTTGCACCCCTCCGTTGGAACGATGGTCGATGAGACGGTCGTCATTCAGGGCCACCCCCTCCGTTTTGCGACCGTGGACTTGACAGCCAAGCCTGCCGAGATTCGTGCGCAGTTGCTGAGATGCGTCGAGGTGTGGTGCTGACAGGCGAGACAAGGCCGGGAGGCTGGGATGTCCCAAAAACTCAGCGCTGATGCCCCTGAGAATTGAGCACTGCGCAGGTACGGACGCCATCCTGCCAGGCGTATTTCCTTGCCATCCGGATTTGCCTGGAAAATAAGCGCCCCTCAGCACCCGAGACGGTAAGCCCTTCACCATGGCGCAGCCTCAGCGGGTCGGCACCTGGCCATGCGCGGCCAGCAAGCATCCAGACAAGTTGTTGAAAAATTGAATAAACCAGACGCACCGAACCTCGCCGCCCATACGCCCATGATGCAGCAGTACCTGGGCCTGAAGGCCCAGCACCCCGACACGCTGGTCTTCTACCGCATGGGCGATTTCTACGAGCTGTTCTACGAAGACGCCGAGAAGGCGGCACGGCTGCTGGACATCACGCTCACGCAGCGCGGGCAGTCCGGCGGGCAGCCGGTGGTGATGGCGGGCGTGCCCTTCCACGCGCTGGAGAACTACCTGGGCCGGCTGATCCGCATGGGTGAGTCGGTCGCCATCTGCGAGCAGGTGGGCGAGGTGGGCGCGGCCAAGGGGCCGGTGGAGCGCAAGGTGGTGCGCGTGGTCACGCCCGGCACGCTCACGGACAGCGAACTGCTTTCCGACAAGGCCGAATCCATGCTGCTGGCCGTACACCAGGGCGCGCGGGCGCGCTGCGGGCTGGCCTGGATGTCGGTGACCCAGGGCATCGTGCACCTGGCCGAATGCGCGCACGACGAAGTGGGCGCCTGGCTAGCGCGCGTCTCGCCCAGCGAGGTGATCTACAGCGCCGGCACCACCGAGCGTTTCGAGCAGCAGCTGCAGGCCCTGCGCCAGAGCGGTGCCATCACCTGCCCCTTGAGCCTGCGGCCCGACTGGCAGTTCGACGGTTCCTTGGGCGAGCGCAAGCTGCTCGAATACCTGGATGCAGCCAGCCTCGCCGCCTGGAACGCAGAATCGCTGGCCCATGCCCACGCGGCGGCGGCAGCGCTGCTGTCCTATGCCGAACACACGCAGGGCCGGGCCCTGACCCATGTGCAGAGCGTGCGCGTGCAGCAGAGCGACGAGCTCATCGCCCTGCCCCTGGCCACGCGGCGCAACCTGGAGCTGGTGCGCACGCTGCGCGGCGAGGATGCGCCCACGCTCTTTTCGCTGCTGGACACCTGCATGACCGGCATGGGCAGCCGCCTGCTCAGGAGCTGGCTGCTCGAACCCCGCCGCGACCGCGCCGACGCGCGCCAGCGCCTGGCAGCCACCACCGCCCTGCGCGGCAGCGGGGCCGGCGCAGGCCCCTGGCAAGTACTGCGCGCCGAGCTGCGCGGCGTGAGCGATGTGGAGCGCATCACCGCCCGCATCGCGCTGCGCCAGGTGCGCCCGCGCGAATTGGTCGGCCTGTGCAAGACGCTACAGAAAGCGGAGCTGCTGGCCCGGGCGAACCAGGCGCCAGACCCGTTTTTGACCGAAATCTTCGAGCAGTTGCAGCCTCCGGTGGACTGCAGCACGCTGCTGCACACGGCCATTGACGAGGAACCCGCGGCCCTGGTGCGCGACGGCGGTGTGATCGCGGCCGGCTTCGATGCCGAGCTGGACGAGCTGCGCGGCATCCAGACGCATTGCGACGACTTCCTGCTGGACCTGGAGACGCGCGAGCGCGCCCGCACCGGCATTCCCAACCTGCGCGTTCAGTTCAACAAGGTGCATGGCTTCTACATCGAGGTCACCAGCAGCCACACCAGCCGCGTGCCCGAGGACTACCGCCGCCGCCAGACGCTGAAGAACGCCGAGCGTTTCATCACGCCCGAACTCAAGGCCTTCGAGGACAAGGCCCTGTCAGCGCAGGAACGCGGCCTGGCGCGCGAGAAATGGCTCTACGAACAGGTGCTGGACCAGCTTCAGCCGCACGTGCCGGCCCTCACCCGCCTGGCCCGGGCCCTGGCCACGCTGGACGTGCTCTGCACCCTGGCCGAACGCTCGCTCACGCTGAACTGGTGCGCGCCGCAGTTCGTGCCCGAGCCCTGCATCGACATCGAGGCCGGCCGCCACCCGGTGGTGGAGGCGCGCCTGGCCGAAACGTCATCCGGCGCCTTCATCCCCAACCACACGCGGCTGAACGCCAACACGCGCATGCAGGTCATCACCGGCCCGAACATGGGCGGTAAATCGACCTACATGCGGCAGGTGGCGCTGATCGTGCTGCTGGCCAGCATGGGCAGCCACGTGCCGGCCACGGCCTGCCGGCTGGGCCCCATCGACGCCATCCACACCCGCATCGGCGCGGCCGACGACCTGGCCAACGCCCAGTCCACCTTCATGCTGGAGATGACCGAGGCCGCGCAGATCCTGCATGCCGCCACGCCGCACAGCCTGGTGCTGATGGACGAGATCGGCCGCGGCACCAGCACCTTCGACGGGCTGGCGCTGGCCAGCGGCATCGCCACCCACCTGCACGACCGCACCCGCGCCTTCACGCTGTTCGCCACGCACTACTTCGAGCTGACCGAGCTGTCGGCCCGCCACCAGCATGCGGTGAACGTGCATGTGGGTGCGACCGAGACGGGCTCGTCCATCGCCTTCCTGCACGAGATCCAGCCCGGCCCGGCCAGCCGCAGCTACGGCATCCACGTGGCCAAGCTGGCGGGCGTTCCCGGGCCGGTGCTGAACCATGCGCGCCATACGCTGGCCGCGCTGGAGGAGCGCGCGGGCGAGGGCCAGGCGCAGGTGGATCTTTTCGCGCCGCCGCCCGAAGACCCTGGCGCGGGCGTGAGCGCGGTCGAGGCGGCGCTGGAAGCCATCCACCCCGACGCGCTGAGCCCGCGCGAGGCGCTGGACGCGCTCTACCAGCTCAAGCGGCTGGCGCAGCAGTGATGCCCACCCGATGGCTGCGCGGACGGACCACCGGCTCGCGCCGCAGGGGGACCTCGCCTGCTATCGTTTTTGAACAATCCTTCCCGCGCCGGCAAGGCCGCGGGCACGGCACTACACTGGCGCCTTCCCTCTCCCACCAACCCCGGACCGCATTCCCACCATGACGTACTGCGTCGCCATCAAACTCAACGCCGGCTTGGTGTTCCTCTCCGACTCCCGCACCAACGCGGGGCTCGACCAGATCAGCTCCTTCCGCAAGATGATGATCTACGAGAAGACTGGCGACCGCTTCATGGTGCTGCTGTCGGCAGGCAACCTGAGCATCTCGCAGTCGGTGCGCGAAATCCTGCAGACCGAGCAGATCGCCAGCCGCGAGGAAGGCGGCGAGCCCATCACGCTCTGGAACGCCACCAGCATGTTCGAGGTGGCGCGCGTGCTGGGCTCGGCCGTGCGCCGGGTGCATGAGCGCGACGGCCCCGCCCTCAAGCGCTCGGGCGTGGACTTCAACGTCTCGCTGGTGCTGGGCGGCCAGATCCGGGGCGAAGGCATGCGCCTCTTCCAGGTCTACTCGGCGGGCAACTTCATCGAGGCCACGCCCGAGACGCCCTACTTCCAGGTGGGCGAATCGAAATACGGCAAGCCCGTGCTCGACCGCGTGCTCACGCCCGAAACCCCCCTGGCCGAGGCCGCCAAGTGCGCGCTGGTGTCCATGGACAGCACGCTCAAGTCCAACCTCTCGGTGGGCCTGCCGCTGGACCTGGTGGTCTATGAGGAAGGGCAGTTCTCCACCGACAAGGTGGTCTGCATCGACGAGCACAACCCCTATTTCCGCATGCTGCACGACAGCTGGGGCCAGAAGCTGCGCCACGTGTTCGACAGCATCGAGGACCCGGCCTGGAACGGCGGCGCCACCGACGTCCCCATCCGCGTGGACAACGCCCGCAGCAAGCCGCTGCGCAAGATCACCACCCCGCGCGACAAGCTGGTCTGACGCGCGGCCAGCGCCCTGCACGCATCGCCCCGCCTCATGCCCCGCATCGTCTTCTCGCACGCCAACAGCTTTCCCGCCAGCACCTACCGCGTGATGTTCGGCGAGCTCCGGCGGCGCGGCTTCGACGTGGCCGCCGTGCCGCAATTCGGCCACGACGAGCGCTACCCGGTCACCAACAACTGGCCCCACCTGGTCCAGCAGCTGGCGGACTTCGCCGAGGCCGCCCAGCAGCAGGCCGGCGGTGAACCGGCCTTCCTGGTCGGCCATTCGCTGGGGGGCTTTCTCAGCGTGATGACGGCCGCGCGCCACCCGCAGCTGGCGCGCGGCGTGCTGCTGCTCGATTCGCCCCTGCTGAGCGGCTGGAAGGCCAGCGCCCTGGACGTGGCCAAGCGCACGCAGCTGGTGGGATCGGTGTCGCCGGGCAAGGTGAGCCGTGCCCGGCGCAACCGCTGGGCCAGCACCGAAGAGGCCCTCGAACACTTCAGCGGCAAGAAGGCCTTCGCGCGCTGGGACCGGCAGGTGCTGGCCGACTACGTCACCCACGGTCTGCGCGACCATGAGGGCCAGCGCGTGCTGGCCTTCGACCGGGACGTGGAGACCTCCATCTACAACACCCTGCCACACGGATTCGGCCGCATGCTGCGCAGCCATCCGCTGCGCTGTCCGGCCGCCTTCATCGGCGGCCTGGCCTCGCAGGAGATGCGCCAGGTGGGCATGGCGCTGACGCAGCGCATCACCCAGGGCCGCATCACCATGCTGGACGGCAGCCATCTCTTTCCCATGGAAAAGCCCATCGCCACCGCCGCCGCCATCGAGGCCGCGCTGCTGAACCTGGGCCTGCCATCGAATAGCTCCCTCCCTTCGGGCTAGCCGCTGCGCCCCCCGGGCACCGGGCACGACGCAGGCGTCGGAAACATTCCACCGCGGTGACGGAGCACACCCGTCAGTCGCCCTGCGAAACCGCAGGGCCGCCCAAAAGACTCCGGCATCCCCTACACTGCAGCCGCATTGCGGATAGGGTTATTCGGTGTGCCGCCCTGCACCTACCTGCCGATGCAATGGCGTCCGCCCTCCCAGGACCGGGCTGCATTCCCTCGCGATAGCCGCTGCTGTCGCTGCGGTCTGCGCACGGGCTGCTGAGGGAGCCCGTCCATTGCGTTGCCGGCGGCTCTGGGCGGAGCGGCTCGGCAGACCCCTGTCCTTTTTTCGTTGATACCTATTTCTTCAACGGCCCGTCATGAACAGCATGTCCGAACCCCAAGCAGGCAGTTTGAAAACCGACGGTCCCCAATGGCGGGCCGATCCCCTGGCCGACGAGACCATCGCGCGCATCCTGGGGCCCTGGCCCCAGAACGAGCTGCCGGGCGCGCAGGCGCAGCAGTGGCAGCGCATCGCCGCCGTCAACCGCGCATTCGCCACCTGGACGGACAACGCCACGATGGCCGACTGGCAACCTCCGGCTTCGGTGCCGGCGGACATCGCCGAAGTCCTGCAGGACTACCTGCGCGCGGCGCGGGAGCTGCCGGCCTGGGCCGATCCCGTGCGCATCGGCGTCGCAGAGCGGGTGTTCATGGACTACGGCGTGCTCTCCTGCGTGCTGCTGTTCTGCGCCAGCCTGCCGGAGTGCTACATCGTGCCGGACCTGGCCAGCGTGCTCTACGCCACAGGCCAGCTCGAATACAACACCGAGCACCGCATCCGCAGCACCGCCGCGATGATCTTTCCCGTGATGATGCATGGCGGCCTGACCCGGCCCGAAGGCTCCGGCGTGGCCCAGGTACTCAAGGTGCGGCTGATCCACGCCACCATCCGCTACCTGATCCTGCGCTCTGAGCCCGAACCGGGCCCCGGCCAGCTGGGCAACGTGGCGCCGCTGGAGCGCCCCGAAAAGCCCACCGTCTACCAGGCCCTGGCCGCCTTCGGCTGGAACACCGAGCGCGACGGCCTGCCCTGCAACCAGTCCGAGCTGGCCTACACCCTGCTCACCTTCGGCTATGTGTTCCTGCGCGGCATGCGCCGCCTGGGCATCGGTCTGTCCAGCACCCAGGAAAAGGCCTATCTGCATGCCTGGAACGTGGTCGGCCACGTGCTGGGCATCGACAGCTCGCTCATGATCCAGACCATGGACCAGGGCAAGGAGATGCTCGAGCGCATGCAGGCCGAGGGCCAGGCCCACCTGATCCCGCCCGATGCCCGCCCGCCCCTGGCCACCGCCCTCATGTCCACCATGGAGCAGGCCATTCCCTGGCGCATCGCCAAGCCCTTCCCGCGGCTGATGACCCGCTTTCTCTGCGGCCGCGCCAACTTCGCCCAGCTGGGGCTCAACGACCAGCACGCGCCGCCGCTGTCCTGGCTGCTGTTCTGGCTGATGCTGGGCGCGGCGCGGCTGATCGACGCCATCGCGGGCTGCTTCCTGCCGCATTTCTCCATCACCCGCGCGCTGATGCGGGTGCTGGGCTACCACCTGCTGGTCAAGATCCTCATGGACCAGACCCGGCCGCTGCAGCTGCCCCAGGGGCTGCTGAGCCAGATGACGCAGACCCTGGCCAGTTGGAGCGACGACCCGCGCGCGCCCCGGTGGCTCAACCGGATCGAAGACCGGCTGACGACCACCGGAACCTGGCGCCCCTTGTCCCGGCCCAGGCCGGCGCCGGCCCCCGAAGGGAAGCCACCGGCCGCCTGAGGGAGAGAGAAAGAGAAACCCCCTCGATGCCGGCCTTCGCGTTCCCCGCTGCCTCGGCACTGCCCGGAACCTGGCCTGCAAGCACAGGCCGGCCGTGGCGCCACAGCCTCGCGCAGGGCCTGTGGCTGCAGTGGCTTTTGCTGGCCTGCTGCTGGGCCTGCCTGGGCGCGGCCCCGGCCCGCGCCCAGCCCGTGCTGTGGCTGCAGGCCGGTGCGCACCCCGTGCCGGCCTGGCCCTATGTGCAGATGCGCTCGGACCCCAGCCTGAAGCTGGACATGCGGCAGATCCTCGCGCAGCCCGGGGCATTCGAGACGCCCGAAGGCAAGGCGGGATCGCTGGGAGTGCGCACCGATGCGGTCTGGCTGCGCGTGCCGCTGCAGGTGCTCGGGCACCAGCCCGTCATCGGCGCGGTCAACATCGACTACGCGCTGCTCAACGAAGTGGACACCTACCTGGTCCATCGGGGCGAGATCGTGCAGCATGCCATGCTGGGCAACCTGCAGCCCCTGGCCAGACGGCCGCTGCTCTGGCGCACGCCGGCCATGGACCTGCCGCTGGAGCCCGGCGAGCGCTACGAGCTCTATATCCGCCTGCGTACCGGCGGCGGCATGATCGCGCCGCTCTTCATCGGCGAAAAGCGCCTGCTCGATCCGCGCATGCTGGGCGAGCAGATGGTGCAGGGCATCTTCGTCGGGCTGGCCGCCTGCCTGCTGGTGTACAGCCTGTCGCAGTGGATCACGCTGCGCCAGCGGCTCTTTTTCTACTACGGCCTGCTGGTGCTGGGCAGCGGCGGCTTCTCCATCCAGTTCTTCGGCATCGGCGGGCAATTCCTCTGGGGCAGCAGCCACTGGCTGGAAGTGCACATGGGCAGCCTGTGCGGCTTCCTGGGCGCCATGGCCTCCTTTCTCTTCATGGGGCATGTGCTGGATGCCGCACAGGCCGACCGCCGTTTCCTGCGCATGATGCACGGCGGCGCCCTGCTGACCGGCGTGCTGGGCCTCGGCTTCGCGTTCGGCCTGATGACGGTGCGCACCGCCATGACGGTGCTGGGCATCCTGGGCCCGATGCCCTCGCTGTTCAGCGTACCGCTGGCCCTGCGCCAGGCGCGGCGCGGCGACCCGCTGGGCTACACCCTGCTGTTCTCCTGGGCGGCCTACCTGGTGGCGGCCGTCACCCTGGGCCTGCTGGTACACGGCAAGCTGCCCGCCAACATCTGGACGCTGCACGCCTTCCAGGCCGGCGCGGTGCTGGACATGCTGCTTTTCATGCGCATGCTGGGCCTGCGCACCGCCGCGCTGCGGCTGGAGGCCCAGCGCGCCAGCCGGGAGCGCGACGCCATGCAGTCGCTGGCCCATACCGACCCGCTGACCGGCCTGCCCAACCGGCGCGGGCTGGACAAGGCCCTCAAGGCCGCCCTGCCCCGCTCGCGTCCCGAAGGCCTGCTGGCGCTCTACCTGCTGGACCTGGACGACTTCAAGCCCGTGAACGACAACTACGGCCACGACGTGGGCGACCGGCTGCTGGTCGCCGTGACCGCGCGGCTGCGCGACCATCTGCGCAGCTCCGACACGGTGGCCCGCATCGGCGGCGACGAATTCGTGGTGATGGCCAGCGACCTGCCCAGCCCCGAGCAGGCGCACGAGCTGGGCTGCACGCTGCTGGACGCCTTCCGCACCCCGTTCCAGGTGGGCCCCTACGAGCTGCGCGTGGGACTGACCGTCGGCTATGCGCTGGCGCCCCTGGACGCAGCCGAGGCCGCCACGCTCATCAAGATGGCCGATGCCGCCATGTACAGCGGCAAGAACAGCGGGCGCTTCTGCCTGCGCCGCAATACCGGCCACCTGGCACCCGCTCCGGCGACGGCCTGAGCGGCAGCGCTCGGGCCCCCAGAAAAGCCGGCAGTTTGTATTCATCGATGAGCCTGCGGACGCCCGCGCCGACCAGCGTGGAAATGGCCGGACCGCGCTCTCCGATGCGCCCTGCGGCCTGCGCCCTGTAGGCCCACCGGGGGTATTTGCCCTTCCTCCGCCGGACAGAGCGCACGGAAAAAAATGGCCTGCCTGGTTCTGCCGCCATCCCCTACACTGCCACGCCGGAGCGTTACATGCTGACACATGCACGCTGCCGCCCGCCACCCGCAGCCATGGCTCCTGCAGGCCCGCGGTATCCAGAGCCGCCACCACATTCAAGCACTGAGGGGGAAGTCCACCATGGCCCATCGCAAGAGTCCTGCCCGCCGCGCCAAAGACGAGCGCATCGCCCATCTGCTGGCGTTGGCTGCCGCCAACACGTCCACCGGCGCGCCCTGGCCCTGGGAGGCCCTGGCCGCGCTCGAAAAGGCGATGGTCGGCTACATCGTGCTGCCGACCAACCCGAGCTACAACGATGACCGCCAGGAATCGAACCACGCCTTCCAGGCTTTCCCGATCCTCATCGCCTACTGCAAGACCGAGAACGACGCGAAGCTGTGCGTGCAGTTCGCGCAGACCTGGAAGCTCTGGGTGGCCGTGCGCTGCGGCGGACACAGCACGGCGGGCTATTCGGTCAACACCGGCGGCATGGTGATCGACCTCAAGAACCTGAGCGGCGTCACCATCGACACCCAGGCGGAACGCGTGCACGTGCTGCCGGGCACGGATTTCGACACCTTCAACAGCGCCATGGGCGCCACCGGCTGGCATGTGCCGACGGGCGCCTGCGGCAACGTCTGCGTGGGCGGCTTCGTGCAGGGCGGCGGCTACGGCTACACCTCGCGCCAGTTCGGCATCCAGAGCGACATGGTCGAATCCATGCGGGTGCTGAAGGCGGACGGCCAGACCATCGTGACGGCCAGCGCCACCGAGGAACCGCACCTCTACTGGGCCATGCGCGGCGGCACGGGCGGCAACTTCGGCGTGCTGCTGCAGGTCACCTACCGCATGGTGCCGCTGCCGAGCGTGTGGGCCTGGTCGATCGGCTGGGACGCGGCCGATGCGGCCGACGTGCTGGTGCTGCTGCAGAAGGACTTCATGCGTACCGGCGCGCCCGATGCGCTGGGCTACATGATGAACCTCGGCTTCCACAACGAGAAGCCCGTCTTCATGATCCAGGGCATGTACTGCGGCACGCGCGAGGAGGGCATGAAGGCCATCGCCCCCCTGCTCGCGGTGCCGAGCGCCGAGCTGCTGGTGGACAAGTCGGGCACCTACCCCGAGATGAACGTCTGGCTGGAAGACCACCCCTACGAGCTGCCGGAGAACCTGACCGCCGACGTCTGCGAGAGCAAGGCCAGCGGCTATATCGGCCACACGCTGACGAAGGAGCAGTGGCAGGCCGCGATCGACTATTTCACGACCTCGCCCAACACCTGGTCGCTGATCTACCTGGAGCCCTACGGCGGCGCGATCCAGCGCTACCCGGCCGCGGACAGCGCCTTCGTCCACCGCGATGTGGACGCGGACCTCGTCGCGGACGTGTTCTGGACCACGGCCGAAGAACGCGCCACGGTGGAGAAATGGCTCGCAGGTTTCATGGAGCTGATGACGCCCTTCCTGACCGGCGCGGTGTACCAGAACTACCCCGACGGCGCGCTCACGGACTATGCGCAGGCGTACTGGGGCAAGGACACCTACGCGCGCCTGCAGGCGGTCAAGCAGGAGTACGACCCGCATAACTTCTTCCACTTCGCGCAAAGCGTGAAGCTGCCCTGAAGGCCCGCCCGGCGCCCGTTGCGGGCGCCGAGGGGGAAAACTTCAGAACGTGTTTACGATCTCGCAGGGGATCGCGTTGGAGCGCAATCGGGATGAGTGGATGCTTCGGATGCGCCGCATGGGCTCGTGCCCATGCAAGCAGCCGGGGCGTCCAATCGCCCGATTTCGCTCCAACCCGAAGG
>CAJYHL010000006.1 GCA_913774625.1 uncultured Acidovorax sp.
GCAAGATGACGTTTCCAGACCCGTTGCCGCCGGTCCCCGATCCACGCCCCCACCGGCTCGTGGCATCGGGTCGCACGATTCCCTTCTCGGGCATCTGGGAACCCGTGGACGCACCAGCACCCAGCCCATGGAGCCTGTTCAAGAAAACGCAGACACCCAACGGCCCCCTTCCCATCGACGGCACCATGGCCTATCTGCATGGCGGATCTGCCGCGCCCAACAGAGGGGACAATATCAACCCGCAGGATGGAACCCCTGTCACCTGGCGCCTGCTTTGGAAAGATGACCGTTACCTCGATGGCCACATCCCCGAGGAAGAAAAAGACTACGTTTTCTACCTGCCGGCTGATACTCCCGCTGGACCTGCCGCACCGCAAGCAGTCAGCACCAGCGACGCGGATCTGCTGGTGCTGACTTCTGGCCAGATCGCCCCCGTGGCCAGCCGCTGGCTGCTGGAGGGAGATTTGCACGTCTCGATCACGCTGGACAAGGGCGCGGTACTGCCTTTGCACGAAGGCCGTTCCGTGCGGTGGGTGCAGGCTGCCGCCTAGCCGATGCGTTCAGGAAGGGCCGGATCCTGCTCCACGGAGCACCACGCGTCCGCTCCATCATCGTCGGCCGGCATGCCACCTTGCCTCGGCGGCAGCGGCTTCACCGAGAGCCGCCGCATTCCGAGCCCCATCCCCCTTCACTGCGTAGCCTCTACCTCCAGGCTCGCCACATTCTTCTTCATGGCCGCGGCAGCGCGTGCCGAAGCGATGGCCGCATCGCGCCCGGCTGCGCTCTGCACCAACTGGTCGGCGAAGGCGCCCAGCTCCGCGATGGCCTGTGCCGCAGAGCGCAGCCAGGCCGACTGCAGGTGGAACACATGCCAGCGCCCCTGCCAGACCTGCAGGCGGCATTCGACGCCCGAGTGCTCCAGCCGGGCGGCCAGGCGCAGGGAATCGTCCAGCAGCACTTCCTGATCGCCCACCTGGATCATCACGGGCGGCAGGCCCGACAGGTCGGCTTCCAGCGGATGGTGTTCACGCGCCGTGGCCGGGGCGCCGTACCAGGCCAGGCCCTGGCGCAGCCAGCCTTCGCGGATCATGGGGTCCGCTGCGCGGCGGCTGTCCAGGCTTTCGCCCTGCAGCGCCGGATCGGTGACGGGCGAGATCAGCAGCGCCCCGGCCGGCATGGGCTGGCCTGCGCGCTTGAGCGAGAGCAGCAGCGCCATGGCCAGCGCGCCGCCGGCCGAATCGCCGGCCAGCACGATGCGCTCGGGTGCCACGCCGCGCGCCAGCAGGGCCTGGTAGCAGGCGCGGGCGTCGTCCAGCGCGGCCGGATACGGGTGTTCGGGTGCCAGGCGGTAGTCCGGCACGGCGACCACCGCGCCGGCCGCGCGGGCCAGCCGGGTGGTGATGCTGCGGTGTGTGTGCGGGCTGCCCAGGCAGAAGGCGCCGCCGTGCAGGTAGAGCACATGGGTGCGCCCTTCGCCCACGACAGGCGCCACGACCTGCACCGGCACGCTGCCCCAGCGCTCGGTGTAGCGGATCGTGCCGCGCACGCCCGGCATCAGCGGCGACAGCAGGCCCACCACCGCGCGCTGCCAGCGGGCGCCGAAGGGCGGGCCGATGAGGCGCTTGAAGCCCAGCCGCAAGAAGCCTCGCAGCAGCGCGGCCGACAGGCCTTCGGCCACGCCGGGCGCAGGCGCGATGCGGGTGGCGTCGGCGCCCGCCTGCGGCCCCTTGAGCCGGTAGGCGTGCAGGCCCGACCACCGCGTGGCGGCGCGGTAGCTGAAGGTGAAGCCGGGCCAGTTGGTGCTGTTGTGGCCGTTGGCGTCCACGTACCAGCTGGTGCAGCCGTTCCAGACGGTCTGCCGCAGCCGCTGCTGGATGTGCCGGTTGTAGCGGTCGAAGCGCTGCGCGTCCGGCTCAATGGCGGCGGCGCCCGCGCGGTCCATGGCCCGGATGCAGCGCATCACGTGGGCGATCTGGCTCTCGATCATGTACACGATCGAGTTGTGGCCCAGGTTGGTGTTGGGGCCGTAGAGCATGAAGAAGTTGGGAAAGCCCGGCACGGTGATGCCCAGGTAGGCCGCCGCGCCGCGCTGCCAGGCGGCGTTCAGGTCCAGCCGGCCGCGCCCGGTGATCTTCATGGGCGAGAGGAACTCGGTGGCCGCGAAGCCCGTGCCATAGACGATCACGTCGGCGCGGTGCAGCTGCCCGTCGCGGGTGCGGATGCCGTCCGGCTCGACGCGCTCGATGGCGCCGGTCTGCACATGGACGTTGGGCCGCGCCATGGTGGCCAGGTACTCGCTCGACAGCAGGATGCGCTTGCAGCCGATGGGGTAGCTTGGCGTGAGGGTCTCGCGCAGCGCCGCATCGGGCACCTGCCGCTCCAGCATCTTGCGAAAGGGCCGGCCCACGGCCCACTGCATCAGTCCCTTGAAGCGCGTGAAGGCCAGCGCCCGCGACTCGTACTTGGTGTAGATCCAGGCGCGGTGCAGGCGCGTGGCGCCGGGCACGAAGCGGAACAGGGCCTTCTCCAGCCCGCTGTAGGCCCGGTCGGGGCGGGGCATCATGTGGCTGGGCGAGCGCTGGAAGACGTGCAGCGCCTCCACCTGGTTGGCGATCGCCGGCACGAACTGGATGGCCGACGCCCCCGTGCCGATCACGGCCACGCGCTTGCCCGCCAGGTCCACGCCGTGGTCCCAGCGCGCCGAATGGAAGCTGGGGCCGGCGAAGCTCTCGATGCCGGCGATGGCGGGCAGCGCCGGCCGGCTGAGTTGGCCCGTGCCGCTGACCAGGAACTGCGCGGCCAGGCGCTGGCCGTCCTGCAGCTGCACCACCCAGCGCTGGCCGGCCTCGTCCCATGCGGCCGAGGCGACCTCGCTCTGGAAGCGCACGTGGCGCAGCAGGTCGTAGCGGCGGGCGCAGTGGCGCAGGTACTCCAGGATCTCCGCCTGCGGCGCGAACACGCGGCTCCAGCGCGGATTGGGCTCGAAGGAGAACGAATACAGGTGGGAAGGCACGTCGCAGGCGGCGCCGGGATAGGCGTTGTCGCGCCAGACGCCGCCCACGTCGCCGGCTTTTTCCAGGATGGCGAAGTCCTCGATGCCGGCCTTGCGCAGCGCGACCGCCATGCCCAGGCCGGCGAAGCCGGTACCGATGATGAGGACGCGGTAGGCCGGGATGGCGGGTTGGGTGTCAGGCGAGCGCATGGTCGGCCTCCGTGGCGATGACAGGGGATGCGGCGCTGTCCGGCGCGACGCGCCGGCGGCCGAGG
>CAJYHL010000007.1 GCA_913774625.1 uncultured Acidovorax sp.
ACTGCGCCGAACGCTGCGCAACAAGGGCTCGATCTCGGCGAACTTCTCTCTGCTTATGTCGCTTGGGTAGGGCTTTCTTTTCACCAAGCAATTGTCGGCTCTAAAAAGATCGTAAACAGGCTCTTAGTACCGCTGTTCATGCGTGCAGAGGTCGGCTTTGCAGCGATTGCGGCCAGTCGTTGCCGCGCTTCGAAATCACGCTAGCCGCCAACAAGCTGCCACCGGACCTGTCGATCTTGAGCGCCTGCCGCAGTTCCGACGACCGCGAGCCGCGCCACCGCAACCTATCATCCCAAGCCAGAACGACTCTATCGCCTACGGCGATGCTTCTCGAAAAATCATGCCAAACACAGCAGACCTTCAGGCCATTCTTCAGAACGAATTCAAGCTACGCGACTACATAGCCGAGCATCTCGATGACCTGGAGCGGGGGCTTCGCCTTCTCAAAAAGGAGTACGAGTTGCCCAATGCGCGTGGCGGCGCAGGCGGGCGAACTGACATTCTGGCTGCGGACACGCTAGATCACATCGTCGTGATCGAGGTCAAACGATCAGACAAGACGGCACGAGAGGCCGTGCACGAGCTCAGCAAATACATCTCATTGCTGATCGAACGTGACAGGGTGCCTCGCGAACTCATCCGGTGCGTCGTCGTGTCAACCGCATGGCATGAGCTCGATCTGCCGCTGGCCTACTTTCGCGCCACGGCACAGGTCGACGTTATCGGAATGGAAGTGCATCTTGTGGGGAGCGAATTGACGTTCCGCCAGCGGGCGTTGATCCCGGTCTCCACGCTGCCGCAGTTCAGCCCGGAGTTCTCCATCTACCACTACGAAGACAAGAGTCAATACGACACCCACATCGCTCGCATCAAGGCGCGCGCCGAGCAGATTCCTTTTGCCCGAGCCGCGTCCTGCTTGTTTTCAACGTTAAACGCCGACTCGGAACATCGCCTTGTTGCAATCATGTGTCTTTGGCGAATTCAGCCGAAGGACTTCGACTTGCTGGAACGTGAGATCGGCGAGCCTGTTGGGGCGTTGGCGCCCTACGCCTACTCTGGATGGGAAGCGGAATGTGATTGCTTGAGCTGGCTCGCCGATCGGACCGCAAAGGACTGTACGATCTTCTATTCAGCCGAGAGCGAGCGCGGAACTCCAGAGAAGGCGCTGGCCATCAGCACCTCCCATCGCTTTGTGCGGCTAGACCGCGTCGGGGACTGGCCGCAGCTCGAGATCGTGAACACCTTCGAACGCATACTGGCCCAGTTGACCGCCGTGGCTGCATTAACTAGTACGCCTAGGCGAAACCGCCACCAGTTCGAGGCCACGGCCAGCCCCAAGATCCGGCCTTCGTGGGAGAAGACCAAAAACGAGTTCATCGGTTTTCTAAAGGGTGTTCCGCAGTGGCAGGAATTTGTTCAAAGTCTGTGTACTGGTCTGGAGGAGCGTCAGGACATCAGAGTCAATTTCTCCGCACTCGACAAGAATCACTTCTTCTTCGCTCTTCATCAATGTACCGAGCATCCGAGAGTCGGCCTGTCCTCATTCACGATCGCAGCGTACGAAGGCGACTCCCTTATCTTCTGGTCCGAGGGATCTTGGTCCTGGGACGGCACACACACATTTGGCGAAGCACGAGAGGAGATTGAAAAGGTATTTGGCTCAGTCATGTGGGCTGCACTCGCGGCCTTCAGCGCCGTCGACCAGAATCGTTACGAAGCGGCCTACGTCGCGCATGGATTTCACCCTTACGTGCGCATCGCCGAGGCAATCGTGGATGGCGAACCTGTGTGGGCGTACGTGGTTGGGACACCCGGAGAGCAGCTCTCGCTGGCCGACTTCATCGAACGTAACACTGACTACGTCGCTAAGGTTTCCAGCGAACTCAGAGCGGTCGGGCTGCTTGCCACATCGCCGTCTAAGGCCTGACGGGTACCGCACACTCGAGGCTCTCAGCGAGTCCCTCCACTACCAAGCGATCCAGCCAGCCGACGGCGACAACTGACCCACAGTGTCAACTGCTTAGCTGTCGCTCGCTGTGCAAGTTGTTAGCCATCCCAAACGACTTGTGTCCGGACTGTCTAGAAAACTGCTGCAGGCTCGCGCCCCCTTCGACAACCGAGATTCCGACGCGCGGTTTCAGATAGGGACGGCGATTAGCCGAGCACCATGAGGTTCATGAAGGTATCCTGAAGCTGCTGGTCAGCGCACCATCGCTCCAGAGGTTCGCGCTGAGGTCCTGCAAGCCCGGTACCGTCAGGTAGGGCTACAACAAAGGCAGCAGGCGGGATAACTTGGAGTTGGTTGCCTCGTAGACGGAAAGCAGAGCTACGGACTAGCTCTGCGGCGATCTTTTCGAGGTCCTCGTCGTGCGTCCTTTTGATGTAATCGCGAAGGTCCTGGTCAAGCTCGATCACTCCACCACGGAAGGCCAACAGATTGGTCACAGATATTGCGCCTCGACCTAGCTTCGCTGGCTCCCAAGGAACCGCAGCCGGTCTCGAGTTCAGCGCCTTCTCCGACTTGGAGAACGACCGCCAGACCCATCCCTCGATGTCGCCCTCGCGTGCGCCCATGGCGGTTAGTACGCACTCCAGTGTCTCCACGTCAACCTCGGGACCAAACGGCATTCTGACACCGCAGAACCGGTCAATTTTCGTCCAGATAACCTCAAGCAGAACGAGAGCGGCGTTGTGTCGGGCTGAGGCCACTGCAACCCATCGGTCCCCGCCCACTAGTGCGACATATGGCTGGCCGTTGCACTTGACCAAGCTTAGATTACCCACGGAAATCAGGCTTGGAAGTAGGTCCGGGACTGCGTTGCTCTCCTTCCCGATATCAACACCGACGATATCCACCAGCGCTTCGCGCAGGCCACGTTCGGTCTCGTACCCATCGAACGCCAAGAGTACCGTGACCGGTGCGTACATCTGCCTAGCTAGCGTCGAAAACAACAATCGGACATCAACCGGAGCGGCGTCGAGGTCCTTTGCCGTTAGCGGCGAGGCGCTACCTGTCACCTTCGTATAAGTCTCCCGAGCCTGCTCGAAGTCGTGAATCTCGCCTGCGTTGAATCGTTCGACGAAGTGGCGAAGAAAGCGTCGCTGCACATCGGCGAGATGACCTATGCCGTCCATCAGTTCTGCCTTGGACAACGTCTTCTTCACCTCGAGGACGCACAGCACTTGGTCGATGGGATAGATGTACTGGTCGGTCTTCCCGTAGCGCACCCCTTCCCCGCAAACAAGCATGCAGTCCAACTGGTTTTTCAGCCCGTCGATGAAGCCGCTGACGACACGAAGGTCCAGGCCTGGCGGGAGTACGAACTTGCTGTCGATGCCGCTGCTTACGATTGCCTCAAAGGCGGCCCCAAGCGTAGGCATGTGGTCCATCGGAATAGCCTCGACCGCCTTGCGCTCGGCCTCCATGAATGCGGCGAGTAACTCTGATGCGTTCTTGATCATGAGAGAAATTTTGGCAATGCCCCTCTGTGGCGTCACGGAGATATTGACAACGTTACTGGCGGCGCTGATTGATGTTCAGCTAGCGAGGTAGCTCGGTTACCGAGCATACGTATGCTAAATGACCGGTTGTTGCAAACGCCGACATTCGCGACTCTTTGTCGAATGTCTCTGACCAGCCTGAAGCCGCCTCACCAAGGTCGGTTCTTCAGCGATTGCTGCCGATCGCAGACGAGACCCCGATGACAGCTACGGTATCCAGAATGGCCGCACGCTCGCATGCGGCATCGTGCTCAGCACGGCGCCGCTGAAGGTTAAAGAAAGCCGCCCACCACGGCCTTGCCCGTAAGCCAGGGCGCATCAGTGCGGCCGCCCTGCCAGATTCGACAGAACGATCTCGATCCGATCCCGCCCCTTCCGCTTCGACGCATACAGCGCCTCATCCGCCCGCTTGAGCCAATGCGACAACTCAACTTCGGGCTGGTCGAACAAGGCCGCCCCGATGCTGAGCGACACGGGCTCCGGCGTTGCGAACATCGCGCTCGCCTGCTGTGCAAATGCCTCGCGCAATTCCTGGCCCAGGGCGTGCGCGGCGGGAGCCGATGTGTCGCGCAGCAGGATCACGAACTCGTCCCCGCCCAGCCGGGCGGCCAGCGCGCCGGCGGGCAGTGCGCTGCGGATCAGGTCGCTGAGCGTGATCAGCAGGCGGTCGCCGGCAGCGTGGCCGTGCAGGTCGTTGACCTGCTTGAAGTGGTCTATGTCCATCAGCAGCAGGGCGCCCGGGCTGGCCGGCGAGGCCTGGGCCAGCAGCGCCGGGGCGCGCAGGTAGAGCGCGCGGCGGTTGTCCAGGGCGGTGAGCGGGTCGCGGGCGGCGATCTGGGCCATGCGTTCCTCGCGGCGATGGCGCTCGGTGCCGGTCATGGACATGGCGAGCAGCATGATCGCCATCACGCCTTCCACCAGCGACACCTGGATGACCACGCCCCGGAAGCTGGCCAGGTTGATGAATGCGTCGAGCGCCACCGCCGAAGCGGCCTTGGCCAGGTAGAACAGGCCGTGGGCCCACAGGACGAAGCGCAGCTGCGCCGCGCCCACGCTCAAAGCGCCGCCGCCCTGCGGGCGCAGCAGTAGGCCGGCGCGCAAGGTGATGGCGGCGACGAGCAGCGACTGCACGCCCAGCATCGTCTTGGACCACCACGGCCCTTCGGGCAGCCACAGCATCGCCAGCCATACAGCGGCCAGCAGCCACCACCCGGCGCGCGGCAGCCGGGCGCGCCTGAACGCGGCGACGCCGGCCAGGAACAGCGCGTGGGCGACGATCAGCAAGCCGTTGGAGAACCAGATGCCCACGAACACGAAGCCGCTGGAGCGCAGCAGGGCCAGCGCGCTGCCGACGGCGATGACGGCGAAGCCCGAGCTCCAGAGCAGCAGCGAACGCTCGCGCACACTGCTCCACTCCGAAGCCAGGTACAGCGTGGAGGCTGCTGCGAGGGCGGCGGTGATGACGAGCAGGGTGAAAGGATCAAGGAGAGCCATGGACTATGGATGGGTGGATGTATCCGCTCCGGCAGGCCGGCCGGGGCGGGCGGGGCTCCATGCGAGGGCTGCTTGGCCCGAAGCGATGCGCTGGGGCGGGGCCACTGCAACGGCAACTGCCCGGCGGCGACGGACATGAAACCAGAAGCGAAGTGCCTGAACAACCCCTGATCGGCGCTTTCCGGCAGGAGTTGGACCTTTTCTGGGTCTTTACGAAGCAGTATCCAGCAGAGTTCAAACCCCAAGCCGGCGAGCGTCTTTTGGGCTGGTGAGGGCGCAGCGAAGCTGAGGCGTCGCAGGCTTGGTCCTTGCAGTCCCAACCGCCGATGCCATCCATCCGTCAATACGGAAGAATCCCTGGCAGCAGCGCCCGGTTCAAGCGCTGGCTCCACCATTTCAGCGCCTCGCCCATATGCTCCGGCCGCCAGGCCAGCCAGAAGGTTTCGTCAGGGCGCGGCTCTTCCACGGGCAGTTCCACCAGCACGCCGGTTTCCAGTTCCACCCGCACGCAGGCGCGCGGCACGAAGCCGTGGCCCAGGCCGGCGGCCTGGGCGGCTATTTTTGCCTGCATGGTGGGCACGGTGATGCGGCGCTGGCCGGAGAGCAGGCCCACCGTGCGGTCCGTGAGCGACCGTGCGCCGTCGCCCACCACCACGGCCGTGTGTTCCAGCAGGTCGGCGCGGGTCAGCGGGCGCTGCAGCCGGGCCAGGGGGTGGGTGGCCGTGGTGCAGAAGGCGAAGGCCAGGCTGCCCACGGCGACGGCCTTGTAGCCGCCGCCGGCCGGGCCTTCGCCGGCGGCCACGATGAGGTCGGCGCGGCCTTCGCGCAGGGCTTCCCAGGTGCCGGTCATGGCCTCGCTGGCGATGCGCAGGCGGGTGCCGCACTGCAGGTCTTCGAAGGCGCAGATGTCCTGGTTGAAGGCCTCGGTGGGGATCAGCGAATCGTGCATCAGCCGCACTTCGGATTCGAAGCCGGTCGCCACCTGCCGCATGCGCGATTCCAGCTGCCGCGCCGCGGCCAGCAGCCAGCGGCCTTCGCGGATCAGTTCCTGTCCGGCGGGCGTGAGCGCCACGCGCGGGCCGTTGCGCGTGAAGAGCGCGAAGCCCAGCTGCTCTTCCAGCTTGGCGACGGCGTAGGAAATGGTGGAGGGCACCTTGTGCAGCTGTTCCGACGCACCCGCGAACGAGCCGCTGCGGGCGATGGCGTCCACCAGTTCGATGGCTTCCAGCGTGAGTTTGAGCATGCGGCTCCCGGGGTGTGCTGAATCATCGAAATTATCGATGATGGCGGGCCAAAGCTTTCACCCTGCGGCCGGCCCTGCAGGCAGATACTTCATCCATCGCAGCACTGAATGCGCTTCGTTTCAGTGTGAATTCCATCGATGAAGAAAGAAAGGACAGAGACCATGCTCGACATCCGCCGCGCCCAGCAACGAGGCATCGCCAACCACGGCTGGCTGCAATCGCGCCACACCTTCTCGTTCGGCCACTACCGCGATGCGAACCAGCAGGGCTTTTCGGACCTGCTGGTCATCAACGACGACCGCGTGACGCCGTCCAACGGCTTCGGCACGCACGGCCACCGCGATATGGAAATCTTTTCCTACGTGCTGGAAGGCGCGCTGGAGCACAAGGATTCGATGGGCACGGGCTCGGTGATCCGCCCGGGCGACGTGCAGATGATGAGCGCCGGCAGTGGCGTGCAGCACAGCGAGTTCAACCACTCGGGCACCGAGCCCGTCCACTTCCTGCAGATCTGGATCGTGCCGAACCAGCGCGGTGCGCAGCCGCGCTACCAGCAGGTGCATTTCACCGAGGCCGACAAGCGCGGCCGGCTGCGCCAGATCATTTCGCCGGAAGGGGCCGACGGTGCGCTGGCCGTGCGGCAGGATGCGCGGGTCTATGCCGGGCTGTTCGATGCCGATGAATCCGCCGAACTGGCGGTGGGCCCGAACCGCCATGTGTACGTGCATGTGGCGCGCGGCAGCGTGGAGGTGAACGGCGAGCGGCTGGACGCAGGCGACGGCGCCCGCATCCGCAACGCCGGGCCGCTGCGCTTCGCCCGGGGCGAGGGCGCCGAGGTGCTGGTGTTCGATCTGCGGCCGAACGAACTGCCGACGATGCCCGCCTGAGGCGTCGGCAGGCAGGCCGGCATGCCGCCGACCTGCGGTCCTTAGATTGTCAACACGTTCTCAGGCCAGCTGCACTTCGATGCGCCGGGGCTGCGCGTGCTGCGCCTTCGGTATGCGCAGCTTCAGCACGCCCTGCGCCAGCTCGGCCGACACGCGCTCGGTGTCCAGCTCCTTGCTGAGCGTGAACACGCGGCGGAAACGCGCCAGGCCGACTTCGGTGTGCAGCGAGTTGAGGTCCTGCGGCATGTCCAGGCCGGACTCGGCCTCGATGGTCAGCGTGTCCGCTTCCACCTGCAGGTTCAGCTGCTCGCGGCGCACGCCGGGCAGGTCGGCATAGAGCGTGATGCCGCCTGCGTCCTCGATCACGTCCACCGGCGGCGTCAGCGCGGTGTCGCTGTAGCGGGCGCCTTGGCGGTCCGCCTGGGCGGTTCGGCCGGCTTGCTGCGGGGCGTTGGCAGCTGGGGTGGTCTGTACTTCGTTGCGCATGGCTGTGTCCTTTCTTTCTTCCAATCCTTTCCTGGGTCTGAGGCGTGAAGGCGTACCCGTGCGGCGCCCTCAGTGGATGGTGATGCGGCGCGGCTGGGCCGATGCGCGCCGCTGCACCGTGATGTGCAGCACGCCGTCGCGCAGCTGGGCCTGCACCGCGTCGGGGTCTGCATCGTCCGGCAGCGTCACCACGCGGCGGAAGCGGCCGTCGAAGCGTTCGTTGATGTGCGCGGTGGCCTTGGCGTCGGCATCGGCCAGGGGACTCTTGCGCTCGCCGGCGATGGTCAGCAGGCCGCGTTCGAGCTGCACTTCCAGCGTGGCCGGGTCCACGCCCGGCGCGAAGACATAGACCTCGATGGCCTGGGGCGTGCCGCCCACGTTGATGGCCGGAAAGCCGTTGCGGGCCACGCCGCGGATGGTGGGGGACAGATCGAAGGCCTGCTGCATCTCGCGCTGCAGGCGATCCATCTCGGCGAACACGTCGCGCGGGAACAGGGATCGGTACATGGCGAAACCTCCTTGGATGTCATGGATGGTGGTGTGCGACTTCGGAAGGCGGCCGGCGGGAAGCCGGGCCGGCGCTTCCTGTGCCTGAATTAGCAGCGGCTGCGGAGTTTTCAAGGGGGGCGAGGCGCACCCAAAAAAGCCGCCGCGCCAGCGGGCTGGCGGGGCGGCCAGGGGGCCAGGTAGCCGGCGGGCGTGGTGGGGCCGCTCAGCCGGCCACCGGCTCCGCCAGTGCCTCCACCTGCACCACGCAGTCGTAGAAGGTGGGCGCGGCGCCCAGGTCGGTCAGGGCCTGGCCGGTCAGCTCGTTCACGTTGGTGCCGCCCGCGCCGAACTTGCGCCACCAGATGCCCAGGCCGTTGACCACGCCGGGCCGGGCGCGGTGGTTCACGGCGGCATGGCATTCGTAGCTGCCGCGGGCGTTGAAGACGCGCACCCGGGCGCCGTCGGCGATGCCGCGCGGGGCGGCGTCGTCGGGGTGGATCTCCAGCACGGGCTGCGTCTCGATGTTGCGCAGGCTCTTGACGTTGACGAAGGTGGAGTTGAGGAAGTTGCGCGCGGGCGGCGAGATCATGGCCAGCGGGTAGTCGGCCGACATGCCCGCCCGTTCGCGGTTGGGCAGGTGGTCGGGCAGCGGGTCCAGGCCCTGGGCGGCCAGGCGTTCGCTATGGAATTCGCAGCGGCCCGAGGGGGTGGGAAAGCCGCCTTCGGCATAGGGCGCGTCGGGCACGGGCAGGCTGGCGAAGCCCTGGTCCAGCAGCTGCTGGAAGTCGATGTGGCGGCCGTAGGCCTGGCGGCACAGGTCTTCGTCGCTGTCGGCGAAGCAGGCCTCGGTGAAGCCCATGCGCGCGGCCAGGTCGCGGAAGACCTGGGTGTTGGGCCGGGCCTGGCCCACGGGCGCGATGGCGGGGCGGTTGAGCAGCACGTCGGTGTGGCCGTAGGCGACGTGGACGTCCCAGTGCTCCAGCTGGGTGGTGGCGGGCAGCACGTAGTCGGCGTAGTCGGCGGTGTCGGTCTGGAAGTGCTCCAGCACCACGGTGAAGAGGTCTTCGCGCGCGAAGCCGGCCACCACCTTGGCCGATTCGGGCGCCACCGCCACCGGGTTGCTGTTGTAGATCACCAGGGCCTCGATGCGCGGGCCGAAGTCCGGGGACGCGGGCCGCAGCAGGTCGTCGCCGATGGTGGACATGTTGACGGTGCGCGGCGCGCGGCCGGCGGGCAGCAGCTCGGGCCGCTGCAGGGCGGCGCGCTGCACGGGGAACATGCCGGAGCTGGACATGAGCAGCCCGCCTGCGCGGTGCCGCCAGGCGCCGACCAGCGCGGGCAGGCAGGCCACGGCCCGGGTGGCGTTGCCGCCGCCGCGCACGCGCTGCATGCCGTAGTTCAGGCGGATGGCGGCGGGGCCGGTGGTGCCGTAGTCGCGCGCCAGGCGGCGGATCTGCTCGACGGGCAAACCGCAGACTTCGGCGGCGCGCTCGGGCGGCCACTGCAGGGCGCGTTCGCGCAGGGCTTCCCAGCCCAGCGTGTGGCGGGCGATGTAGTCGTGGTCCAGCCAGTCGTTCTGGATGAGTTCGTGCATCAGCGCCAGCGCCAGGGCGCCGTCGGTGCCGGGCAGCAGCTGCAGATGCTCGTGGCACTTGTCGGCCGTCTCGCTCTTGCGCGGGTCGATGCACACCAGCCGCGCGCCGCCCCTCTTGGCCTGCTGGGCGTAGCGCCAGAAGTGCAGGTTGCTGCCGATGGAGTTGCTGCCCCAGATGAGGATCAGCTTCGATTCGGCGAACCATTCGACCTTCATGCCCACCTTGCCGCCCAGAGTCTGCGTGAGGCCTTCGCCGCCGGCCGAGGCGCAGATGGTGCGGCCCAACTGCGAGGCGCCCAGGCGGTTGAAGAAGCGCCGGTCCATGCTTTCACCCTGCACCAGCCCCATGGTGCCGGCGTAGCTGTAGGGCAGGATGGCCTGCGGGTCGCGCGTTGCGATGGCGGCGAGGCGCTGCGCGATGTCATGCAGGGCCTCGTCCCAGCTGACCGGGGTGAACTGCCCGCTGCCCTTGGGGCCGCTGCGCTTGAGCGGCGTCAGCAGGCGCTCGGGGTGGTGGGTGCGCTCGGCGTATTTGGACACCTTGGCGCACAGCACGCCGTCGGTGTGGCTGTGCGCCGGGTTGCCCTGCACGCGGATGGCGATTCCGTCCTGGACGGTGGTCAGCAGCGCGCAGGTGTCGGGGCAGTCGTGCGGGCAGGCGCCGCGCACGGTCTGCGGGGCGGAAGTCGCGTTGGCGGTGGGCGTCGCGGTCATTTCGTGGGGCGGAAAATTCGTGGGCGGTCGCTAAACTGCCCGTTGGGGGAGGGAAGCTGCTGGGATGATCGGAGCCCATGTACAAGAAGGGGCAGCGATAGTGAGCGCTGGGGTTGCCGCTGCCTGCACGACAGGCCGCGCCCCCCGCCCCCAGCCAGATTCACCGGGATCGGGACATTTCACCATGAAGCAGAGCCAGACGCCCATCGGGCGCAGAGAGTTTTCCATCGGCCTGGGCGCGGCGGCGCTGGGCGGGTTCGCCGGCGTGCGGGCCCAGAGCGACGGTCCGCTGGTGCTGGGCCAGTCGGCCGCGCTGTCCGGCCCGTCGGCGCAGCTGGGCCTGCAGTTCCAGCAGGGCGCCCGGCTCTACTTCGACCAGTACAACGCGCAGTCGCCCCGGCGGCCGGTGGAATTGCGCTCGCTCGACGACGGCTACGAGCCCGAGCGCTGCGCCGCCAACACCCGCAAGTTCATCGACGACGACGTGTTCGCGCTCTTCGGCTACATCGGCACGCCCACCAGCCTCGCGGCCCTGCCGCTGGCCACGCAGGCGCGGCTGCCGTTCTTCGCGCCCTTCACCGGGGCCGGCGGGCTGCGCCAGCCCTTCAACCGGCTGGTGTTCCACGTGCGCGCGTCCTACGACGACGAGACCGCGCTGATCACCCGCCAGCTCACGCACCTGGGCCTCACGCGCATCGCCGTGCTGCACCAGAACGACAGCTATGGCCGCGCAGGGCTGGACGGCATGGTGCGCGCCCTGGCCGAGCAGCGCCTGGAGCCTGTCGCCCGGGCCACGGTGGAGCGCAATTCGGTCGATGTGACCGCAGGCGTGCGCACCCTGGTGGCAGCCCGGCCCGAGGCCATCGTGCTGGTCTGCACCTACGGCGCCAGCGCGGCCTTCACCCGTGCGGCGCGCAAGGCCGGCTACGGGGGCAATTTCTACAACCTGTCCTTCGTCGGCACGCAGGCGCTGGCCGACGCGCTGGGCAAGGACGGCGCGGGCGTGGTCGTCTCGCAGGTCATGCCCTCGCCCTACCAGACCACCAAGCAGATCACGCGCGAATTCCTCGACGCCATCAAGAAGGGCGGAGGGCGGGTGCAGGCCAACTATTCCAGCCTGGAAGGCTACCTGGCCGCCCGCGTGTTCGGCGAAGGCCTGCGCCGCGCGGGTGACCGGCCCACGCGCGAGGGACTCGTCACCGCGCTGGAGTCGATCGGGCCGCAGGGCGTGTCGGGCTTTCCGCTCAGCTTCAGCGCAACCAGCCATGCGGGATCGCGCTTCGTCGAGATGTCGATGCTCACGGGCGACGGGCGCGTGCTGGTCTGAGCCTTTCCGGCGCGTCCGGCCCGGTGCGCGCATGGCGCGATTCCTGCTCCCCTTTCCACCGTCCGAATAACCACCCATGGCAGCATGTCGCGCGCAGGCCTAGACTCCGCAGACCAGCCAAGGAACCCTTTGCCCATGAAAGTCATCGACTCCATCGTCGCGCAGGCCGCATCCATCGCGGCGCTGCGGCGCGACATCCACGCCCATCCCGAACTCTGCTTCGAAGAAGTGCGCACCGCCGACCTGGTGGCCGCCAAGCTCACCGAATGGGGCATTCCCATCCACCGGGGCCTGGGCAAGACCGGCGTGGTGGGCATCGTCCAGGGGCGCGACGGCGGGGCCTCGGGCCATGCCATCGGCCTGCGCGCGGACATCGACGCGCTGCCCATCACCGAGTTCAACACCTTCGAGCACGCCAGCAAGCACGTCGGCAAGATGCACGCCTGCGGCCACGACGGCCACACCGCCATGCTGCTGGCGGCGGCGCAGCACTTCGCCAAGCACCGCGACTTCGACGGCACGGTCTATCTGATCTTCCAGCCGGCCGAAGAGGGCGGCGGCGGGGCTCGCGAGATGATCAACGACGGCCTGTTCGAGCGGTTCCCCATGCAGGCCGTGTTCGGCATGCACAACTGGCCCGGCATGAAGGCCGGCCAGTTCGCCGTGAGCCCTGGCCCGGTGATGGCGTCCAGCAACGAATTCAAGATCACCATCCGCGGCAAGGGCAGCCACGCCGCCATGCCGCACATGGGCATCGACCCGGTGCCGGTGGCCTGCCAGATGGTGCTGGCCTTCCAGAACATCATCAGCCGCAACAAGAAGCCGGTGGATGCGGGCGTGATCTCGGTGACCATGATGCATACGGGCGAGGCCACCAACGTGGTGCCCGACAGCTGCGAGCTGCAGGGCACGGTGCGCACCTTCAGCATCGAGGTGCTGGACATGATCGAGCGCCGCATGAAGCAGGTGGCCGAGCACACCTGCGCCGCGCACGATGCCGCCTGCGAATTCGAATTCGTGCGCAACTACCCGCCCACGGTCAATTCGCCGGCTGAAGCGGACTTCGCCCGCAAGGTCATGCAGGGCATCCTGGGCGAGGCCAACGTCGTGCCCCAGGAGCCGTCCATGGGCGCCGAAGACTTCGCCTACATGCTGCAGGCCAAGCCTGGCGCCTACTGCTTCATCGCCAACGGCGACGGCGACCACCGCGCCATGGGCCACGGCGGCGGCCCCTGCACGCTGCACAACCCCAGCTACGACTTCAACGACGACCTGATTCCACTGGGCGCCACCTTCTGGGTGCGGCTGGCGCAGGAGTGGCTGGCGGAGCGCGCCGCACCGGCCGCCTGAGCCTCTCCTCCTCGTCTTCGTTTTCGCCCGCCCGGAAGGCGGCAGCGGCCCTTGCCGCTGCCGCCTTTTTTCCGTCGGTGCGGCCGGCTTCGTGCCGCCTGAAACTTCTTGAATCAAATCGTTGCGGGAAATGAGAAAAAAATGTCAGAAAGGTGACATTTCCTACTGGCACGGCGGCCGTGATCTTCTGAAAATGAAACGGCAGCCCTGCCGCGGTCGGCAGGCGATGGATGACTTAGAAGAGGACCCAGACCATGACGACGGCCCTTCCCTCCAGCGCCCTGGCGCGCCGCCTGCTGTTGGCCAACGGGGCCATCCTGCTGCTGCTGGCCTCCATGGCCGTCGCGATCTGGATCATGATGGGCCGGCTCATCGGCGACGCCGAGGCGGTGCGCGCGACCAACGTGCCGCAGCTGCAGCGCATCGCGGCCCTCGAATTGAACGTCACCCGCGTGTCGCTGCAGCTGCGGCACGCCATCCTGTCGCGCAATCCGCAGGAGCTGGAGGCCACGCTGGCCGACATCGGTGAAAAGCGCCAGCTGCTGCAGGCCACGCTGCAGGCCTTCGGCGACGGCATGATCTCCGCCGAAGGTCGCAGCGCCTACGCGCCGCTGCCCGCGCTGATGCAGGACTTCTGGACCGTGGGCGAGCGCAACATCCAGCTCATCCGCGAAGGGCGCAAGGACGAGGCCTTCGCCTATCTGGTGGACCAGACCATTCCCGCCCGCAACCGTCTGCTCTCCCCGCTGGGCAAGGAGAAGGACCGCCAGGGCGAGCGCCTGTCCGGCCGCATCAGCGACGTGACGGCGCTGGCCGGTACCAACCGTGCGATCACCCTGGCCGCCATGCTGGCGCTGGCGGCCTGCCTGCTGGGCCTGGGGGCCTACCTGCGCTCGGTGGTGCGCCAGCTGGGGGGCGACCCCGACCAGCTGCGCCGGGCGGCCGACGCGGTGGCCGGCGGTGACCTGGCCGTGGCCATTCCCCTGCGAGCGGGCGATGAGCACAGCATCATGGCGGCCATGGCCCGCATGCGCGCGCAGCTGGCCCAGGTGGTCCGCACGGTGCGCGCCAGCGCCCAGAGCGTGTCGGGCGCCAGCACCGAAATCGACGCCGGCAACCACGACCTGTCCGCGCGCACCGAGCGCCAGGCCTCGGCGCTCCAGCAGACGGCGGCATCGATGGAAGAGCTGGGCTCCACCGTGCGCCAGAACGCCGACAGCGCCCGCCGCGCCAACACGTTGGCGCAGGACGCATCGGCGGTGGCCGAGAAGGGCGGCGCCGTGGTCGCGCAGGTGGTGGACACCATGCGCGGCATACAGGATTCCAGCCGCCGCATCGGCGAGATCACCGGCGTGATCGACGGCATCGCCTTCCAGACCAACATCCTGGCGCTGAATGCGGCCGTCGAAGCGGCACGCGCGGGCGAGCAGGGCCGGGGCTTCGCGGTGGTCGCCAGCGAGGTGCGGGTGCTGGCCCAGCGCAGCGCCGAGGCGGCGCGCGAGATCCGCCAGCTCATCACCGACAGCGGCCAGCGCGTGGATGCGGGCAGCCAGCTGGTGGACCAGGCCGGCCACACCATGCACGAGGTGGTCGCCGCCATCCGCCGCGCGACCGACCTGATGGGCGAGATCAGCGCGGCCAGTTCCGAGCAGAGTTCGGGCGTCGATCAGGTGGGCGAGGCCATCGCCCACATCGACCAGGCCACGCAGCAGAACGCCGCGCTGGTCGAAGAGATGGCTGCGGCCACCAGCAGCTTGAGCGCCCAGGCCCGCGAGCTGGTGCAGGCCACGGCGGTCTTCCGGCTGGCGGAGGAGGACGGCGGCACGCGGCAGGCCGTGCCGGCGGCGCCTGTCCCGCAGGCACGCAGGCTGGGGGGGTGATGGGGCAAAGGAAGTCCGCCTTGCCTTACCATGCCCTTTTGCCCAACCACACGGAGACCGTTGCATGTCCGACCTGAACGCCGCCTTCGAGGCCGCCGTCGCCCAGTCCAAGAACCTGAGCGAGCGCCCCGACAACCCGACGCTGCTGAAGATCTACGCGCTCTACAAGCAGGCCACGGCCGGCGACAACGCCGAGAAGAAGCCCAGCTTCACCGACGTGGTGGGCCGCGCCAAGTGGGACGCCTGGGAAAAGCTCAAGGGCACCAGCGGCGACGACGCCCGCCAGCAATACATCGATCTGATCGAATCGCTGAGCTGAGCAGACCGCTCGCTCAGCGGTCCCGCCGCAGCGCCGGCTGCAGCGACGCACGCCTCCGTCCGCCAGGCTCTGGCGCGGGGGCGTTTTGCATGCGGGTCAGATCGTCCGCTGCGCTGGCTGCGCGCCCAGGAGCTTGTCGAACTGCTCTTCGATCTCGGCGGCGATGCGTTGCTTGAAGGCGGCGAACAGGAAGCCCAGTTCCGCCTGCAGCTCGAAGCGCTCGCCCGTCACCTGCAGCGTGCCTTCCATGCCGGGCCGGCTGAAGTGCAGGGTGTCGCCTTCGCCGCCTGCCGGACCTTCGGCGTAGCGGCATTGCATGTCGAACTTGGCCTGGGCCTTGTCGGCCCAGAGCCGGGCGGCCCGGCGTGCGGCGGGCAGGCCCAGGGTGTGGTGGCGGTGGATGTGCAGGGTGGAGTCAGACACGCGGTGCTTCCGTGGGTTGTGGTGCGGGATGTGCGGTTGCCGGCATCAGCGCTTCGAGGGCCGCGTCGCGCTCGGCGCGCGGCTCGTCCGCCAGCGCACGCACGGCGGCATAGAAGCGTTTCCAGTCGTGGCCCTCGCGCTCGAACAGGGCGGTGAAGGCCGGCACCAGATCGTCGTAGGCGGCCTGGGCGCCGAAACTGGCGTTGTTGGCGCTCTGCACCCACTGGTCCAGCCCGGCCAGCTGCGCGGGCTGGGCGCCGCCCGCCAGCCAGCGTGCGCGCAGGGCGGCATAGTCCGAGCGGAACTGCTCGAAGGTCTGCTTCTTCATGGCTTCGAGCGCTGGTGCGTCCTGGGCTGTTGCGGCCGTGGGGGATGCATAGATCTCGGCCAGGCGCTCCCGCGTGGCGCGGGTGAGGGTGCGGAAGGCCTGGCGGCGCGCCTCGCTGGCGGCATAGTCGGCGCGGGCCTGGGGCGTGGCGCGCTCGTCCAGCCAGCGCTGCACGCCGATGCGCTCCACGGCGGTGGCGAAGGATTCGTTGAAGCGCGTGTCGCCCTGCGCATAGACCACCTGGTGCGCCAGTTCATGGAACAAGAGGCGCACGAAGTCGCCCTCGGGCCAGCCGATGAAGGTGTTCAGCAGCGGGTCGCCGCCGGCCCAGTTCATGTAGCCCAGCGTGGAATAGGCCGGCACGCCATAGACGCTGGTCTCCAGTCCCTGGGCCTGCAGGCGCTCGGCCTCGGCGCGGGCGGCGTTCTCGTCGAAATAGCCCCGGTAGCCGATGCAGCCCGTGACCGGGAAGCACCAGGTGTGCAGCGTGAGCGAATAGGGCCCGGCCGCCACCACGTTCCACACGGCGGCGCGCCGGCCCAGGTCGGCATAGCGGTGGTAGCTGGCGTTGTCGGGCAGGCCCAGCTCGTCCACCGCGAAGCGGCGCGCCTGCCGGGCCAGCTGCAGCCGCTCGCGCAGCGCGGCGCTGGTGGTGGGGCGGGCCAGCCAGTCGTCGATGGGCTGGGCCGCGTTCATCAGCTGCAGGTGGCCGCGCGCGGACTGCCAGTAATAGGCCAGCGACTGTCCGGTGCCCGCGCAGCCGGAGAGCAGCAGGCAGAGCAGCGCCAGGGCGGGGGCGGGAAGGCGAGGGCGTGGCATGGGCGCCAAGGATAGCGAACCGGGGCGGTGCCCTGCCAGGCGCCTGCCTGCCGTCAGCCTGCCCTTTCGGCGCCGGGGCCGTCCATCGCCGAGACGGCCTCCCGCAGCAGCGCGCGCAGCCATACCAGGCCGGGGTCGGTGGTGCGGTGCTGGTGCCATTGCATCACCTGCTGCATGCGAGGGATCGGCACAGGCAGTTCGCGGATGGCGATGGGCAGGAAGCCAGACGCCAGCGAGGCCAGGCGGCGGTGCATGGTGGCGATGCGGTGCGTGCCGACCACCAGGCTGGCCTGCGACAGGAAGCTGAACGTGCTGGTCTCGGCCCGGCGCTTGACGGAGGACTGCCGCATGAACCAATCCATGAGCGCCATGCCGTCGCCGGGCTGCACCACGACGTGGCCGGCGTTCATGTAGCGCTCCTCGGTCAGCGTGCCGGATGCCAGATGGCTCTCGCTCCACACCACGCAGCAGAACGTTTCTTCGAGCAGCATCTCCGAGGGGTGGCTGGCCGAGCAGAAGTCTTTCGGGATGATCAGCAAGTCGGCTTCTCCGCGCTCGAGCGCGCGCTGCGGCTGGGTGGTCTGCGGACGCAGGTCGAAGCGCACCCCCGGCGCCTGCCGGTAGGCCATCTGTTGCAGATGGGGCAGCAGCGTCAGCAGGGTGTAGTCGGAGATGAGCAGCCGGAACAGGCGCGTCGATTGCGCCGGAATGAATTCAGGTTGCGCGGTGACGCTGGCTTCCACCCGCACCAGGATGTCGCGCACCGGGTCCTGCAGCGACTGCGCGCGCGGGGTGGGCTCCATCCTGCGCCCCACCTGCACCAGCAGCTCGTCCTCGAAGTACTCGCGCAGCCGCGCCAGCGCGTTGCTCATCGCGGGCTGGCTCAGGTGGGTCTTCTCTGCCGCGCGGCTGATGCTTTGCTCCGTCAGCAGCGCGTCGAGCGCGACCAGCAGGTTCAGGTCCAGCTTGTTGAAACGCATCGGCACTGTCTCCGTGGGGCTGTTTCCGGGGCGGATACGGTTTTTCGCAGGCGTGCTCAGGGGCCGCGCAGGCCTGCGGGTTTGCACCCAATCTATTCATGCGATCAATACGCCGAATGGAATCAATCCATTTGATCGAAGTGGGGGCGAATCTTAATCTAGCCCCGTCCTGCAGATGACGCGGCAATGGCCGGCCCCGCAGGACCCGGGAGGCGAGGCCGCCGCGCCCCCGCCCACAGAAAGAGCGTTGCCGACAGCCGAAGCCCCCGGGCTTCGCCCGAGGCGCCATACAGGAGACAAAGATGAAAACCGTACTTTCCCGCGCAGGTACTGCGGCGGGCTGCGTGATGCTGAGCCTGGCGGGCGTGCAGGGCGCCCATGCATTCGAAGGGGGCGTCTCGCCCTTCCCGGTGGGATCCACGGGCGACTATGCAGCCGGGCTGCCGCCCATCCCGGGGCTGTTCGTCCTGCAGCAGTTCCACTACAACTCGTCCAGCGGGCTGTACGACAACCAGGGCAACAAGCGGCCCATCCCCTTCAAGCTGGACGCGACCTCTTCCACCACGCGCCTGCTGGCCGCCTATCCGGGGAAATTCCTGGGCGCCCAGCTCTATTCTCAGCTGGTGCTGCCCGTGGTCTCGCTGCATACCGAGGTCGCCGGGCACGGCGAACGCCACAGCGGCCTGGCCAACGTCACGGTCTCGCCCCTGGTGATGCGCTGGGCCCTGTCCGAGCAGACCAGCGTGATGGGCGGCCTGGACCTGGCCCTGTCCAACGGCTCCTACAGCCCCACCCGGCCCAGCGTTTCCACGGGGTACACCTCCATCCAGCCGGTGTTCGGCGTCCGGCACACCGATCCGAAGGGCCTGGACATCGGCTGGATCAACCGCCTGATGGTCAACCGCGAAAACAGCACGACCCACTACCGCTCCGGCAGCGGCTATGTCGGCGAGTTCACGGCGGGCTGGAACCTGGGTCCCTGGAAGATGGGCGTGGTGGGCTCCTACCTCAACCAGTTCAGCGATGACCGGCAAGGCGGCGCCACGATCCAGGGCAACCGGGCCCGCAGCTTCGCGCTGGGCCCGTCGCTGAACTACGACGCGGGCCGGTTCAGCGTGAACGTGAGCTACCAGCGCGGCCTCTACGCCGCCAACACCACCAAGAACAACGTGCTGGGCGTGGGCGTCGCGGTGCCTCTCTGGATCCTGCAATGAGCGGCATCCGCATCCGCCTGCGCGCACGGCGAGTCCGGCGCCCGTCCGTAGCGGCCGCCCGGGCGGTGCATGCCGCCGCAGCCTGATTTCCCGCAACCCTGAGCTTCCAAGATGTTCAAGTACTTCCCCACCAACTATGTCTGGAACCTGTCCGTCGATCTGGCGATCGAGATGGGCGCGCGCATCGGCGAAATCGAAGAGATGTGCGCGCCGCTGCAGGAGGCCGCCAAGGCCCCGGATGCGGCGGGCACGCGGGCCTTCCGCGAGACCTGGGTGCGCATGGCCGACAAGCTGTGCGGCCTGGCGGCGGAGGACGAGGCGCGCGGCCGGCTCTATTCGGCGGGCGAGAAGTACCGCCGCGCGGCCAGCTACCTCATCACGGCCGAGCGCCTGCAGGCCCACGATGCGCCGGGCCGGCTGGACATCTACCGGCGCGAGCTGGAGCTGTTCCTCACGGGCTCCCGCCTGATGGGCGACCCGGTGGAGCGCGTCGAGATTCCCTACGAAGGCAAGCACCTGTCGGCGCTGTACTACCCGGCCCTCGGGCTGCAGCCGGGCCAGCGGGCGCCGCTGCTGGTGCAGCTCAACGGGCTGGATTCGACCAAGGAGATGAAGCACCTGGTCGGGCTGCCCGCGTGGCTGGCCCGGCGCGGCGTTTCCTCGCTCGTGGTGGACCAGCCCGGCACCGGCGAGGCGCTGCGGCTGCAGGGCCTGACGGCGCGCTACGACACCGAGCACTGGGCCAGCCGCGTGGTGGACTGGCTGGAGCAGCACCCCGCCGTGGACCCCCAGCGCATCGGCTGCGAGGGCGTTTCGCTCGGCGGCTACTACTGCCCCCGCAGCGTGGCCATGGAACCGCGGTTCGCCTGCGGCGTCGCCTGGGGCGCCAACCACGACTGGCGGGACGTGCAGAAGCGCCGGCTGGAAAAAGAGGGCGACTTCCCCGTGCCGCACTACTGGGCCCACGTCTGCTGGGTCTGGGGCGCGAAGGACATCGACGACTTCATGCGCATCGCGGAAGACGTCCATCTGGACGGCGTGGTCGAGAAGATCCGCGTGCCCTTCCTGGTCACGCACGGCGAGCGGGATTCGCAGATTCCGCTGAAGTGGGCGCACCGCACCTACGAGCAGCTGGTCAACAGCCCCCGCCGCGAACTCAAGGTGTTCACGGACCGCGAGGGCGGAGCGCAGCACGCCAGCTTCGACAACAGCATCAACGCGGGCCACTACATCGCCGACTGGGTCGCCGAAGTCCTGGGCGGGCACACCGCAGCGCGCTGAACCGCCTTCCCCTTTTCCATACGAGACAGAAACCAACCATGAACATCATCGGACTCGACGCCCTGGTTTTCGGCGTGGACGACCTCGCGGCCTGCGGGCAGTACCTCATCGACTACGGCCTGCGCGACGCAGGCGGTGGCCGCTACGAAGCGCTCGACGGCACGGCCGTGGTGCTGCGCGCCCAGGACGATCCCTCCTTGCCGCCCGCCCTGGGCACGGCCAGCCTGCTGCGCGAGACGGTCTATGGCGTGGCCGACGAAGCCACGCTGCAGGCCATCGCCAGCGAACTGTCGAAGGACCGGCCGGTGTCGCACGATGCCGGCGTGGTGCGCGCCCAGGACGATCTGGGCTTCGCCCTGGCCTTCCAGGTCACGGTGCGCAAGCCCCTTGCGCTGCCTGCGGAAGCGGTGAACGCGCCGGGCGCCGCGCCGCAGCGCGCGCCCAACGCGCTGGGCGTCGCGCCCGACATGGCGGCGCTGCCCCGCTCGCTGTCGCACGTGGTGTATTTCGTGCCCGATGCGGCCAAGGCCGAAGCGTTCTACGCCCGCCTGGGCTTCGTCTGCACCGACCGCTTCACCGGCGTGGGCCCCTTCCTGCGCCCGGCAGGAACGCAGGACCACCACACGCTGTTCATGATCCAGACCCCGCCGTTCATGAAAGGCTGCGAGCACTTCACCTTCCACATGGGCGGCCCCACCGAGGTGCTGCTGGCGGGCTCCCGCTTCGTGGAGAAGGGCTACCAGAGCTTCTGGGGGCCGGGCCGCCACAGGTTCGGCAGCAACTGGTTCTGGTACTTCAACTCGCCCCTGGGCTGCCATGTGGAGTACGACGCGGACATGGACCTGCACGACGAAGCCTGGGCCGCGCGCGAGGCGCCGATGGGTGCGGACGCCTCGCAGCTGTTCCTGTTCCAGCACCGCGAGAAGTGGGCGCCCTCGGGCCCGCCGCCCGCAGGCGCGCGGGACTGAGGCCGCGCACACCTTCCGAGAGCCGTCCCATGAAGCTCTGCCACTGGAACGACCTGCCCGATGGCGAATCGCGCGGCTTCGACCCCGCGGGCCGGGGGCGGGACACCGTGCTGGTCGTGCGCCGGGGGCAGCAGCTCCATGCCTATGCCGATTCCTGCCCGCACCACGACACGCCCATGGCATGGCGCAAGGACCAGTACCTGAACGCCGCGCGGGACCGCATCGTGTGCGCGGCCCACGGCGCCCTGTTCGACATCGCCACCGGGCGCTGCGTCCTGGGGCCCTGCCTGGGCGACGCCCTCACGCCCGTGCCACTGACATTGCAAGCGAACGGCGAGATCCACATCGTCGACGCAATCCCCAAGGAGACAAAAAAATGAGCCTTTCTTCCCAGCGTATTCTGGTCATCGGTGGTGGCTTTTCCGGCATGTCCGCGGCCATCGAACTCCGCAAGCATGGCGCGCAGGTGGACTTGGTCGAGATCGACCCGGGCTGGCGCAGCTACGGTGCGGGCATCAGCTTAGGGGGCGCCACGCTGAGGGCGTTCCGGCGCCTGGGCATCCTGGACGCCTTCCTGGAGCATGGCAACGCGGCCGACGACGTGCATCTGCACCTGCCCAGCGGCCACCGGGTGGCCACGCTGCCCACGCCGCGCATCGCCGGCGCCGACGTCCCGGGCGGCGGCGCCATCATGCGCCCAGTGCTGGCCCGCATCCTGGCCGAGGCCACCCGCGCGGCGGGGGCCGACGTGCGCCTGGGCTGCACCTTCACGGTCATCGAGCAGGACGCCGACGGCGTGCAGGTCACGTTCACCGACGGACAGCGCCGGCGCTACGACCTGGTGGTCGGTGCCGACGGGCTGTACTCCAAGGTGCGGGAAACCGTGTTCGAGCATGCGCCCCGGCCGCGCTACAGCGGCCAGGCGGTGTGGCGGGCGGTGCTGCCCCGGGTGCCCGGCATCGACACGGCCACGATGTGGATGGGGCCGCAGATCAAGCCCGGCGTGAATCCGGTCTCCAGGACCGAGATGTACCTCTTCGTCACCGAGCCGAGCCCGACCAGGGAGCATGTCGATCCGGCCACCTTCGCGGACAGATTGCGGGGGCTGCTCGACGGGTTCACGGACCCGGTGCTCCAGGCCATCCGCAGCCAGATTGGGCCCGGCTCGCAGATCGTGTACCGCCCGCTGGAGGCGATGCTCATGCCGCGCCCCTGGTCCCGCGGCCGGGTGGTGCTGATCGGCGACACGGTGCATGCCACCACGCCGCACCTCGCATCGGGTGCCTGCATCGGCATCGAGGACGCGCTGGTGCTGGCCGATGAACTGGCGAAGGCGGCCGACGTGCCCGGCGCATTGGCCGCGTTCGAGAACCGCCGCTGGGAGCGCTGCCGCATGGTGGTCGAGAACTCCGCCCGCCTGGGCGAGATCGAGACCGAAGGCGGCGACAAGGAAGAGCACTCGCGCATCATGCGCGAATCGCTCATGGCCCTGGCACAACCGGTGTGAGGCGAGGCTGCCATGATCACAACCCAATCGCGGCGTGGCCGCGCCGCCCTGATGGTGGGCCACTGCGCCGGCATGGTGGACCTGGTCGCGCTGCCCGTATGGGTCGGCACGCTGATGTCGGTGTACCGCTTCGACCCCCAGCAGGCCGGCCTGCTGGCCACGCTGTTCCTGGGCGGTGCGGTGGCGGCCAGCCTGTTCCTGGCCCCCTTCTTCCAGCGGCTGCCGGGCCGTGCCGTGGCCGCCGCGGGCTTCGCCTGCGCGGCCGTGGGCTTCGCGGTGGCGTCCACCACCACGCAGTTCCCGTTGCTGGCCTTGCTGCATGCGGTGTCGGGCATCGCGGCGGGCGCCGCCTTGAGCGTGACGCACGGCACGATCGCCCGCAGCCACCACCCGCACCGCATGTTCGCGCTGGCGGGCATGGCGCTCGGCGTGTTCGCCATCGTGTTCCTGGGGGGCGTCCCCGCCCTGGTGGCCCGGGCGGGCGGGCCGGTGCTGTTCCAGGTGTTCGCGGGCGTCATGGCGGTGGGCGCGGTGGCTGCGGCGCTGGCCTTTCCTGCGCCTGACGCGGCGCCGGACAGCGCAGCGCGTCCGGGAGCCGCCTCCGTCCCTCCGGCGCCATTGCCCCCGGCCGTCTGGAGCGGCGTGCTGGGCATCGCGGCCATGGGACTCGTGCAGTCGATGACCTTCAGCTTCCTGGAGCGGGTGGGCAGCGACCGGGGCTACGGGCTCCAGGCGGTGATGGGCGTGCTGGTCGCCCTGGGCGTGGTGAACCTGTTTCCGGCCGCGCTGGCCGCGGTGCTGGAAAAGCGCTGGGCGGCCCGCCGCGTCCTGCTCGTGGGGCCGGCGCTGCAGGCGCTGCTGGTGGTGGTGATCATGAATTCGCCCGCGTTCGCGCCCTATGCCGTTGCGGCCTCCGTGTTCGCGGCGGTGATGATCTTCACGCACACCTTTGCCTTCGGCGTCCTGGCCCGGCTGGACCCCAGCGGCCGCGCGCTGGCCGCGACCCCCGCCATGCTCATGTTCGGCGCGGCCATCGGGCCCATCCTGGGCGGCACGCTGGTCAAGGCCTGGGGCTATGGCTGCCTGGGCGTGGCGGCCCTGGCGATCGACGGCCTGGCCATCTATGCGTTCGCACGCATCCACCGCGCCCCGCGCGCTGCAGCGGCGGCGCAGGGAGCGGCATGAGCCGCCGCTTTCTCCGAGCCTTTCCCGCGAGCCTCCCATCCTGAATCCACCATGACCGAACTCCCGTCCCCATCCCTTTCCAAACCCCGGCGCCGCTTCGTGGACCTGTCCATCTACCTGGAAAACGACGTCCTCTCCGACCCGCCGCCCCTGGCGCCGAAGATCACCTACCAGAAGCATGCCGACACGCTGCCCGAGTTCATGGCCATGATCCCGGGCACCCGGCCCGAGGACTACCCCGACGGCGAAGCCGCGGCGGCCGAGTGGGTCACGCTCACCACGCACAACGGCACCCACCTGGATGCGCCCTGGCACTTCCATTCCACGCAGGACGCGAAGAACGGCGGCGCCCGGCCCTCCATCACCATCGACGAGGTGCCGCTGGAGTGGTGCTTCCAGCCGGGCGTGAAGCTGGACTTCCGCCACCTGCCCGACGGCTACGTGGCCACCGCCGCCGATGTCGAAGCCGAGCTGGCCCGCATCGGCCATGCCCTGCAGCCGCTCGATATCGTGGTGGTCAATACCCGGGCGGGCTCGCGCTACGGGCACCGGGACTACCTGGGCGCCGGCTGCGGCATGGGCTACGAAGCCACCATGTACCTGCTCGAACGCGGCGTGCGCCTGACCGGCACCGACGCCTGGAGCTGGGACGCGCCGTTCTCCCATACCGCCCAGCGCGTGGCCGAAACCGGCGACAAGGCCCTGATCTGGGAGGGCCACAAGGCGGGCCGGGACATCGGCTACTGCCACCTGGAGAAGCTGCACAACCTGGAGGCGCTGCCGCCCACGGGTTTCACCATCAGCTGCTTTCCCCACAAGATCCGCGGCGCCTCGGCAGGCTGGACGCGCGCGGTCGCCATCTTCGAAGACTGAACCCGCAGGAGCTCGCCCATGGAATTTCCCACCATCCACCGCGTGGTCACCGGCCACGACGACCAGGGCCGCGCCGTGGTCGCCTCCGAGGGGCCGCTGCCCACGGTCGTCGATATCGCGGCCATTCCCGGCACCGTGTTCCACGAGGTATGGAGCACCGCCCAGACGCCCGCCGCCGTGGACAACGGCCCGGACCCGACGCTGGGCCCGCTGGTGCTGCCGCCACCGAAGGGCGGCACGCGCATCCGCTTCGTGGACATTCCGCCGGACACGCCCGAGTTCCTGGCCCGGGGCGCCGAACGCATGCACGACGCCTTCAGCCAGATCGGCGATGCGGCGGCATCCACGGTGCAGGCCGGCTCGCCCCATCCGCTGATGCACCGCACCGAGTCGGTGGACTACGGCGTGGTCATCGAAGGCGAGCTGACCCTGGTGCTGGACGCGGGCGAGGTGCAGCTGCGCCCTGGCAGCGTGGTGGTGCAGCGTGGCACCAACCATGCGTGGGCCAACCGTTCCGGCGCGCCGTGCCGCATGCTTTTCGTGCTGGTGGACGGGCGCTTCGATGCGTCTCTGGCGGCGCCCGCAGCGGCGCAGCCCTGAATTTTCCGGAGGGGATGGACGATGCGATTCGCAAGCTTGAAAGACGGCAGCCTGGACGGCCGCCTGGTGCTGGTGTCCTCCAGCGGCCTGCAGGCCGTCGATGCCGCTCCGATAGCCGCCAGCCTGCTGGCGGCCCTGCAGGACTGGGAGGCCTTGGAGCCCGCCCTGCGCGCGCGCGCTGCGGCGCTGGAGGCGGGCACCGCCGCCGGCATCTTCGCGTTCGACCCGGCGGCCTGCTGCGCCCCGCTGCCGCGCAGCCCGCAGTGGCTCGATGCGTCGGCCTTCCTCAACCACGGCCGCCTGATGGAGCGGGCGTTCAACACGCCGCCCATCCCGCACTTCGACACCATCCCGGTCATGTACCAGGGCGCCAGCGACGACTTCCTGGGCCCCTGCGATGACGTGCCCCTGCCCAGCGAGGCCGACGGTATCGACTTCGAAGGCGAATTCGGCGTCGTCTGCGGCCCGGTGCCCATGGCGGTGACGCCCGAGGCGGCCCTGGGCTGCGTGCGCCTCGTCGTGCAGATCAACGACTGGAGCCTGCGTGCGCTGGGCCCGCACGAGATGAAGACGGGCTTCGGCTTCCTGCAGGCCAAGCCCTCCACCAGCTTCGCCCCGCTGGCCGTCACGCCCGACGAGCTGGGCGATGCCTGGCAGGACGGCCGGGTGCATCTGCGCCTGCATGTGGAATCCAACGGCCAGTGGTTCGGCCACCCCCATGGCGGAGAGATGAATTTCAGCTTCGGCCAGCTGATCGCCCATGCGGCGCGCACGCGGCGGCTCGCGGCGGGCACGGTCATCGGCTCGGGCACGGTGTCCAACCAGTCGCGCGATGCCGGCTCGGCCTGCCTGGCCGAGCGGCGCGTGATCGAGATCATCGACAGCGGCGCGGCCAGCACGCCCTTCATGCGCTATGGCGATACCGTGCGCATGCAGGCCCGCCGGGCCGATGGCAGCGCGGGGCCCTTCGGCGTGGTGCATCAGCGCGTGGTGGCGCCTGGCGCCGGGGGGCGCTGATGCACGTCGTCATCACCGGCGCGGGGGGCTTCGTCGGGGCCGCCCTGGTGCAGCGCCTGTCCGCGCAGCCGCAGAGCCCGGGGCCGGACGGCCCGGTACGGCTCACCCTGGTCGATCGTGCCGCGGGCTCCGCAGGTGCGCCGGGTGCCCCGGGTGTGCCCGCGCGCTGGCATGCGGGCGGCTTTGCCGATGCCGCCTTGCTCAGCGCCTTGCAGGACGATCCGCCGCACTGCGTGTTCCATCTCGCCAGCGTGCCGGGAGGCCTCGCCGAACGCGAGCCCGCGCTGGGCGTGCAGGCCAATCTGCTGGACACGGTGGCCTTGCTCGAGGGCCTGGCCCGGCCGGTGCGGGAGGGCCGGGCGCCGGCGCCGCGCGTGGTGTTCGCCAGCTCCGTCGCCGTGTACGGGGAGCTGGGTTCCAGCCCCATGGCGGAAGACCGGCTGCCCCAGCCCACGCTGAGCTACGGCGCCCACAAATGGGCGGCCGAGCTGCTGCTGGCCGACTACAGCCGCAGGGGCGAGCTGGACGCCTGCAGCCTGCGCCTGCCCGGCGTGGTGGCCCGCCCTCCGGCCGAATCCGGCCACGGCTCGGCCTTCATGAGCCAGATCTTCCACGCCCTGGCCGGGCGGCAGGCCTACGCCTGCCCGGTGTCGCCGCAGGCCACGGTCTGGTGGATGTCGCTGGACCGCTGCCTGGACAACCTGCTGCATGCCATGCGCCTGCCGGCCGCCGCGATGCCGCCCTCGCGCTGCTGGCAGCCACCGGTCCTGCAGTCGCCCGTGGCCTCGGTGGTGGAGGCCGCGGCGCACTACCTGGGCTGCGATGCACGGGACTGGATCCGCTATGCGCCGGACCCGCGCATCGAAGCCCTCTTCGGGCGGCAGCCTCCGCTGCAGACGCCGGCCGCGCAGGCGGCGGGCTTCGTGAACGACGGCAGCGTGGACGCCTTGGTGGCGCGCGTGCTGCAGCGCCACGACCGCGCTGCTCCGTGATGCGCGCGCTCGTGGCGCAGGGGCCTGCCGGCCCTGCGCCACGATGGCGCGAGAATGGCGCCATGCCCACCTCTTCGTCCCCCATCGAGCCGCAGCAGCCCGCCACCGTGGATGCCTCCACCGGCCTCTTCACCGACGAGGGCGGCTGCCCTCGCTGCGGCTGGTGCCGCGCCACGCCGCTCTACCGGCACTACCACGACCATGAATGGGGCTTTCCGGTGGCCGACGACCGGCGCCTGTTCGAGAAGCTGTGCCTGGAAGGCTTCCAGGCCGGCCTGAGCTGGATCACCATCCTGAACAAGCGCGAGGCCTTCCGCGCCGGATTCGCGCAGTTCGATGCCGAGCAGATGGCGGATTTCGGCCCGGCGGACGTCGAGCGCCTGCTGGCCGATGCCGGCATCGTGCGGCACCGGGGCAAGATCGAATCGGCCATCGGCAACGCCCGGCGCCTGCTGGAGCTGCGCCGCGAATTCGGCACGCTGGCGCACTACGTCTGGCGCTTCGAGCCGCTGGCCCAGGAGGGCCGGCCTGCGCGGCTGACGGCCGAGGTGGCGCGCTCGCTCACCACGTCGAAGGCGGCCCAGGCGCTCTCCAAGGACTTGAAGAAGCGCGGCTTCGGCTTCGTCGGGCCCACCACCATGTATGCCTTCATGCAGGCCATGGGGCTGGTCAACGACCATTTCGAGGGCTGCCACGTGCGGCAGAAGGCGCTGGATGCCCGAGCCGTGTTCGAGGTGCCGCGCAGATAGCGGCCCTGGCGCGCCGGCCGTTCGCCCGCGCTTGCGAAGGGCCGGCCTCCGGACCGTCAGAAGCTTTCCCAGTCGTCCTGGTCGGCTGCGCTGGGCGCAGGCGCAGATGCGGATTTCCTGGCCGGGGCTGCCGCGATGCGCGGCTTGGCCAGCGCCTTCTGCGGTGCCGCTGCGATGCCGGGGCGCGGGCTGGCCGCAGTCGTCTTGGGGGGCGCAGCCACCACCGGGGCAGGCCTGGCGGGTGCCAGCGGCGGCGGGGAGGCCATGTCCTGGGCCGCGGCGGTGATCTGGAAGGCCGACACGGCCGCGTTGAGCGCCTGGGCCTGCTCGGAGAGCACCGCGGCCGAACTGGTGGACTCCTGCACCAGCGAGGCGTTCTGCTGCGTCATCTGCTCCAGCTGCCCCACGGCCTGGTTCACTTGGCCGATGCCGTCGCGCTGCTCCACCGAGGCCGCGGTGATTTCGCCGATGAGATCCGACACGCGGCGCACGCTATGGGTGATCTCCTCCATCGACTTGCCCGCCTGCGCAACCTGGTCGGAGCCGGTCTGCACCGTCTCCACCGACGTGGTGATAAGTGCTTTGATCTGCTTGGCCGCTTCCGCGCTGCGGCCCGCCAGGGCGCGCACCTCGCTGGCCACCACGGCAAAGCCCCGGCCTTGCTCGCCCGCGCGCGCCGCTTCCACTGCGGCGTTCAGCGCCAGGATGTTGGTCTGGAAGGCGATGCCGTCGATCACACCGATGATGTCGGAGATCTGGCGGCTGTTGTCCGTGATGCGCTGCATGCTGGACACCACATGGCCCACCACCTGCTCGCCGCGCGCTGCCGCCTGCGCCGCCGCGCCGGCCAACTGGTTGGCCTGCTGGGCGGCTTCGGTGGAACTGCCGATGGTGGCCGTGAGCTCCTCCATGCTGGCAGCCGTCTCCTGCAGGTTGGAGGCCGTCTGGTCGGTGCGGCTGGACAACTCCGTGCTGCCGCGCGTGATGTCGCTAGCCTGCGCCTGGATGCGGCTGCCCGCCTGACGCACCTGGGCGACCAGCGCCGCCAGTGATTCCTTCATGGACCCCATGGAGCGCACGAGCGTGCCCAGTTCGTCCTGGCGGGACGAGGTCATCGAGCCGGTGAGGTCGCCTTTGGCCACGCGCGTGGCGAACTGCACCACGCCATCCAGCTCGACCGTGATCTGGCGGCGCAGCATTTCCAGCAGGGTGAAAATGAAGACGATTCCGACCAGGCCCAAGCCGATGAACCAGAGCGTTGCCTTGCGGTTGCTCTCGGCCAGCGACTGCTGCAGCCGCGTGGCGGCATCGCGCTGCAGCTGCTGCAGTTGAGCGGCACCGTCCATCGCCAGCTTGGCCGCTGGGTCGAATCGCTGCGACATCAGGAGCCGCGCATCTTCCAGCCGGCCCGCGGCCTTGAGCTTGCGCATTTCTTCGGCGGTATTGATGGCGAAGCTGCCCTGGTCCACGAGCAGCTTCAAGGCGGCTTTTTCCTCCGCATTCAGGGGCATGGCTTCGAAGGCCTTGAGTTCCTTGAAGTAGGCGTCCACGGCGGCACTCATGTCGGACGACAGAATGCCTTCCAGCGACGGGTCGCTGGTATAGGCCACGACGCGGATGCGCACGATATTGGCCTTGGCGATCCCCTCGAGATTCAAGGCGCGTGCCAGCCGCTGCTGCGTCAGGTCGAGCGCTTGGTTGAACAGCGTTTGCGTCGATTGGAAACGCTGCACCGCTCCCGCCATCAGGCCCAGCAGCGCGATGATGAAAATCACGCCCAGCAATCGGATTTGCGAAGAAATGGACAGGCGTTGCATGGGAGGCCTTGGAAGACGGCAGGGGTGGAAAGAATGGGGCTCGTGAAGCTCGGCGGCTCCCCGGCCGGCGGACAGGGCGAAGCGACCAGGCGAAATCGAACGAAGAGCGCTCGGCGATAGTAGAGGGTTTGTTAAATTTGGTATCTATTGTTTTCCAGGGTGACGGACTGCTGTGGGTTATTGGCATCCGTTTGACAAGCGTTGACAAACCCGCTATTGCCAAGGCCCTGGAAACGCGAAAGCCCTCCGATGGAGGGCTTTCGGCGCACATGCCGTCGTGCGGAGGTTCGGCGCTGCGGGACAGCCGGGAGGCTGCAACCGCCAGAGGCGGTCAGCCGCCCTTCTTGGAGCGCTTGCCGGGGTTCTTCTTGCTGCGCGTGGCGACGCCGCGCTCCAGGCTCACGCGCTGGCCGCGGCCGGGGGTGGGCAGGGTCACGCCGGCTGGGGTGACGGGACGGGGGGTGCGCTTGCGGTCGGCTTCGGTAACGATCTTGTTGCCCATGGTGGCGGCTCCTGCAAAAAGGGATTTCTAGAAATGAAAACCTGCTATTAGGCCATAGCCTGTGCGCCGTGCCCAGAACGGCGCACGGCGCCGCCATGGCGGGGCGGCCTGTTCGTGGTGTGAGATGTTGCCTTGCGGCCGATTGACGCCGGCCTGCGGGTGGCGATAAATAAGAGGCATGAACGCTTTTTCCCATGCCTTGCAGGCCCGCCTGGACGGGCTTCCCGTCGGCCTGGCGCTGGAATGGCCCGGCGGCGGGCATGCAGGCCCGGCCGACGCGGCCGTCGCCTTGCGCTTCCAGGACCGCCGTTCGCTCGCCTCCCTGGCGCTGGGCGAGATCGGCGACGTGGGTTCGGCCATCGTCGAGGGCCGGGTGCTGCTGCGGGGCTCCATGCGCGACCTGATGGCCGCCGCCGCCGGCCTGCTGCGCGGCGACCCGGCGCGCGCCAATGCCGGCTGGTGGCAGCAGATGATGGCCCGCGCCCGCTCGCGTGCCGTCCACACCATCGCTCGGGATGCCCGGCAGGTGCAGTTCCACTACGACCTGTCCGACGATTTCTACGCGCTGTGGCTGGATGCGCGCCGTGTCTATTCCTGCGCCTACTACCCGCGCGCCGGCATGACGCTGGCGCAGGCGCAGGAAGCCAAGCTCGACCTTATCTGCCGCAAGCTGCGCCTGGCTCCCGGCGAGCGCCTGCTCGACATCGGCGCCGGCTGGGGCGGCCTGCTGCTGTGGGCGGCCGAGCACTACGGCGTGGACGCCACCGGCATCACGCTCTCGCGCAACCAGCATGCCCATGTGCAGCGCCTGATCGAGGCGCGCGGGCTGCAGGGCCGCGTGCGCATCCGCCTGTGCGACTGGCGCGAGCTGGCCGCGGAGGACGGCGGCTACGACAAGATCGCTTCGGTGGGCATGTTCGAGCATGTGGGCCGGGCGCACATGCCCGAATACTTCCGCCGTGTGCGCAGCCTGCTGCGCCCCGGCGGGCTGCTGATGAACCACGGCATCACCGCGGGCGGCGTGGACAACGCGCAGCTGGGCGCGGGCCTGGGCGACTTCATCGAAAAGTACATCTTCCCCGGAGGCGAGTTGCTGCACGTCAGCGCTGTGCTGCACGACATGGCCGCGGCCGGACTGGAGATGGTGGACACCGAGAACCTGCGCCCGCACTACGCGCGCACGCTCTGGGCCTGGTCGGACGCTCTGGAGGCCCGCCAGGACGAGGCCCTGGCCGTGCTGCAGCGGCAGTCGGGGCCGGAGCAGGCCGGCCGCGCGCTGCGCGCCTACCGGCTCTACCTGGCCGGCAGCGCCATGGGCTTCGAGCGCGGCTGGATGGCGCTCCACCAGATGGTGGCCACGCGGCCCGATGGCGACCTGCACACGGGCAGCATGGTCGGGGCGCAGTCCGACTATCCCTTCCATCGCGAGTCCCTATATTCAGGGTCTTCCACCTCTTCCGCTCCAGCGCCGTGACCACGGCCGGACCTGCACCACCATGCTGTACAAATTCAAATCCCGCGCCACCGCCGATGTGATCATGCTGGAGGCCAACGGCCGGCAACTGCTGCAGATCATCGGCAAGTCCCCCGACCCGCACGGCATCGTCACGGCGGCGCAGATTCCGGCCGCCCTCCAGGCCCTGGAGGCTGCCGTGGCCGAAGACGAGGCCCGCGCCCGCCCGGCACAGGGCGATGGCGACGACGGCGAGGAGGCCGACGGCGGCCACGCCGCTGCCGCCGTGCGCCTGCACCAGCGTGCTGCGCCGCTGATCGACATGCTGCGCCGCAGCGCCGCCGAGAAGGCCGACGTTACCTGGTAGGCCTGTACCCGGGCTGGGCAAAAAAAAGGTTCTTCGGATATTTCCGTGGACTTGGAGAAGGTCCCCCTATGCTGGCACCCTTGTCATGAAGGTTGCCGGGAGGGGAGATGCTGGATCGCAAGACGCTTCAGTCACTGGGGTGCTGG
>CAJYHL010000008.1 GCA_913774625.1 uncultured Acidovorax sp.
GGAGCGAAATCGGGCGATTGGACGCCCCGGCTGCTTGCATGGGCACCAGCCCATGCGGCGCATCCGAGGCATCCACTCATCCCGATTGCGCTCCAACGCGATCCCCTGCGAGATCGTGAACACGTTCTAAGAACGCATTCACGCCCTCAAAAGGTTTCCCAGTCGTCGTCGCTCTGGCTGGCCTTGCGCGGCGGTGCCGGAGGCTGCGGTGCGGCCGCCTGCGAGGCGGAGGCCGCTGGTGCGCGGCGGCTGGGCAGCGCAGGGGCCTTGCCCGCTGCGGCCTTGATCTTCACTGCGGCCGTCGCGTGAAGCCTGGGTTGTGCTGCGCCGGCAACGGCCTTCGCGACAGGGGGCTGTGTAGCGGGCACCGGCACGGGCGCAGGCTGTACGCCGGCAGCCCGGCCATCGCGCAGGCGGAACTGCGCCACCAGCTCGGCCAGGATGGCGGCCTGCGACTTGAGCGAGCCCGTGGCGGCAGCGGCCTCCTCCACCAGCGCCGCGTTCTGCTGGGTCACCTGATCCATCTGGCCGATCGCCTGGCTGACCTGCTCGATGCCCGAGCTCTGCTCCACGGTGGCGGCGCTGATCTCGCCCATGATGTCGGCCACGCGGCGGATGCTGTCCACCACCGTCTCCATGGTGCGCCCGGCCTGCGCCACCTGCTGGGAGCCCTGGTCCACCTTGGCCACCGAGTCGCCGATCAGCGTCTTGATGTCCTTGGCGGCTTCGGCGCTGCGCTGCGCCAGCGCGCGCACCTCGCTGGCCACCACGGCGAAGCCCCGGCCCTGCTCGCCCGCGCGGGCCGCTTCAACCGCCGCATTGAGCGCCAGGATATTGGTCTGGAAGGCGATGCCGTCGATCACGCCGATGATGTCCGCGATACGGCGCGAGGATGCGTCGATGGCGCCCATGGTCTGCACCACGTCGGCCACCGCCTGGCCACCGTCTCCCGCCACCTGCGAGGCCTGGGCGGCCAGCTGGGTGGCCTGCCGCGCGCTGTCGGCGTTCTGGCGCACGGCGCTGGTCAGCTCTTCGATGGACGCCGCCGTCTGCTGCAGTGCGCTGGCCTGCCGCTCGGTGCGCGAGGACAGGTCCTGGTTGCCCGAGTCGATCTCCCGCGCGGCGACGGCGATCTGGTCGGCACCTTCGCGCACCCGGCCGGTGATCTGCACCAGGTTGTCGTTCATCTGGCGCAGCGCCTGCAGCATCTGGCCGGTTTCGTCGCCGCCGCCGTCGGCGATCTGGCTGGTCAGGTCGTTCGAAGCCACGGCGCGGGCCACCCGCACCGCCTCGTCCAGCGGGCGGGTGATGCTGCGCGCGATCCACCAGCCGACCGCGCCCCCCGCCACCAGGGCCAGCAGCGTGGCGATGACCACGGCGAGGCGGGTTTCGCCATAGCCCACCTCGACCTGGCCGAGCGCGGCGTCGATGTTCGTGCGCTGCAGGTCCAGCATCTTCTGCACCGCATCGAGGAAGCGCTGGGTTTCCGGCTCGAACTGCTGCGTGAAGAGGCGCCCCACCTCGTCAGTGCGGCCTTCGCGCTTGGCCTTGTAGATCGCATCGCGGGCGGCCAGGAAATTGGCGCGCGCCTTCTGGATATCGGCCAGCAGGGCCTTCTCCTGGTCGCTCTGCAGCAGCGCCTCGATGCGCTTGAGCAGTTCGGAAGACTGCTGCGAAGAGGCCGCCGCTTCCTTCGCGAATGCATCGCCCAGGGTTGGATCGTTGCTGAGCACCACCGCCTTGGTGCGCTGCACGGCCACGTGGATCGTGCGCGCCCAGTCGCTCATGAGCCGCTCCTTGACCAGCGATTCCGAGGCCACGCCCTTCACTGAGCGAACCATCGCGCCCATGTTGGTGAGGCCCAGCATGTTCATCAGGAACATGACGAGCAGGATGAGCGAGAACCCCAGAGCGAGCCGGGTGGCGATTTTCAGATCTTTCAAAGTGAGAACTCCTGGGCCTGCATCGTGGATATAGAAGACGAAGGCGCGCGCGTCCGGCAATTACCGCCAGAGGCGCGCCGCGCCAAGAAAGATATTGCATGGATACGGACTGAAACACCACTCCGCATTAACACCGTGGCTCTCCCTCCGTCCCCAGCGATGCTGCAACGCAACAAAACAAAAAAGGCCGCCCGTAGGGCGGCCTTTTTCAGGACGAGATCGGCGCGCCCAGGCTGCGATGCCGAAGGCGCCGGGGCCGGCATCACATCACTCCACGCGGAGCACGGCGTTGGGCTTGAAGCCCAGATCGGCCGCACGGCCCTTGCGCCCGCGCGGGAAACGCGCGTTGTTCAGGCTGCGGATCTCCAGGGTCTCCTCGCGCTCCTTGCCGCCCCGGCCCACGCCCGCGATGCGCACGCTGCGCGTGTAGGCCGCGGCACCGGCCAGGCTGTCTTTTTCCTCCAGGTCGATCAGCATCAGGCCCCGGCCACCGTTGGCCATGGTCTTGAGTTCGGCGATCTCGAAGGTCAGGATGCGCCCGCCGGCCGATGCGCAGCACACGTGCGTGGCCGGCGCCAGCGGCTGGCCGCTCGCGCTGCTGCCCGCCGCATGCGAGGGCCGGCAGAGCTGCTCGCCCTCGCCCAGCGTGAGGAAGGCCTTGCCGCCCCGGTTGCGCGCGACCATGTTCTCCACCGCCGCGATGAAGCCGTAGCCGCCCGACCCGGCCAGCAGCAGCGTGGCGCCGGCCGGGCCTGCGAAGTAGTGGACGGGCTGGGTGCCGGCTTCCAGCTCGATCAGCGTGGTGATGGGCTGGCCGTCGCCGCGCGCGCCCGGCAGCTGTGACACCGCCACCGAATACACGCGCCCGTTGCTGCCGAAGACGATGAGCGTATCGACCGTGCGGCATTCGAAGGTGGAATAAAGGCCATCGCCCGCCTTGAAGGCGAAGCTGCCGGCATCGTGCCCGTGGCCCTGGCGCGCGCGCACCCAGCCCTTTTCCGAGACGATGACCGTGACCGGCTCGTCGATCACCTTGACCTCGGCCACGGCCTTCTTCTCGGCCTGGATGAGGGTACGGCGCGCATCGGCGAACTGCTTGGCGTCGGCCTCGATTTCCTTGACCATGAGCCGGCGCAGCGACGACGGATTGCCCAGGATGTCTTCGAGCTTGCCCTGCTCCTCGCGCAGCTCCTTGAGCTCCTGCTCGATCTTGATGGCTTCGAGCCGCGCCAGTTGGCGCAGGCGGATCTCCAGGATGTCCTCGGCCTGCCGGTCCGACAGGTTGAAGCGGGCGATCAGCGCGGCCTTGGGCTCGTCGGCCGCGCGGATGATGGCGATCACCTCGTCGATGTTGAGCAGCACGGTCTGCCGCCCTTCGAGGATGTGGATGCGGTCCAGTACCTTGGCCAGGCGGTGCTGGCTGCGCCGCGTGATGGTCTGCTGGCGGAAGGCGACCCACTCCTCCAGCATGCGGCGCAGCGATTTCTGCACCGGCCGTCCGTCCAGGCCCACCATGGTCAGGTTGATGGGCGCGGAGGTTTCCAGGCTGGTGTGGGCCAGCAGGCAGGTGATGAGCTCCTGCTGCGGCACGCGGCCGGTCTTGGGCTCGAAGACGATGCGCACGGGCGCGTCCTTGCTGGACTCGTCGCGCACCACGTCGAGCACGCCCAGCACCGTGGCCTTGAGCTGCACCTGCTCCTGCGAGAGCGCCTTCTTGCCGGCCTTGACCTTGGGGTTGGTGAGCTCCTCGATCTCTTCGAGCACCTTCTGCGCCGACACGCCCGGCGGCAGCTCGGTCACCACCAGCTGCCACTGGCCGCGCGCCAGGTCCTCGATCTTCCAGCGCGCCCGCACCTTCAGGCTGCCGCGCCCGGTGCGGTAGGCGTCCTGGATGTCGCCCGCGCTGCTGATGATCTGGCCGCCGCCGGGGTAGTCCGGGCCGGGGATGAGCGCGAACAGCTCCTCGTCCGAAAGGCTGGCGTTCTTGACCAGCGCCACGCAGGCGTCGGCCACCTCGCGCAGGTTGTGGCTGGGGATTTCGGTGGCCAGGCCCACGGCGATGCCGCTGGCGCCGTTGAGCAGCGCGAACGGCAGGCGGGCGGGCAGTTGGCGCGGCTCTTCGGTGGAGCCGTCGTAGTTGGGCACGAAATCCACCGTGCCCTGGTCGATCTCGTCGAGCAGCAGGCTGGAGATGCGCGTCAGGCGCGCCTCGGTGTAGCGCATGGCGGCGGCGCCGTCGCCGTCGCGGCTGCCGAAGTTGCCCTGGCCGTCGATCAGCGGGTAGCGCTGGCTGAAGTCCTGCGCCAGCCGCACCAGCGCGTCGTAGGCCGACTGGTCGCCGTGCGGGTGGAAGCGGCCCAGCACATCGCCCACCACGCGGGCGCTTTTCACCGGCTTGGCGGGCACGTTGCGGTTGGGGCCGGTGTAGGACAGGCCCATGCGGTCCATGGCGAAGAGGATGCGCCGCTGCACCGGCTTGAGGCCGTCGCACACGTCGGGCAGCGCACGGCCCTTGACCACGGAGAGCGCGTATTCCAGGTAGGCGCGCTGGGCGTAGCCGGCCAGGGCGAGCTGGTCGTCGGCCGGCGTCGGCGGGGTGAAGTCGAGGGTGGGTTGGTCGTTGTCGCTCATGCGTCGAAGGAAAGGAAAGGAACGAAGGAGGCAGCGGAGCGGGCCTGGGCCTGGCTCCACCCATCCACTACCGAATCAATAGCAGCATGCGCATGCGGGACGGGCGCTGCAGCCCGAATCCGCCCCAAGGCGCAGCACGCACGGCTAGATATCGACCTCCACCGCGTCGCCGTGCAGTTCCATCAGCTCGCGCCGGGCGGCGGCTTCGCCCTTGCCCATCAGCTTGGTGATGAGGCCTTCGGTTTCGGCGAAGCCCAGGGCGCCCAGCTGCACCGGCAGCAGGCGGCGGGTGTCGGGGTTGAGCGTGGTTTCCCAGAGCTGCTCGGCATTCATCTCGCCCAGGCCCTTGAAGCGGCTGATCTGGCACTTCTCGCGCGCCACGCCGTCCTTGGCGCATTTGTCGAGGATGGCTTCGAGCTCGCCCTCGTCCAGCGCATAGACCTTGGAAGCCGGCTTCTTGCCCCGCGCAGGCACGTCCACCCGGAAGAGCGGCGGGCGCGCCACGTAGATGTGGCCGGCGTCGATCAGCTTGGGGAAGTGGCGGAAGAACAGCGTGAGCAGCAGCACCTGGATGTGCGAGCCGTCCACGTCGGCATCGGACAGGATGCAGACCTTGCCGTAGCGCAGGCCGGAGAGATCCGGCGTGTCGTTCGGCCCGTGCGTATCGACCCCCCGCGCCACCGAGATGTCGTGGATCTCGTTGTTGGCGAAGAGGCGGTCGCGGTCCACCTCCCAGGTGTTCAGCACCTTGCCACGCAGCGGCAGCACGGCCTGGCATTCCTTGTCGCGGCCCATCTTGGCGCTGCCGCCGGCGGAGTCGCCCTCGACCAGGAAGACTTCGTTGTGCGAGAGGTCGCGGCTTTCGCAGTCGGTCAGCTTGCCGGGCAGCACGGCCACGCCGGAGCCCTTCTTCTTCTCGACCTTCTGGCCGGCCTTCTGGCGCGTCTGCGCGGCCTTGATGGCGAGTTCGGCCAGCTTCTTGCCGTATTCGACATGCTGGTTCAGCCAGAGCTCCAGCGCCGGGCGAACGAAGCTGGAGACCAGCCGCACGGCGTCGCGCGAATTGAGCTTCTCTTTCACCTGGCCCTGGAACTGCGGGTCCAGCACCTTGGCCGACAGCACGTAGCTGGCGCGCGCGAACACGTCCTCGGGCAGCAGCTTCACGCCCTTCGGTAAAAGCGAATGCAGCTCGATGAAGCTCTTGACCGCGTTGAAGAGGCCGTCGCGCAGGCCCGCGTCGTGCGTGCCGCCCGCGCTGGTGGGAATCAGGTTGACGTAGCTCTCGCGCACCGGCGCGCCCTGGTCGGTGAAGCCCACGCACCAGGAGGCGCCCTCGCCTTCGGCGAAGCTCTCGCTGTGGCGGTCGGCGAAGCCCTCGCCCTCGAAGAGCGGGATCACCGGGTCGGCCGACAGCGTCTGCGCCAGGTAGTCGCGCAGGCCGCCCTTGTACTGCCAGGTCTGGGTTTCCTTCGACTTCTCGTTGACCAGCGTCACCGTCACGCCGGGCATCAGCACCGCCTTGCTGCGCAGCAGGTGGGTCAGCTCGCCCATGGGCAGCACGGATGTCTCGAAATACCTGGGGTCGGGCCACACGCGCACGGTGGTGCCCTGCTTGCGTTCGCCGGCGGCGAGCGGGCGAGCCACCAGCGGCTCGGTGACGTCGCCGCCCTCGAAGACCAGCCGCGCCACCTGGCCTTCGCGGTGGGTGTGGGCCTCCAGCCTGAGTGCGAGCGCGTTGGTCACCGACACGCCCACGCCGTGCAGGCCGCCCGAGAAGCTGTAGGCGCCGCCCTTGCCCTTGTCGAACTTGCCGCCCGCATGCAGGCGGGTGAACACCAGCTCGATCACCGGCGCCTTCTCTTCGGGATGCAGGCCGAACGGGATGCCGCGGCCATCGTCTTCCACGCTGACCGAGCCGTCGGCATGCAGCGTGACCTTGATCTTCTTGCCGTGGCCGGCCAGCGCCTCGTCGGCGGCGTTGTCGAGCACTTCCTGGATGATGTGCAGGGGGTTGTCGGTGCGGGTGTACATGCCCGGGCGCTGCTTGACGGGCTCCAGGCCCTTGAGCACGCGGATCGAGCCTTCGGAATACTCGCTGCTCGCGGCGGAGGAAGCGGATACGGATGCGGGTTTGACTGCCATGGCGGCGGATTGTAGTGCTGGATATAACCACAGCCGCCGCCCTGCGGCACAGCCACGCCCAGCCACCTGCGCGCCAGCGCGCGGACCGGCTTTTGGCTACATTCGCCCGATGCTTCACGAATCCACCCGCAAATTGCCCATGGCGCAGGTGCTGCTCTGCGGCGCCGCCGTCGTCACCCTGTCCATGGGCATTCGCCACGGCTTCGGCCTGTGGCTGCAGCCCATCACGCAGGAAATGGGCTGGACACGCCAGACCTTCGCGCTGGCGATCGCGGTGCAGAACATCGCCTGGGGCCTCTTCGGCATCGTCGCCGGCATGGCGGCCGACCGCTTCGGCGCCTTCCGCGTGCTGATGGGCGGCGCCCTGCTCTATGCCCTGGGCCTGGCCGGCATGGCGCTCTCGCCCACCCCGCTCACCTTCGCGCTGACGGCCGGCGTGCTCATCGGCGCGGCGCAGGCAGGCAGCACCTACGCGGTGATCTACGGCGTGCTGGGGCGGCAGATTCCGGCCGAGAAGCGGTCCTGGGCCATGGGCGTGACGGCGGCGGCGGGCTCCTTCGGCCAGTTCCTGATGGTGCCGGTGGAAGGCCAGCTCATCGCCCGGCTGGGCTGGCAGGAGGCGCTGCTCGCGCTCTCGCTGCTGGTGCTGATGATCCTGCCGCTGGCCTTCGGGCTGCGCGAACCCGGCTTCGCCAAGCCCTCCGGCCAGGGCGCCGCGCCCGCGCCGCAGCGCGACCAGTCGATCGCGCAGGCGGTGGCGGAATCGCTGCACCACCCCAGCTTCCTGCTGCTGACGGCGGGCTACTTCGTCTGCGGCTTCCAGGTGGTGTTCATCGGCGTCCACATGCCCAGCTACCTCAAGGACCACGGCCTCTCGCCCCAGGTGGCCAGCTATGCGCTGGCGCTCATCGGCCTGTTCAACATCTTCGGCACCTATCTGGCGGGCACCCTGGGCCAGCGCATGCCGAAGCGCTACATCCTCGCCTTCATCTACTTCGCGCGGGCCGTGGCCATCACGATTTTCCTGCTGGCGCCGCTCACGCCGGCCTCGGTCTATGTGTTCTCGGCCGTGATGGGCGCGCTGTGGCTGTCCACCGTGCCGGTCACCAACGCCACGGTGGCGCAGATCTTCGGCGTGCAGCATCTGTCGATGCTCAGCGGCTTCGTGTTCTTCAGCCACCAGATCGGCAGCTTCCTGGGCGTGTGGCTGGGGGGCTACCTCTACGACCGCACGGGCAGCTACGACGTGGTCTGGTACATCGCCATCGCCCTGGGCATCTTCGCCGGGCTGGTGAACCTGCCGGTGCGCGAAACGCCCATCCTGCGCGCGCCGCGCCCCGCCTGAAGAACCCATGCGCATGCCCGCAGCCCTTGCTTCCCGTCCCCGCCGCCGCATGCGCCTGGCGCTGGGCGCAGCCGTGTGCGCCGCGCTGCTGGCGCTGGTGTTCTGGCTCTATGCGGAGCCCGGCTTCGTGGTCATGCTGGCCGACCAGATCTGGGCCTGCTTCTGAACCACCCCCTTCGCTGATCGATCCTCCATCCATCGCGGCAGCGGCGCACGCTCCATCCGGGCCTGCAGCCATCCACAACACAGAGCGACCCATGCACGGCAACGGCACCCCTTCGGACTGGATACAGCGTTGGTCGCACCTGGCGCCCGCCGGCGGCAGCGTGCTCGACGTCGCCTGCGGCGCGGGCCGCCACCTGCGCTGGATGCACGGCCGCGGCCATGTGGTCACCGGCATCGACCGCTCCCAGGAGGCGCTGGCGCCGCTGGCCGCCTTCGCCGAAACCGTCTGCGCCGACATCGAGGGCGGACCCTGGCCCTTGCCGGGCCGCCGCTTCGATGCGGTGATCGTCACCAACTACCTCTGGCGGCCGCTGCTGCCCACGCTGGCGGCCAGCGTGGCGCCGGGCGGCGTGCTGCTGTACGAGACCTTCGCGGCCGGCAACGAAACCGTGGGCCGGCCCGCGCGCCCCGAATTTCTTCTGGCGCCCGGGGAACTGCTGCGCGCCTGCGAGGGTCTGCGCATCGTGGCCTTCGAGGACGGCTGGCTGCCGTCGCCCGAACGTTTCGTGCAGCGGGTGGCCGCGGTGCGCGAGGCGCCTTCCGCCACGCCCCCACGCCACCCTCTTGTTCCGGACCGGCCACCCGCCGCGCAGCGGGCGGCCTAGTTAGAATGCCCTTTTACCGTTTCACCATGCGGACATGACACTCCCCAGCGCTCCTCTTACCGGCAGCATCGTCGCCCTCGTCACCCCCATGCACGAGGACGGCAGCGTGGACTATCCCACGCTGCGCAAGTTGATCGACTGGCACGTCGCCGAAGGCACCGACTGCGTCGGGGTGGTGGGCACCACGGGCGAATCGCCCACGGTCAACGTCGAAGAGCACTGCGAGATCATCCGCGTGGCCGTCGAACAGGCTGCGGGACGCGTGCCCATCATGGCCGGCTGCGGCGCCAATTCCACGGCCGAGGCCATCGAGCTGGCCCGCTTCGCCAAGAAGGTCGGCGCGGACACGCAGCTGCAGGTCGTGCCCTACTACAACAAGCCCACGCAAGAGGGCCAGTACCAGCACTTCAAGGCGATCGCCGAAGCCGTGGGCGACCTGCCCACCGTCCTCTACAACGTGCCCGGCCGTTCCGTCGCCGATATGCAGCACGACACGGTGCTGCGCCTGGCCCAGGTGCCGGGCATCATCGGCATCAAGGAAGCCACCGGCAACATCGAGCGCGCGCAGTGGCTGATCCGCGAAGTGCCCAAGGGCTTCGCCGTCTATTCGGGCGACGACCCGACCGCCGTGGCCCTGATGCTGTGCGGAGGCCACGGCAACGTCAGCGTGACGGCCAATGTGGCGCCGCGCCTGATGCACGAACTCTGCGTGGCCGCCCTGGCCGGCGACGTGCGCCGGGCCATGGAGATCCAGTTCCGCCTGATGCCCGTACACAAGCAGCTCTTCGTCGAAGCCAACCCCATTCCCGTGAAGTGGGCCCTGCAGCGCATGGGCCTGTGCGGCGGCACGATGCGCCTGCCCATGACACCGCTTTCCCCCGCCAACGAGCCCGTCGTCGAAGCCGCCCTGAAGGCCGGCGGCCTGCTCTGACGACGGCGCCCCCTTGACGCACCAGGTACCCGGCCGCAACTGCAGCCCAGATCACAAGAGGATTTCCGCGTGAACGCTATCAACCGACTGGGCCTGCTCGGCCTCGCCATGGCCTTGTCCGCCTGCTCCGTGCTGGAGAACGACAAGATCGACTACAAGAGCGCCACCAAGGGCGCGACCCTGGACGTGCCGCCCGATCTGCGCCAGATCACCACCGACGCCCGCTACGTCGTGCCCGGCAGCACCGTGTCGGCCGCGGCCTTCGAGGCCGGCCAGGCCCAGCGCGCCAACAGCAGCACGGGCGCGGCGCCGCAATCCATCGGCGACGTGCGCATCGAGCGCGACGGCAACCAGCGCTGGCTGGTGGTCCAGCGCACGCCGGAGCAGCTCTGGGAGCCCGTGCGCGACTTCTGGCTCGAAAACGGCTTCGTGTTCACCACCGAGGAGCCCAAGCTGGGCCTGCTGGAAACCGACTGGGCCGAGAACCGCGCCAAGCTGCCGCAGGACATCATCCGCTCCACCATCGGCAAGGTGTTCGACTCGCTCTACTCCACCGGCGAACGCGACAAGTTCCGCACCCGCCTGGAGCGCGGCCCGAACGGCACGACCGAGATCTTCATCGCGCACCGCGGCATGTCCGAGGTCTACACCAACCAGCAGAAGGACAGCACCGTGTGGCAGCCCCGCCCGGTCGATCCCGAGCTGGAAACCGAATTCCTGCGCCGCCTGATGGTCAAGCTGGGCGTGAGCGAGGAGAAGTCCCGCGCCATCGCAGCAGCCCCCGTGCAGGCCACGCCGGCCGCGCGCCTGGCCACCGTGAACGGCGCCCCCGCCGTGCAGATGGACGAGCCCTTCGACCGCGCCTGGCGCCGTGTCGGCCTGACGCTGGACCGCACCGGCTTCACCGTGGAAGACCGCGACCGCAGCCAGGGCGTGTATTTCGTGCGCTACGTGCCGCCGGCCGACAAGAAGGAAAAGGGCTTCTTCAGCAAGCTCTTCAGCAGCTCGTCCGACGCCGTCGCCCCCCTCAAGTACCGCATCGTGGTGCGCACCCAGGGCAATGTGAGCACCGTGTCCGTGCTCAACGCCGCCGGCGCGCCCGAATCGTCCGACAACGCCCAGCGCATCGTGCGGGTGCTGGCGGACGACCTGAAGTAAGTCCGGGCCGGGTGCTGCGTTTCCGCAACCTGGCCAGCGGCAGCACGGGCAATGCCACGCTGGTCGAAGGCGGCGGCGCGGGCGGACAGCCCGCGCGCAGGCTGCTGGTGGATTGCGGCCTGGGCATCCGCCAGCTGGAATGGCGCCTGGGTGCTGCGGGCGTGGCGCTCGACCAGCTCGACGCCGTCTTCATCACCCACGAGCATTCAGACCACATCGGCTGCGTGCAGAAGCTGGCGCTGCGCCACCGCGTGCCGGTCTGGATGAGCCAGGACACCCACGAGGCCCTGGGCAGCCCCGATTTCGACGGCCTGCTGCGCTTCGCGCGCGACGGCGAGGCCATCGACCTGGGCGCTTTCGAGGCGCACCCCTTCACCGTTCCGCACGACGCCCGCGAGCCCCTGCATCTGCGCTGCAGCGACGGCGCCACCCGCATCGGCCTGCTGACCGACCTGGGCCATGCCTCGGAACACGTGCTGGAGCAGCTGCAGGGCTGCCACGCGCTGCTGCTGGAGTCCAACCACGATGCGGACATGCTGCAGGCATCGGCCTACCCCGCCTTCCTGAAGCGGCGCATCAGCGGCCGCCTGGGCCACCTGCCCAACCATGTGGCGGCCACCATCCTGGGCGCTGTGCGCCACGGGGGCCTGCAGCGCGTCGTCGCGGCCCACCTGAGCGCGCAGAACAACCGGCCCGAGCTGGCGCGCGCCGCGCTGGCAGATGCCCTGGGCTGGCCCGCCGAAGGCATCGACGTCGCCCATCCGCGTGAAGGCACTGGCTGGATCGAGGTGAGGTGAGTTGAGCTGAACCGCACTGAGCTAAACCGAACACCCGGCCCGGGCGAGGAAACGGGCAGCGAGGCAGCAGCGGACGAAAAAAAGCCCCGACCGAAGGTACGGGGCTTTTTTGGACCTGAGCCCCGGCGGCAAGCCAGGGCGGAGCCAGGAGAGCTTACTTGGCTGCGGAAGCGCCAGCGGTAGCGGCGGCAGCAGCGGCGTCGGCACCGGCAGCAGCCTCGGAAGCGGCAGCGGCGGGAGCAGCAGCAGGAGCGGATGCGTCGGAAGCAGCGGCAGCGGGTGCAGCAGCGTCGGAAGCGGCAGGAGCAGCGGCCGGCGCGGCAGCAGGAGCTTCCACAGCGGGAGCGGCAGCAGGAGCGGGCTCTTCCTTCTTGCCGCAGGCGGCGAGGGCAGCAGCAGCGATCAGGGCGGCCAGGACGACGGAATTCTTCATTTCAGGTTTCCTCTTGGACAAACGGGATTCTTCGAATGGACAACACCGTCCACCTCTTGCAGCGGTCCGGTTGGCCAGGCATGCCACGCGGCATGCATGTGGTGATGAGGCCAACGCGAAATTATAAGGAGTTTCGTCAATAGCCAGTAACACCGAGACGGCGGCGCAACGCGCGAAACACCCGGAAGATGTCAAAGATCATCACAAGCCGAGCGTGGTCGCCGGAAATCCCGGTGAACTCCTGCGCAGCAGCCATTCGTCCAGAGACTGCCGCAGCAGCAGGCGCCGCCCGGGCTCGCGACCGGCCATGCCCACGCAGCGCTGCGCATCCAGGCGCTGCAGCGCCCAGCCCGGCGACCAGAGGGCGCTGGGCACGTCGCCGGGCTGGGCGCTGGCCGCCTTGCGGCAGGCGACGATATGGCCCCAGGTGCCGCGCCACTGGACGAAACGCGCATGCTGGCGCTGCAGGGGGCCGAAGTCCGCCGCCAGCAGCGTGCAGCTGCGGCCGGTGCGTGCCCAGGCCTGCAGCGATTGCTCCACGGCGAGCTCGCCCAGCGGCCAGTCCTGGAAGTCGGGGTCGCTGAGCACGAGTTCGGGCCAGCCTTCCCGCGCCGCGCAGGCCAGGGCGTCGCGGACGAGCTGGCGGAAGTCCTCGCGGCCTGCGAAGCGGCCCTCGGGCAGGCTGCCGCCCGGCGTTTGCTGTGCTTGTGCGGCATCCCGAGGTGTCATGCGGCGCTCCTTCGGCTCGATGGTGGAAAGAGGCCCGTTCAGCCTTGCGGCGCGAGCGAATGTACCCAGCCGCTGTCGCACCAGGCCGACAGCAGCTCCAGCGCATCGTCGCTGGCCCGGGCCAGGTCCTGCGCGGAAAGCGAGCGCTCGTCCGCCAGCCGGCGCATCAGCGTGGCATCGCGCCCGCCGGCGCGGTAGCTCTCGCCGTTGATGAAGACGTGGCGATCGTCGTACATCATGCGGGTGCGGCGGTCCAGCGCAACGCCCTCCAGCAGACCGCCGGGCGGAGCCGGATCGAACCAGACGTTGGGCTTGGGCTCGGTCAGGGATTCGCCCAGGGCGCGCTCCAGGGCCTGCGGGTCGGCCAGCGCGCGCTGCACCGCGTCGCGCACGAAATCCTGCAGGGCCGCGGGAATGGCGCCGGGCTGGGCGACGGCCTCCTGGCGCGGGTCGCGGTAGATCGGCGTGTCCTCCTCGTCGCCGGCTTCGTCGGCCAGCCGCAGCAGCACGTTCTGCGCCACGTCGGCGCGGCTGGGCGAGCGAAAGCCGATGGAATAGGTCATGCACTCGCCCTCGGCGATGCCGTCGTGCGCCCAACGCGGCGGCAGATAGAGCATGTCGCCGGGCTCCAGCACGAATTCCTCCTCGGGCTCGAAATGCTCCAGCACCTTGAGCGGAATGCCTTCGCGCAGCGTCAGGTCCCTCTGACGGCCGATGCGCCAGCGGCGGCGGCCATGCGCCTGCAGCAGGAAGACGTCGTAGCTGTCGAAATGCGGGCCGACGCCGCCGCCATAGCTGGCGTAGCTGATCATCAGATCGTCCAGGCGCGCCTCGGGCACGAAGCGGAACTGCTGCATCAGCTGGTGGACGCCGTCGTCGTGCAGGTCAACGCCCTGCACCAGCACGGTCCAGCCGGGCTGTTGCAGCGGCGGCAGGCTGCGGCGCGCCAGCGGGCCGTGGCTCAGCTTCCAGCGGCCGCCGTCCTGCTGCTGGATGAGGCGCGACTCCACGCCCTCCTCGCCGGCCAGGGCCAGCAGCCGGGCGCGCGGGATCAGCGGCGCGAAGCCGGGAATCGCCTGGCGTACCAGCAGGGGCTTCTTGTGCCAGTGGCGGCGCATGAACTGGGAGGCGGTGAGCCCGCCCAGCAGGGCGAGCGGAGTGTTGATATCCATGAAGCAGCGGTTCCGGGAGTGAGCGGGAAAACAGGCCGGCATTGTCCTATGCGGCGCTGTCCGCGCGAAAAGACCGAGCCCTGCGGACGGCGCCCGCCCCGCCTAACATGGCGGGTGCATCACGAACGAGCATCACCGAAAGAGGAGACAACCATGATCGAACAAAGCATGCTGATCGCCGGCCAGTCCGTACAGGCCGGCAACGGCGCCACCTTCGAGCGCCGCAACCCGCTGGACGGCACCGTGGCCACGCGCGCACCGGCCGCCACGCCCCAGGACGCGGTGCGCGCCGTCGAGGCCGCGCACAAGGCCTTCCCCGCCTGGGCCGCGCTGGGTCCCACCGAACGCCGCCAGATGCTGATGAAGGCTTCGCAGGCGCTGGAGGCCCGGACCGGCGCCTTCGCCGCCGCCATGGCCGCCGAAACCGGCGCCTCGGGCCTCTGGGCCGGCTTCAATGTGCATCTGGCCGCCGGCATGCTGCTGGAGGCCGCGTCGCTCACCACGCAGATCAGCGGGCAGGTCATTCCATCGGACGTGCCGGGCAGCCTGGCCATGGCGGTGCGCCAGCCGGCCGGCGTGGTACTGGGCATCGCGCCCTGGAACGCGCCCGTGATACTGGGCGTGCGTGCCATCGCCACGCCGCTGGCTTGCGGCAACACGGTGGTGCTCAAGGGCTCGGAGCTGTGCCCGGCCACCCACGGCCTGATCATCGAGGCGCTGCAGGAAGGCGGCCTGCCGCCCGGCGTCGTCAACTTCGTGACCAATGCGCCCGACGATGCCGGCGCCGTGGTGGAGGCCATGGTCGCCCACCCGGCCGTGCGCCGCGTGAACTTCACCGGCTCCACGCGCGTGGGCCGCATCATCGGCCAGACCTGCGCCAAGCACCTCAAGCCCGCCGTGCTGGAGCTGGGCGGCAAGGCGCCTTTCCTGGTGCTGGACGATGCCGACATCGACGCCGCCGTGGCCGGCTGCACCTTCGGCGCCTTCGCCAATTCGGGGCAGATCTGCATGTCCACCGAACGCATCATCGTGGACGAGGCCGTGGCCGATGACTTTCTCGCCAAGCTGGTGGCGCGCGCCGAAGCGCTGCCGCTGGGCGACCCGCGCCAGGGGCCGGTGGTGCTGGGCTCGGTGGTGGACATGGCCACCGTGGAGCGCGCCAACCGCCTGATCGACGACGCGCTGGCCAAGGGCGCGAAGCTGCTGTGCGGCGGCAAGGCCGGCGACACGCTGATGCCGGCCACGCTGATCGACGGCGTCACGCCCGCCATGGACATCTTCCGCGAGGAGACCTTCGCGCCGGTCAAGGCCATCGTGCGCGTGCGCGGCGAGGAGGAAGCCATCGCCATGGCCAACGACAACGAGTTCGGCCTGGCCTCGTCCGTCTATACCCGAGACACAGCCCGCGGCTGGCGCGTGGCGGCCCGCATCCAGGCCGGCATCTGCCACGTCAACGGGCCCACCGTGCACGACGAGGCGCAAATGCCCTTCGGCGGCGTGAAGCATTCGGGCTACGGCCACTTCGGCGGCCAGGCCGGCATCGATGCCTTCACCGACCTCCGCTGGGTGACCATGCAGACCGCGCCGCGCCACTACCCGTTCTGACCGCATCCGGCCGTCCTGGGAGCGACCGTGGGAAAATCGGGCCCAGCGGCCGCCGTCTGCCTTCGTGAAAACGGAGCACCGGCGGCCTTCCATCTTTCCCCATCGCGGCATCGACCGCGCAAGCTGCACACACCATGGAAATCACCCCACAATGCGTGGTCGCTCTGACCTGGACCCTGAAAGACACCCTGGGCGAGGAACTGGACGTGCTCGATGAGCCCGTGGAATTCCTGGTCGGCGGCGACGACCTGCTGGCCCGGGTGGAAGAAGCCCTGCAGGGCCACGCGGCCGGCTCCAGGCTGGACCTGCACCTGGAGCCCGAAGAAGCCTTCGGCGACTACCAGGACAAGCTGCTGTTCCTGGAGCCGCGCAATCTCTTCCCCGCCGACATCGAGGAAGGCATGACCTTCGAGGGCTCTGCCCTGCCCGCCGGCTGCAATCCCGATGCGCCGCGCGATGCGCTCTACACCGTCGCCCAGCTCTACCCCGACCATGTGGTGCTCGACGGCAACCATCCGCTGGCCGGCATCGCGCTGCGGCTGCACCTGCAGGTGGAAGGCGTGCGCGAGGCGACCGAAGAGGAGATCGGCCGCGGCACGGCCGGCACGGGCTTCTTCCGCATCCAGCCGCAGGGCCCGGAAGACGGTGTCCTGCACTGATTTCCAAAGATAAAGGGCCCCACGGGGCCCTTTATCTTTTCGTGCGGCCGGCGCAAAGCCTGCCTTGCGCCAGGACGGGCCTTGTTACGTTACATCCGCGAGATCTGACCGCCACCGCTGATGCGCACACGGTCGCCGGGGCGCAGATCGCCGGGCGAGGGCACGTCGAAGACGCGCTGGCCGCCGTTGTCGAGGTTGATGATCAGGCGGTAGTTGCCGTTGACGGCGCCGCCGGCATTGGCGTTGGCGCGGCCTTCGATGGCATTGCCCGCGAAACCGCCGCCGATGGCACCTGCTGCCGTGGCCGCAGCGCGGCCCATGCCGCCACCGATCTGGTTGCCCAGCACGCCGCCGACCACCGCACCCAGCAGGGCGCCCGCGCCACTGGTGCCGCCGCTGCGGGCCTGGGGCAGCTCGATGTTGGCCACGGTGCCGTATTCCGTGCCGTACTGGTTGTTGGCGCCGGCCGGATAGCTGCCGTAGCCCTGCGTGGGCTGCGGCTGGGCCGCCGGATATTGCGGATACATGGGCTGCTGGGCGCAGGCAGCCAGCGAGCCGGCAATGACGACGGAAGCAGCCAGGGTGGCCAGACGGGACGAGGTACGCATGGTTGGATCTCCTTGTGTCTCAGCAATGGCCGACAGGGCCTCTGCGTTGACGGATTGAACCATTGCTCACATTTGCCCGCTGCGGGCCGCCATGCGCAATGGGCGTAGTGCGGCCTCCTACAAGGCCCGCTCAAGCCCTGCACGGACGGTCGGACGGCGACTCGGCTATTGCTTGCCGGTCGAGCCGTAGCCGCCCTGGCCGCGCTCGGAGGCCCCGCTGAATTCATCCACCACGTTGAACCGGGCCTGCACCACCGGCACGATGACGAGCTGCGCGAGCCGGTCCATGGGCTGCAGGGTGAACGCGGTGGCGCTGCGGTTCCAGGCGCTCACCATGAGCTGGCCCTGGTAGTCGCTGTCGATCAGGCCCACCAGGTTGCCCAGCACGATGCCGTGCTTGTGGCCCAGGCCCGAGCGCGGCAGGATCATCGCGGCATAGCCCGGGTCCTGCAGGTGGATGGCGATGCCGGTGGGCACGAGCTGCCAGGCATTGGGCTCCAGGGTCAGCGGCGCGTCCAGGCAGGCACGCAGGTCCAGGCCGGCGCTGCCGGGGGTGGCGTAGGCGGGCAGCTGCTCCGCCATGCGGAGGTCGAGAATCTTGAGGTCGATCTTCATGGGAAAACGGCGGACGGCCAGGTCCGCGATGGGATGGAGGAATTGGAACGAAATGGAAAGAGCCGCCCGGCCGGCAAGGCTGGCGGCTGACGGGCGGGCACTCGGGCGAGGCCGGATGCGCCGTCAGTGCGCAGGCGGCACGCGCCGGGCGATCTCCGCGACCAGGCGGCCGGCCAGTTCATGCTTGGAGGCGCGCCCCAGGTCGCTGTGGCCCTGCTCGTCGAACAGCACCAGGGCATTGTCGTCCTGCCCGAAGGTGGCCGGACCGATATTGCCCACCAGCAGCGGCACGCCCTTGCGCGCGCGCTTGGCGCTGGCATGGGCGACGAGGTCCTCGCTTTCGGCTGCGAAGCCCACGCAGAAGAGCGCGCCCGAGCGGGCCCGCTCGGACCGCGCCACGGTGGCCAGGATGTCCGCGTTCTCGACGAAGCCCAGCACAGGCACCTCGCCCGAGCCGTCCTTCTTGATCTTCTGCGTGGCGGCCTGTGCCGGGCGCCAGTCGGCCACGGCGGCGGTCGCGATGAAGATAGTGGCGTCCTGCGCCAGCGGCACGACGGCCTGCAGCATGTCGTCCGCGGACCTCACGTCGATGCGCCGCACGCCGCGCGGCGTGGGCAGGTCCACCGGGCCGGCCACCAGCGTGACCTCGGCGCCCGCGGCGCGGGCCGCGCGGGCGATGGCGAAGCCCATCTTGCCGCTGGAGAGGTTGGTGATGCCGCGCACCGGGTCGATCGCCTCGAAGGTGGGGCCGGCCGTGACCAGCACGCGCTGGCCGGCCAGCAATCGGGGCGTGAAGAAGGCTGCCAGCTCTTCCATGATCTCGGCGGGCTCCAGCATGCGGCCGTCGCCGGTTTCGCCGCAGGCCTGCTCGCCCCTGCCCACGCCCAGCACGGTGGCGCCGTCGGCCGCCACCTGGGCCAGGTTGCGCTGCGTGGCGGGATGCGCCCACATCTCGCGGTTCATGGCCGGCGCCAGCAGCAGCGGCACGCGCTCGGCCGGCCGCGCCAGGCACAGAAGGCTCAGCAGTTCGTCGGCCCGGCCCTGCACCAGGCGGGCGATGAAATCGGCGCTGCAGGGCGCGATGAGGATCGCGTCGGCCTCGCGGCTCAGGTTGATGTGCGGCATGTTGTTGGCTTCGCGCGCATCCCACTGCGAACCGTAGACGGCGTGGCCGCTCAGCGCCTGCATGGTCACCGGCGTGATGAACTGGCCGGCGGCCTCGGTCATCACCACCTGCACCGTGGCGCCGGCCTTGACCAGCAGCCGGGTGAGTTCGGCGGCCTTGTAGCAGGCCACGCCCCCGCTCAGGCCCAGGACGATGTGTTTGCCAGCAAGCTCATTCATGGGGGCGCAATTTAGCAGACGGTGGACAAAGGCCATGGCCCGGCGCGCGGAGCCCGCCGCCGGGCCGGCCTCTATAATTCCGATTTCCCACCACCATAAAAGACATGACCAAATTTGTCTTCGTCACCGGCGGTGTGGTGTCTTCCCTGGGCAAGGGAATCGCCTCAGCCTCCCTTGCCGCGATCCTCGAATCGCGGGGCCTCAAAGTCACCCTCATCAAGCTCGACCCGTACATCAACGTGGACCCGGGCACCATGTCCCCGTTCCAGCATGGCGAAGTGTTCGTCACCGACGACGGCGCCGAGACCGACCTCGACCTGGGCCACTATGAGCGTTTCATCGAAACGCGCATGAAAAAGACCAACAACTTCACCACCGGCCGGATCTACCAGTCGGTGCTGGAGAAGGAACGCCGCGGCGACTACCTCGGCAAGACGGTGCAGGTGATCCCGCACGTCACCAACGAGATCCAGGAATACATCAAGCGCGGCGCCGGCGTCGGCACCGACGACGCCGTCGATGTGGCCATCGTCGAGATCGGCGGCACGGTGGGCGACATCGAATCGCTGCCCTTCCTGGAGGCCGTGCGCCAGCTGAGCCTGAAGCTCGGCCCCAACAACGCCGCCTTCGTGCACCTGACCTACCTGCCCTTCATCGCGGCAGCGGGCGAGCTCAAGACCAAGCCCACGCAGCACACGGTGCAGGAGCTGCGCAAGATCGGCATCCAGCCCGACGCGCTGCTGTGCCGCGCCGACCGCCGCATTCCCGACGAAGAGCGCGCCAAGATCTCGCTCTTCACCAACGTGCCCGAATGGGGCGTGATCAGCATGTGGGACGTGGACACCATCTATAAGGTGCCCCGCGTGCTGCACGAGCAGGGCCTGGACGGCCTGATCTGCGACAAGCTGCGCCTGAATACGCCACCCACCAGCCTGAAGCGCTGGGACCAGCTGGTCTATGAGACCGAGCATCCGCAGGGCGAGGTCACCATCGCCATGGTGGGCAAGTACGTCGATCTCTCCGACAGCTACAAGTCGGTGAACGAGGCGCTGCGCCATGCCGGCATGAAGAACCATGTGCGCGTGAAGATCGAGCATGTCGATTCCGAAACCATAGGCGCGGCCGACGCGGCCGAGAAGCTCGCCAAGTACGACGCCATCCTGGTGCCCGGCGGCTTCGGCGCGCGCGGCGTGGAAGGCAAGATCAGCACCGCCCGCTTCGCCCGCGAGCACCAGGTGCCCTATCTGGGCATCTGCTTAGGCATGCAGGTGGCCACGATCGAATACGCGCGCCATGTGGCGGGCCTCAAGGACGCCAACAGCACCGAATTCGATGCCACGACGCCCCACCCCGTGATCGCCCTGATCACCGAGTGGAAGGATGCGGACGGCACGATCAAGAAGCGCGACGCCAATTCCGACCTGGGCGGCACCATGCGCCTGGGCGCGCAGAGCTCCGACGTGGCGCCGAACACGCTGGCCCACCGGATCTACGGCAACGTGGTGACCGAGCGCCACCGCCACCGCTACGAAGCCAACGTGAACTACCTGGACCAGCTGCGCAAAGCAGGCCTCGTGATCTCCGCGCTCACGCAGCGCGAACAGCTCACCGAGATCGTCGAGCTGCCCCAGGAAGTCCACCCCTGGTACATCGGCGTGCAGTTCCACCCCGAATTCAAATCGACCCCCTGGAACGGCCACCCGCTCTTCAACGCCTTCATCAAGGCCGCCGTCGAGCACCAGGCCCGCCGCAACCCGGCGCTGTCCGCCGCTGCGGCCAAGGCCGCGGCGGCCGCCGAAACCACGGCGGCCTGAAGGCCCCCAAGGAGACACGACACCATGCAACTGTGCGGCTTCAACGTCGGCCTCGACCAGCGCTTCTTCCTGATCGCGGGCACCTGCTCCATCGAAGGCCAGCAGATGTCCCTGGACGTCGCCGGCCAGCTCAAGGAGATCTGCGCGCCGCTGGGCATTCCGCTGATCTACAAGGGCTCGTTCGACAAGGCCAACCGCTCCTCGGGCTCCAGCAAGCGCGGCGTGGGCCTGGAGGCGGGCCTGAAGATCCTCGACGAAGTGCGCCGCCAGCTGCAGCTGCCCATCCTGACCGACGTGCACGATACGGCCCAGGTGGCCGAGGTCGCCAGCGTGGTCGATGTGCTGCAGACACCCGCCTTCCTGTGCCGCCAGACCGACTTCATCCGCGCCGTGGCGCAGTCGGGCAAGCCGGTGAACATCAAGAAGGGCCAGTTCCTCGCGCCCTGGGACATGAAGAACGTCATCGACAAGGCCCGTGCCGCCGCCGAAGAGGCAGGCCTGTCGCCCGACCGCTTCCTCGCCTGCGAGCGCGGCGTGAGCTTCGGCTACAACAACCTGGTGGCCGACATGACCAGCCTGGCCGAGATGCGCAAGTCCGGCGCGCCCGTGGTGTTCGACGTGACCCACTCGGTGCAGAAGCCCGGCGGCCAGGGCACGGTCAGCGGCGGCGCGCGCGAGATGGTGCCGGTGCTGGCCCGCGCCGGCGTGGCCGCGGGCGTGGCAGGCCTCTTCATGGAAACCCACCCCAGCCCCGCCGAAGCCTGGTCCGACGGCCCCAACGCCGTGCCGCTGGCCCGCATGAAGGCGCTGCTGGAAACCCTGGTGGCGCTCGACGAGGTCACCAAGAAGAGCGGCTTCCTCGAAGACGACTTCGAAGCCTGATCCCGAGGCCCCTCACTCATCAACTGCGACAAGAAAGAGACAAGCCCCATGCCCAGCGGATACGTCATCGCCAGCGTCACCGTCACCAACCCCGAGCAGTACGAGGAGTACAAGAAGTGGAGCACGCACGCCATGCAGGTGCATGGCGCCGAGGTGTGCATCCGCGGCGGCAAGGTCGAGGTGCTGGAAGGCGACTGGAACCCCGGCCGCATGGTGCTGCTGAAGTTCCCCTCGTTCGAGGCGGCTAAAGCCTTCTACGATACGCCCGAATATCAGAAGGCCAAGGCGGCGCGCGAGGGCGCGGCCGTCATGCGCATGGTCTGCGTCGAAGGCGTCTGAGGCTGAGCCTGCGACGCTACGTTTTCGATAGCTTACTGCGCAAGCAAATCAAGCGCTGGTGGCCGATCCGGCTTCGAATGCATCGATGAAGGACCGGCCCCGCCAATCCCGGTTTTGAAACTCTCCCTGAAGGAAACCCATGAGTGCGATTGTTGATATCGTCGGCCGCGAAGTGCTGGACAGCCGTGGCAACCCCACCGTCGAATGCGACGTGCTGCTCGAATCGGGCGTGATGGGCCGTGCGGCCGTGCCCTCGGGCGCCTCCACCGGCAGCCGCGAAGCCATCGAGCTGCGCGACGGCGACAAGAGCCGCTACCTGGGCAAGGGCGTGCTCAAGGCCGTCGAGCACATCAACACCGAAATCTCCGAAGCCGTGCTGGGCCTGGACGCCTCCGAACAGGCCTTCCTGGACAAGACCCTGATCGACCTGGACGGCACCGACAACAAGAGCCGCCTGGGCGCCAACGCCATGCTGGCCGTCTCCATGGCCGTGGCCCGCGCCGCCGCCGAAGAATCCGGCCTGCCCCTGTACCGCTACCTGGGCGGCATGGGCGGCATGCAGCTGCCCGTGCCGATGATGAACGTCATCAACGGCGGCGCGCATGCCAACAACAGCCTGGACCTGCAGGAATTCATGATCATCCCCGTGGGCGCTCCGAGCTTCCGCGAGGCCGTGCGCTGGGGCGCCGAGGTGTTCCACGCGCTGAAGAAGATCATCAACGACAAGGGCATGAGCACCGCGGTAGGCGACGAGGGCGGCTTCGCTCCCAGCGTCGAGAACCACGAAGCCGCCATCCAGCTGATCCTGCAGGCCATCGACGCCGCCGGCTACACGGCTGGCGAGCAGATCGCCCTGGGCCTGGACTGCGCCGCCAGCGAGTTCTACAAGGACGGCCACTACGTGCTCGAAGGCGAAGGCGGCATCCGCCTGACGGCCCAGCAATGGACCGACATGCTGGCCACCTGGGTGGACAAGTACCCCATCATCTCCATCGAGGACGGCATGGCCGAAGGTGACTGGGACGGCTGGAAGCACCTGACCGAGCGCCTGGGCAAGAACGTTCAGCTGGTGGGCGACGACCTGTTCGTCACCAACACCAAGATCCTGAAGGAAGGCATCGACAAGGGCATCGGCAACTCGATCCTGATCAAGATCAACCAGATCGGCACGCTGACCGAGACCTTCGCCGCCATCGAGATGGCCAAGCGCGCCGGCTACACGGCCGTGATCTCGCACCGCTCGGGCGAGACCGAAGACTCCACCATCGCCGACATCGCCGTGGGCACCAACGCCGGCCAGATCAAGACCGGCTCGCTGTCGCGCTCGGACCGCATCGCCAAGTACAACCAGCTGCTGCGCATCGAGGAAGACCTGGGCGACATCGCCCACTACCCCGGCCGCGCTGCGTTCTACAACCTGCGCTGAGCCCTCACCGCACCGCTGCTGCCGTGACCGCCGCCCTCCTCTTCCGCGCACCCAGCGCCGCGCCCCGTGCCCGGCATGGGCGGGAGTCCGGGCGGCGCATCGCCCAGGCGGCGTTCCCCGGCGTGTCTCCATGACCCCCCGCATCGTTCCCCTGGTCCTGCTGCTGCTGCTGGCGGGCGTGCATGCCCAGCTCTGGACCGGGCGCGGCAGCCTGGCCCACGTGCAGGAGATGCAGGAAAAGATCGCCGCCCAGAAGGCGGCCAACGAGAAGGCCCGCCTGGCCAACGAGCGCCTCAGCTCCGAGGTGCAGGATCTGCGGGACGGCCTCGACATGGTCGAGGAAAAGGCCCGCAGCGAACTGGGCATGGTCAAGCCCAACGAGATCTACGTGCAGATCGCCGGCAACCGGCGCTGAAGCCACGGGCGGGCATGCCTGCTCCGGGAGCGCACCTCATCCTTGCGCCTTGAGGACTCGCGGCTCGGCACACTGCCCTTCGGCAACGCCGGCCCTCGTTTCCCCGTCACCTTCACGCTCTCATTTTCCCCTTCCTCTTGCCTACCGCCGTCTTCCAAGTGGCCGTTCTGGCCGACCATGCCGACGACAGCGCCGCGCTGGCGCATGCGCTGGATGCCGCCGTGCGCGGCGATCTGCCCGCAGGCCGCGAGTGGCTGTTGCAGGGCCGCACCGAACTGCAGGCCCAGGTGCTGGCCCCCGCAACGGCGGCCACTGCGGCGGCCGTTGGCGCTCCGAGCGGCGCGGACGATGGCGACCGGGCCATCGAAGCGGCCGCCCGGCGCCATGCCGTCACCTACCAGCTGACGCTGCTCGGCGGCCTGGAGGGCTGCGCGCCCGGAGCCCCCGCCGAGGCCCTGCACCAACGCCTGCGCAGCGCCCTGCATGCGGCCCAGATTCCCTACCAGGTGCTCTATGGCGACATGCAGGCCCGCGTGCGCCAGGCCCGCAATGCCCTGATGGCGCTGGCGGGCGTGCGCAGCCGCGATGCAGCCGCCGCCGTTCCAGAGTCCGACGGCACGGGCTCGGCACCGCGCCTGCGCGCCTGGGGCGGCTGCGAGAAATGCAGCGACCCGGAATGCGAGCACCAGCTGTTCCAGCGACTGCTCGCCGCGCGCTGAGGCCGGCGCAGCCCCGGCCTCGGAGCCTTCTTCATCCCGCCCAGCTGCGTGCGCGCGCCGCTCGCGCTCACTGCACCGCGTCGGTGCCGGGCTGCAGCTGCACCGCGCCCGTGAAGATCTGCGCCGCGTCCACCGCGTCGTAGCGGTACTGCTGGCCGCAGAACTCGCAGGCCACCTCGATCTCGCCGCGCTCGGCCAGGATGCTTTCGGCCTCTTCAGGCCCCAGGCTGCGCAGCATGTTGCTCACCCGCTCGCGGCTGCAGGTGCAGGCGAAACGCGGGCCGTCCGCGCCCTCGCGCGGCACGAAGCGCAGCAGCTTCTCTTCCCAGAACAGGCGGCGCAGGATGGTGTCCGTGTCCAGCGACAGCAGCTCGTCGCGCGTGAGGCTGGCGGCCAGGGTGGCGATGCGGTTGTAGTCCTCGTTGCGGCCGATCTGGTCTTCGTTCTCGCTGTGGCTCAGCTCGCCCCCTCCGCCCAGGTTGCCGTCTCCCTTGACGGGCATGCGCTGGATCAGCAGGCCCGCCGCCACCTTGTCGTCGGCGGCCAGCACCAGGGTGGTGTCCAGCTGCTCGGACTGCAGCATGTAGTGCTGCAGCACGTCGCTCAGCTTGTCCAGCTTCTCGTTGTGGTCGCCGTGCAGCGGCACCACGCCCTGGTAGGGCTGCTGGCCGGGCATGCGGTCCTTGGGGTCCAGCGTGATGGCGCAGCGGCCGCCACCGCCCACGTTCACCATGTCGGGCAGGCGCGCCGACAGCGGCACCTCGCCCGTGACGGAGGCAGTCGCGCGCAGGCTCAGGTCGGACTGCACCTCGGCCACGGCCAGCTTGACCGGGCCGTCGCCGAACACCTGCAGCACCAGCGCGCCGTTGAACTTGATGTTGGACTGCATCAGCACGGCAGCGGCCGCCATCTCGCCCAGCAGCTCGCGCACCGGCTGCGGATAGGCACCCGTTGCGGTGTTCCCGGCGCGGCGCGCCAGGATCTCGGTCCAGGCATCGGTCAGGCGGACCAGCATGCCGCGCACCGGCAGGCCGTCGAAAAGGAATTTATGGAGTTCGGACACGCTGTGCCTTCCTGCAAGAAAAGGGGAAAAAAGAACGGCCACGGCCGGGCGGGCCCGGCCGGGATCGCTGCAGCCGGCGGCGGTCAGCCGATGCGGTGCAGCCCTGCCCGGAACCGCCGTGCATTCTCGACATAGCCCAGCGCACTGCCGCGCAGGCCCTCGATCTGCTCGGGCGTGAGCTGGCGCACCACGCGGGCCGGGCTGCCGAGGATCATGGAGCCGTCGGGGAATTCCTTGCCTTCGGTGACCAGGGCGCCCGCGCCCACCAGGCAATGGCGCCCGATCTTCGCGCCGTTGAGCACCACCGCGCCGATGCCGATCAGCGACTCGTCGCCGATGGTGCAGCCGTGCAGCATGACCTTGTGGCCCACCGTCACCCGCTCGCCCAGCGTCAGCGGCTGGCCGATGTCGGCATGCAGCACGCTGCCGTCCTGTACGTTGCTGCCCGCGCCGATGGTGATCGGATCGTTGTCGCCCCGCAGCACGGCGCCGAACCAGATGCTCGCATCCGCGCCCAGCTTCACGTTGCCCATGACCTCGGCGCTGCCCGCCACCCAGGCCGAATCCGCGATCTGCGGAGCGATGCCGTCGAGTTCATACAGCGCCATGGGGTCTCCTGTCATCGTGTCGTGGTGGAAAACCTAGAATTGTAGGGATGGAGCTTCGCCACCGTGCCCTGGAGGTCTTACGGCTGACAGACCCCGATGAGAAATCCGCTGCAGCGCTCGAGATGCAAGCGCATGCAGCTACTTTTTCAATAGCAAACCAGGCGGCGCTGCCGGTGCCTGAGCCGGCCACCCTGCCCGGCCGGCCCGAACGGCCGGCCCTGCTGCGCCACACCGAGGTCGCACGCCGCTCGCCCGCCACGCCCGAAGGCCGCGCCGTGCTGATGCACGCCATCGCCCACATCGAATTCAACGCCATCAACCTGGCGCTGGACGCCGTCTGGCGGTTTGCCGACATGCCCGACGCCTTCTACCTGGACTGGCTGCGCGTGGCCGGCGAGGAGGCCAGCCACTTCCGCATGCTGCAGGCCCATCTGCGCAGCACCGGCCATGACTACGGCGACTTTCCGGCTCATCAGGGCCTGTGGACCATGTGCGAGAAGACCGCGCACGACATCGTCGCCCGCATGGCGCTGGTGCCGCGCACGCTGGAGGCGCGGGGACTGGACGCCACGCCCCAGATCCAGCGCAAGCTGCGCCAGGTGGGCACGCCCGACGCGCTGGCGGCGGTAGCCATCCTGGACGTGATCCTGCGCGAGGAGATCGGCCATGTGGCCATCGGCAACCATTGGTACCGTTACACCTGCGAACAGGCAGGAAGGGATCCGGTAGGCCACTATGCGGAATTGGTGCGCCGATACGAGGCGCCGCGGCTGAAGCCCCCCTTCAATGCAGCAGCGCGGCGGGCCGCAGGTTTCAGCGACGCCGAAATGGAATGGCTGCAGAACGGCTGACCCCGTTCAAGCTATGCTTGGCCGAATACCATCGATTTTCTCAATAATGTCCAACGCACAGCCCCCTGTGAACCAGCCGCCGGCCTCCGCAGGCTCCTCCGCGGTCAGCAAGGCGATGATCGCGCGGCAAGCCATCGTCAACGGCCAGCATGCCGTGATCGGCTACGAGCTGTTCAACCGCTCCCGCACCCAGGCCGAGCACACGGCCGCCAGCGATGTCACCCTGGTGTTCACGGCGCTCTCCCATGCCGGCACCGAAGACCTGGTCGGCAAGAAGCTCATCTTCGTCAACTGCACGCACGAGAGCCTGGCCGGCGGCCACCTGGAACTGGTCGATCCCGGCAAGGTGGTGCTGGAAATTCCGCCGCTGGGCCATGCCGCCTCGGAAGAGGTGAACATGCGCCTGCCCATCCTGGCCGAGCTGCGCCAGAAAGGCTTCCATCTCGCGTTCAACCACACGGTGCTCGAATCGACCTACGCGCCCTGGCTGCCGCTGGCCGACTACATCAAGCTGGATCTGTCCGTGCTGGGCTACGACCAGCTGGCGGTGCTCATCAGCTACGCCGGGCGGCAGTCCAGCGCCGAACTGATCGCCGAGAAGGTGGAGACAGCGCAGCAGTACGACATGGTCTCCAGCCAGGGCATCCAGCTGTTCCAGGGCTACTGGTTCTCGCGCCCGTCGCTGGTCGAGGCCAAGCTGCTCAGCCCCTCGCAGCACAGCATCATCCAGCTCATCAACCTGGTGCGCAACCAGGCCAGCACCGACGAGATCGAGGAAGTGCTGAAGAAGGACGCCGGCCTGGCCTTCAACCTCATGCGGCTCATCAACTCCACCGGCTTCGGCATGACGCGCGAGATCACCTCGTTCCGCCAGGCCGTCATGCTGATGGGGCTCAAGAAGCTCTTCCGCTGGGCGGCCCTGCTGCTGACGGCTTCGCGCTCCGGCAACATGCCGCCCGCCGTGGGGCAGACCGCCGTGGTGCGCGGCCGGCTGATGGAGCTGCTGGCGCAGGAGATCCTCACGCCCGAAGAGGCCGACCAGGCCTTCGTGGCGGGCGTCTTCTCGCTGCTGGACGTGATGCTGTCCATGCCCCTGTCCTCGGCCATCGGCCTGCTGCACGTGCCCGCGCCCGTGGCCGAAGCCCTGCTGGAGCGCAAGGGCCCGCTGGGCCAGCTCCTGGCACTGGCGGAGGCCTGCGAGAACAACGACGATGCGGCATTCGACCAGGCATCGCAGAGCCTGGGCCTGAGCAGCCAGCAGATCAACTGGGCCCATCTGCAGGCCCTGGCCTGGGCCGACCACGTCGCCGACGGCAGCTGACGCCAGCCAGCGGATGGCGCCGGCCAGCGGATGGCGCCGGCTAGGCCGGTCTTACTTAGAATGGGGCGATCCTCCCACCCCCACAGCGCCACCGCCATGTCGACGACCTCCGCCGCCCCTCTCTCGCCCGACCTGCCTACCCCGGAATCGCCCGACCTGGAAAGCGCCGAGCCCGCCGAGACGGACCAGCACATCATCATCGCGCGGCAGGCCATCCTCGACGAGAAGCGCGCGGTGTTCGGCTACGAGCTGTTCGACCGTTCGACCCGCGCGTCCGAGCACACGGCCGCCAGCGATGCCGCCCTGCTGTTCAACGCCCTCTCCTACGCCGGCACCGAAGCGCTGGTGGGCCGCAAGACGGTGTTCATCAACTGCACGCACGAGAGCCTGGCCGGCGGCCACCTGGAGCTGATCCACCCCGAGAAGGTGGTGCTGGAAGTGCCCATCCTGCAGGAAGGCGCCACCGCCGAGGAGATCGAAGGCCGCCTGCCCGTGATGGAGGGCCTGCGTGCGCGCGGCTTCCGGCTCGCCTTCACCCAGGACGTGCTGCGCAAGGCCTATGCCACCTGGCTGCCGCTGGCGGCCTTCATCAAGCTGGACATGCAGGCTTTCAAGCCGCAGCTGGCCGAGCCGCTGGTGAAATACGCCCGCGCCCACAGCCAGGCCCAGCTGGTGGCCGAGAAGGTCGAGACGGCCGAACAGCACGAACTGATGGCCGGGCTGGGCGTGAAGCTCTTCCAGGGCTTCTGGTTCGCTCGCCCTTCGCTGGTCAAGGCCCAGACCATACGCCCGTCGCAGGCCACCATCATCCAGCTGATCAACCTGGTGCGCCGCCAGGCCTCCACCTCCGAGATCGAGGAACTGCTGAAGAAGGACCCCACCCTGTCCTTCAACCTGCTGCGCTTCATCAACTCCTCGGGCTTCGGCCTGTCGTGCGAAGTCACCTCCTTCGCGCACGCCGTGATGATCCTGGGCCTGAAGAAGCTCTTCCGCTGGGCCGCGCTGCTGATGACGACCTCGCGCGCCGACAGCTCGCCCCCGGCCGTCGGCCAGACGGCCGTGGTGCGCGGCCGCCTGATGGAGCTGCTGGCCGCCGAGCTGCTGCCGCCCGAGGAATGCGACAACGCCTTCGTCGTGGGCGTGTTCTCGCTGCTGGACACCATGCTGGGCGTGCCGCTGGACAAGGCGCTCGAATCCGTGGCGCTACCCCAGCCGGTGGTCGATGCGCTGCTGCACAACACCGGTGTCTTCGCCCCCTTCCTGGCGCTGACCAAGGCCTGCGAAAGCGGCGACGACGAAGCCTTCGCCCGCGCGGCCGAGGAACTGCACCTGTCCAACCGCCAGGTCAACTGGGCCCATCTGCAGGCGCTGACCTGGGCCGAAAGCCTCAACGGCTGAGCCAGGCGGAGGCGGCAGCAACACGCTACTGCCCTACCGCCCTGCCCCGCTCACTGCGCCTGGATGTGCGCGGCGCGGATCACCTTCAGGTTGCTGGCCGACTCCTGCGCGATCTGCCGCGCGAAATCCGCCGCCGGGCCGCCCGTGGGCACATTGTCCGACGCGGCCAGCCGGGCCCGTACGTCGGGCTGCGCCAGCGCGCGGTTGACCTCGGCGTTCAGGCGTTCGATGACCGGCGCGGGCGTGCGGCCCGGCGCGAAGATGCCGAAGACCGAAGTCATGTTGGCCGCCGGAAAGCCCAGCTCGGCCAGCGTGGGCACATCGGGCAGGGTCTCCAGCCGCTTAGGCGCACCCACGGCCAGCGCATGCAGCCGACCCGCCTTCATCTGCTGCATCACGGCCGGGGCCGCATTGGTGGACAGCACCTCGAACTGGCCGCTGAGCGCATCGTTCAATTGCTGGCCGCCGCCCTTGTAGGGCACATGCGTGATCTGCGCCTGGCTGCCCAGCATGATCTGCTCGAGCATGATGTGCCCCAGCGAGGCCAGCCCCGACGTGGCCCAGCGCACCTCGCCCGGCCGCGCCTTGGCCTGGGCCAGCAACTGCCTGAAATCGCGTGCGGCGAGGGCCGAGGTGCCCACCAGCAGCACCGGCGAATACATCACGCTGGCGACCGGCGCGATGTCGTGCACCGGGTCGAACGGCGGCTTGGCCAGATGCGGGTTCAGCACCAGCGGGCTGATGGAAGAGAAGCCCAGCGTGTAGCCGTCGGGCGCGGCCTTGGCGACCGCATCCATGCCGATGTCGCCACCCGCGCCGGCCTTGTTGTCCACCACCACGGGCACGCCCAGCTGGACCGCCAGCCGGTCGCCCAGGGCGCGGGCCACCATGTCGCTCACGCCGCCGGCCGGGTAGGCCACGACGATGCGGATGGGGCGCGCAGGCCAGGCCGCGGGCTGGTCGGCCAGCGCGGGAACGCAAAGGGAGGAGGCCAGCAGGCCCGAAGCGAGCAGCGCCAGGCGGCGGCGGGAGAGGGGGTGCATGAGGTGGAAGACTCCAGGAGAACGAGAAAAAACGGGAGAAGGCACCATCCATCTATCTATCTATCCGCGCGGGTGGTGCTGCGCGTGCAGCTGCCTGAGGCGTTCGCGCGCCACATGGGTGTAGATGGTGGTGGTGGAGATGTCGGCATGGCCCAGCAGCAGCTGCACCACGCGCAGGTCCGCGCCGTGGTTGAGCAGATGGGTGGCGAAGGCGTGGCGCAGCGTGTGCGGCGACAGCGGCGTAGTGATGCCTGCCAGCTGCGCAGACTTCTTCACGATGACCCAGAACATGGCCCGCGTCATGCCCGCGCCGCGCTGGGTCACGAAGAGGTCGTCGCTCTGCTGCCCGCCCAGGATGGCCGGCCGGGCCTCGGCCAGATAGCGTGCCAGCCAGCGGCCGGCCTCTTCGCCGAAGGGCACGAGCCGCTCCTTGCCGCCCTTGCCCATCACACGCAGCACGCCTTCCTGCAGGCCCAGGTGGTAGGCCTTGAGCGTGACCAGTTCGGTCACGCGCAGGCCGCTGGCATACATCAGCTCCAGCATGGCGCGGTCGCGCAGCCCGAGCGGCTGGGAGGTGTCGGGCGCATGCAGCAGCGCTTCCACCTGCGCCTGCGTCATGGTCTTGGGCACGCGCAGCGGCTGGCGCGCGGCCTGCAGGCGGGCCGTGGGGTCGGCGGCGATGCGGCGCTCGCGCAGCGCCCAATGGAAATAGCGCCGCAGCACGGTCAGCCGCCGGTTGGCGGACGTGGCCCGGGTGGCCGCATGGCGCGCTGCGAAATAGCCGTTGATATGGTGTTCCGCCGTGGCGTCCAGCGCCAGCGGCGGCGCCTGCTCCGCCAGCCAGCCGGCGTAGAGCGCCAGGTCGCGCCGGTAGGCCGCGAGCGTGTTGCGCGACAGGCCGTCTTCCAGCCACAAGGCGTCGATGAAGGTGTCGATGGCGGTCTGGCTGTCGGCGAGCATCCGAAAACCATAGCACGCCCCGGACGCAAAAAAGCCGCCCGGGCGAGGGACGGCTTGCGGTTTCGCAGAACGGGCGAAGGAGCGCTTCAGTCCAGCGTGAGCTTCTGCTTTTGCACCACCTGCTTGTAGACGGCGTATTCGGCCTTGATCTGGTCGGCGAACTGCTCCGGCGTATTGGCCACGATGATGGAGCCGGTGTCTTCGATGCGCTTGCGCACGGCCGGGTCTTCCAGCACCTTGCGCACGCCGGCGTTGATCTTGTCCACCACCTCCTTGGGCAGGTTCTTCGGGCCCAGGATGCCGTAGTAGGCCATGCGGTTCACGGGCTCCAGGCCCACTTCCTTGAAGGTGGGCACGTTGGGCAGGGCCGCCACGCGCTGCGGCGCTGCGACCACGATGGGCACCAGCCGGCCTTCCTTGATGAAGGGCAGGGCCGAGGGCAGGTTGTCGAAGATCATCGGCACCTGGCCGGCCACCGTGTCGTTGAGCGCCGGGCCCGCACCGCGGTAGGGGATGTGGGTGACGAAGGTGTCGGTCAGGCTCTTGTAGAGCTCCATCTGCAGATGGCCGATGCCGCCCGTGCCGGAGGACGAATACGAATACTTGCCCGGCACCCTCTTGATCTCGGCCACGAAGCTCTTGTAGTCCTTGGCCGGGAAGCCCGGGTTCACCGCGATGATGTTGGGCGTGGCGGCGATGTTGATGATGGGCGTGAAGTCGGTCAGCGGGTTGTACGGCACCTTGGGGTTGATGGCCGGGTTGGCCGCCGTGGTGGACACGGTGGCGATGCCCAGCGCATAGCCGTCGGGCGTGGCGCGCGCGGTTTCCGACGCGCCGACGATGCCGCCGCCACCGGCCTTATTGTCGACCACCACCGGCTGGCCCAGCACGCGGCCCAGCGGGTCGGCGATGACGCGGGCGATGATGTCCGTCGTGCCGCCCGGGGCGAAGGGCACCACCAGCCGCACCGGCTTGCTGGGGTAGGTCTGCGCCATCGAGGCGCCTGCGGCCAGGGCGAAGGCAAGTGCGAACCAGTTTCGGCGGTGCATGGTCGATCTCCTGAAAGGCATGTGCGGCTGGGGCACGGGAATGCGCGTAGCTACGCGTGGATACGTCGTGGCGCATCCTAATCGCGGCTCCTCCAGAAATAGGCCCCGCGAGCCCTGCCATCCATGAGGGATTTCCCGGCACGCCGCCGCCGCGCCGCAAGGTCGCCGCCTGCGGCGCCGGGTATGCTGGCCGGGTGAACTACGCCCAGCTCCTGCTCCCGGATTTCTCCCTCATCGCCATCGGCTACCTGCTCTGCCGCTACACGCCGCTGGGCCGGCCGGTATGGCAGCCGGTGGAAACGCTGGTCTATTACCTGCTCTTTCCGGTGCTGCTGTTCCAGTCCATCGTCAAGAGCCCCATCCATGTGGGCGAAGCCTCGGGCCTGATCGCCGCAGGCGTGCTGACCGGGCTGGCCGGCATCGGCCTGGCCTACGCCCTGCCCCGCCTGCCGGGCTTGCGCGGGCGGCTCGACGCGCGCGACCATGCGGCCAGCGCCCAGGTGGCCTTCCGCTTCAACTCCTTCATCGGCCTGGCGCTGGCCGAACGGCTGGCCGGCCCGCAGGGGCTGCTGCTGATCGCGGTGCTGATCGGCGTCTGCGTGCCGCTCTTCAACGTGGCCGCCGTCTGGCCCATGGCACGCGCGGGGCAGTCTGGCTTCGTGCGCGAGCTGGTGCGCAACCCGCTCATCGTGGCCACGGCCACGGGCCTGGCAGCGAATCTGCTGGGCTTTCGCATTCCGGGCTGGATCGAGCCCACGGTCAGCCGCATCAGCGCCTCGTCCCTGGCGCTGGGGCTGATGGCCGCCGGAGCGGGCATGCAGTTCGGCAGCCTGGTGCGCGGCAAGACGCTGGCCGTGGCCGTGCTGAGCATCCGCCACCTGGTGCTGCCGCTGCTGGCCTGGGGCCTGTCGCGGCTCTTCGGCCTGGACGCCGTGCAGACCACGGTGCTGCTGGCGTTCTCGGCCCTGCCCACCGCCTCCACCTGCTACGTGCTGGCCGCTCGCATGGGCTACAACGGGCCCTACGTGGCCGGCCTGGTCACGCTATCGACCCTGCTGGGCGTGGCGAGCCTGCCTTTCGCGCTGGGCCTGCTGCGCTGAAGCGCCCTCTTTCAATCGCTGGACGCCCCGGCCCGCTGCGCCAGCGCCCAGGCCACATGCTCGCGCACCAGCGGGCTGGGGTCTTCGGCCCGGCTCGCCAGCGCCGCCCGCAGGGCTTCGTCGCCCGTGGCGCGCAGGGCGTTGCCCAGGGCCACGGCGATATTGCGCAGCCAGCGTTCGTGGCCGATGCGGCGGATGGGTCCGCCTTCGGTCTGGCGCAGGAAGGTGGGCTCGTCCCAGCCGAACAGATGCGCCAGTTGCTGGCCCACCAGCGCCGGCCGGGCGTCGAAGTCGGGCAGCACGCTCGCCTGGGCGAACTTGTTCCAGGGGCAGGCCAGCTGGCAGTCGTCGCAGCCGTAGATGCGGTTGCCCATCAGCGGACGCAGCGCCTCGGGAATCGTGCCGGCGTGCTCGATGGTGAGGTAGGAGATGCAGCGCCGCGCATCCACCCGGTGCGGCGCCACGATGGCCTGCGTGGGGCAGACCGTGATGCAGGCCTGGCAGCTGCCGCAATGCGCCGTGACCGGATCGCTGGCGGGCAGGGCCATGTCCACGTAGATCTCGCCCAAAAAGAACATGGAGCCGGCCTCGCGGTTGAGCACCAGCGTGTGCTTGCCGCGCCAGCCCTGGCCGCTGCGGCTGGCGAGCTCCGCCTCCAGCACCGGCGCAGAATCCGTGAACACGCGGTGGCCGAAAGGCCCCACGGCCTGGGCGATGCGGTCGGCCAGCTTCTGCAGGCGGCTGCGCAGCACCTTGTGGTAGTCGCGCCCCCGGGCATAGACGGACACGATGCCCTCGGCCGGCCGCTGCAGGCGGGCGAACTCCACGGCCTGCCAGCCGCCATCCGGCTGCGCCGCCCCGAAGGTGGCTGCGGGCAGATAGTCCATGCGGGCGGTGATCACGCTCACTGTGCCCGGCACCAGTTCGGCAGGCCGGGCGCGCTTCAATCCATGAACCTGCATGTATTGCATTTCTCCATGGAACCCTTGGGCCAGCCACTGCGTCAATCCCGCTTCGGCCGAGGACAAATCCACGCCCGCCACGCCGATTTGGGAGAATCCCAGTTCGCGCGCCCAGCCTTGCATTTGAGGAACGAGTTGACTGCTGAACACCATCACGGCCAGATTGTAGAAAGCCCCCCGGCCGCTGCCGCCGGCACCGCGGCGGCGCCGCACTCCGCCGGAACGGAACTGCGCTGGCACGGAGAGGAAGACACCGCCCGCTTCGCCGCCCGCCTGGCCGCGCTGCCGGGCATCGCCGACGCCTTCATCACCCTGCACGGCGACCTGGGCGCCGGCAAGACCACGCTGGTGCGCCACCTGCTGCGCGCCCTGGGCGTGCAGGGCCGCATCAAGAGCCCGACCTATGCCGTGGTGGAGCCGCACGAGACGCCCGCGCTCGCCATCTGGCATTTCGACTTCTACCGCTTCAGCGACCCGCGCGAATGGGAGGACGCGGGCTTCCGCGACATCTTCGCCAGCCCCGGGCTGAAGCTGGCCGAATGGCCCGACAAGGCCGCCGCCCTGCTGCCGCCGGCCGACCTGGCCATCCACATCGAAGCCCTGGACGACACCGAGCGCCGCGCCACCCTGCGGGCGGCCACGGCCCATGGCCACACCCTGCTGGAAGGACTGAACGCATGAGCGACCCCACCCACGGCGCAGACCCGGCTTTCCCGGCGCCCCGGCCGGCGCGCGGCAGAGCCCGGCCCGGCGCCTCCCGCCGCAAGCTGCTGATGCAGGCCGGCTCCCTGGTGCTGCTGCTGGGCGCCCAGCAGATCGCGCGTGGCGCCGGCATCGTGGCCGTGCGCGTATGGCCCGCGCAGGACTATTCCCGCGTCACCATCGAATCCGACCAGAAGCTCTCGGCCAAGCAGTTCTTCGTCGCCACGCCACCCCGGCTGGCGGTGGACATCGAGGGCATAGACCTCAACCCCGAATTGCGCGAGCTGGTGGCCAAGGTCAAGGCCGACGACCCCAATATCGCAGGCATCCGCGTGGGCCAGAACGCGCCCGGCGTGGTGCGCCTGGTCATCGACCTCAAGCGCGCGGCGCTGCCGCAGGTGTTCTCGCTCGCGCCCGTGGCCGCCTACCGGCACCGGCTGGTGTTCGACCTCTATCCCGCCGTGGCAGAAGATCCGCTGGAGGCGCTGATCGCCGAGCGCCTGCGCGAATCGCCCGCCCCGGCGCCGCTGCCGCATATCGCCGCCAAGCCCGGCACGCCGGCCGATCCGCTGGGCGATCTGATCGCCCAGCACGGCCAGCGCGCGGATCCCCCGGCACCCGGCATCGCGCCCGCCGCCCCGCCGCTGGCGTCCGCCGCGCCGGCTCAGCCCCCGGCCCCGCCCCCCCGCGCGCAGCAGCCGCAACCGCAGCCTCCCTCGGCCCCGGCCATCGCCCGCGCCACCGACCGCCTCATCATCGTGGCGCTGGACCCCGGCCACGGCGGCGAAGACCCCGGCGCCATCGGTCCGGCCGGCACGCGCGAGAAGGACGTGGTGCTGAAGGTGGCCTACCTGCTGCGCGACCGCATCAACGCCACCACGGTGGGCGGCAACCCCATGCGCGCCTTCATGACCCGCGATGCCGACTTCTTCGTGCCCCTGGGCACCCGGGTGGACAAGGCCCGGCGCGTGCAGGCCGACCTGTTCGTCTCCATCCATGCCGACGCCTTCACCACGCCGGCAGCCAGCGGCGCCAGCGTGTTCGCGCTGAGCCAGGGGGGCGCATCCAGCTCAGCCGCGCGCTGGCTGGCCAACAAGGAAAACCAGGCCGATCTGGTGGGCGGGCTGAACGTGCGCGCCCAGGACCAGCACGTGCAGCGCGCCCTGCTGGACATGAGCACCACCGCGCAGATCAACGACAGCCTCAAGCTCGGCAGCGTGCTGCTGGGCGAGATCGGCAGCATGGCCAAGCTGCACAAGGGCCGCGTGGAACAGGCCGGCTTCGCCGTGCTGAAGGCGCCCGACATTCCCAGCGTGCTGGTGGAGACCGCCTTCATCAGCAACCCGGACGAAGAAGCCCGGCTGCGCACCGCCCTCTACCAGCAGCAGCTGGCCGATGCGCTGATGCGCGGCATCACGCGCTACTTCGCGCGCAACCCGCCGCTGGCGCGCAGCCGCACCGTGTAGCGCAGGCGCCACGGGGCTTGTGACCAGGTGTTCTTCACACTGGGGCCTTCACAGGCGGCAAGCTCTGGCAGCGTCCTACAGGGTGCCGTTTCTTCTGCTGACATTGCAGCGCAGCGGCCGGGCCAATACTGGCGCCATGTGACGGATGAAGGCATGGATGCGTTCAGTCCGCACACCACGTCTCGTCTCGCAAGACACGCACACAAGGAGCACACCATGAACTACCGCCATCTTCTGTCCGCCGCCGCCTGCGTTGCCGCTCTGGGCCTCGCCGGCTGCTCGACCAACCCCACCAACGCTCAGATCGGCACGGGCGTGGGCGCCGTGGCCGGCGGCGTGCTGGGCAGCGCGGTGGGCGGCACTGCAGCCACCGTGGGCGGCGCTGCCGCCGGCGCGCTGATCGGCAACGAACTGGGCAAGGACCGCGACCGCCGCCGCTGATCGAAGGCGCCATCGCCTTCCCGCCGACAATCTGGCCGATAGGCAAGACAAAGGGCACCGCGAGGTGCCCTTTTCCGTTGGGGGTCAGTGGTTTGCGGGGGAGCGCTACTTGGCAGCCGCCTGCGGCGCATTCCGGCCGGCGCGCCAGGCGCCGAAGATGGCGATGAGGCCGGGGATCAGGATCATCGCCCAGATGATCTTGTCCAGGTTCTGCTGCACCCAGGGGAAATTGCCGAAGAAATATCCCGCCGTGCAGATGCCCAGCACCCAGAGCAGCGCCCCGCCCACGTTGTAGGCCGTGAACTTGGCCCGGCCCATGGCGGCCACGCCGGCCACGAAGGGCGCGAAAGTGCGGATGAAGGGCATGAAGCGCGCGATCACGATGGTGATGCCGCCGTAGCGTTCGTAGAACTCGTGCGCCTGATTGAAGGCCCGGCGGTTGAACCAGCGCGAATCCTCCCACTGGAACACCTTGGGGCCTATGGTGCGTCCGATGGTGTAGTTGCACTGGTCGCCCAGGATGGCCGCCGCCAGCAGCACGGCGCAGGCGATGGGAAAGCTCATCAGCCCGGCGCCGCAGAGCGCGCCCACGATGAACAGCAGCGAGTCGCCCGGCAGGAAGGGCATGACGACCACGCCCGTCTCCACGAACACGATGGCGAACAGCAGGGCATAGACCCAGGGGCCGTAGCTGGCCACGAAGGCCGCGATGTGCTTGTCGACATGCAGGATGAAGTCGATCAGAAAGCTCACGAGTTCCAAGCCGGTTCCTTTGAGAAAAAATGCAGCGCGCACTGTAGCGCAGCGGCTGCAAGGCCCGGCCGCGCGCCGCGATTTACTGCATCACCGCGCCACCCTCGAACCAGCGCTTGACCAGCCCGCGCTCCTCGTCGGTGATGCCAGTGGCGTTGTTCATGGGCATGAGCTTTTGCACCACCACCTGCTGGTAGATGGCCTGGGCGTGCTGCTGCACCGATTCGGCCGAGTCGAGCCGCAGGTTCTTCATCTGCACCTGGGCGCCGTGGCAGAGGTAGCAGCGCTGCTCCAGCACGGGCTGCAGCTGGGCATAGGTCACCGGGGCGGCCGCTGCTGCCGCAGGCGCACCGGCGCCCGCACCCGCCGTGGCAGAGGGCGCGATGGAGGGCTGCAGGCCGACGATGGCGCCCACGATGACCGCACAGCCCACCAGCGCATAGGGCAGCGGGTGCGCGTTGCGGCCGAGCTTCCAGCCGTGGCGCATCACGAAGAACTGGCGGATGGAAGCGCCCGCGAACATCATCAGGATGAGGATCAGCCAGTTCTGCGGATGGCTCCAGGTGAAGCTGTAGTGGTTGGACAGCATGCAGAACAGCACCGGCAGCGTGAAATAGGTGTTGTGCACGCTGCGCTGCTTGCCGCGTTTGCCGTGGATCGGGTCCACCGGCTGGCCGGCCTTCATCTGCGCGATGACCTTGCGCTGGCCGGGAATGATCCAGAAGAACACGTTGGCGCTCATGCTGGTGGCGATCATCGCGCCCACCAGCAGGAAGGCCGCGCGGCCGGCGAACCAGTGGCAGGCCAGCCAAGAGGCCACGCACACCAGCACGAAGACCAGTGCGCCGACGATGGCGTCGCCGTTCTTCCTCTGGCCGAAGGCGCGGCAGATGGCGTCGTAGAGCAGCCAGAACACCACCAGGAAGGCCAGCGCCACGGCGATGGCGGTGGCCGGCGCCCAGTCCATGCGCGACTTGTCGATCAGGTAGGTGCTGGCGCTCCAGAGGTAGGAGACGGTGAACAGCGCGAAGCCGCTGATCCAGGTGCTGTAGCTTTCCCAGAAGAACCAGTGCAGGTGCTTGGGCAATTGCGGTGGCGCGCCCGCGAACTTGACCGGGTGGTAGAAGCCGCCGCCATGGACGGCCCAGAGCTCGCCGCTCACGCCCTGCTTCTTCAGGTCTTCATCGACCGGCGGCGTGAGGCTGGAATCGAGGAAGACGAAGTAGAACGACGAGCCGATCCAGGCGATGGCGGTGATGACGTGGACCCAGCGCAGCAGCAGGTTGGCCCAGTCGAGGAGATAGCTTTCCATGGGTTCTTCTTCTCTCAACTTGCGGCGGCGCGTGGGGCGCCGTCGCGTGCAACCTGCTCACCACTGCGGGCGCTCTGAGCAGTCGAATGGGGCCGCGCACCTTGGCGGAGAAGATCCGCCGGGGCACCGCTGCGACCTGTGTTTGTCGTGGGTCAAAGTGTATGCAGGAATTGTTCCCACGGCCAGCCGGGAAGGGCCGATTTACGCCGCCGACGGCCCCGCCGCCGCAGCTTGTTGTTGCTGCAGCAGCTGGGCGGCCACCGCCACCGCGATCACCTCCGGCGCCTTGCCGGTGATGCCCGGCACGCCGATGGGGCAGGTCACGCCGGCCAGCTCGGCCTCGGTGAAGCCGCGCTCGGCCAGGCGGCGGCGGAAGGTGGCCCACTTGGTGCGGCTGCCGATCATGCCGACGAAGGGCAGGTCGCCGCGCGTGCGGCGGCGCTGCAGGCAGGCGGCGACCACGTCCAGGTCCTCGGCATGGCTGAAGCTCATCACCAGCACCAGCGAGCCCGGCGCCAGCGTGGGGACGGCCCCCTGCACCGGCTCGGAGTGCTCGCACACGGCGCCGGCCGGCGCATCGGCAGGGAAGATGCCGTCGCGGCTGTCGATCCAGTGCAGAGCGAAGGGCAGCGGCGCCAGCACGCGCGCCAGCGCATGGCCGACATGGCCGCCGCCGAAGAGCGCCACCGGCGTGCGGCGCGGCGCCAGCCGCTCGCGCAGCGCGGGTGCCTGCTCCGCCGTGATGCGTTCCAGCCGCACCTGCACCACGCCGCCGCAGCATTGCCCCAGGCTGGGGCCCAGGGCATGGCGCACCAGGCGGCTGGCGGGTGGGTCCGCGCCGGGCGCAGGCGGGGCCGCCGCCAGCCATTCGCGCGCATCGGCGATGGACTGCCATTCCAGATGCCCGCCGCCGATGGTGCCGATGACGGGCAGCGCATCGCCCGCGCCGAACACGGCCATCCAGGCGCCCGGCTCGCGCGGGGCCGAGCCTTGGATAGACTCCACCGCCACCAGGCATGCCGGCCCGCTGGCCAGCCCGTCCAGCAGGCGCTGCAAGGCCGTCATGTCGCCACCGTCACCCACCATCCGCTTGCATCCTTTCCATGGGGCCGCGCCAGGAGTGCGCGGCAGGGCCCGAGCATAGCGAGGCCCCGCCCCCCGCAGGCCCGACTCTCCATTCCGCATCGCATCGCACCGCCATGACCCAGCCCCCCGAAACACCGAAGTCCCGCAGCAAGCGCCCGTTCTGGCTGCCCGCCGGGCTGATGGCCGCCCTCGCCACGCTGATGAGCGCCTGCCGCCCGCCGGCCGCACCGCCGGCACCGCAGGAAAGCCCCGCAGGCTCCGGCCAGGAACCTGCAGCAGCGGCGCCCGCTCCTGCCGTGCGCGGCCCGGCGCCCCCGTCGGCCGCCGCCACGCCGCGCGCCTACCGCAAGGATGCGGCCACGCATCTCTACGGCCTCAATGCCGACCGCATCTACAAGGGCAAGCTGCAGCCCCTGCTCTACGCCATCGGCGTGCTGGAGGTGGACATCGACCGGGCCGGCCGCGTGACCGCCGTGCGCTGGATGCGCGCGCCGCGCCATGCGCCGGAGGTGATGAAGGAGATCGAGCGCACGGTGCGCGCCGCAGCCCCCTTCCCCGCTCCCACGCGCCTGGGCCGCGTCACCTATGTCGACACCTGGCTGTGGGACAAGTCGGGGCGCTTCCAGCTCGATACGCTGACCGAGGGTCAGCTATGAAAAAAGGAGCGAACCACCCTCACGCAAAGCGGGCTGCAGCGCTTTTCGACTGAGCGGCGCAGAAAGCCCAGCGCAGCGGTTCTGGCCAGGCGCCGCATCGCAGGCAGTAGCAGCGCTACGACAAGATGCGGCAACGACGCCAGAAAGGCTTTATTCGTCGCGCCTCAGGAGCCGCGATAGGTGGAATAGCTCCAGGGGCTCACCAGCAGCGGCACGTGGTAGTGCTGGTCGGCATGGGCCACGCCGAAGTCCAGATGCACCACATCGAGGAAGTTGGGCTCGGGCAGCTGCACGCCGCGGGCGCGGAAGTAGGCCGCCACGTCGAAGCTCAGGCGGTAGGTGCCCGTGCGCAGGCTGGCGTTGTCGAAGAGGGGCGCGTCGGTGCGGCCGTCGTGGTTGAGCACCAGCCGCTTGACCAGGGTGGTTTCGCCGCCATCGGTGGCATACAGCGCCACCCCCATGCCCGCAGCGGGGCAGCCGTGCATGGTGTCGAGAACGTGGGTGCTCAGGCCCATAGGGAATCTCCTGTGATGACGGCCCACGGGATGCAGCGCCGTGTGGACCAAAAGTGTATACACTTTTAGCCAACTGCCTCAGCCCCCATGGAATCCTCCTCTACCAGCGCCATCGTCCAGTCGCTCACGCGCGCCATCGCCACGCAGCGCCTGCAGCCCGGCACCAAGCTGGCCGAGCAGAAGCTGGCCGACCATTTCGGCGTCTCGCGCACCCTGGTGCGGCAGGCGCTCTTCCAGCTCGCGCAGAACCGGCTGGTGACGCTGGAGCCCGCGCGCGGCGCCTTCGTGTCCACTCCGTCGGAAGACGAGGCGCGCCAGGTCTTCGCCGTGCGCCGCATGCTCGAATCCGAGATGACGCGCGCCTTCGTGCAGGCGCGCACGCCCGGCAAGATCGCCGCGCTGCGCGAGCATGTGCGGCGCGAGCAGGCCGCCGTGGAAGGCACGGATGCCAGCAGCCGCACCGAATTGCTGGGTGACTTCCATGTGCGCATGGCCGAGCTGATGGACAACGAGGTGCTCGCGCATCTGCTGGGCGACCTGATCTCGCGCTGCGCCCTCATCACCCTGATGTACCAGTCCGCCAGCGCCGCCGCGCACTCGCATGAAGAGCACGGCGCCATCGTCGATGCGCTGGACGCCGGGGACGAGGAGCAGGCCGTGCAGCTGATGCAGGCCCATTTGCTGCATGTGGAGCAAAGCCTCGCCTTCGGCCAGCAGCGCCCGCGCAGCGACCTGTCTGCGGCGCTGTCGCCGCTTCCCCTCTGACCCGACCACCCGACGCCATGACGCTCTACGACTCCACCCTGCCCTACCCGCGCGACCTGATCGGCTATGGCCGCAAGCCACCCCACGCCCGCTGGCCCGGCGGCGCGCGCATCGCCGTGCAGTTCGTGCTGAATTACGAGGAAGGCGGCGAGAACAGCGTGCTGCACGGCGATGCGGGCAGCGAGCAGTTCCTCTCGGAGATGTTCAATCCGGCTGCCTACCCCGAGCGCCACATCAGCATGGAAGGCATCTACGAATACGGCTCGCGCACCGGCGTGTGGCGCCTGCTGCGCGAATTCGAGAAACGCGGCCTGCCGCTCACCGTGTTCGGCGTGGCCACCGCCCTGCAGCGCCACCCCGACGTGGCCGCCGCCTTCGGCGAGCTGGGCCACGACATCGCCTGCCACGGCCTGAAGTGGATCCACTACCAGAACATTCCCGAAGACGTGGAGCGCGCCCACATGGCCGAGGCCATGGACCTCATCCAGCGCCTGACCGGCAACCGCCCGCTGGGCTGGTACACCGGCCGCGACAGCCCGCGCACGCGCCGCCTGGTGGCCGACTACGGCGGCTTCGCCTACGACAGCGACTACTACGGCGACGACCTGCCCTTCTGGATGAAGGTGAAGAAGACCGACGGCAGCGACGCCGTGCAGCTCATCGTTCCCTACACGCTGGACTGCAACGACATGCGCTTCGCGCTGCCGCAGGGCTATTCGCATGCCGACCCGTTCTTCCAGTACATGCGGGACACCTTCGACGCGCTCTACGCCGAAGGCGACCCCGCCGGCGACGATGCCCCGAAGATGATGAGCATCGGCATGCACTGCCGCCTGCTGGGCCGCCCGGGCCGCATCACCGCGCTGCAACGCTTCCTGGACCACATCCAGAAGCACGACAAGGTGTGGGTGTGCCGCCGGCTCGACCTGGCGCAGCACTGGGCGCAGCAGCATCCCGCGCCCGCCATCTAAGCGCATTTTCAAGCCCCATCGGCCTCTGGCGCCCATTCCACCTGCGCCATCCGCTCATCTTTCAGGAGCAAACCACCCATGCCACTGACGCTGGAACAACTCAACGCCGCGCCGCTGCCCCAAGCCCTGTCGCTGCTGGACGGGCTCTACGAGCACTCGCCCTGGATCGCCGAAGCCGCGCTGGCCGAGCGGCCCTTCCGCTCGCTCGCGCAGCTGAAATACGCCATGGTGCGCGCGCTGACGCAGGCGCCGCACGAGGCCAAGCTCGCGCTGATCCGCGCCCACCCCGAGCTGGCCGGCAAGGCCATGGTGGCCCAGGCGCTCACGGCCGAATCGGCGAACGAGCAGAACAAGGCCGGCCTCACGCAATGCACGCCCGAAGAATTCGCGCGCATCCAGCAGCTCAACGCCGACTACAACGCGCGCTTCGGCTTCCCCTTCATCCTGGCCGTGCGCGGGCCGCGCGGCACGGGTTTGCCCAAGCAGGAAATCATCGACACCTTCGCGCGCCGCCTGGGCAACCCGGTGGACTTCGAGATGGCCGAGGCGCTGCGCAACATCCACCGCATCGCCGAGATCCGCCTGAACGACAAGTTCGGCCACGAGCCCATGCTGGGCAACGATGTGTGGGACTGGCAGGAAAAACTGGCCGCGCACAGCGACCCGGGCTTCGCCGAACTCGGCCAGCTCACCGTCACCTACCTCACCGACGCGCACCGCGCCTGCGCCCAGCGCATCAGCCACTGGATGCGCGACTGCGGCTTCGACGAGGTCGAGGTGGACGCGGTGGGCAACGTGGTCGGCCGCTACCACGGCGACAGCCCTGATGCCAGGATCCTGATGACCGGCAGCCACTACGACACCGTGCGCAACGGGGGCAAGTACGACGGGCGGCTGGGCATCTTCGTGCCCATGGCCTGCGTGCGCGAGCTGCACCGCGCTGGCCGCCGCCTGCCCTTCGGCATCGAGGTGGTGGGCTTCGCCGAGGAAGAAGGCCAGCGCTACAAGGCCACCTTCCTGGGCTCGGGCGCGCTCATCGGCCACTTCAACAACGCCTGGCTGGATCAGCAGGACGCCGACGGCATCACCATGCGCGAAGCCATGCAGCATGCGGGCCTGTGCATCGACGACATCCCCAAGCTGCGCCGCGAGGCGGCCCGCTACCTGGGCTTCATCGAGGTGCACATCGAGCAGGGCCCGGTGCTGAACGAACTGGACATCCCGCTGGGCGTGGTCACCTCCATCAACGGCGGCGTGCGCTACGTGTGCGAGATGACCGGCATGGCCAGCCACGCCGGCACCACGCCCATGGACCGCCGCCGCGACGCCGCCGTGGGCGTGGCCGAGCTGGCCCTCTACGTGGAAAGGCGCGCCGCGCAGGACGGCGACTCGGTCGGCACCATCGGCCAGCTGCAGGTGCCCAGCGGCTCCATCAACGTGGTGCCCGGCCGCTGCCTCTTCAGCCTGGACCTGCGCGCGCCGACCGACCCGCAGCGCGATGCGCTGGAGCGCGACGTGCTGGCGGAACTCGCCGCCATCGCCCGGCGCCGGGGTCTGGCCTACAAGGCCGAACAGGCCATGAAGGCCGCCGCCGCGCCCAGCGCACCGGCGCTGCAGCAGCGCTGGGAGCGCGCGGTGCAAGCGCTGGGCCTGCCCGTCTTCCGCATGCCCAGCGGCGCCGGCCACGACGCCATGAAGCTGCACGAAATCATGCCCCAGGCCATGCTGTTCACGCGCGGCCTCCACAGCGGCATCAGCCACAACCCGCTGGAATCCACCACCGCCGACGACATGCAGCTGGCCGTCGATGCCTTCACCCACGTATTGAACCAACTCGCCACGGAAACCCCATGAGCAACTACCAGCAACTCGACGCCTGGATCGACCAGCATTTCGACGAGGAAGTGCGCTTCCTGCAAGCCCTCGTGCAGGTGCCCACCGACACGCCTCCGGGCAACAACGCGCCGCACGCCGAGCGCACGGCCGAGCTTCTCCAGGGCTTCGGCTTCGAGGCCGAGAAGCACGCAGTGCCCGAGGCCGAGGTGCGCGACTACGGCATGCAGTCGATCACCAACCTGATCGTGCGCCGCCCCTACGGCCAGGCAGGCGACGGCGGCCGCACCATCGCCCTCAACGCCCACGGCGACGTGGTGCCGCCCGGCGAAGGCTGGACGCACGACCCCTACGGCGCCGAGATCGTTGACGGCAAGATGTACGGCCGCGCCACGGCCGTGAGCAAGAGCGACTTCGCCTCCTTCACCTTCGCGGTGCGCGCGCTGGAAGCCGTCGCCAAACCCGCCAAGGGCGCGGTGGAGCTGCACTTCACCTATGACGAGGAATTCGGCGGCGAACTCGGCCCCGGCTGGCTGCTGAAGCAGGGCCTCACCAAGCCCGACCTGATGATCGCCGCCGGTTTCAGCTATGAAGTGGTCACCGCGCACAACGGCTGCCTGCAGATGGAAGTCACCGTGCACGGCAAGATGGCCCATGCCGCCGTGCCCGACACCGGCGTGGACGCGCTGCAAGGCGCCGTGCAGATCCTGAAGGCGCTCTACGCGCAGAACACGGCCTACAAGCAGATCACGTCCAAGGTCGCGGGCATCAAGCATCCCTACCTGAACGTGGGCCGCATCGAAGGCGGCACCAATACCAATGTCGTGCCCGGCAAGGTGGTGTTCAAGCTCGACCGCCGCATGATCCCGGAGGAGAACCCCTCCACCGTCGAAGCCGACATCCGCCGCGTGATCGCCGAGGCCGCCGCCGGCCAGTCGGGCATCACCGTGGAGATCAAGCGCCTGCTGCTGGCCAATTCGATGAAGCCGCTCGCCGGCAACGCACCCCTGGTCAGCGCCATCCAGCGCCACGGCGAAGCGCTCTTCGGCCAGCCCATTCCGGCCATGGGCACGCCGCTCTATACCGACGTGCGCCTCTACGGCGAAGCCGGCATTCCCGGCGTGATCTACGGCGCCGGCCCGCGCTCGGTGCTCGAATCGCACGCCAAGCGCGCCGACGAGCGCCTGGACCTGGAAGACCTGCGCCGCGCCACCAAGGTCATCGCGCGGGCGCTCAGCGATCTGCTGGGCTGAAGTAGTCCATCGCACCCCCTGCAAAAAAGCCGGCCCGGGCAGCGCTGCCCGGGCCGGCTTTCTTTTTTCGCACCGGCAAAAGGGACCGGTGCGCCCGGCTCAGCCGGGCAGCTTGACCGCAGACAGTGGCGAGGACGATGGGCGCTGAGGCGCGCCAGGGAGCGTAGCGCCGCAGCCCAGGCCATCGGCCATGGCGGGCGCGCCGGTTTCGAGGCGCCAGAGCGTCACCCCGTCACGCTCGTGGATGCGGGCTGCGGCCTTCAGGTAGGGATAGCGCTCCACGGCGGCGGAGGGCCCGATCACCCAGGCGATGGGCGATCGGCACAGGAGGCGGGGCAGTGACGCGGGCACGACGAGGTCTCGGGCCGCTGCCGCTTTGTCGAACTGCCCTGCATCGGCGATTTCCTTGCGCTGGTTGTCCCGCTGGTAGACCTCCGGATCGTCCCAGTTGTCCACCACCGCCACCGGCCGGCCCAGGCCCGCGTAGAAAGGCAGATCGAAATAGTATTTCTCCAGCATCACGATGGGCTCGGAGGGCAGGCGGCTCTCGCGCAGCGCCTGCGCCAAGGGGCGCATGGAGCTTTGCGGATGCACGGCGAGCCAGCTCAGCACGCCCAGCGTGAGCGCCGTGCCCACGCCCACGGCCAGGAAGCCCCAGGCGGCATGGAAGCGGGATGCTGCGCGGCTGCGCGCCAGGTAGCCCTGCGCCGCCAGCATCGCCAGCGGCGTCACCGCGGGCAGCACATAGCCCAGCAGCTTGGAACGGGGCAGCGAGAAGAAGACCACGATGACGGCAGGCCAGATCAGCAGCAGCAGCCGGACCGATTTCTGCGCAGGCGATGCGTCCGCATCGGCCCTGCAGGCCCGCGCCATCCAGGGCAGCCAGGGCAGGAACGCCAGCGCCAGCACGGCCGGATAGAACCACACGGGCATCACGTTGTTGAAGCCGGCTTCCGCGAAGCGCTTGAAATGCTGCACCACGAAGAAGTAGTTCAGGAAATCCGGGAAACGCTGCTGCATGGCCGCGAACCAGGGCAGTGTCAGACACAGGAAGAGCAGCGGTCCCGGCCACCAGAAGAGCCCACCCAGGCGGCGCCAGCGCCGCTGCGCCACGAGCCAGAGGAACACCACCGCAGCCGGCAGCACGAAACCGATCAGGCCCTTGGCCAGCACGCCCAGGGCCGCCATGCCCCAGGCGGCGACCAGCACCGCGCGGTGGGCCTGCGCATGCTCGGCCAGCAGCACGGAATGGGCCAGCAGGCAGATGGTCGCGACGATGCATCCCGCCACGAGCATGTCCAGATTGGCGAACTGCGCACCGATCATCCAGAGCGGCTGCGCCATCAGCACGACCAGGCCCATCCGGCCCGCCCGCTCATCCAGCCAGCGGCGGACGAAGGCGTAGGAGGCCAGGGTGCCTGCCAGGGCACCGAGCAGCGAAGCCGTGCGGGCCGCCCATTCGTGGTGACCGAAAAGCCAGAGCGAAGCCGCCGTGATCCAGTAGAAGAGCGGCGGCTTGTGGAAATAGGGCAAGCCGTTGAGCGTGGGCGTCAGCCAGTCGCCCGAGCGCAGCATTTCCCAGGCGACGCCCACATAGCGGCCCTCGTCGGGCAGCATCAGCGGGCGCAGGCAGGCCGTGGCGGCCCACCAGACCAGCACCAGCACGGCGGCCACGGCCAGACCGCGCCTGGCCGGCATTTCATTCATCGTCATAGATCAGCTTTGTTCAACCCTTGGCCCAGTTCGCGCTTGATGACATAGAGAGGGCGCGCCTTGACCTCCTCCGCGATCTGTCCCACGTATTCGCCCACGATGCCGAGCGACAGCAGCTGCACGCCGGAAAAACCCATCAGGCCGACGACGATGGTGGTCCAGCCGCTGATGGGATGCCCATAGAGCAGATAGGCGATGGTCAGATAGGCCCCGTAGAGAAGCGCCAGCAACGCCAGCACCAGGCCGGCGCCGCTCACGGCACGCAGGGGCCAGGTGGTGAATCCGGTCAGGCCGTCGATCGACAGCCGGATCAGCTGCAGGGGGCTGAAGCTGCTTCTGCCGTGCAGCCGCGCATCCGGCATGTAGGGCACGGGCGTCGCATCGAATCCGACCCAGGCATAGAGGCCCTTCATGAACCGGTTGCGTTCCGGCAGGCACAGCAGGGCATCGACGACGCTGCGGTCCATGAGCCGGAAGTCGCCCGCGCCGGCGGGCACCTCGAAGCGCCCCACCATGTTGACGAGCGCATAGAAGCAGCGCGTGCCCAGGCGCTTGAACAGGCCTTCGTCCTGCCGGCCCTGGCGCACGGCATAGACCATGTCGGAGCCCTCGCTCCAATGCTGGATGAAGACGGGAATGAGGGACGGGGGATGCTGCAGATCGCCGTCCATCGTCACGACGGCATCACCCCTCGCCGCTTCCAGGCCGGCCATCAGGGCCGCCTCCTTGCCGAAGTTCCGGGAAAGCAGCAGCGCACGGAAACCCGGCCGCTGCGCCCAGCGGGCGAGCACCACGGCGGTCGCATCCGAGCTTCCGTCGTCCACCAGGATGACTTCCCAGTCTTGTGCGCAGACGGCGAGGACTTCCTGCAGCTGCGCAAGCAGCTCATCCAGATTTGCGGCTTCGTTGTGGCATGGCACAACACAGGAAACAGACAAGAGTTTTCGAGGCATGGGTCGCACCGCAATCGGAACGCGCTGCGGGTTCGGAGCGGCTCGCAACACCTTTCTGGCGCCGCCGCCCCATCCGGCGGTCCGCACTACTGCACGGACTGCCTGCGATGCAGCGCCTGGCCAGAACCGCTTCGCGCGGTTTCGCCGGCCGCTCCTACACGTTCCATGCCCGATATTGGTACGGCAGCCTTAACGCAACCTTAGGACCTCGCACGAGAGCGGGGCTGAACGCCCTCCGCGCCGGGCTCGCCACTCGCGGATCGATCGATAGCCGGACGATCGGAACTATAGGACGAGCTATCGGACCTATCGCCGCTATCCGCTCCATCCGTGCCGTCCCCGGCGACCAGGCGCGCGAATATGGGCGCGGGATGTCAGGCCGGGTCGTCGCCCCGGCTGCCGGTGCCGAAGAGCACATCGCGCGCGGCCAGCAGCTTCTGCACCTTGGTGCCCATCTTCATCAGCTGGGCCAGCGACTCCGGCGACAGCCGCTGCAGGTCGTCGAACCAGGTGTTGGCCAGGTCCACCAGCTCGTGCATCTGGCGCATGCGCTCCTGGGCGAAGGCGTCTTCGGGCGATTTGGCGTCGGCCATCAGCGATTCGCGCAGCACCGATAGCGTGGGCGCCACCTCGCGCCGGCGCCGTTCGGCAGCCACCACGCGGAAGATCTCCCAGACATCGCCCAGCGACGAGAAGTATTCGCGCCGGTCGCCGGGCACGCGGCTTTGCCGCACCAGTCCCCATGACTGCAGTTCCTTGAGGCCGATGCTCACGTTGGAGCGCGAGATGCCCAGCTTCTCGCCGATGTCGTCGGCATGCAGCTGCCGCTCGGTCACGAAGAGCAGCGCATAGATCTGCCCCACCGTGCGGTTGATGCCCCAGCGGCTGCCCATCTCGCCAAAGTGGCTCACGAAAGTTTGAACGAGAGGTGTCAACGCTTGATTCTTTCAAAAAATTCTGAAAATTAGACAAGGAAATTATCCCACGCACTCTTGAGCCACATCAAAACAGGGCCCCATCCATAGTGGAAGATGCACAACAAAGTGATGCAACGCATCCAGAAATATTTAAACTTTCAGAAATCACTGAAATTTAAGAAGCATCATGGCACGGCACACGGCACCGGACAGCAGCGTTTCTCCTCTTGCGCTGCAGACAGCCGAGCCGTGCCCGCAGCCTGCCGGCGCGGACCATGGGCAGCCTCCCGCACTGTCCGCTGCGCGGGGCGCCCATGCCGCGCTGGCCCTCTGCGCCCTGATCTGGATCCCCCAGGCCGCGCTGCTGGCCTGGGCCGTACAGCGCCTGGCGGACGGCGGTGGCCTGGCCGACGTGCTGCAGCCGGCGCTGGGCTATCTGCTGCTGGGCGCACTGCGCGCCTCGGGCGAGGCCTGGGCCGGCCGGCGCCTCTTCGCTGCGGCCCGCGGCTATGCGAGCGAAGCCCGCGCCCAGGCTTGGACGGCCCTTGCCCGGCGCTCCCCGCTCGACGGCGCCCGGCCCTCTTCGGGCCAGGCCGCCAGCGCCATCGCCGAACAGGCGGAGGCCCTGCTGCCCTGGCTGCTGCGCTACCAGCCGGCCCGCTGGCGGACCCTGGCCGTGCCGCCCGTGCTGGCGCTGGCCGTGCTCAGCCAGTCGTGGCTGGCGGCGCTGATCCTGGTCGCCGCCGCGCCGCTGATCCCGCTGGCGATGGCGCTGGTGGGCTGGCAGGCCCAGGCGGCCAGCGCGTCGCAGCTGCAGGCGCTGGGCGGCATGAACGGCTTTCTGCTGGACCGCCTGCGCGGGCTGTCCACCCTGCGTGCGCTGGGCGCCGTCGATGCCACGGCGCGCCGGCTGCGCGGTGCGGCCGAAGACCTGCGCCAGCGCACCATGCGCGTGCTGCGCATCGCCTTCCTCTCCTCCGCCTCGCTGGAACTGTTCTCGGCCCTGGCGGTGGCGCTGGTCGCCGTCTACGTGGGCTTCCATCTGCTGGGCCAGTTCAGTGGCGGCAGCTGGGGGCGGCGCCTCTCGCTGGGCCAGGGCCTCTTCGTGCTGCTGCTGGCACCGGCCTTCTTCGAGCCGCTGCGCGATCTGGCCGCCGCCTGGCATGACCGGGCCGCCGGCCAGGCCGCCCTGGAGGCGATGGCGCAGCTGCGAAGCGGCGCCGGCCCGCAGCTGCCGGGCGCGCTGGATGCGCCGCCGCTGCGCTGCGCACCGCAGGCCGCGAGCGTGGAGCTGCGCGGCATCTGCCTGCAGCGCGAGGGCGAAGCGCCGGTGCTGCAGGACGCCGATCTCCACATCGGCGCGGGCGAGCATGTGGCCCTGGTCGGCGCCAGCGGCGCGGGCAAGACCACGCTGCTGTCGCTCATCGCCGGCCTGCTGCCCGCCTCCGCAGGCGAGGTGTATATCGGCGGCACGCGGCTCGAAGAGGCCAGCGCCGCCGCACTGCGCGCCCGCATGGCCTGGATCGGCCAGAAGCCCCATGTCTTCTCGGGCACGGTGCAGGACAACGTGAGCCTGGGCCGCCCGGGCGTGCTGCGCCGCCATGCCGCCGCAGCACTGCGCCAGGCGGGCCTGGGCGCGGCCAGCCGCATCGCGCCCGGCAACGCGCTGGGCGAAGGCGGCACGGGCCTGTCGGGCGGCGAAGCCGTGCGGCTGGCCCTGGCGCGCGCCGCCGCTGCGGGCTCCGCCGACCTGTGGCTGCTGGACGAGCCCACGGCGCATCTGGACAGCGCCACCGCCCAGGCCGTGACGGATGCGCTGCTGCGCCTGGCCCGGGGCCGCACGCTCATCGTCGCCACGCACGACCTGACGCTGGCCGCGCGCATAGGGCGCGTGGTCCACATCGACCAGTTGGACGCCACCGCCCATCGGAGAGCTGCATGACCACACCGCGAGAACACCGGACGCCGCAGCGCCAGGCCCAGGGCGCCGTGCTGCGCCTCTTCGCCGCCACGGGCGGGCGCCGCCTGCTGCTGGGCCTCGCGCTGGCCGCCGCCACGGTGCTGGCCGGCATGGCCCTGCTGGGCCTGTCGGGCTGGTTCATCACGGGCACGGCGCTGGCGGGGCTGTCCGCCGCTGCGGCGTTCGGCTTCAACGTCTTCCTGCCCAGCGCCAGCATCCGCCTGCTGGCCCTGGGCCGCACGGCCGGCCGCTATGCCGAGCGGGTGGTGACGCACGACGCCAGCTTCGCCGTGCTGGCCGCGCTGCGCGAACGGCTCTTCCGCGGCTGGGCCCGGCCCCAGGCCTTGCGCGCGCTGCGGCAGCGGCCCTCGCGCCTGCTGTTCCGCCTGACGCACGACATCGACGCGCTCGAATCCATCTACCTGCGCGTGGCCGTGCCGGCCGGAGCCGCCCTGGGCGCGGCGCTGCTGGCCGGCGGCGTGCTGGGCGCGCTGGACTGGCGGCTGGGCCTGGCCACCTTCGCCTGGCTGCTGCTGTGCGGCGGCGGCGTGGCGCTCTTCGCAGCGCGGCGCGCCCGCAGCGCCGCGCTGCGCCGGGCGCGCGGCCTGGAACGCCTGCGCGAGCAGGCCATCGACCTGGTGGCGGGCCAGACCGAGCTGGCCATGGCCGGCCGGCTGTCCGCGCAATGCCTGCAGCTGGCCCGCACCGACGCCCGCCTGGCCCGCGCCGAAGACGCGCTGAACCGCCTGGAAACCCGCACCGGCTGGACCTATGCCGTGGCCGGCCACGCCACCGTGGCCGGCGTGCTGCTTGCCGTGGGCGCGCTGGCGCAGGCCGGCGCCGTGAACGCGCCGCTGGCGGCCCTGGCGCTGCTGCTGGCGCTGTCGGCGCTGGAACCTTTCGCCGCCCTGCGCCGCGGCGCGCTGGAAGCCGGCCGCAGCGCGCTGGCCGCCCGCCGGCTGGCGCCGCGCCTGGCCGGGCCCGCTGCCGAAGAAGAAGACACCGCACTGCCCGCGCCCGCCGCCAACGACGCGGCCCTGCGGATGGACGCCGTGCATGCCGGCCACGGCGACGGACACGGCGCGGGCGGCGACGTCCTGCACGGCATCGACCTCGCCATCGCCCGGGGCGAACGGGTGGCCGTGGTGGGTGCCAGCGGCATGGGCAAATCCACCCTGCTGGCCCTGGCGGCCGGCGAGCTGCGCCCGCGCAGCGGCAGCGTGCAGGCCGAGGCCGCCACCTGGCTCACGCAGCGCACCGAACTCTTCCAGGACAGCCTGCAGGACAACCTGCGGCTGGCCGACCCTGCCGCCACCGAGGCCCAGCTGTGGGCGGCGCTCACGGCCAGCGGCCTGGCGGCCGATGTGCAGCGCCTGGCGCGCGGACTGGACACGCCGCTGGGCGAAGGCGGCCTGGGCCTGTCGGGCGGGCAGGCGCGCCGCCTGGCGCTGGCGCGGCTGCTGCTGCACCCGGCCGGCTTCTGGCTGCTGGACGAACCCACCGAAGGCCTGGACGGCGCCACCGCCAGCGACGTGCTGGCGCGGCTCGCACGCCATGCCGGCGGCCGCACGCTGCTGATCGCCACGCACCTGCGCCGCGAGGCCCTGCTGGCCGACCGCCTCCTGGTGCTGGACCGGGGCCGCATCGCGGCCGAGCACCTGCGCGGCACGCCTTCCTTCGACGCCGTGCTGGCCACGCTGCGCCAGCACTGAACCTCCTCATTCAACGCTTCGCTTCTTCCCCTCCAGAAAGGATCTCCATCATGGATCTCGACGTCGTCGGCTTATCGCGGCTGCAGTTCGCGATGACCGCGCTCTACCACTTTCTTTTCGTGCCGCTCACCATCGGCCTGGCCGTGCTGCTGGCCATCATGGAAACGGTCTATGTGATGACCGGCCGCACCGTCTGGCGCCAGATGACCAAGTTCTGGGGCGTGCTGTTCGGCATCAACTTCGCGCTGGGCGTGTCCACCGGCATCGTGATGGAGTTCCAGTTCGGCATGAACTGGAGCTACTACAGCCACTACGTGGGCGACATCTTCGGCGCGCCACTGGCCATCGAGGGGCTGATGGCCTTCTTCCTGGAGGCGACCTTCGTCGGCATGTTCTTCTTCGGCTGGGAGCGCATGTCCAAGGTGGCGCACTGCATCGTCACCTGGCTGGTGGCCCTGGGCACCAACTTCTCAGCGCTGTGGATCCTGATCGCCAACGGCTGGATGCAGAACCCGGTGGGCGCCAAGCTCAACCCGCAGACCCTGCGCATGGAGGTGGACAGCTTCTTCGACGTGGTGTTCAACCCGGTCGCCCAGGCCAAGTTCGTCCACACGGTGTCGGCCGGCTACACGGTGGCCGCGCTGTTCGTGCTGGGCGTTTCGGCCTGGTATCTGCTCAAGGGCCGGCATGTGGAACTGGCCAAGCGCTCGATGACCGTGGCGGCCTCCTTCGGCCTGGCCGCCGCGCTGTCGGTGGTGGTGCTGGGCGACGAGAGCGGCTATGCCACCAGCGCGCACCAGAAGATGAAGCTCGCGGCCATCGAGGCCATGTGGGACACCGAGCCCGCGCCGGCCTCGTTCACCGCCATCGGCTGGCCCGACCAGGAGGCGCGCGCCACCCACTACGCCGTGCACATTCCCTGGGTGATGGGCCTGATCGGCACGCGCTCGCTCGATACGCAGATCCCGGGCATCAACGACCTGGTCAAGCAGTCCGAAGGCTATATCCGCGACGGCATCCAGGCCTACGACGCGCTGCAGCAGATCCGCGCCGCCGGCTCCGATGCGGCCATCCCCAACCACGCCCGCATGGTGTTCGAGCTGCACGGCAACCGGCTGGGCTACGCCCTGCTGCTCAAGCGCTACGTGGACGACCCGCGCCAGGCCACCGAGGAACAGATCGCGAAGGCCGCCTGGGACACGGTGCCGCAGGTCGCGCCGCTCTACTGGTCGTTCCGCGTGATGGTCGGCCTGGGCATGTTCTTCATCGTGCTCACTGCCACCTTCTTCTGGCTGTCGGCCCGCCGCCGGCTGGACGCCCATCCCTGGCTGCTGAAGCTGGCCGTGTGGTCCATCCCCCTGCCCTGGATCGCTGCCGAATGCGGCTGGATCGTGGCCGAGCTGGGCCGCCAGCCCTGGGCCGTGGAAGGCGTGCTGCCCACGGCCGTGGCCGTGTCGGAACTGGGCGCGGCCACCGTGCTGTCCACGCTGCTGGGCTTCGCCGCCATCTACACCGTGCTGATCGTGGTGGAAATGAAGCTCATGCTCAAGGCCATCCGCAAAGGGCCCGATCCCGAGACGCCCCTGTCCCACGGGGCCGCCGCGCCTCTGATCGGCGCCGTGCCCCCGGGCACCTCGCAACCCACCACCTTCGAACCCGCCGGAGACGCAGCATGATTCTTCACACCCTCATCGACTACGACACGCTGCGCGTCATCTGGTGGCTGCTCCTGGGCGTGCTGCTGGTGGGCTTCGCCGTCACCGACGGCTTCGACCTGGGCGTGGGAACCCTGCTGCCCTTCGTGGCCCGCACCGACCTGGAGCGGCGCGTGGTCATCAACACCGTCGGCCCCGTGTGGGAAGGCAACCAGGTCTGGCTGATCCTGGGCGGCGGCGCCATCTTCGCCGCCTGGCCGCACATCTACGCCATGTCCTTCTCGGGCTTCTACCTGGCGATGTTCGCCACGCTGTTCGCGCTGATCCTGCGGCCCGTGGGCTTCAAGTACCGCAGCAAGCAGGCCAGCCCCGCCTGGCGCAGCGCCTGGGACTGGGCGCTCTTCGTCGGCGGCTTCGTGCCCGCGCTGATCTTCGGCGTGGCGCTGGGCAACGTGCTGCAGGGCGTGCCCTTCCGCTTCACGAACGAGATGCGCATGGTCTATGAAGGCAGCTTCCTCGGCCTGCTCAACCCGTTCGCTCTGCTGGCCGGGCTGGTGTCCGTCGCCATGCTGGCCATGCACGGCGGGGCCTGGCTGGCGCTGAAGACCGAAGGCGCGGTGGCCGAGCGCTCGCGCCGCCTCGCCACCGTGGCGGCGCTCGCCACCATGGCGCTCTACGCCGTGGCCGGCGTGCTGCTCTGGAAGCTGGTGGGCGGCTACGAGCTCACCAGCGCCCATGTGGCGAATGGCCCGTCCAACCCGCTGGCCAAGACCGTGGCCTCGGGCGTGGCCGGCGGCTGGTTCGCCAACTATGCCCATCACCCCTGGACGATGGCGGCGCCCGCGCTGGGCTTCGCCGGGGCGCTGCTCGCGGCCTTCGGACTGCGCGCCCGCTGGGAAGGCGCCACCGTCGTCTTCAGCGGCCTGTCGGTCGCGGGCATCGTGCTGAGCGTGGGCGCCTCGATGTTCCCGTTCATCGTGCCCTCGTCGCTGGACCTGCGCTCCTCGCTCATGGTGTGGGACGCCTCCTCCAGCCAGCTGACGCTCTTCATCATGCTGGTCTGCGCCATCGTCTTCGTGCCGCTGATCCTGGCCTACACCGCGTGGGTGTACCGCGTGATGTGGGGCAAGGTGCGCGAGAGCGACATCACCCATGGCGACCACGCCTACTGACCGCCTGCGCGGATTCGCATCGATCAAGAAAAGAAAGGAAACGACCATGTGGTACTTCGCCTGGCTTCTCGGCCTTCCCCTGGCAGCGGCCTTCGCCGTGCTGAACGCGATGTGGTACGAGCTGATGGACGACGAAGCGCGCAAGCCCCGGCCCGCCAAGCGGCGCTGAAGTCTGCCTGAAGACAGGGGCGGGCATGGCGGCGACAGTTGCCGCACGCCCTAAACTCCTCGCCGGCCCATCCACAAAGAACCGACGAGGAGATACCCCATGCCACTTCGCCATACGCTGCTGGCCACCAGCCTTGCGCTGGCCCTGGCCAGCCTCACCGCCTGCGGCACGCCGCAGCGCGATGCCGCCGCCGCGCAGCCGGCCAAGGCAGCCACCGCAGCCACGCAGCACATCGTCGTGCCCGTGGCGGAGCCGGCACCCGCCGTGCAGCAGACCGCCTCGGCCCAGGCGGCCAGCGCGGCCTACGACTTCGACATGGACATCTTCCACCCGGTCGTCGCCCGCAACGGCATGGTGGCGACCGAGCAGGAACTGGCCTCGAAGATCGGCCTGGACATCCTCAAGGCCGGCGGCAATGCGGTGGACGCGGCCGTCGGCATCGGCTTCGCGCTGGCCGTGGCCCTGCCCAACGCCGGCAACCTGGGTGGCGGCGGCTTCATGGTCGTGCACGACGCCAGGACCGGCAAGAACATCGCGCTCGACTTCCGCGAGATGGCGCCCGCAGGCGCATCGCGCGACATGTACCTGGACGCGAACGGCAAGGTGGTGGACGGCAAGTCGCTCTACACACACTACGCCATCGGCGTGCCCGGCACCGTGGCCGGCATGGAGCACGCTCTCAAGAGCTGGGGCACCATGCCGCTGGCCAAGGTGGTGGCGCCCGCTGCCGCGCTGGCGGCCAAGGGTTTTCCGGTCAGCGAGACGCTGGCCAAGATCCTGCAGCAAGAAAAGAAGAACATGGGCCAGTGGCCCGCCACGCGCGCCATCTTCTGGAAGAACGGCGAGCCGCTCAAAGCCGGCGACACGCTGGTGCAGAAGGACCTGTCGCAGTCGATCCGCCTGATCGGCCAGCAGGGCGCCCGTGCCTTCTACCAGGGTGCGATCGCCCAGAAGATCGCCGCCGAAACCGCGCCGCACGCCGGTGCCGTGACGCTGGCCGACCTGCGCAACTACAAGGTCGTCGAGCGCGCACCCACCACCGGCACCTACCGCGGCTACCAGATCGTCACCATGCCTCCGCCCTCTTCCGGCGGCCCGCACCTGGTGCAGATCCTGAACATGCTCGAACCGCTGCCGCTGGCCCAGTGGGGCGCGAACAGCGCGCAGACCATCCACTACCTGGCCGAGACCATGAAGCTGGCCTATGCCGACCGCTCCGAATACCTGGGCGACCCGGACTTCGTGAAGATCCCGCTCAAGGGCCTGACCTCCAAGTCCTACGCGGCCGAGCTGCTCAAGACCATCGACCCGAACGCGGCGCGCCCGGCCAGCAGCATCAAGCCCGGCAAGCCGCAGCCCTACGAGAGCGACCAGACCACCCACTATTCGGTGGTGGACAAGGCCGGCAACGCGGTGGCCGTGACCTACACGCTCAACACCAACTTCGGCAGCGGCATCGTCGCCCAGGGCACGGGCATCGTGCTCAACAACGAGATGGACGACTTCTCCGCCAAGCCCGGCGTGGCCAACGCCTACGGCCTGGTGGGCGGCGACGCCAACGCGGTGGCGGCGGGCAAGCGCCCGCTGTCGTCCATGACGCCCACCATGGTGCTCAAGGACGGCCGGCCCGTGCTGGTGACCGGCAGCCCCGGCGGGGCCCGCATCATCACCGCCGTGCTGCAGACCGTGGTGGACGTGATCGACTTCGGCATGAACCCGGCCGAGGCCGCCAGCATGCCGCGCGTGCATCACCAGTGGACGCCGGACGAGCTGCGCGTCGAAAAGGGCCTCTCTCCCGACACCATCGCACTGCTCAAGGCCCGCGGCCACAAAGTGGCGGTCAAGCCCACCATGGGCCGCACGCAGACCATCGAGCTGCGCGGCGGCGCGCTCTACGGCTATTCCGATCCGCGCAACCCGGACGGCAAGACGCTGGGCTACTGAGCGCCCGACGCTCTGTCAGCCGCACCAGGCTGGATCACGCAGGCCGCCTTCGGGCGGCTTTTTCGCGCCCCAATGCACACAAGCGGTGCAAACAAGCCGCACCGATGCAGTGCATGGCGTCAGCGAAATGTCACACCCTAGAAGAAAAATGCGGCACCTGCCCCGGTGGATTCAGCGACTTCAGCTATCGAAACCATAGCGATTCGGGTTTCCCCGGGAACCATAGGCACAGCAATTGCCTACAGTTTTTGCATACAAGCCTTGTAGGCATTTGGAGCCGCTTCATGTCCCGTGTTTTCCGATCCCTTTTCGGCCAGGTCGTCCTGGCGCTGATCGCCGGCGTCGTGCTGGGCCTGCTCTGGCCCGAGCAGGCCATCGCGCTCAAGCCGCTGGGCGACGGCTTCATCAAGCTCATCAAGATGCTCATCCCGCTGATCGTGTTCTGCGTGGTGGTGCATGGCATCGCCGGCACGGGCGATCTGCGGCGGGTGGGCCGGGTGGGCGTGAAGGCGCTGATCTACTTCGAGGTGGTGACCACGGTCGCGCTGATGCTGGGCCTGGGCCTGGCCTTCCTGTTCGAGCCCGGCACGGGCATGAACGTGGACCCACGCGCTCTGGACGGATCGGCCCTGAACGCCTACACCGCCACGGCCGACAAGCTGGCGAGCGGCGGCTTCAGCGACTTCGTGCTGAAACTCATCCCGAACACCGCCGTCAGCGCGTTTTCCAGCGGCGACGTGCTGCAAGTGCTGCTGTTCTCCATCGTCTTCGGCGTGGCGCTGTCGCTGCTGGGCGAACGCGGCTCCCGCGTGGCGGGCCTCATCGAAGAGCTGTCGCAGGTGCTGTTCAAGATCATGGGCCTGCTGATCCGGCTGGCCCCGCTGGGCGTGCTGGGCGCCATCGCCTTCACCGTGGGCAAGTACGGCATCGGCTCGCTCAAGCAGCTGGGCATGCTGGTGGCCCTGTTCTACCTGGCCGTGTTCCTCTTCGTGGCCGTGGTGCTGGGCCTGATCATGCGCGTGTCGGGCTTCAGCCTGTTCAAGCTGCTGCGCTATCTGCGCGAGGAGCTGGCCGTGGTGTTCGCCACCACCTCGTCCGACAGCGTGCTGCCCCAGGTGATGGCCAAGCTCAAGAACATGGGCATCCGCGATTCGACCGTGGGCCTGGTGATTCCCACCGGCTACTCGTTCAACCTCGATGCCTTCTCCATCTACATCACGCTGGCCGCGGTGTTCATCGCCCAGGCCACCAACACGCCCATCGGCATGGCCGATCTGCTGACCATCCTGGCGATCTCGCTGGTGACCTCCAAGGGCGCGCACGGCGTGCCGGGCTCTGCCATCGTGGTGCTGGCCGCCACGCTGCACGCGGTGCCGGCCATCCCGGCCATCGGCCTGGTGCTGGTGCTGTCGGTGGACTGGTTCATGGGCATCGCCCGCGCCCTGGGCAATCTGATCGGCAACTGCGTGGCCACGGTGGCCATCGCCGCCTGGGAAGGCGACATCGACCGCGAACGCGCCCATGCCGTGCTGGACGGCCGGGACGTGCAGCCCCTGGCCTGAAACCCCGGTACCAAGACCGATCGCGTGACGGCCAGCAGGCGGTCACGCAACCATGGCCCGCGATGCCCCAGGCACACGCCTCCTACAGCCGCATGCCGTCCGGGCGGGACAGGCCGGGGTGCCCCGCCTGCGCCCTCAGAACGTAAACACGTTCTAAACCTCGGCTCGGTAGCCCAGCCGGCTCATCATCGCCCTGTGGTCAGCGACGATCCGGCCGGCCTGCTCGGGCTGCAGCACGCCGCGCCATGCGCCGGAGCGGCCCTGGCGGAAGAAACGCTGCTGCCCCTTCTGGCGCTCGGCAAAGCCCTCCCGCTCCTCAATGCCGCGCAAGGCCTCGAAATCGCAGGCGTCCACGGCGCGCGCCACGCAGTCTGCTTCCGCCGGCAAGCCCAGGAAGCGCGCGAGCCGCGCGGCCTCGCCCAGAGGATCGGCCAGCAGCGCTTCGTAGCGCAGCAGCAGCCGGGGGCCCGGCGCATCGTCCAGCCAGGAACGCGCGTGCCCGGACCACGAACCGAAGCGCTGGGGCGCCTGGGGCCGGAAGGAATGGACGCTGCGGCTCATGACCAGCGCATCGTCCCCCATGCGGGCGATGGCCGTGTCCACGGCCACGCCCATGTGATCCGCCCAGGAGGGCGCCACGTCACGCGGATCGCGCACGATGTGGACCGTACCCAGCGTCACGTCGGCGGGGAACAGCTGCGGGTCGTAGCGGTCGTGGACCTTGAGAAAGCGCAGGCGCCGGCCACCCTCCTCGCGGTGCGCCTGGGCACGCATCGCATTCAGTTCGGAAGCGAGCATGTCTGCGCTGTCCACCTCGATGCAGGCCTCGAGCCAGGCACGCGCGGCAGAGTTCGGCGCTGCATCGCCCAGCCCTCCCAGGCGCACGGGCGCACCGCCGGACTGCAGGCTGGCGATCAGGCAGCGCACCCAGGTATTGCCGGACTTGGGGTAGGAGGCGATCCAGAAAATGCCGCGGCGCATCATGTGCGGAACTGCGACTCGATCAGATCGGCCGTGGCGTCCAGCGCATCGAAGCTGCGCGGGCGTTGCAGCGTCCAGACGGGCACCACGCGGCCGATGGCGGCGGCCTGGCTGAAAAGGCGGGCCTGCAGGCCCATGCGCGCAGCCACGCCCGGCTTGGAAAGGCCTGCATGCAGGGCGGTCACGGCAGCGGCGGGCGCAAGCCGCTGCAGCGCCACGCCGGGCCCTTCCCGCAGCACCAGCACGGCATCCAGCGGCACGGGCGCGGGGTCGAAGCCCGCGGGGGAACACACATCGTATTTGTCCATGCCTTCGCGGACCCGCGGCGCCCCTTCGCCGGGAATCTGCAAAGCGTCCATGGATTCGCGCCACAGCTTGAGGCGCGGAAACGCCGGCAGCACCTCGATGCGGCCACCGCCGCCCTCTGCATCCAGCACCGTGAGATCGTCACCGAGCAGACCGTGCCCGCGCCGCAGCAGCGTGGCCGCCAGGGTCGATTTGCCGGCCCCGCTGTGGCCCGCGACGGCCAGCGTCCGCGCGCCCACGCGCAGGCAGGCCGCATGCAGCGGAAACAGGCCGCGCTGCAGGCACAGATAGGTCAGCGCCGACCCGAGCAGGAACAGGCGCCAGCCCGCATCATCGGGACGCAGGCGCTGCACGCGGATACTTTTGCCACCCTGGACGTGGATGCGCACGAGATCCGGGATCTGCAGCAGGACGGCACCGTCCTCGCCCACCTGCAGCCAGGAAGGCGGCAGCGTTCCGGTATCGAGCCGGTCCGGCACGGGCCCTTCCTCTATGGCGATATCTTCCGGCGCATCCTCGGTCCCGGGCCATGGCAGCAGCTCATGCAGCGCAATGCCGCTGCGGACATGCCATCCGCACAGCTGGTAATGGTGGAGGCTCATGCGCAGTCCGCTCGCGCAGCGGACGCGCCCTGCATTGCGCTCATCGGCGGATCTCCACCGCGCCGGCTTCCTGCAGCTGGCCGATCAGCGCCGCCACATCGGCCTCGATAACGGCCCTGTCGCCGGCATAGACCTCCTGCAATCGATCGCACAAAGCCGGGAAGGAACAGGGTTCGGCAATGCGCGACCAGATTTCCCGGCCGACCGGATCCAGCGCCAGATACTTGCCGCGCCCGGCAATCATGATGACCAGTTCCTCATCCATATCTGCGGCGAGGCAATCGGGCGCTTGGGCGATCAGGGCATCCGGTTCAATATTCATCCACTGCATCTTTCTTGGGAACATTCCATATCGCTCCAGGCGATATTCGTTGATAGACATCCAATAACGCGGCACACGCGCTGCGCTGCATCCGATATGCGGATATGCGCGCGAGCTGCCCGCGATCGGTCAATAGCAGCAGGCTACGCCTGCATGGCGGACCCGTAAACCGGTCGGAACACCGATAGTGGGGATTTGGAAAGGCCACACGAAAAACGCGGCATGGCGATAGACGGCGCAGACCGGATAACGATAGCGCTATCGACGGCAAGGAATGTGATGCAGCGCATATCCGAGCTGCGATAAGTCCTATCGAACCGGTATTGCCCTAGGCAAAGATATCGCTCAGGCCTGTATAAAAAGTACCGGCAAAGCCCTGGCAAACGGGTATTGCGTCCATCGGTAACAAGCGTAATCAATACGCACCGATGCATGGACGCAGCCGCTGCGCCGGGTTGTCCGGTACGAGCTCGACAGGTATATCGATCGCATGCACTCTGGCTTGCGGCGCGCGGTGAAGGCATGCGCAGCCAGAGGTTCTAGGGGAGTCCGGACGACTGCGACAGCGGCGTTCCGGGGGGTGGTATTCACATCCGAGGAGGAACTTGATGTCTGACGCGTACATAGGCGAGATCCGTTTGTTTCCTTTCGACTGGGCACCCGAGGGATGGCTGCCGTGCGACGGCCGCACGCTGCCGATCCAGAGCAACCAGGCGCTGGCTTCGCTGCTGGGCAACCAGTACGGCGGCGACGGCAGGACCAATTTCAATCTGCCCGACCTGCGCGGGCGCGTCCCGGTCAGCCAGGGCGTCAATCCCAAGGCCGCGAACCCGGTGAACTACGCCGTCGGCAGCTATGGCGGGCTGGAAAGCGTCGCCCTGACGGCGGCGCAGGTGCCGCCCCATACGCATGGCGTGAACGCGGTCAATGCCGCGGCCACCACAGGTGCCGTGGTCACGGCGTCCAACGTCCTGCTCGCCCAGCCCCCCGCTGCGCACGCCCTGTATGCGCCGAGCGGCAGCACCACGGTAGGGCTGGCCGCCGACTCCGTGAGCCAGGAAGGAGCAGGCGCTGCGCACAACAACATGCAGCCGTCGCTGGTGCTGAATTTCTGCATCTGCACGGCGGGCCTCTATCCACCGCGCCCCTGATGCCGCAACGAGAAGGAACAACACCATGGATGCCTATACCGGCCAGATCATCTTGTTTGCTGGCAACTACGCGCCCGAAAACTGGGCTGTATGCGATGGACGCTCGTTGAAGGTCAGCGATTACCAGGCGCTCTTCGCGCTGATCGGCACCACCTACGGTGGCGACGGCAGCAGCACGTTCAACCTGCCGGATCTGCGCGGCCGCCTGGCGATCGGCCAGGGCCAGGGAGTGGCGCGTGCGCCGGCGCCCCAGTTGACCATGCGGGTGCTGGGACAGAAGCCGGGCACCGAGACCGTGAGCCTGCAGCTGGCGGAAATGCCGGCGCACCGGCACGCGCTGCAGGCGTCCAGCGCCCCAGCCAGCTCGACCGTGCCCGCGGGACAGCTGCCCGCCGTCGCGCAGAACGGCGATGCACCGTATTTCACCCCGCCCCTCACAGGCACGCCGGCAGCCAACAACCTGGCCAGCAACGCGGTAAGCCCGGGCGGCGCCAGCCAGCCGCACGACAACCACATGGCGACGCAGACGCTTAACTACCTGATCTGCCTGAACGGATTGTTCCCGAGCCGGTCTTGAGCGGCATCTGAATAGGAGTCCTACATGTCCAGTAGTTTCATCGGCGAAGTGCGCGCCTTTCCCTACAACTTCGCACCGAATGGCTGGCTCGACTGCGCGGGCCAGACCCTCAGCGTGCAGCAGTATCCGGCGCTGTTCAGCATCATCGGCTTCAGCTACGGCGGCAACGGCACCACGCTGTTCGGCCTGCCCGATCTGCGTGGCCGCGCCGCGGTCGGCCAGGGGCAGGCGCCGGGCCTGAGCAACTACCCCATCGGCCAGTCGCAGGGCACCGACAGCGTCACCCTGTCGTCGCAGCTGCAACTGCCGGCGCACACCCACACCATCACCAGCAAGTTCATGCCGCTGGCCTCCGCGCCGGGCGCGTTCTCCAGCACGCCGAGCAGCAGCGCGTATCTGTCGCGCCTGCTCAATCCGACGGTCACGCCGGCGGTCACCAGCCCTGCCTACGCACCGAACACCGTCACGCCGATCGTGCAGCTGTCGCCCACGGCGCTGACGCCTTTTCCATCCGCCACGGCGACGCCACAGGCCCACGAGAACCGCCAGCCGTTCGCCACGTTCCGCTATTGCATCTGCGTCACCGACGGCGAGTACCCGGTCAGGCCGTGATGCCGTTGCACCTCGCCTGCCCGGCGCCGCTGCTGGCACAGGGCTTCGTCACCCATGAGGAGTGCCCGGCGCACCTGCCGGCTCTGCGCGTGCTGCTGCGGCGCCAGCGCTGGGACGAGTTCGCCATGCTGCCGTGGGACGATGCCGCGAAGGCAGCGCTGATCGACCAGCAGTTCGACGCCCAGCACCGCCATTACGCGGGCGCCCATCCGGAGGTGCTTTTTCTCGTGCTGCTGGATCAGGAACACGAGCGGGTGGCGGGCCGGATCTATCTGGCCGCCGACGAGGCCGGAGACATCCGTTTGCTGGACATCCTGCTGTCGCCCGAGGACCGCTGCACGGGCCTGGGCACGGCATTGATCGGCGCCTTGCTGGATCAGGCCGCGGCCGATGGCCGGCGCGTGCTGCTGGAAGTGGCCAAGGGCAATCCGGCCGCCGGGCTCTACCGCCGGCTCGGCTTTCATGCCGTCGGCGATACCGGGATCGGCTGGCACATGGCCTGGACCGCAGCCCCCGTGCGCGCCTGGAAAGCCCATCGGCCCCTGTCCATGCCCATTCCGTGATCCGCCTGCCGGCCTGGGCCCTTCGTTCGTGGCGCAGAGAGAAAGCCCCGCGGCAGCCGACTCCCTGATCCCACCCCACCCCATCCCATTCCTTCCCCAAGCAAGCAAGAGAGGCTCCCCATGAACCAGTACGAATCCGCAGCATCGGCCGAGCAGCCCCAGCCGCCGAGCCGCAAGGACTGGACCACCCCCGTGGTGTCCTTCCTGTCGATGGACGAGACAGCGCACAACGCCACTACCGGCAACGACGGCCTGGGGCCCACGACCGGCTCCTGAATGGTCCGGATCCGCAACGGCCGGACCGGCCTGCCATGAGCGATTTCGCCGGCATCTGGCACCTGGATGATCGGCCGGTCCCCACGGACCTGATCGAGCGGCTGGGAAACGCACTGCAGGCGCGGGAAATAGGCCCTGCCCGCATCTGGCACGGCGGCCCTGTCGCCATCGTGCACCGCCAGCATTTCTTCACGCCGCAGGACGATGCAGAGGCGATGCCCTGCGCCGGAGCATCCGGCGCCGTGCTGTCCGCCGATGTCACGCTGGCCGCCCGCAGCGGGCTCGCGGGCGCGCTGGGGGAGCCCGATCCACGGTCTCGGCCGGACGGCAGCCTGCTGCTGCAAGCGCTGGAGCGCTGGGATGCAGCGGCACTGCCGCGCATCTATGGATCCTTCGCGCTGGCGCTGTACCGGCCGGACCAGCGGCGTCTGCTGCTGGCGCGCGATCCCGCGGGCCAGTGCTCGCTGTTCGTCCACCGCGGGCCACGTCTCATCGCGTTCGCCACCCGGCTGCGGGCCTTGCTGGCCTTGCCGGAAGTACCCCGGCATCTGGACGAACAGGCGCTCGCCGACCAATTGATCATGGATCGCTGCAGGCCCCACCGCACGGTGTATCGGGCCATCGACCGCGTGCTGCCCGGACATGCCATGCAACTGACGCCCGACACCCAGCGCACCGAGCGCTGGTGGTCGCTGCCCGAGGCCGGCTCCCTGCGCCTGGGCAGCGATGCCGATGTCGAGGCTGCGGCGGCCGAAGTGCTGGACCGTGCCGTGGGCGATGCGATGCGCACGCGCGGCCCGGTCGCAGCCTGCCTGACCGGCGGGCTCGACAGCGGGTCGGTGGTGCTGTCGGCGGCGCGGCAGCTGGCGCCGGCCTCCGTGCTCGCCCTCACCCGGGTGCCGCAAGCGGCCACGGCGCAGGCGAACGCGACGCGCTATTACGACGAGTCGCCGCGTGCGCGCCTGCTGGCCGCAAGCCATCCGGGAATCGACTGGCATACGGTCAGCGACGATGCCGGCGACTGGGGCGAATACGACGCCGAGCGCTGGTGGCAGGAAAACGGCCAGCCCATGCGCGCGCCCCTGAACATGGCCTGGTTCTTCCCCTTCTACCGCTTCATGCACGAGCGCGGCGCGAACGTGCTGATGGGCGGCGAGATGGGCAACGCCTTCTACAGCTACAACGGCCTGGCCCGCCTGCCGGAGCTGCTGCGCGACCACCAGTGGCGCACGCTGCTGGCAGAAACGCGCTCGCTCGCCAAGGCCGAAGGCCTGTCCTTGCGCAAAGCGGCTCAGCACCACGTGCTGCGCCCGTTCGTACCCGTCGCGCTGCTGCGCTACTGGCAGCGCCTGCCGGCGGCGTTCTGGACACGGTACGCGGCACTGCATCCGCAGCTGGCCGATGAACTCGGCCTGCAGCGGAACATCGACCGGGACCGCTACCGGCTGCGCCTCGGCGGGCGCCATCGGTCGGTGCGCGCACTGCGCGAATGGCTGACCGGTCATGCCGGGGCCATGGACGGATGGAGCACGCTGCGCGCCATCTCCGGCGTGAATGTCCGCATTCCCCTCGCCGATCGGCGGGTCGTCGAATTCTTCGGCAGCCTGCCGCTGGACCAGTTCCTGCGAGACGGCGTCAGCCGGTCGCTGCCCCGGCGCCTGCTGGCCGCGCGCGGCGCGCCCCCGGAGATCCATGCCAACCGCCAGACGGGCATACAGCACGGCGACTGGTTCGCCCAGCTGAGCGCCCAGCGCCCGGAACTGCAGCGGCAGCTCGACGCCCTGCAGGGATCCGCGCAGGCCCGCCGGGTGCTCGATCTCTCTCGCCTGCAAAGCCTGGTGGAGCGCTGGCCGCATGATGCCCAGGCGGCCGAGCCGCGGCGCGAGGAATACCTGCAGATGCTGGTCTACGGCCTGCAGATGGGCGGCTTCCTGGCATGGCATGAACGCAATGCCTGATTTTTCCTAGGCCGGTCCATTCCTGCGGGACGCCCCGGCGCCCTGCCCCGGCGCCACGCGACCTTCAGAACGTGTTCGCGCTCCGAGGACCCGCGCCCTTCCCCCTTCGGCTAGCCAGCGGGCCATCCTGAGGCGGGATGGCCGAAGATGTTGCGCGCAAGAAACAACTTGTAACTTTTCAATTGCGAATTGAATCTATTTACACGCTCTTGCCCTCTAATGCTCGGCACCGCCTTTTGTGGAAGTCCCCCATGCTTCGTACCCTGCGTTCCCGCATTCTTTTCATCACCACCGCGACGGTGGTATGCGCCCTGGCCATCACCGGCGCGGCCACCTACCGCATCACCCGCGCCAACACCTTCGAAACCATCGAGCAGGACCTGAATGCCGTTGCCGCAGGCAACGCCATGGCGGTGGACAAATGGGTCGAGGCCAAGGCCACCGCCGTGGACGCCACGGCCGCTGCCGTGCAGTACGGCGACCCGCAGGGCTTCGTGACGCTGATGGGCCGTGCCAACGGCTTTCCGGTCACCACCGTGGGCTGGCAGGACAAGACCTTCCGCTCGTCCAGTTCCACCCCGCCGGGCTACGACCCCACGGCGCGCCCCTGGTACAAGGCCGCCGTTCAGGCCGGCAAGCTCACCATCACCAAGCCCTACGGCGACTCGACCACCGGCGTGCCCTTCGTGGCCTTCGTCGCGCCCATGATGCGTGACGGCAAGCTCGAAGGCGTGCTGAGCGGCGCCGTTCCGCTGGACGGCGTGCGCACGGTGGTCGAGGCCATCAGGCCCACCCCGAAGAGCTTCGGCTTCGTCGTCAACGCCGACGGGCAGATCCTGGCCCATGCCAATGCCAAGCTGGCGCTCAAGCCGGCCACGGAGCTGTCGGCCCAGCTCACGCCCGCCACGCTGGCCTCGCTGGCCCAGGCCGGCAAGCCGCTCGAGATCGAGATCGACGGCGCCGCCAAGCTGCTCAAGGGCCAGGCCATCAAGGGCACCGACTGGACGCTGGTCGTGGCGCTGGACCAGGCCGAGGCCACCGCCGGCCTGGGCAACGTGCTGCAGACGCTGGCCATCGCCATCGTGCTGCTGGCGCTCGCCGCCGCCGGCATCGCCGCCGCGCTGACCTCGGCCTCGTTCCGCCGCCTCTCGGCTGTGCGCGACGCCATGGACGAGGTCGGCTCGGGCAGCGGCGACCTCACCTACCGCCTGCCGGTCCACGGCGATGACGAGGTCGCGCAGATCGCCACCTCGTTCAACACCTTCGTGGAGAAGATCGCCGCCGTGCTGCACGACGTGCGCCGCGGCGTCGACTCCATCAAGACCGCCACCGACGAGATCCGCGCCGGCAACCAGGACCTCTCCAACCGCACCGAAGGCTCGGCCAGCGCGCTGCAGGAGACCTCGGCCTCGCTGTCGCAGCTCACGGGCACGGTGCAGCATTCGGCCGACGCGGCCGCCGAAGCCACGCGCCTGGCCCAGTCGGCCAGCACCAGCGCCGCACGCGGCGGCGAAGTGGTGGCCAGCGCCGTGGCTACCATGGACGAGATCACCCGCGCCTCCGCCAAGATCGGCGAGATCATCGGCGTGATCGACTCCATCGCCTTCCAGACCAACATCCTGGCGCTGAACGCCGCCGTGGAAGCGGCCCGCGCGGGCGAGAACGGCCGGGGCTTCGCCGTGGTGGCCAGCGAAGTGCGCAGCCTGGCGCACCGCAGCGCCACGGCCGCCAAGGAGATCAAGGTGCTGATCGACGCCTCCGGCGCCAGCGTGGCCACCGGCACGCAGCGCGTGCAGGCCGCCGGCAAGACCATGGGCGAGATCGTCACCGACATCCAGCAGGTCGCGCAGATCATCGGCGAGATCAACGGCACGATGAACGAGCAGAGCAGCGGCATCGGCCAGATCAACCAGGCCGTCGCCGAGATGGACCGCGCCACGCAGCAGAACGCCGCGCTGGTCGAGGAATCCACCGCCGCATCGGCCGTGCTCAACGACCAGGCGCACAACCTGGCGCGCATCGTGGGCACTTTCAAGCTGGATGCGGAAAAGCCGGGCGGCTCGCCGCAGCTGCCGGCGCTGCCTCGCTGAAAAAGGAGCGAGTCCGGCCCCACAATCGCCCCATGCCTGTCAGCCCGCTCCAGATCGCCCAGCAAGTCGTCGAATCCATCCTGGCCCAGAAGCTCGCGCCCGGCGAGCGGCTGGGCGAACAGGACCTGGCCGATCTGTTCCGGGTGAGCCGCACCCTGGTGCGCGAGGCGCTGATGCAGCTGCAGGCCCGGGGCTTCGTCGAGGTGCGCCCCCGGCGCGGCTGGTACGTGGTGGAGCCGTCGGTGGACGATGCGCGCGACGCCTTCTCCGCGCGCCGCATCATCGAATCGGGCATCCTGGCCGAAGCCGGGCTGCCTCTGCAGCAGGCGGTGGTCCGGCGCCTGCGCTCGCACATCGACGAAGAGCGCCAGGCCATCGACGGCGCCGACGCCGCCACCCGCGCCTTCCTGCTGGCGGACTTCCATGTCTGCCTGGCCGACGCCATGGGCCACCGCAGCCTCTGCGGCATTTTGCGCGACCTCACGGCCCGCACCACGCTGGCGGCATCGCTCTACCAGTCGCAGCACGACGCCAGCCAGTCCTGCGCCGAGCACGCCGCCATCGTCGAGGCGCTGGAAGCCGGCGATGCGGCCCTGGCGCGCGAGCGCATCCTGGCGCATATCGGCCATGTCGAAGACGCGCTGAACCCTGCGCAGCCCCTGGTGCGGGACCGGCTGCGGGAGTCGCTCGCGCCGCTGCCCGCCTCGCTGGCCACGCGCGGCACAGGCGGCATCGGCAACTGAACGCACCGAAGGCCTGGGGCGCCGGCAGGCCGTGCCTAGCATGCGGCGCATGCATCATCGAGTCGGCATCGACCCACTTGAATCTGTCCATGCGGATCGAAGCGTCCTGCAAGGCTTCGGCAGGCTCGGCCCGAACGGCTGGTTCAGGTTCGAAGATGCCGACTCCTCGTGGCCAGTCCACCCGCCTTCCCGTTCGCTGCCTGTACTCCATGGCGCCGGCCAGCCGCAACTGCGCACGCATTTTGCTCACTCCGCCCCTACGCGGGTAAGTCCCAGTCATTGCACCATTTTGATGCCTTGGAACGCCCTCTTTTTTTGTATACAAATATGGATGCATTAAACGAGTGCAAAAAAGCCCGCCGGCCCCCAACCATGCACCAGGAGTAGCCATGCCCACTGCCGTCAGCCCAGCCAGCCCCGCGCCCGCCCCCGCGCCGGCCGCACAGACCAGCCATTCGCCCCATGCGGGCAATGCCCTCATCAAGCCCGGCTACCACCCGCGCCTGACCAACGAAGACCTCGCGCCGCTGAAGAAGCAGACCTGGGGCCAGTACAACATCTTCGCGTTCTGGATGTCCGACGTCCACAGCGTGGGCGGCTACGTCACGGCGGGCAGCCTGTTCGCGCTGGGGCTCTCCAGCTGGCACGTGCTGGCGGCGCTGCTCATCGGCATCGTCATCGTGCAGTTCTTCTGCAACCTGGTGGCCAAGCCCAGCCAGGTGACGGGCGTGCCCTACCCCGTCATCTGCCGCGCCTCGTTCGGCGTGCTGGGCGCCAACATCCCGGCCATCATCCGCGGGCTGATCGCAGTCGCCTGGTACGGCATCCAGACCTACCTGGCCTCCAGCGCCTTCATGATCCTGGCGCTGCACTTCTACCCCTCGCTAGAAGCCTACGCCGACGTGACGCAGCATGGCTTCGCGGGCCTGTCCACGCTGGGCTGGGTGTCGTTCATGGTCATGTGGGTGCTGCAGGCGCTGGTGTTCTGGCACGGCATGGAGGCCATCCGCCGCTTCATCGACTGGGCCGGCCCGGGCGTCTACGTGGTCATGGCCATCCTCTGCGGCTGGCTGGTCTGGAAGGCCGGCTGGAAGAACATCGACCTGAACCTGGGCGGCGTGCGCTTCCAGGGCTGGGATGCGGTACCCGTGATGCTCTCGGCCATCGCACTGGTGGTGAGCTACTTCAGCGGCCCGATGCTGAACTTCGGCGACTTCTCGCGCTATGGGAAAAGCTTCGACGCGGTGAAGAAGGGCAATTTCTGGGGCCTGCCAGTCAACTTCGTTTTCTTCTCGCTGCTCACCGTGATCACCACCGCCGCCACGCTGCCGGTGTTCGGCGAACTCATCACCGATCCGGTCCACACCGTGGGCCGCATCGACTCCACCACCGCCGTGGTGCTGGGCGCGCTCACCTTCATGATCGCCACCGTGGGCATCAACATCGTCGCCAACTTCGTGTCGCCCGCCTTCGACTTCTCCAACGTGGCGCCGCAGCACATCAGCTGGCGCACGGGCGGCATGATCGCCGCCGTGGGCTCGATCTTCATCACGCCCTGGAACCTCTACAACAACCCGGAAGTCATCCACTACACGCTGGACATCCTGGGTTCCTTCATCGGCCCGCTGTTCGGCATCCTGATCGCCGACTACTACTTCGTGCGCCGCCAGCAGGTGGTGGTCGATGATCTCTACACCATGGACACGCAAGGCCGCTACTGGTATCAGGGCGGCTACAACCCCCGCGCCGTGATGACCATGGTGCCGGCCGCGCTGGTGCCCATCCTGTGCGTGATCGTGCCCAGCTGGCGCAGCGCCGCCAGCTATGCCTGGTTCATCGGCATGGGCCTGGGCCTGTTCATCTACCTGGCACTGAACCGCGAGAAAAACTAACCTCAGAAGGAGCCTCAGCGCTTATGCGTATCAAGATCATCAATCCCAACACCACCTGGAGCATGACCGAGAAGATCGGGGCCTGCGCGCGCGCCGTGGCGCGGCCGGGCACCGAGGTCATCGCCGTCAGCCCCTCCATGGGCCCAGCTTCCATCGAAAGCCATTACGACGAGGCGCTGGCCGTGCCCGGCCTGCTGCAGGAGATCGCCCGCGGCGAGGAGGACGGCGTCGATGGCTACGTCATCGCCTGCTTCGGCGACCCCGGCCTGAAGGCAGCGCGCGAACTGGCACGCGGCCCGGTGGTGGGTATCGCCGAGGCGGCCATGCATATGGCCAGCATGGTGGGCTCGCGCTTTTCGGTGGTGACCACGCTGGGCCGCACCATCGGCCAAGCCTGGCACCTGACCGAGATCTACGGCATGGAGCGCTTCTGCGCCAACGTGCGCGCCTGCGAGCTGCCGGTACTGGATCTGGAAGCGCCCGCTGCCAATGCCTGCGGACACATCATCGAAGAATGCCGGCGCGCGCTGGCCGAGGATGGCTGCGACGCCATCGTGCTGGGCTGCGCCGGCATGACAGACCTGTGCGAGCACATCCGCAACACCCTGGGCGTGCCGGTGATCGACGGCGTGACCGCAGCCACCACGCTGGTCGAATCGCTGGTGACGCTGCGGCTGGCCACCAGCAAGCACGGCGAACTGGCCCGGCCGCTGCCCAAGCCCATGGCGGGTGCGCTGGCCGGCTTCACGCTGGCGGCCCCACCGGGCTGAAGCGCACACCGATAACTATCAAATAGATAGCAAACTGCGGCCATGGCGGAAGGGCTGCAAGCATTTTTCACTATCTTGTATCGCCCAAGCGACACACCTCGCGCCACAATGTCGCTATGCCACGTGCTCCTTCTGTTCCCCAGCCCGCTGTCGTCGACCCCGTGCCCCAGGCTACGGCCCGCCGCACACGCACCAGCCGGCGCGGCCTGCAGCCGTCTTCCGAGGCCTCAGCACCCGCCAGTGCGGCCCCGCCAGCGGGGAAGGCCGAAACGGTGCAGACCTCGATCGAGAGCATTGCCCGCGACCTGGCCACGGCCATTGTCGAAAAGCGCCTGCCACCCGGCACCTGGCTGCGGGAGGAAGCGCTGGGCCGGGTCTATTCAGTCAGCCGCACCAAGATCCGCGCAGCCCTGGTGATGCTGGCCAAGGACCGGCTGATCGAGACCATTCCCGACAAGGGCTCTTTCGTCAGCCGCCCCAGCGTGCAGGAGGCACGCGAGGTCTTCGCCGTGCGCCGCATCCTGGAGAGCGAGGTCGTGCGCCTCTTCGTCGCACAGGCCAGCCGCGCCGACTACCAGTTGCTGGAGCAACACATCCACGTAGAGCGCACCACGCTCAAGGCCGGTGCCGCTGCCGGCCATGAGCGCGAAGAGCTGCTGGGCGACTTCCATGTCATGCTGGCCGACACCGTCGGCAACCAGACTCTGGCGCAGCTGGTGCGTGACCTGGTGGCGCGCTGCTCGCTGATCGCCATGCTCTACCACTCGTCCAACGACGCGCACTGCGCCTCGGACGAGCATGCAGACTTCCTGCGCATCTGCCGCCGCGGTGATGCAGAGGCCGCCGTGCGCTGCATGGTGCAACACCTGGCGCGCATAGAAGCCAGCCTGGAACTCGATTCCGAACGGGCCGACCGGCAGCTCGACCTGGTCAAGGCGCTGCTGGCCTGAGGCGCAAGGCGCCCACTCGAAGGGCTTTGCCAGTCGCCGGCCCTGGCTTCGACAAGCTCGGCCCGAACGGACTGGGCCTCCTGACCGGCATGGGCACCATGGCCCGCGCGCCCGGGTTTCCACGGTGGCCCTGGCACCCGTTTTGCATACACTTTTTACATACACAGCTGTGTGCATCGCCTCGCCCCAGGAAGCCACCCACCATGTCCGCCAGCACGCCCGAAAGCCTTCCCTCTCCAGAAGTCCACCCGGTGGACCAGCACCTGCCCGCGCCCCAGCTCGCCGCGCTGGGCCTGCAGCATGTGCTGGTCATGTACGCCGGGGCGGTCGCCGTGCCGCTCATCATCGGCCGGGCGCTCAACCTCACGCCCGATCTTGTGGCCAAGCTGATCTCGGCGGACCTGTTCTGCTGCGGCCTGGTCACGCTGATCCAGGCGCTGGGCGCCACCCGCTGGTTCGGCGTGCAGCTGCCGGTGATGATGGGCGTGACCTTCGCGGCCGTGGCGCCCATGGTGTCCATGGCGCAGTCCACCGCCGGGCCGGCGGGAGCGGGGCTGATCTTCGGCTCGGTGATCGGTGCGGGCGTGGTCTCCATCCTGATCGCGCCGCTCATCAGCCGCATGCTGCGCTTCTTCCCGCCGGTGGTGACGGGCACCATCATCGCGGTCATCGGCATCAGCCTGATGCGCGTGGGCATCAACTGGATCTTCGGCAACCCGGTGGGCCCGACAGCGCCCACCGTGGTCAACCCCGACCACGTCAAATGGCTGGCCGAGGCCCAGGCCGCGGCCGGCGCGCCGGGGTCCTCGCTGCCTCCGGTGCCCAAGGGCTTCGCGGTGGTGCCCACCCTGCCCAACCCGCGCTACGGCGACCTGACGGGCGTGGGCATCTCGGCGCTGGTGCTGCTCTCCATCCTGCTCATCGCCAGGTTCGCGCGCGGCTTTCTCGCCAACATCTCGGTGCTGCTGGGCATCTGCATCGGCGGCGTGGCGGCCACCGCCATGGGCCTGATGAGCTTCGAGAAGGTGGCCAAGGCGCAGTGGTTCGACCTGGTCCTGCCCTTCGAGATCGCCCTGCCCATCTTCGATCCGGTGCTGATCCTGACCATGACGCTGGTCATGGTGGTGGTGATGATCGAATCCACGGGCATGTTCCTGGCGCTGGGCGAGATGACCGGCCGCAAGGTGGACCAGGCGGCCCTGACGCGCGGCCTGCGCACCGACGGGCTGGGCACGCTGATCGGCGGCCTGTTCAACACCTTTCCCTACACCAGCTTCTCGCAGAACGTGGGCCTGGTGGCCGTCACCGGCGTCAAGAGCCGCTTCGTCTGCGTGGCCGGAGGGCTGATCCTGATGCTGCTGGGCCTGCTGCCCAAGATGGCGGCGCTGGTCGAATCCCTGCCCACCGTGGTGCTGGGCGGCGCCGGGCTGGTGATGTTCGGCATGGTGGCGGCCACCGGCATCCGCATCCTGGGCGCGGTCGATTTCAAGGCCAACCGCTTCAACGCCATGATCGTGGCCGTCTCCATCGGCGTCGGCATGGTGCCGCTGGTGGCGCCCAACTTCCGCCAGTGGATGCCGCATGCCATCCACCCGCTGATCGAATCCGGTATTCTGCTGGCCTCGATCACCGCCGTGCTCCTGAATGTCTTCTTCAATGGCGCCAGCCGCGACACCTCCGCGGCCGTGGACGCTGCCCGGCAGGCCGACGCGCATTGACGCCGGCCCGCTCCCCGGCACGGGCCCCGCATCCGGGGACCGCCGCTTCATGCCGCCTGCCGCACAGGGCAGGGGCAGGCCATGCACAAAACGCATGCGACATCCCGGATACCGTCCGGACACGGCGTTAAGCTCCACCCGCGAATTCTTTTCCCCGCACTTCGCCCTTTCTCGGGAATCCGTATGACCCAACAACTCTCCGCCGCCGAAGCGGCCCTGCGCGAAGCCGCGCTCGAATACCACCGCAGCCCCGTGCGCGGCAAGATCTCCGTCACGCCCACCAAGCCGCTGTCCAACCAGCGCGACCTGTCGCTGGCCTATTCGCCCGGCGTGGCCTACCCGTGCCTGGACATCCAGGCCGACCCGTCGCTGGCAGCCGAATACACCTCGCGCGGCAACCTGGTCGGCGTGATCACCAACGGCACGGCCGTGCTGGGCCTGGGCGACATCGGCCCGCTGGCCGGCAAGCCGGTGATGGAGGGCAAGGGCTGCCTCTTCAAGAAGTTCGCCGGCGTCGATGTGTTCGACATCGAACTGGCCGAGCGCGACCCGGACAAGATCATCGACATCGTGGCCGCGCTGGAGCCCACGCTGGGCGGCATCAACCTGGAAGACATCAAGGCGCCCGAGTGCTTCTACATCGAGCGCGAACTCTCCAAGCGCATGAACATCCCGGTGTTCCATGACGACCAGCACGGCACGGCCATCATCTCCAGCGCCGCCCTGCTCAACGGCCTGGAACTGGTGGGCAAGGACATCGGCGCCGTGAAGGTGGCCGTCTCCGGCGCCGGCGCCGCCGCCATCGCCTGCCTGGACGTGATGGTCGGCCTGGGCGTGAAGCGCGAGAACATCTACGTGGTGGACTCCAAGGGCGTGATCTACGAAGGCCGCGGCCCGCTGGACGAATCCAAGGCCCGCTACGCGCAGAAGACCGAGGCCCGCACCCTGGCCGACGTGGTGAACGGCGCCGACGTGTTCCTGGGCTGCTCGGCTCCCGGCGTGCTGACGGCCGACATGGTCAAGACCATGGCGGACAAGCCCATCATCCTGGCGCTGGCCAACCCCGAGCCCGAGATCCGCCCCGAACTCGCCAAGGCCATCCGCCCCGACTGCATCATCGCCACCGGCCGTTCGGACTATCCGAACCAGGTCAACAACGTGCTGTGCTTCCCCTACATCTTCCGCGGCGCGCTCGATTGCGGCGCCACGAAGATCACCGAAGCCATGAAGCTGGCCTGCGTGCGCGAGATCGCCGACCTGGCCAAGGCCGAGATGAGCGACGAGGTGGCCGCGGCCTACGCCGGCCAGGAGCTGTCCTTCGGTCCCGACTACCTCATCCCCACGCCCTTCGATGCGCGCCTGATCCTGCGCATCGCCCCCGCCGTGGCCAAGGCGGCGCAGGAATCGGGCGTGGCCACGCGCCCCATTGAAGACTACGCCGCCTACCGCGAAAGCCTCACCCGCTTCGTCTACCAGACCAGCATGTTCATGCGCCCGGTGTTCGCCGCCGCCAAGGCCGCGCCCCAGCGCGTGGCCTATGCCGAAGGCGAGGACGACCGCGTGCTGCGCGCCGCCCAGGTGGCGGTCGATGACGGCCTGGCCAAGCCCATCCTGATCGGCCGCCCCGCCGTGATCGAGATGCGTATCAAGAAGGCCGGCCTGCGCCTGCAGCCGGGCCGCGACGTCGAGATCTGCGACCCCGAGGACGATCCGCGCTTCCGCCAGTACTGGGAGGCCTACCACCGCCTGATGGGCCGCGACGGCGTGACGCCCGAGACCGCCAAGGCCGCCGTGCGCCGCTCCAACACGCTGATCGGCGCGCTGATGGTGCATCTGGGCGATGCCGACGCGCTGCTGTGCGGCCTGGTCGGCCGCTTCGATAGCCACCTGGACCACATCCGCCAGGTCATCGGCCTGAAGGAAGGCGTGCCCGGCTTCGCCACCGTGAACGCCCTCATGCTCGACCAGCACACGCTGTTCATCGCCGATACCTACATCAACGAAGAGCCCGACGCCGAGCTGCTGGCCGGCATCGCCCAGATGGCGGCCGACGAGGTGCAGCGCTTCGGCCTGCCGCCCAAGGTGGCCTTCCTCTCGCACTCCAACTACGGCTCGTCCACCCGCCCCTCGGCCCGCAAGATGCGCGCCGCGCGCGACCTGTTCGCCCAGGCCGCGCCGCACATCGAATGCGACGGCGAGATGCACGGCGACACGGCTCTCTCGGAAAGCGTGCGCAAGAACGCCCTGCTCGAATCCACGCTGACCGGCTCGGCCAACGTGCTGATCTGCCCCAACCTGGACGCGGCGAACATCCTGTTCAACGTGCTCAAGACCACGGGCAGCCACGGCACGACCATCGGCCCCATCCTGCTGGGCGCCAAGGCCTCTGCCCATGTGCTGACGCCCTCGTCCACCGTGCGCCGCGTGGTCAACATGACGGCGCTGGCCGCCGCGAACGCGGCTGCGGCCAAGGGCTGACGGGCCCTTGCTGCTCCCGACCCGTCGAAGCCCGGCAGCCGCCGGGCTTTTTTCATGGTGCTGCGCCGCTCAGCACGCGGGCTTTATCTGTACCGAACTACGCGGAGGCCGCGATTCGGCCTCGCAGCTCAGCGGACGGACACATCCACGTAGCCCTCCACCGGCGGCAGATGTTCCACCAGCCAATCGGCTTCGAGCTGCAGCACCCGGGTCACGGTGGCGGGCAGCGCTGCGATGGTGTCGGCGGGTGACTTGGGCTCTTCCAGGCCGATCTCGGCCAGCAAAGTGGCCAGGTGCAGGATGCCGCCCAGACGGCAGAAAGGGGTGGAGGCAACCGGGTCTTCGGCCGTTTCCAGACCGCGCACGATGCTGTCCGGAAAGCGCCAGCGGCGGGCCAGCTCGGCCGTCACCTGCGTTTCGGCGAAGCCGAGCAGCGAGCGTTCGCGCTCCCAGCGGCCGCCCGCGTGGTGGGGGAGCTGCTCGATGGCCGGAATCTGCTCGGGCGCCTTCTGCGCGATCACCAGTTCGCCCAGGCGCAGCAGGAAGCCCGCCAGCCAGGATTCCTGCAGGTTCGAGCCCAGCGTGCGCGCCAGCCATTGCGCATAGCCGGCGATGGCCATGCTCTCCTTCCAGAAGGCCTCGGCATCCACGCCGGGCACGTCCTTGAAGAGGCCCGCCATGCAGGACGCCAGGGCCAGCGTGCGCACCTGGTTCAGCCCCACCAGGCTGATGGCTTCGTCCAGCGACGACACGGTGCGCGGCAGCCCGAAGCGCGCGCTGTTGGCCAGGCGGATGAGCTTGGCCGTCAACGCCGGGTCGCGCGCTATCGCGCTGCGGACCTTCTCGAACGGAATCTCGTCGTCCTTCATGGTGGCGATGAGATCGCGCGCCACGTCGGGCATGGTGGGCAGTTGCACGTTCTCGAAGAAATGCTGCATGTCGGCCATAGAAAATCCCTCTCAGCGTTGGGTTGGCGATGAACGCCCTTTTACCACCATTGGCCGCCGTCGATAGCCACAGCTCCGGGTTTCGCAGCGCCCCGGCCGCATGGCGCAAGGCAGGCCGGCAGCGGCGCCCATGCACCAGTTTGGCGCAAGCACCGCCGCCTGCGCCCAAAATCGTATACAAAAAGCAGGCACCGTTTTTGCTGGACTCCGTGCAGCCGCTCGTGGTCCACGCATGCGCGATCCACGGCATCCGCCTCGCCCCTTTCGCACCGGAGCCCCCATGAAGAAACGATCCCTGCTGCAAGCCGTCCTGGCGCTGGCCACGGCCGGCGCGTTCGCGCTGCCCGCATCGGCCCAGCCCCTGACGCCCATCAAGTTCCAGCTCGACTGGCGATTCGAGGGCCCTTCGGCGCTGTTCCTGCTGCCCGCCGCCAAGGGCTACTTCAAGGACGCGGGCCTGGCCGTCACCATCGATGCCGGCAACGGATCAGGCGCGGCCGTGCAGCGCGTGGCCTCGGGCAGCTACGACATCGGCTTCGCCGACATGGCGGCGCTGATGGAATTCCATGCCAACAACCCCGACGCCAAGAACGGCCCCATCGCGGTGATGGTGGTCTACAACAACACGCCAGCCGCCGTCATGGCGCTCAAGAAGAGCGGCATCGCCAAGCCCACCGACCTGACGGGCAAAAAGCTGGGCGCGCCGGTGTTCGACGCCGGCCGCCGCGCCTTCCCCATCTTCGCCAAGGCCAACGGCGTGGGCGCCGTGCAGTGGACGGCCATGGACCCGCCGCTGCGCGAGACCATGCTGATGCGCGGCGACGTCGATGCCATCACCGGCTTCACCTTCACCTCGCTGCTGGGCCTGGAGGCGCGCGGCGCCAAGCCCGGCGATGTGGTGGTCATGCCCTATGCCGACTTCGGCGTGAAGCTCTACGGCAACGTGATCATCGCCAACCCCAAGCTGGTCAAGGAGAACCCGGAAGCTATCAAGGCCTTCCTGAAGGCCTTCACGCGCGGCGCCAAGGAGGTCATCGCCAACCCCGCCGCCGCCATCGCCTACGTGAAGGAGCGCGACGGCATCATCAACACGCAGCTGGAAACGCGCCGCCTGCAGATGGCCATCGACACGGTCGTCAACAGCCCCGACGCGCGCGCCGAAGGCTTCGGCCAGCTCAAGCCTCAGCGCCTGTCGCTGATGGCTTCGCAGGTGTCCGACGCCTATGCCACCAAGACGCGGGTCAACCCCGACGCGGTGTGGAACGGCAGCTTCCTGCCGACGGCGGCGGAACTCAACATCCTGCCGCGCAAGTAGGCAGCGGGCGCGCCCCGGCAGCGCCCGCACTCCGCTCTTCTTTCCATCGCTGAAAGCCCGGGCGACGCCCGGGCTGCCAGCCCACCCCACACCCATACCCCCATGCAGGCCGAAGCCCCTTACTTCGTGGACTTCCGTGACGTCTGGCTCGCCTACAACGACGAGCTGCTCGCGCAGAACCACTTCGCCGTCGAAGCCATCGACCTGCAGGTGCGGCAGGGCGAGTTCATCGCCATCGTCGGCCCTTCGGGCTGCGGCAAGTCCACCTTCATGAAGCTGGCCACCGGCCTGCGCATGCCCTCCATGGGCAAGATCCGCATCGACGGCCAGCCCGTCACCGGGCCGCTGAAGATCTCGGGCATGGCCTTCCAGGCGCCGTCCCTGCTGCCCTGGCGCACCACGGTGGACAACGTGCTGCTGCCGCTGGAGATCGTGGAGCCGCACCGCAGCCAGTTCAAGGCCCGCCGCAAGGAATACGAGGCCCGCGCCCGCGCCCTGCTCCAGAAGGTGGGCCTGGGGGGCTACGAAGACAAGTTCCCCTGGCAGCTCTCGGGCGGCATGCAGCAGCGCGCCAGCATCTGCCGCGCCCTGATCCACGAGCCCAAGATGCTGCTGCTGGACGAGCCCTTCGGCGCGCTCGATGCCTTCACGCGCGAGGAGCTGTGGTGCATCCTGCGCGACCTGCAGGCCGAGCAGAAATTCAACGTCATCCTGGTCACGCACGACCTGCGCGAGAGCGTGTTCCTGGCCGACACGGTCTATGTGATGAGCAAGAGCCCGGGCCGCTTCGTGGTGAAGCGCGACATCGAGCTGCCGCGCCCGCGCGACCTGGAACTGACCTACACCAAGGAATTCACCGATATCGTACTGGAGCTGCGCGGCCACATCGGGGCGCTGCGCAAGGCCGGCGGGGAGATCACGCAATGAGCCGCCTCATGAATGCCGCCCACAGGAAGCGCGTGGAGCGCTGGTCGCCCTGGGTCCTGCTGTTCGCCGTGGTCCTGCTCTGGCAGGTCGTCTGCTCGGGCCTGGGCATCTCGGAATTCATCTTCCCCAGCCCCGCCGCCATCTGGAGCCAGCTGGTCGAATTCAAGTGGATCATCGCCGGCCATGCCTGGCGCACCTTCTGGGTGACCATGGCGGGCTTCGGCATCGCCATCGTGGTGGGCGTGCTGCTGGGCTTTCTGATCGGCTCCTCGCGCCTGGCCTACGCGGCCGTCTATCCGCTCATGACCGCCTTCAACGCGTTGCCCAAGGCCGCGTTCGTGCCCATCCTGGTGGTGTGGTTCGGCATCGGCGCGGGACCGGCCATCCTCACCGCCTTCCTGATCAGCTTCTTCCCCATCATGGTCAACATCGCCACGGGCCTGGCCACGCTGGAGCCCGAGCTCGAAGACGTGCTGCGCGTTCTGGGCGCCAAGCGCTGGGACGTGCTGGTCAAGGTCGGCCTGCCGCGCTCGCTGCCCTACTTCTACGGCTCGCTGAAGGTCGCCATCACGCTCGCCTTCGTCGGCACCACGGTGAGCGAGATGACCGCCGCCAACGAGGGCATCGGCTACCTGCTGATCTCCGCCGGCTCGTCCATGCAGATGGGCCTGGCCTTCGCCGGCCTGATGGTGGTGGGCGCGATGGCGATGGCGATGTACGAGCTCTTCAGCGTGCTGGAAAAGCACACCACGGGCTGGGCACGGCGGGGATCGCAGGGCGAGTGAGGCGGGCGAGGGCACGGCATGCAGCGCTCCCGGCAGCGCATGCCTGCACACATGCATGCCAGCGAGGCGCGGTCCGCGGCTGGAGGGGGAAGGCCGCGCCATCGCCGATGCTAGGATTCCCCGATGCTCACCTACCGCGAAGCCACCGCACCCGATCTCCGCGCGATCTGTGCCCTCGGCGAGGAAGTGAACGCGGTCCACCACGCGGCCTTTCCCCGCATCTTCGCCGGCCCGGGCGAGGCGGACCGGGATGCGGGCCACTGGAGCGGCAGCATCGCCCGGGACGACGCGACGACCTTCGTGGCGCAAGACGCCTCGGGCGCGCTGGTCGGCTTCGTCACGGTCAGCATCGTTTCGGAATCGCATTCGCTGCTGCAGCCCATGCGCTTCGGCCGGGTAGGCAGCGTCGGCGTCACGGAAAGCCGGCGCGGCCAGGGCATCGGCCGGGAACTGATGCAGCGCGCGCAAAACTGGGTGCTCCAGCGCGGAGGAGCCGAAGTGCGCCTGAACGTCTGGGCTTTCAACGCCCATGCGCTTCACCTGTACGAGGAACTGGGCTATGAAGTGCGCTCGCTGTTCCTGGTCAAGGCGCTGGATCGGCAGGCCCTGCCCCACGATTCCACCAACGGCTTCAAGTGAGCGTGTTGCGAGAGCCGCGTCCTCCGGCTCCGGCGCCAGGCTGCCAATTAGCCGCTTCTAACGCGCTAACGCGCGATACCGGAGAGAAACAAGATGGAAGATGACAGCGTGGAATTGGAGCCCATCACCAACTTCGAGATCCTCGAGAGCAGAGTCTCGGGCAATGCTCTCATGACGCATCCGCCACTCTGGCTCACCATCGCCTCCGGAGAAATAGGCGTCGCAGCCTATCCCGCTGGCGCCTCCAACCCACGAATCACGGCCTACCATGCGGGTACCAATATCGAAGGCTATGACGACAAGGCCTCCTGGTGCTCATCGTTCGTCAACTGGTCGCTCGCTCAGGCCGGGATAAGCGGTACGGGTTCGGCCCTAGCCAGGTCGTGGCTCGACTGGGGCACGCCGCTGGACGCCCCCAGGCAGGGTTGCATGGCAGTCCTCTGGCGAGAAGATCCAGCCAGTTGGAAAGGCCACGTCGGCTTCTATTTGCGCGAAGACGAAACCTTCGTCTATCTGCTGGGAGGCAACCAACTCGAACAGGTGAGGGAACATTCCTATCCCAGGGCCATGGTGCTCGGATATCGATGGCCCCACAGCCCCTGCAACGGCATTCACCCCGCAGGATTGACGTAAGCGTACGCCTGCGCCCCCCCCCTCAGCGACCGCTCCGGCATAGCATAGGGGCACCGCACTCCGCCCCTGCCTTCAGCGCAATGCCCCGCCGCACCCAGCCCCACCTGCTGCGCGCCAGCTTTCGCCCCGATGCCGAAATCGACGAGAGTGCCTACCCGTTCAACATACCGGCCGTCGCGGAAATCGGCCTCATCGACTTCCACCCCAACGTCACCTTCTTCGTGGGCGAGAACGGCTCGGGCAAATCCACCGTGCTGGAGGCGCTGGCCGTGGCCATGGGCTTCGGGGCGGAAGGGGGTACCAAATCGGTTCGGCTGCAAACGACCAACGACCAGCCCGCCATCTCGCCGCTGCACGCCAGCCTGCGGCTGGCCCGCGTCGCGCCCATTCCACGGGACGGCTACTTCCTGCGGGCCGAGAGCTTCTTCAACGTGGCGACCTACATGGACGGCTTGCCCGGGCCGAGCGGCTATGGCGACAGGCGGCTGCATGGCCAGTCGCACGGCGAATCGTTCATGGCGGTGCTGACCCAGAAGCTGCAGGGCAACGGCATCTACTTCCTCGACGAACCCGAAGCCGCCCTCTCTCCCAGCCGCCAGTTGGCCGCGCTCCATGCCATCCACCAGCTGGTCGAATCGCATTCGCAGTTCGTGATCGCCACGCACTCGCCCATCCTGCTGTCGTACCCGCATGCCAGGATCATCCAGTTCAGCGCAGCGGGCCTGAGCGAAGTGGCCTTCGAGGACACCGAGCACTTCGAGATCACTCGGGACTTCCTCAACAACTACCCCCGGCGGCTGCAGCAGCTGCTGGACGACGCGCCGGAAGCGTGAGGGCCCGGGCCTGCAACAATCGGGGCCACCATGCCCCGCTTCGCCGCAAATCTCTCGCTGCTCTACAACGAGCTGGACTTCCTCGACCGCTTCGCCGCCGCCGCCCGCGACGGCTTCCAGGGCGTCGAATACCTCTTCCCCTATGACTGGCCGGCCCAGGCGCTGGCCGAGCGACTGCGGACGCTGGGCCTGCAGCAGGTGCTGTTCAACGCCCCGCCCGGCGACTGGGACGCGGGCGAGCGCGGCATCGCCTGCCTGCCCGGGCGCGAGGCCGAATTCCGCGCAGGCATCGCCCAGGCCATCGAATACGCGCAGGCCCTGCAGTGCCCGCGCATCCACGTGATGGCGGGGCTGGTGCCGCAGGGCGCCGACCCCGCCGAGGTGCGCGCCACCTACGTCGCCAACATCCACCATGCGGCCGAACAGGCCGCGCCGCACGGCATAAGCATCCTGCTGGAGCCCATCAACGGGCGCGACATGCCCGGCTTTTTCCTGAGCCGGCAGGACACGGCCCATGCCCTCGTCGCCGAGATCGGCGCGCCCAACGTGCAGGTGCAGATGGACCTCTACCACTGCCAGGTCGTCGAGGGCGATCTGGCGATGAAGATCCGCCAGTACCTGCCCACCGGCCGCGTGGGCCATCTGCAGATCGCGGGCGTTCCGGAGCGGCACGAGCCCGACGTGGGCGAGCTGAACTATCCCTATCTGTTCCGGCTGATCGACAGCCTGGGCTATGGCGGCTGGATCGGCTGCGAGTACCGCCCCGCGCGCGGCACGGCGCCCCATGCCACGCGCGACGGGCTGGGCTGGCTCAGGCCCTGGCTGCCGGTGGCCTGAACGAGGGGCTCCGTTCGTTCGTTGGGCCGCGCCGGACCGATCAATACCGGTTGGAGAAATTGGCGCTGATGCGCTGGCGCAGGTACTCGGCCCCTGTGATGGGCGGGTGCTTCTTTCCCGGGCCTTCGATCACCGCGTCTTCGTTGGCCTGGGCGAAGAAGGCCAGGCTGTAGCGCGCGCCCTGGTATTCGTGCGGCAGCGGGTTGCGCACGCGGTGGAAGTTGCTGGGCAGCACATCGTCGCTCCAGCGCATCAGCATGTCGCCGATGTTGCAGGTGATGACGCCCTCGATGGGCTCGACCGGCGTCCAGGCACGGCCCTCCATCTCCTTGCCCGGCAGCACCTGCAGCCCGCCCTGGCCGGCGCGCTGGAAGAGCAGCGTGAGGCAATCGAAATCGGTGTGCGCGCCCGCGCGCCACAGGCCCAGCTCGTCCTTCAGCGCCGGATCGACCGCGAAGTAATGCAGCATGCGCAGCGTGCTCTGGTAGGCGGGCACGGACGGGTCATGGGCGCGGGTGAAGAAGTCGGGCGCGAAGCCCAGTTTCCAGGCGAAGCACGACAGCAGCCGCATCGCCACCTGCCAGCACTGCGCCTCGAAGCGCAGCGTGGCTTCCTGGAAGCCCGGCAGCTCTTCTTCGGTCGGCCACAGGCCCGCCATGCGCGGGCGCGTGACCTGGTAGGACTCCTTCTGGTCCGGCGTGCGGGTCGAGGGGCGGATCTGCGCCTTGTGCTCCCAGCCCGCGTTGCGCGCCAGCGGCCACTGGGCCTTGGTCTCGGCGGGCAGCGCGAAGAAGCGCTCGGCACGCTCGAACGCGGCGCGGATGTCCTCCAGCGGAATGCCGTGGCCCGAGACCTGGAAGAAGCCGATCTCCACCGAGGCGCTCCAGAGCGCTTCGGCGATCTCTTGCTTGCGCGCCTCGAAGTCGGAGATGTCGATGCAGCGCACCTCGCGGGCCGTGGTTTCCTCGCCCAGGCCGCCCATGCGGGCTTCCTTTTCCAGCTCGGCGATCACGCCCTGGGCGTTGGCGGGTTCATAGACGGGGGTGGGGGCGGCGGCGGCAGAAGAAAGCGTGGGGGCGGTCATGGGCTTGATCCTCGGTTCGGGTGGTGGTGAGGCACAAGAACCCATGGCGCTGCGGCAGGGCCGGCAATGCAGGCAGGGCGCACGCGGCGCCACGGGCTCTTGAAGGAACGAGGCACCGGCGGGGTGCGGCCCGAACCCACGATGGGGCGCGGCGCGCGCATCCGGCTGGCACCGGCTTCAAGAGCAATGACCCGCCAGCCCCGCAGGCTTGCAAGCAAGCCCATGGCAGCCGAACTGAACGCTTCTACTCTCGCACTACCGGCAAGCAATTCACAGGCCAATGCCTTCGCACCAGAGCGGCGCATGCCGGCAGGCATGCGGGCCCGTGCGGCCCGGCACGCTTCATGCAATAGCCCCTGCCGAGTAGAAGCGTTCAGCGCAGCCGGCCATGCAACACCCGGCGGCGCCCGGAAATTGCTCGTTCGCACCGTCTGCGGGGTGCATGCCACCCTGCGCGCCGGCCATTCGACCGAACTGTCGTACGAACCGAAGAGCATCCGCCATGCAACGCCGCCACTTCCTCTCCAGCAGCCTTTCCACCTCCATCGCCGCCGCCGTGGGCGCCCCGCTGGGCTTAGGCCTCGCGCCCGCCGTCCACGCGCAGCGCAGTCTGGTGCCGATCAAGTTCACGCTGGACTTCCGCGTGACCAGCCAGACATCGCCCTTCTTCCTGGCCCTGGCCAAAGGCTACTACAAGGACGAGGGGCTGGACGTGTCCATCGACGTGGGCTCGGGCTCGGTGGCCTCCATCACCCGCGTGGCCAGCGGCGCCTACGACCTGGGCCTGGGCGACCTGAGCTCGCTGGTCGAATTCCACGCGCAGAACCCCGACACGCCGGTGCAAGCCGTCTATCAGTACTACAGCCGCGCGCCCTTCGTCATCATCGGGCGGCGCGACCGGGGCATCACCGAGGACTTCAAGTCGCTCAAGGGGAAGAAGGTGGCCGCCGCCGCGGTCGAATCCACGCGCCGCTGCTGGCCCATGGTGGCCCGGGCGCTGGGCACCGGGCCCGACCTGTTCGACTGGGTGACCACCGACTTCAGCGCGCGCGACAACGTCATGGTGCGCGGCGACGTCGATGCCGCCACCTACTTCCACGACTCCGCCGTCTCGCTCTTTTCCCGCATGCCGCCCAAGGACCTGGCGGTGCTGGAATACAGCCGCGCCGGCCTGCAGCTCTACGGCAACGCCCTGCTGGCCGGCAAGCTGCTGCAAGAGAAACCCGACGCCGCCCGCGCCTTCCTGCGCGCCAGCAACCGCGCCCTCCGCGAGACCCTGGCCCAGCCCGATGCAGCGCTGGCCGCCATCAAGGCCCGCGAGCCCATCCTGAACCTGGACGTGGAGCGCGAGCGCTGGGGCATCACGCGCCAGTACCTGAACACGGCCGAGACGCAGGCCATCGGCCTGGGCGCCGTGGCGCCCGCCGTGCTGGCCCGGCAGGTGGACGAGGTCGCCACCGTGTTCAAGCTGGCCGCCAAGCCGGCGCCGGAGCGCGTCTTCAACCCCGCCTTCCTACCGGCGGCGGCCGAACGCAAGGTGGCCGCATGAGCGCCGCGCCCACGCACACCGCCCTGCCAGCCGAAGTGCCCCTGGACGAGCGCGACGGCCGCTACCTGCGCCAGGCCATCGCCCTGGCCGACAAGGCGCGGGCGCGCGGCAACCGCCCCTTCGGCGCCGTCATCGTGGCCGCCGACGGCACGCTGCTGGCCGAGGCCTGGAACGCCAACGGCGAGACCGGCGACTGCACCGCGCATGCCGAGACATCGGCCATCCGCATCGCCAGTCCAGCGCATGGCCGCGACACGCTGGCTGCAGCCACGCTGTATTCGTCGGGCGAGCCCTGCGTGATGTGCGCGGGCGCCATCTTCTGGTCCAACATCGGCCGGGTGGTCTATGGCATCGACGCCGAACGCCTGCGCGCCTTCCGCGGCGAGCGGCAGGACCAGCGCGACGCGGAGCTGTCGTGCCGCGACGTGTTCGACGCCTCGCCCCACCCCATCGATTGCATCGGCCCAGCGCTGATCGACGAGGCCTCGGCCTCGCACGTCGGCGCGTGGAAGGCCTGAGCCGCGCGCCGGCCATATGGCCAAATGGCCGGCAGCGCCCGTATATCATGCGCGTTCCGCTCTTCATTCGATAGCACGCACCGCATGACCTGGCACGCCCGCCTGCAACTGGACTACCGCCGCGAACACGCCCGCACCGTCGCACGCTTCGAGCACAGCGGGCCGCTGCGCATCCTGCAGAGCCTCTACCCCGAGGGCGATGCGGTCTGCCACAACGTGCTGGTGCATCCGCCCGGCGGGCTGGTGGGCGGCGACACGCTGGACATCGCCCTGCGCGTGGGCGAAGGCGCGCACGGCCTGGTCACCACGCCGGGCGCCACGCGCTTCTACCGTTCGCTGGGGCCGCTGGCGCTGCAGCGCACGCATGCGGTGCTGGAGCCCGGCGCGCGGCTGGAATGGCTGCCGCTCGAAGCCCTGTGCTTCGACGCCTGCAACGCCGAGAACCGTCTGACCATGGAAGTGGCGCCCGGCGCCGAGATGATCGGTCTGGACGTGGCCGCCTTCGGCCTGCCGCACGCGGGCAAGCCTTTCACGCAGGGACGTTTCCAGCAGCACATCGAGGTGCCCGGCATCTGGCTGGAGCGCGGCCGCATCGATGCCGCCGACGCGCTGCTGATGGACGGCCCGCTGGGCCTGGCCGGCCACCGCTGCATGGCATCGCTGTTCTTCGTCGCGGGCTCGGCCCTGAGCCGCGAACGGCGCGAAGCCGCGCTGGACAGCGCCCGCGCCGTGATCGACGCCCACCCGCTGGCGCCCACGGCCGGCGCCACCGCGCCCTGCGACCGCGTGGTCGTGGTGCGCGCCCTGGCACCGGTGGTGGAGCCTGCCATGGCGCTGCTGCAGCGGGTGTGGGCCGCCTGGCGCGCCGAGCTTTGGCAGCGGCCGGCCGAGCGGCCGCGCATCTGGTCGATGTAGCCCGGCCCCTCAGCTTTCTGCTGCGACCTGGGCCCGGGCCGGACTCAGGTCGTGCCGCTCCACCGGCAGGAACTCGCCCGCATCGCGCACATAGTCCCAGCGCGTCAACCAGCGCTGGTCGCCCGTGCCGGAGGGCGATGGCAGGCGCTCCAGCGTGATCAGACTGTTGGGCGCGCTGGCGCGCAGCCGCACCGACACCGCCGTGCCGGCCTGGGCCGACCAGAGTCCGGTGACGGGCTCCACCAGGCCCGGCTCGTGCGCATGGCCCGACAGCAGCAGCTCCGCCCCCGCCTCGCGCCAGCGGGCCAGCGCCTGTTCTGCACGGTGGGGCCGGTGCTGCCGGTCCTGCGCGTGAATGGCCGCCAGCGGATGGTGGCAGACCACGACATGCCAGGCACAGGGCCGGGCAGAGGCCAGGCGCCGGGCCACCGCCTCGATCTGCCGGGCCGACAGGCTGCCACGGCGGTGGCGCCACCAGCGCGTGGTGTTCACCCCCACCACCGCGAAGCCGTCGGCCTCGCAGGCAGGCTCCAGCGCATCGCCCCACCAGCGCGCATAGCGGTCGTAGGCGTGTCCGCCCAGGCGCTCCCACCAGGCGAACAGGGGCAGGTCGTGGTTGCCGGGCAGCACCAGGCGGTGGCCGGCCGGCAGGGCCGACAGGAATTCATGCGCCTGGTCGAACTGCAGCGGCGTGGCGCGCTGGGTCAGGTCGCCCGACACCACCAGCACGCGCACGCCCAGCCGCGCCGTGAGGCGGGCCACCGCGTCGCACACCGCCGGGTCGTGGGCGCCGAAATGCAGGTCGGAGATATGCAGCAGAACGCTCATGCCGCCTCCTTCAGGCCGGGGCCAGCCCGGCGGAGGGCACGGGCGCGGGTTCGGGCTCGGCGGCCACGGCAGGGGCATCGCCCGGTGCGGGGTCCTCGCTCCTGGCCGTGGCGGCAGGCGCCACCAGCCACAGCGGGCGCTCGCCCACGCGGAAGCGGATGGGCGGCGGCATCCATTCGCGCTCTCCGTCGAAGGCCACCTTGACGCGCTGCGGCTGCCAGCTGGCGGGCTCGGCCACCATTTCGGTGCAGGCCAGGCTGCTGACCGATTCGTCGCGTCCCAGCTTGCCCAGAATGGCATTGCCCACCATGCGGGCGGTGGAGGCATCGCCCTCGGGCGGGCGCAGCAGCACCACGGCCAGCCGGCCGCCGCCGGCCACGTCCTGCGCCTCGGGAATGCCCACCTGCTCCAGCTGCAGCGTGTTGTTGCCCACGAAGAGGGTGGAAACCAGATGCTCCTGCTGCTGCAGGGCCGCCCCCGCCTCGGCCTGCACCGACACGCGCCAGCGTCGCGAAGCGCCGCCGCGCAGCACGCTCCAGATCGAGGCCAGTACGGCCACCAGCCGTGTGCGGCCGAAGCGGTGCGAGGCGCGCTCGCGGTGGTCCAGCAGGCGCGGATAGAGGCCCAGGCTGGCGTTGACCAGGAACATGCGCTGGTTGACGAAACCCACGTCCACCGGCCGCATGTCGCCGGCTTCCAGGGCCGTGAGCACGTCCTGCACCGCCTGCTGCGGCTCCAGCGACAGCGACTGGTCGCGCGCGAAATAATTGAAGGTCCCCATGGGCAGCACGCCCATGGGCACGCCCTCCGTCCAGGCCGCGGTGGCCACGGCATTGATGGTGCCGTCGCCGCCCGCCGCCACCACCAGCCCGCCGTCGGCCTTGGCGGTACGCGCAGCCTCGCGGGCCAGTTGCACGATGTCGGCCCGCGCGCGCGGCACATGCCAGCGCACCGCGCGCTGCTGCAGATGCGGCACGGCCTCGAGCTTGGCGCGCAGCTGGTCCAGGTCGGCGCCCGGGCGCAGCGGCACCACGATGTGCATGGGAGCGTCGGCCGCGGGCCGGGGCGGCAGATAGGCCGGGGATGATGGGGTTGGCGTCATGTCGTGGGCAACGTGCCGGCAGCGCAGCGAACAGGCGAGCGAACGGACGAACCAGCTAAGGAGCGAACGCAACGACTCGCCGCGCAGGCCGTGGCAGGGCATGGGGATAGCGGCAGATTGTGGATTCCATCGCATCGCCCGGACGGGACCGGAGCCCTCTGCGCGTGTCAGCCAATGCCGCGAAATGCCCCCATGAGCCATCGGGGCCTGCGGGCGGCAGCGGGCCGCTGGGGACAATGGCCGGCTCCGATGAATACCGCGCTGCCCCAGCCCGCTCCGATCCTGCGCATGCCCCGAACCACCCGCACCACATCGCCCGTTCCCTCCTGCCAGGGAGGCCGGCCATGAACGCTGCTGCCGCCGCGTGGGGCGCCTGGGCCGGAGCGCACCCCGTGGCCGTATGGCTGTGCGCACTGGCGCTGGCCGTGGGCCTGGCCTGGGCCGTGCATGCCGGCAACGCCCGCGCCGCGCCGCACTACGCCCCCTGGGCCGGGCGGCTGCCCCGCCCTTCGGGCCCCGTAGCCCTGGCCGCCACCATGGCGCTGGCGGGCCTGCTGCTCTGGGCCTGCGCCCACGTGCTGGCGCTGCTGGCCGACGCCTGGGGCCAGCCTGCCACCGCCTGGGCCGCGCTGGACGACAGCCTGGCTGCCACGCTGCGCGCCAGCGCATCGACGCTCACGCTCACCGTGTTCGCGCGGCTCACGCATTTCGGCGACACGGGAGTGCTCGCCGTGCTGGCCGTGGTGGTGGCCATCGCCCTGTGGCTGCGCGGGCGGCGCCTGCTGGCCACTGGCTGGGTGGTGGCGCTGGCGGGCAACGGCCTGCTCACGCGGGCCTTCAAGCACAGCTTCGAGCGGGTGCGGCCCATCCACACGCACGAGATCGCGGTGGCAGAAGGCTTCAGCTTTCCCAGCGGGCACAGTAGCTCGTCGCTGGTCGCCTACGGCATGCTGGCCTTCCTGGCGTTCCGTCTGCTGCCCGTGCGCTGGCACCGGCCGGCCCTGCTGGCGGCGGCGGCCATCGTCGTCACCGTGGGCTGGAGCCGGGTGGTGCTGCAGGTGCATTTCGCCAGCGACGTGCTGGCCGGCTGGATCACCGGCAGCGCCTGGCTGGGCTGCTGCCTGCTGGTGCTGCGTGGCGCCACGCATTGGCACCGGCTGCGTGCGCCGGCAGTCGGCTGAGCACCACCTCTCAACGGCCCATCGAGGCCCGCTTTGCCGCCAGCGACCAGGCGAAGATGCCCATGCCGGCCACGCTGAGCACCAGGCCCACCCAGCCGGTCGATGTCCAGCCCAGCCCGGCCGCGATGGCCACGCCGCCCAGCCAGGCGCCCAGCGCATTGGCGACGTTGAAGGCCGAATGGTTGAGCGCCGCGGCCAGGGTCTGGGCGTCGCCCGCCACGTCCATCAGGCGGATCTGCAGCGCCGGGCCGATGGCCACGATAGTGCCCAGCAGAAAGGTGGCCAGCGCCGCCGTGGCCACATGGTGGGCGGCGAAAACGAAGAACACCAGCACCGCCGCCGACCATGCCAGCAGCCCGCCGATGGTGCGCATCAGCGCCTTGTCGGCCATGCGCGAACCGGCCAGGTTGCCCGCCACCATGCCCAGGCCGAAGAGCGCCAGCACGAAGGGCACGCCGGACAGCGGCAGGCCGGCCACCTCGACCAGCGTGGGCTTGATGTAGCTGAACACCGCGAACATGCCGCCGAAGCCGATGCCGGCGATGCCCAACGTGAGCCACACCTGCTTGCGCTTGAGGGCTCCCAGCTCGCGCAGCGGGCTGGCGCCCTGCGGTGCCGGCGTGGGCGGCACGCCGCCGCGCACCAGCGCCACCGCCAGCACGGCGATCAGCCCCACGAAGACGAAGGCCGCGCGCCAGCCGAAGGCCTGGCCCAGTGCGGCGGCGATGGGCACGCCCACCAGCGTGGCGCTGGTGAGGCCCAGCATCACCAGTCCCACGGCGCGCGCGCGCCGGCCGGGCGGCGCCAGCGATGCGGCCACCAGTGCCGCCACGCCGAAATAGGTGCCGTGCGGCAGGCCGGTCAGCAGGCGCATCGCGGCCAGCGAGTGGTAGGTGGGCGCAAGGGCCGAGGCGAAGTTGCCCAGCGCATAGACGGCCATCAGCGCCATCAGCAGCGCACGCCGGCCCCAGCCGGCCGCCAGCACGGCCAGCACGGGCGCGCCCACCACCACGCCCAGGGCATAGGCGCTGATGACGTGGCCGGCTTCGGGGATGGAGACGCCGATGTCGCGCGCCACCTCGGGCAGCAGGCCCATGATGACGAATTCGCCCGTGCCGATGGAAAAGCCGCCCACGCCCAGCGCCAGCACGGCGCGCAGCAGGGTGCGGTTGTCATCTTCGGTGGGGGCGGCGGAGACGAGGGATTCTTCTGGAGGCAGGGGCGCGGAGGACATGGCAGGCGGCGCGAGGGCGGCGGCAGGGAGGTAAGACCGAGCGCGCGACCTTAGCATGCGGGACGCCCCGCGCCCGATACGAAAAAGCGGTGCAGCCCGCAAAGGCTGCACCGCTTTGTCGCTCTTGACTGCCATTCACCGCCGGCTGACGGCGCGGCGGCGGATTCAGACCGCAGCAGGCACGGGGTCGTCGGTGGGCAACGGCGGCACGGGCTGGCCGTCCAGTGCGGCATGCAGGCGGTCGCGGTCCAGGGCGTTTTCCCAGCGCGAGACGACCACGGTGGCCACGGCGTTGCCGATGAAGTTGGTGAGCGAACGGCATTCGCTCATGAAGCGGTCCACGCCCAGGATCAGCGCCATGCCGGCCACCGGCACCTCGGGCACCACGGCCAAGGTGGCGGCCAGGGTGATGAAGCCGGCGCCGGTCACGCCGGCCGCGCCCTTGGACGACAGCATGGCGACCAGCAGCAGCGCCACCTGGTGGCCCAGCGTCAGATGCGTGTCGGTGGCCTGGGCGATGAACAGGGCCGCCAGCGTCATGTAGATGTTGGTGCCGTCCAGGTTGAAGGAATAGCCGGTGGGCACGACCAGGCCGACCACGGACTTCTTGCAGCCGGCGCGCTCCATCTTTTCCATCAGCGAGGGCAGCGCGGATTCGGACGACGAGGTGCCCAGCACCAGCAGCAGCTCGGCCTTCAGGTACTTGATCAGCTTGAGCACCGAGAAGCCGCAGGCGCGCGCCACGGCGCCCAGGATGACCAGCACGAACAGCAGCGAGGTGATGTAGAAGGTGGCGACGAGCTCGGCCAGATTGAGCAGGGAGCCCACGCCGAACTTGCCGATGGTGAAGGCCATGGCGCCGAAGGCGCCGAGCGGGGCGAACTTCATGACGATGTGGACCACGCGGAACACGGGCACCGTCAGCGATTCGAGGAAGTTCTGCACCGGGCGGCCGGCGTTGCCCGACAGGGCCAGCGCCACGCCGAACAGCACGGCCACCAGCAGCACCTGCAGGATGTTGTCGCCGATGAAGGGGCTGACCAGGGTCTTGGGGATGATGTCCATGACGAAGCCGGTGAGGGTCATGTCATGCGACTTGGCGACGTAGGAGGTGACTTCCTTCTGGTCCAGGTCGGCCGGGTTGATGTGCATGCCGGCGCCCGGCTGCATCACGTTGGCCACCACCAGACCGACCACCAGGGCCAGCGTGGAGAAGGTCAGGAAATAGGCCATGGCCTTGCCGAACACGCGGCCCACGCTGCTCAGGTGGGTCATGCCGGCGATGCCGGTGACGATGGTCAGGAAGATCACCGGCGCGATGATCATCTTGATGAGCTTGATGAAGGCATCGCCCAGCGGCTTGAGCGCCGCGCCGTAGGCCGGCTCGAAGTGGCCGAGCAGCACGCCCAGGACGATGGCGATCACCACCTGGAAGTACAGCTGGCGGTAGAAAGGCACAGGCAGCCGCGGCTGGCTGTGCGGATCGGCGGCGGGGATGGGATGCATGGGGCGGTCTCCTGAATCTGCGGACTGCACCGGCAGGGTGCATGGAAGGTGACGATTTGTACCGCCGGGGCCTGGCAGGGCCGATAGCCCATTGGTATTAGCCACCCGGCCCCTCCTATGGGACCACGCACCAACCTAGGGAAAGCCCTAGGGACCGGGCACCACAAAAACACCGGGGCCGGCCGCCCGGAACGCGCCGGGGAGACAATCCGGGCCGTGCGCCCCTCCTTTCCCAACCACCGCAGCCTGTTCTGGCCCCTGCTCTTCCTCGTCGGCGGCATGGCGGCCAGCATGTTCCTGGCCGGGCAGCTGGCCTGGCAGCATTCGCTGCGCGACGAGAGCGAGACCGTGCAGCGCCAGCTGGCGCTCTACGGCCAGACCCTGGGCCAGCGCATCGACCGCTACCGCACGCTGCCGGAAGTGCTGGCGCTGGACGACCAGCTGCGCGCCGCCCTCACCCACCCGCTGACGGCGAGCGAGACCGACCGGCTCAACCGCAAGCTCGAAGAGGCCAACGGCGCCAGCCAGTCGTCCACGCTGACGCTGCTGGACCGACAGGGCCGCGCGGTGGCCGCCAGCAACTGGCGCAGCTCCACCAGCAACGTGGGCGTGGACTACAGCTTCCGCCCATACGTGCAGCAGGCGCTGGCGCAGGGCAGCGGCAGCTTCTACGGCATCGGCGTGACCACCGGCGAGCCGGGCTATTTCCTGTCGCAGGCCATCGTGGACGGCAAGGGCCGCACGCTGGGCCTGGTCGCCATCAAGATCGCCCTGCACGAACTCGAGCGCGAATGGCTGCAGACGCCCGACGTGGTGCTGGCCTCGGACGCGCACGGCGTGGTCTTCCTCGCCAGCCAGGACGCCTGGCGCTACCGGCTGCTGCACCCGCTGGATGCGCAGGAGTGGCGCGAGCTGGCCGCCACGCGGCAGTATTCCGACCAGCCGCTCAGGCAGCTCGGCTACCGCATCCAGGAGCGGCTGGACGACGGCGGCATGCTGGCGCGCCTCAGCGCCCCGCCGCTGCCGGGACTGGTGCTCTGGCATTCGCAGGCCCTGCCCGGCACGGCCTGGCAGCTGCACCTGATCCACGACACGCACAGCAGCCTGGCCAACAGCCGCTGGGCCGCGGCGGCAGGCGGGGGCGGCTGGCTGGCGCTGGGCCTGCTGGTGCTCTTCGTGCGCCAGCGCCAGCGCATGGCCCGGCTGCGCCAGCACAGCCGGCAGGAGCTGGAAGCCGTGCTGCAGCAGCATGCCGAAGAGCTGCGCACCGCCAAGGACGGCATCGTGCAGGCCGCGCAGCAGGCCGCGCGGCAGACCGACATGGGCCTGGCACGCAGCCTGGAGCACCTGCCCCAGGGCGTGGTCATCATCGACGCGCAGCTGCGGCTGGTGGCCTGGAATTCGCGCTACGTGCAGCTCTTCCGCTACCCCGCCGACCTGATGGTGGTGGGCCAGCCCATCGAGGCCCTGCTGCGCCACAACGCCCGGCGCGGCCTGCTGGGCCCGCAGCCCGCCGACGACGCCATCGCCCGGCGCCTGCAGCACCTGCGCAGCGGCCAGCCGCACCTGCACGAAAGCGCCAAGGGCGACGGCACGGTGCTGGAGATCCGCGGCAACCCGCTGCCCGACGGCGGCTTCGTCACCAGCTATGCCGACATCACCAGCTACAAGAACGCGGCGCGCGAGCTGCGCTCCCTGGCCGACGCGCTGGAACAGCGGGTGCGCGAGCGCACGCGCGACCTGGAGGCCGCCCGCCAGGAGGCCGAGCGCGCCAACCGCTCCAAGAGCCGCTTCGTCGCCGCCGCCGTGCATGACCTGCTGCAGCCGCTGAACGCGGCGCGCATGTTCACCTCGCTGCTGCGCAGCCATCTGCACGGCGACGCGGCCCAGCGCGGGGCCGACAGCATCGAAGGGGCTCTCGCTTCGCAGGACGCCATCCTGGGCAGCCTGCTGGACATCGCCCGCATGGAATCGGGCCAGCTCGAAGTGCGCATCCGCGACGTGCCGCTGGGACCGCTGCTGCAGGTGCTGGGCCACAACTTCGGCGTGCTGGCCGAGAGCCGGGGCCTCGCGCTGCGCTGCGTTCCCACCCGCGCCGTGGTGCGCACGGACGAGAACCTGCTGCGCCGCATCGTGCAGAACTTCGTCTCCAACGCCATCCGCTACAGCCGGCGCGGGCGCATCGTGGTGGGCTGCCGCCACGAGCGCGGCCCGGACGGCAGCGGCCATGTCCGCATCGAGGTCCACGACCAGGGTCCGGGCATCCCCGAGGCGCTGCAGGGCGAGATCTTCGAGGAGTTCCGCCGCCTGGACGAAGGCAACGACGAGCGCGACCGCGGCGCCGGGCTGGGCCTGGCCATCGTCGAGCGCCTGGGCCGGCTGCTGGGCCACCCCGTGGGCCTGCGCTCGCAGCTGGGGCAAGGCAGCGTGTTCTGGGTGCGCGTGCCGCTGGGCGACGCGGCCGCCGCCGCGCAGCGCAGCGGCACGCCGCCGCAGACGCCCGAGCAGGAAGGCGACGCGCCCCTGCACGGCAGCAGCGCCTGGGTGATCGACGACGACGGCCCGACCTGCGCCGCCACCCAGGCCCTGCTGCAGCGCTGGGGCTGCCAGGTGCCGCTGGCGGGAGGCGCGCAGCAGGCGCTGGCCGAGGCCCGGCCCGGCCAGGCGCCGCAGCTGGTGCTGCTGGACGTGCATCTGGGCCCGGCGCACCACGGCCCCGACGTGTACGCCGAGCTGTGCCGGCACTGGGGCCAGGCGCCCGCCGTCATCCTGGTGACGGCCGAGCGCGACGCCACGCTGCGCCGCCAGGCGGCCGAGCGCGGCTGGGGCTTCCTGGCCAAGCCGGTGCGGGCGCCGGCCCTGCGCGCGCTGATGAGCCAGACCTTGCTGCGGTTGAAGTAAAGGGCATGCCCCTGAGCGGCTGCGCCGCTTCCCCCTTCTCTCGCGCTGCGCGCGGGAAGGGGGACGACGCCGGCGCGGCGGGGCGGCCCTTGCGCGGCGTCTGCTGGCTTGGCCTGCTCCGCGGCCATCGGATGGGTGAGGCCCAGACAGTTTCCGGCAAGGGCGCACCATGCTTCGCCCGGGTCCGAGCCCCGTCCGACCTGCGCCATGCCGCTACACTTTAAATAGCACCTTGCGCTTATTGAACAAGGGCCAACAGCTGTTTCGCCTCGGAATCCACGGCCTGCCACCGTCAGTTCGAGGCGTCTCCCTCGGTTTCCAGGCTCTTGACCAGCACCGCCGCCTGGGTGCGGCTGTAGCACTCCAGCTTCTTCAGGATGGCCGTGACATGCACCTTGACGGTGTTTTCGGCCAGGCCCAGCTCGTGCGCGATCTGCTTGTTGAGCAGCCCGTCGGCGATGCACAGCAGCACGCGGAACTGCTGCGGCGTGAGCTGCGCCAGGCGGCCGGCCAGTTCGGCGTCGGCCTCGGATCGTTCGGCCTCCATGGGCGGGAACCAGCTGCCGCCGTCCAGCACGGCGGCCACCGCCTCGCCCAGGGATTCGGCCGGCGCCGACTTGGGGATGAAGCCCGCCGCGCCGAACTGCTGCGCGCGCCGGATCACGCGCGGATGGTCGTTGGACGAGATCACCACCACCGGCAGCTGCGGGTATTCGCCGCGCACATGCAGCAGCGCCGAAAAGCCCCGCGTGCCCGGCATGCTCAGGTCGAGCAGCACCAGCTCCACTTCCGGGTGCTCCTGCAGCACCGCGCCCAGCGAGGCCGCGCTGACCGCCTCCAGCGTGCGGTACTGCGGCACGCGCTCGTGCAGCACGTGCAGCACGGCGGCGCGGAACATGGGGTGGTCGTCGGCGACCAGCAGGGCGGGCGCGGGGGTCGGGTCGGTCATGGGCTTGAGTCTGCCACGGAGGATGGACCGCCGCAGCCCGCCCGGGGGTTAATCCTGGGCATCGGATACCGCTCAGATGGCGACCAGCCGCTGGATGCCTTTTTCCTTCATCTCGTGCCCCGGCCCACGCGCGATCACCTCGCCGCGCTCCATCACCAGGTATTCGTCGGCCAGCTCTTCGGCGAAGTCGTAGTACTGCTCGCACAGCAGCACCGCGACGGGGTGGCCGTCCAGCCCCTCGTCGGCCAGGCGGCGGATGACGCGGCCGATGTCCTTGATGATGCTGGGCTGGATGCCCTCGGTGGGCTCGTCGAGGATCAGCAGGCGCGGACTGGGCGCCAGGGCCCGCGCGATGGCCAGCTGCTGCTGCTGCCCGCCGGACAGGTCCCCGCCCCGGCGGCCCAGCATCTGCTGCAGGACCGGGAACAGCGTGTAGAGGTGCTCGGGCACGGGCGTGGACGCGCTCTTGTACGCGAGGCCCATGCGCAGGTTCTCCTCCACCGTGAGCCGCCCGAAGATCTCGCGGCCCTGGGGCACGAAGCCGATGCCGGCGCGGGCGCGTTCGTAGGGCGTCTTGCCCTGGATGGGCTGGCCGTCGAAGGCGATGGTGCCGCTCTTGATGGGCACCAGGCCCATCAGGCTCTTGAGCAGCGTGGTCTTGCCGACGCCGTTGCGGCCGAGCAGGACGGTGACCTTGCCGGGGGCGGCGGTGAGGCTCACGTCGCGGAGGATGTGGGAGCCGCCGTAGTACTGGTGGAGGTTTTGGACGGTGAGCATGGTTTGGGTCTTTGGGGCTGATGGCGCCTGTTTTTCTTGCGTTTTCCGCTATGTTTTTAGGAGCTGCTTGAGTTGGGGACGAGGCTGGCTTTGGCTTTGCGGTTGCTTTCCGGGGCCGGGTCTCGCCCCGGCGGGCGAGGTACTTTTCTTTGCTTCGCCAAAGAAAAGTACCCAAAAGAAAGGCGACCCTGCCGTGCGTGTCCCTTCGCTGCGCTACGGGCAACCTGCGATGCTCG
>CAJYHL010000009.1 GCA_913774625.1 uncultured Acidovorax sp.
TCGGATGCGCCGCATGGGCTGGTGCCCATGCAAGCAGCCGGGGCGTCCAATCGCCCGATTTCGCTCCAACCCGAAGGGCAGCGGTGTGGGCGGGCGGTCTGCGGCGTTGCGGCGCTCGTGGATAGCCGTGCTATCCACTGCGCACCGCGCCTTGCATCCCATCCCGCCCACACCGCTGCGCGACCCCTGGGAGATCGTAAACACGTTCTGAGAACGTATTGAGGTTCTGATCGGCGCTGAGCCCTGGTTCGCCAGGGCCTGAAGACGAAACAAAAACACCCTGCGCGGCGGAACTCCGCGCAGGGTGTCTGCTTTTCGATCCAGGACGATGGAAGAGGCCTTGCCTTCTCCCTCGGTGGGGCTCAGGCCGCGACCGGCGTGCCTGCGGAGGCGGGCCGGGCGGCGTCCAGGCCCAGGAAGCCGAAGGCCATGGCCGGGCGCCGGCCGCAGAGCAGTTCGGCCATGGCCTTGCCCGAGCCTGCACCGTGCGTCCAGCCCAGCGTGCCGTGGCCGGCATTCACCCAGAGCTTGCCCACGCGGGTCTTGCCGATGTACGGGATGTTGGTGGGCGTGGCCGGGCGCAGGCCGGTCCAGTACTGCGGATTGCCGCCTTCCTCGGGCGTGCGGGTGTCGCAGACGCCGGGCAGGATCTCTGCGATGCGGCGCGAGAGCATGTGGCAGCGGGCGCGCGCCACCGGGCTGTCCAGCGACAGGTCGTAGCCGCCTAGTTCGATGGTGCCGGCCACGCGCAGGAAGCCGCCCAGCCGGCTCATGGCGATCTTCTTGCCGTCGTCGATGGTCGATACCATGGGCGCGCCCTCGGGTTTGAGCAGCGGGAAGGTGGCGCTGTAGCCCTTGCCGGGATAGATGGGCAGGTCCACGCCCACCGTGCGCAGCAGCGGCGCGCTGTAGCTGCCGCAGGCCACCACGACGGCGTCGCCCGTCAGGCGCTGCGCGGCAGCGCCTGCTTCGCGGGCGCGCACCGTGACGGATTCGATGGCGCCGCCGGCCTGGTTCAGCCGCACCACGTCGTGGCCGTAGAGGAACTGCACCCCGCGTTCGGCGCAGCGGCGGGCCAGGGCCTGGGTGAAGACGCGGGCGTCGCCGCTCTCGTCGGTGCTGGTGTAGGTGCCGCCGGTGATGCGGTCGCCGTAGGCGGCGAAGGCCGGCTCGATCTTCAGCAGCTCGTCGCGGCTGACCAGGCGGCGCTGCACGCCGTAGCGGCGCATCAGGTCCACGGCATGGCCGGCGGCGTCGAAGGATTTCTCGTCGGTGTAGAAGTGGGCGATGCCGCGTTCGAGCCGGTGGTACTCGATGCCGGTGGCCTGCACCACGTCCTTCAGCGCCTCGTGGCTGTAGGCGCCCAGGGCCACGATCTGCTGCACGTTGCGCTCGAAGGCCGCGTCGTTGCACTGCGCCAGGAACTTCAGGCCCCAGCGCCACTGGTCCCAGTCGAACTGCGGGCGGAAGAGCAGCGGCGCTTCCTTGTCGAACATCCACTTCAGCGCCTTCCAGGGCGCATCGCGGTTGGCCCAGGGCTCGCAGTAGCTCACGGAGATCTGCGCCGCGTTGGCGAAACTCGTCTCCAGCGCCGCATCGGGCTGGCGATCGACCACAGTGACCTCATGGCCCTGCTCGAGCAGATGCCAGGCGGTGGAAATGCCGATGATGCCGGCGCCGAGAACGATGGTTTTCATGGGTCGGCAGTGTGCTGCGCGGCCTGGAGAATTAAAAGCGAAATTAAACTTGCTCCAAATTCATCAGTTGAACTTATAAAAACCGCCATGAGCACCTATGACCCCGCCGCCCTCGAATGCCTGGCCGCCATCGTGGAGGAGGGCGGCTTCGAGCGTGCCGCCCAGCGCCTGAACGTCACCCAGTCGGCCGTGTCGCAGCGGCTGCGCGCGCTGGAGGCGCAGGTGGGCTCGGTGCTCATCGTGCGCAGCCGGCCGCTCAAGCCCACCAGCGCCGGGCAGCTGCTGCTCAAGCACACCAAGCAGCTGCGCCTGCTGCGTGCCGACCTGGAGCGCGACCTGCAGGAACTGGCGCCCAGCGCGCCGGGCGGCGGCCGCGAGGACGAGCGCATCTCCATCGCCATCAACGCCGACAGCATCGCCACCTGGGCGCTGGACGCGCTGCAGTCCCTGGTGCGCCAGCGCCTGCCGCTGGAGATCATCGCCGACGACCAGGACTTCACCCAGGAATGGCTGCGCTCGGGCCAGGTGCTGGGCTGCGTCACCACGCTCAAGAGCGCGCTGCGCGGCTGCAAGGTGGTGCCGCTGGGCGCCATGCGCTATGTGGCCGTGGCCGCGCCCGATCTGGCCCGCCGCTACCTGCCGCAGGGATTGACGGCCCACAACTTCCGCGACGTGGCCTTCGTCGCCTTCAACCGCAAGGACGACCTGCAGGCGGAATTCGTCGCCCGCACCTTCGGCTTGAAGCGCGTGGCGCTGCACCAGCTCTTCGTGCCCAGTTCGGAAGGCCAGGTGCGCGCCGTGGTGGCCGGCTGGGGCGCCAGCGTGGTGCCCGAGGCGCTGGCCCGTCCGCTGCTGGACGACGGCCGCCTGGTGGACCTGGCCGCCGGCCACACGCTGCCCGTGCAGCTCTACTGGCACTGCTGGAACCTGGAGTCGGAGGTGCTCGACGCGATGACCGAGGCGCTGACCAGCGCGGCTTCGCGCGCGCTCGCTACGCCTTTTTGAGGTATCAGTGTGTGACGGCTTTGCAACAGTTTGTCGGCGTAAACGGCGGTTGCGGAGGCGTTTGATGCAAGCTATCGATAAGATTATGTCGATGAACATTTTGCAGCTCCGCCGCTCCTTCAAGGAGCAGATGCACCAGGCGCGCGAGCAAGCCATCATCATCGCGGCCAGCCGCCTCATGGGTGAAAAAGGCTTCGAAGCCATGACCGTCGATGAAGTGGCCAGCGCTGCCGGCATCGCCAAAGCCAGTCTCTACAAGCACTTCGCCGGCAAGGAAGAACTCTGCGCGGCGGCCATGGTGCATGCCGTGGAGCGGGCCAACCAGTTCCTGTCCGGCCTCGACGCCGCACTCGCGCCCTACGAGCGCCTGAAGGCGCTGCTGCGCTGGATGCTGGAGCTGCAGTTCACCGACGAGATGCCGCTCATGCTGAGCCGCAACTCGGGCCTGGCGGCGGCGCTGCTGGCCTGCGAGCCCTACCAGGAGGCGCTGGGCAGGCTGCGCGCATGCGTGCAGGGCTGGGTCGAAGAGGCCCAGCAGGCCGGCGAAATCAGCCGCGAGCTGCCCCCCGACGTGGTGGTTTGCGCGCTGTTCGCGCGGGCCTCCGACCCGCTGCTGACCATGCTGCGCGACCGCGCCAGGTACAGCGACCCGCAGATCGTGGACTGGGCGATGCAGACCTGCCTGGCCGGCCTGGCCGCGCGGCCCTGATCTGATCTGGCCAGATTCGGAGACTTTGCACACGTTGCATGGAACATGTTCACGATCCCCTGCGAAATCGTGAACATGTTCCCGGCCGCTGCAAATCCTTCCTAGCGCGGCCCCTTCGCTGCCGAGAGCCGAACGGCGTCCGGCAATCGACTACAGATCAACGCGTACGTTCAGGCTCAAGGTACGGGGCGCTCCGACGTTCAGCGCGTTCTCCTGGTACATCAGCCAGTACTTGCGGTTGGTCAGGTTGGATACGTTGGCGCGCCAGGTCACCATGTGGCCGGAGATGCGGGTGCGGTAGTTGACGCCTGCATCCAGCAGGGAATAGGCCTGCAAGGTGTTGATGTTGGTGGAGTCGATTTCCGTCGCCCCCACGTACTGCCAGCCGCCACGGACCGACAAGCCCGGCACCCCCGGGATCTCGTAACTCGCCTGGGCTCCCGCCTGCAGCCTGGGGGCGCCTACCGCGTTCTTGCCGGTGACGGTGGGAATGCCGCGCTCCATGATGGAGCGCAACGCCATGATGCTGCCGTCCAGCGACAGACCCCTCATGGGACGCAGCGAGCCGTTCAGCTCCAAGCCCCTGTTGCGGATTTCGCCGTCGGCGAAATAGGTGGTCGTTCTATCGGCGTTGTTGATCTGGTAAGTGGCACCACGCTTGATATCGAACAGGGCCGCACTGCCGCTCCAGGCGTCATGCTCCGTCTTCACGCCGACTTCGGTCTGCTTGCTTTTGGTAGGCGGGTAGGTGGTGTTGGCATTGGTGGTGCCGACCGGCGCGGCCGGCGTGGGCTCCAGCGATTCGGCGTAGCTGGCGTAGAGGGTGGTGTTCTCCACCGGCTTGTACATCACGGCCACGGTGGGCGAGGTCGGCTTGGCCTGGAACAAGTTGTTCACGGCCCCCTTGGTGGAGTAGCCCGTGTCCGTGAAGTCCGTATAGCGCAGACCGCCCAGCACGGACCACTGCTTGGTCAATTCCACCGTGTCGCTGGCGAACAAAGCCTTCTCCGTGATGTCTTCGTCGTGGTAGATGCCGCCGCTGTAGTTGACGCTGTCGGTGGAGAAGTACACCGGCGCGTACAGGTTGCTGCTGCCCACGGGGGTCTTGGGCGACGTCACCGGCTGCGCCGAGCCCAGCTTTTTCAGCATGGCGCCGAACACCAGCTGGTGCGTCATGCCGGCAGCTTGCACCTTGCCCTCCACCATGCCCTGCCATTGGTTGAACGTGTATTTCCTGTAGATCGCCGTCACGCGATCTTCATAGTCGCCCCTGGTATTGCGGATCCACAGCTGGTCCTTCTTGCCGGTCTGTTCCGAATCGGAATGGCGGAACGAGAGGCTGGACTTCCAGTCAGGCGCCATCTGGTAGGCCAGGCCCAGTGTGGACAGGTGGTAGTCCACGTCGGAAAACACGCCATTGCTGTACAGGCGGGTCCTGCCGTCCGGTGCGGCTGGCAGGTCGAACTTGCCCTTGCCGGCGGTATCGATGGTGAGGCCTGTGCCGCCCGTGGTGTTGCGCTGCTGGTACAGGGTGTCGAAGCTGAGGGTCAGATCGTGGGTCAGGCGCGCGTCCAGCGCCAGGCCGAGGGCCGAGCGGTCCATCTTGCCGCTGTCGGCAGCGGTGTCGCCCTTTTGGTTCACGAGGTTGAGGCGGTAGCCGAAGCGTTGGTCATCCCCGAAGCGGCCTCCGGCATCCACGTGCTCCTTGTAGACGCTCGTGCCCTCGTAGCCGAAGTCTGCGCTCAAGGTGGTGTCTTCCGTGGGGCGCTTGCTCACGTAGTTGACGATGCCGCCGGGCGCCCCGAAGCCGTACATGAAGCCGCCCAGCCCTTTCAGGACTTCGACGCGCTCGAACATCTCCAGCGGCAGCTCGGTGCCACGGTTGACGTTGGCCAGGCCGTCCACCTTGTAGCCATTCAGATTGTCGATACGCAGGCCCCGGATCGACACCGTGGCGGGGTGCTCGTTGTTGCTGGAACTGCCGTTGAGCACGCTGGCGTCGTACTTCAGGATTTCTCCCAGGCTGTTGGCCTGGCGGTCTTCAATCTCTTCTACCGTGACCGCCTTGACGGAAAACGGGGTGTCGATCTCGGCGCGGCTGCCCAGGGCGCCGCTGCTGATCTTGGCCGCCTGGGACGGCTTTTCGGAAGAGTCGCTGACGGTGATCTGGGGCAGCGAAGCATCGGCGGCATGTGCAGCCAGAGGTTGCAAGCTGGCCAGGCACAGGCCGGCGGCCAGCATGGCGCGTTGCAAAGGAGTGGCCTGCAAGCGAGCGTGTTGGTAAGACATAGAAATCCAAAAGCGAAAGTGGGTCGTGAAGAAGGAAAAGGGCAGGCATGGACATGCACGCGGCGGCAGTCGTCGCGTGCATCCCCTCCATGCAGAGGGTTCAAAAATGACGGGAGAGGCTCAGCGCGAGACCGAGCAAGCCCCTTGCGCGCGGCGCCTCTCTGCTGGGTGCGGCCAGGCGGAGGAGGTGCTTTTCATGGGCAAGCTGTTTGCGAAAGAGAACATCAGTTCGGGGGCTGGGTCACAAAACCCATCTTGCTCAGGCCGCCGGACTGCGCCAGGGACATCACCTGCGCGATCTTTTCGTAGGGCGTGTTGCGCGCGGCCCGCAAATGCAGCTCGGGCGTCGGCGTTTGCTGCGCGGCTGCGGCGATGCGAGCGCTCAGCCCGGCCAGGTCGGTGGGCTGGTCGTTCCAGGACACGGCACCCTGGTCGTCGAACGCCAGATCAATGCTTTGCGGCTTGATCTCGTCGGGTTGGCTGCTGGCGCGTGGCAGGTCGATCTTCACCGCGTGGTTGACCACCGGCATGGTGATGATGAAGATGATCAGCAGCACCAGCATCACATCCACCAGGGGCGTGGTGTTGATCTCGGGGTTGAAGTCGTCTTCCGACTCCGACAAGGTGCCCATGGCCATCACGCTGCTCCTGCGGCCATGCGTTGCACGCGGCGTGGTTCGTTGCGGCCTTCAGGCACCTCATGTGCCTGGTCGCCGCCAGCCGTGCGAGCGCCGGTGGCGAACAAGGCGTGCAGGTCGAAGCCGAACTTGTTCAGTTGTCCGCTGATGGACTTGTTGCCACGCACCAGCGCGTTGTAGCCGAAGGTGGCTGGAATGGCCACTGCCAGGCCCAGAGCCGTCATGATCAGCGCCTCGCCGACCGGGCCGGCCACCTTGTCGATGCCGGCTTGGCCGGAGGCGCCTATGGACACCAGTGCGTGGTAGATGCCCCATACGGTGCCGAACAAACCCACGAACGGTGCGGTGGAGCCCACCGATGCCAGCACCGCCATGCCTGCTTGCAGCTTGGCAAGTGATTCGTCGATCGCCTGGCGCAAGGACATGGTGATCCAGTCGCTCACCGTGAGTCGGTCGTGCAGATGCACTTCGTGTTGGCGATGGTGGTGCTCCATGGCCACCAGGCCGGCTCGCGCCACTTCGGCGAAGGGGTTGTCTTCACCCAGCGTCAGCAGGCCTTGCTGTATCGATGGAGCATCCCAGAAAGCGGGGCCGACCGCGCGGGCCACGCGGCTGTGCTGCCACACCCTGAACGATCTGGTCAAAATCACATACCAGGACGCCAGGGACATCAGCAGCAGCATCGCAGCCACCCCCTTCGTCACAACATCGCCTTGCGCCCACATGGCGCCTATTCCGTACGGACTCGTTTCCATGGTGATCACTTACCTTTCTAGTTAAATATCAAGCTGAAAATTAATGGGAATCAAGGCGTACACGGGCGTTGCCTTGCCGTTGTCGACATAGGGCTTGAACAGCGCGCGCTGCACCGCGCGTCTGCCCGCCTCATCGATGCTGGGAAAGCCGGAGGACTTCTGCACCTCGATCTGTTCGGCAATTCCTTTTTCATTCACCAGCACGCGCAGCACCACTACGCCCTGGTTGCCCCGGCGCCTGGCCGCGGCCGGGTACTCGACCTGCGGCTCACGCACATACTCGACGCCGGAGCTGATGGTCTTGGGTGGCGCGGGCGCGGGCGGGGCGGGCACCGGCGTGGGCTCGACCGCAGCCACCGGCGACGGCGCGGCTTGCGCCTGCACGGGTGCAGGTTGCGGCGGTGCCGTCAAGGCGGTGGGCGATGGGTTTTGCAGCACAGGGACCACCGGCGCAGGCGCCGGACGGGGCTGAACCGCTACCGTTTTCCTGGGCGCCGGCTGGGGTTGGGGTGGTTCGGTTGGGGTAACCGGCGGCACCACCGGCGCGATCAGCATGGCGGTGATTTCCTTGCGCGGCTCGGGCGTCGGCGGCATACCCAGGCCGGCTTGCAGCGCATAGATGGCTGCGGCATGCAGGGCCAGGACGGTGGCTCCCGGCGCTAGCCGCCGCGCAAGCTCCGGCACTCCTGCGGGCAACAGTCTGTGCGGATGGGCGGCGTATACGGTGGTGGTGGACATCTTGCGGAACTGGATAACTGGCACACACGGCGTCATAGCCGGCAGCACAAGACTGCGGCCCGCCAGGCACGCTGCACACCAGGAGCCGCACACTGCGAGGTACTGCTGTATCAGCGAATCCTCTGAAGATATGAAGCGAAGCTAAATTCCGCCTGAATCCTGGCCGGGCCGTGCGGCACAGGCAGGCGGCGGCTTTGATGGACGCGGGAAACCACGAAGCCGCGCGCGGCCTCGACTCACCCGGGGGCCTCAGCGCAGGCCCCGTCCCCCGTTCAAGACGAACGGCAGACCGCCAGCGGAATCCTGCAAAAGCAAGGGCTGCTGGGTGTATCGGACCGCCATGCAGCGGCAATGCAAGGAGACACGGCATGCTCGCCGCGTCGGCGCGCCCGCCGGGGAAAGGATTCCGCTCAGTGCCGTGCGGTACCGGGCAAAGGCAACTCGATGCTGACGCACAAGCCCTTGCCGGGACCAGCGGGGCGCGCGTAGATGCGGCCCTCGTGCAGATCCACCACGCTGTGGCAAATCGCCAGCCCCAGGCCGCTGCCGCGGTGGACGGCGCGCCCTGGCGTGGGGTAGCGCACGAAGCGCTCGAAAATGTGCGCGCATTGCTCTTCGGTCAGGCCTTTGCCGTCGTCCTCTATCGACAAGTGCCACAGCTTGTCGTTCCGCACAGAGCGCACACATATCACGCCGTGCGGCGGTGATGCATGGATGGCGTTGAGCAACAGATTCAGCAGCACCTGGCGTATCCACTTGGCATCGAACGCGACCAGGCCGATGCGTTCCTGATGCATCACGAACTGCATGCCGTGGTGCTCGGCCAGCGCTTGCGCGTCGGGCAGGAAGGCCGCGAGCACCTCGGCCGGTTCCTGCATCTGCAGGTCCAGCGCAACCGCATGGGCATCGGCGCGCGACAGGAACAGCAGGTCTTCGATGATGCGGTTGAGCCGCTCGATCTCTTCCAGCTGGTCTTGCAGGCCCTCGCGGTGCTTTTCGTCCATGGTTTCATCCGTCAGCATGCGTTCAGCGTGCAGGCGCACCACGGAGAGCGGCGTTTTCAGTTCGTGGGAGGCATCGGAGGTGAAGCGGCGGATCTGCCCGAAGGAGGTCTCCAGCCGGTCGAACATCTGGTTCAGCAGGCGCGCCAGATCGGCGATATCGTCCTTCACGTCCCCCACCGGAATGCGTGCCCCCAGGTTGTCGCAGCCGATGCGGCTGGCGGTGTTGCGGATGGCGCGCACAGGTGCCAGCAACATGCGGCTCAGCAGCCAGCCTGTCAGCAGGCTGATCAGCACCACGGCCACCATCAGCACGGCACCCACTTTCACATAGGTGAGCATGGCATCCCGCACCGGCTGCATGGGTGTGGCCACGATCACCTCGTACTTGCCCATCTGGAACTCGGCGGCGCGTACCTCACCGATGTTGGTATCGCGCGCGTTGAAGCTCGGAGTCTCTTGCCGATGCACATGGGGCATGGTCCGGTCCCTCAGGTTCGCGGAGCGGAAGATGGACGGCGTGTGCGGCTGGTGGATGTCTATATAGAAAAGCGTGGAAGCAACGTCCGCCGCCTCACGGATGCGGGTTTCCACAATGGCAGATGTCAGGTTGGGGTAATCAGGCCGGAGGCGGCCTTCGATGTGGATGAACTCGGCTTTGTTGAGCCGGTCGAGCCCCTCCAGCAACTGATGTTCCAACAGCCAGTAGCCCGCAACGAACAGCAGCATCAAAGTGGCGCTGGCTGCACAGGCATACCAGGCGGTGATGCGCGCGCCAATCGGCTTCATACCAACTGGTAGCCAACGCCTCGCAGGGTCTTGAATACGGGATGGCCGAGCGCAGCCTCCAGCTTGTTGCGCAGGCGGCTCATGTAGACGTCCAGCAGATTGCTGTCCACTTCGTAATGCGACTCCCAGACCTTCTCGGTAATCAGCGAGCGCGGGAGGATGCGTCCCTGGTTGTGCATGAAGATTTCCAGCAGCGCGTATTCGCGGCTGGTCAGGTCCACCAGGGCCCCATTGAGCTTGACAGTGCGGGTGATCAAGTCGAACACGATGCCGTTGTGCTCCAGCACCGTCAGCTTCACCGCCGACTGGCGCCGCAACAGCGAGCGCACGCGGGCACGCAGCTCCTCGAAGCTGAAGGGCTTGGGCAGGTAGTCGTCGGCGCCGACGTCCAGGCCCTTGACGCGGTTCTCCACCCCATCGCGGGCGCTCAGAATGAGCACCGGCTCGTTGAAGCCGCCCTGGCGCCAGTCGCGCAGCAGGTCCAGGCCATTTCCGTCGGGCAGGCCGATGTCCAGCACGATGGCTTCGTAGGTGGATTCGGTGATGGCGTCGTTGGCCTCTGCGCAGGTACGCGCCCAGGTCACCGTGTAGCGTGACTCGGAAAGGCACTGCTGGAGCATCAGGCCCAGTTGCGTTTGGTCTTCGACGACAAGCACTTTCATAATGTGACAGTCTTTAAGACGGTTGCATGACCATGGTGTGAAGCGGGTGCCGTGTCGGTGGGAACGCTCACAGATCCAGCGCCAATGCCCGCTTCTTGGCCGGCAGGGCGGCCGAAGCGGGCACACTGGCATCCTCGCGTGCCACGGACACCGACTGCACAGCGAAGTGTTCCTCGTGGACCGCCTGCTGCGGCCAGGCCGGTTGCGCCGCTGCCTGCACCGCCGCCGTGAAGTGGCATGGCCCGCTCACGTACAGGTGGTCGCCCTCCGCATAGGGCTGCAGCAGCTCTTGCAGGTAGTCGTCCAGCTGGCGCGGCGACCGCCCCCAATGGAAATGCACCTTGCCCTGCAGTTCTGCCCGGCCCAGCCATTCGGTGAATGCAGCCTCTGCCTGCGCGGCCGCGAAGTAATGCAGTTCAAAGCGCTCGCCGCGGCGCTGTAGATAACGCACCATGCACAGCAAGGGCGTGATGCCGATGCCGCCTGCGAGCAGCAGATGGCGACGGGCGCGGGGCCGCAGCGGAAAGTGGTTGCGCGGTGCGCTGATGGTCAACTCGTCGCCCTGCGCCACGCGCTCGTGCATGGCCAGCGAACCGCCACGCGAACCCTGGCTGCGCTGCACTGCGATCAGGTAGCTGCCGCGATCATTGGGATCGCCGCACAACGAGTAGGGCCGCACCAGCCCCAGGTCGATATGCACGTCGATATGCGCTCCGGGCGCGAAGCTGGGCAGCGCCCGGCCATCGGCCCGCCCCAGCGTATAGGAGCGCACGCCATCGGCTTCGTCGCGGATGGACAGCACCCGAACCGGCAGAGCATTGGGCATCGCCTGTGCGGCCAGGCGCCGGCGCAGATAGCTGCTGATGCCCGTGTAGCCCATCAGCGGCACGCTCAGCATGCCAAGCAGGAGCAGGCACTGACCCGGCCAGCCACCGATGTAACCCATGTGTGCGGCCTTGATCCAGCTGTACAGCCGGTGGCCGGAGGACATTTGTTCGTAGGGCGTGTAGCGCAACACGGCGCCACTGTAGGCATCCAGAAACAGCTCCGATGCGGCCAGCATGTGTGGCGCATCGGGCGCCAGCACCGCCAGCTCCAATGCCGCATCCTGCGCATGGGGGTAGTGCAGCACGCCCCGCGTGGTGCCTGGCACCAGCGCCAGCGCCTGCTGCCAGGCGCTTTGCATGGATACGGGTACGGCATCCAGTGCCGGCGCTGCAGAGTGCGGCTTGCCCGGGAGGGGCGCTGAGCCGGTGGCCAGGTTGATCCAGTGCCGCACCGGCTTGAAGGCGATGGGCAAGGCCGTGGCGGCCACCACCAGCAGCACCAGACTGGCGTAGACACCGGCGGTACGGTGCAGGTTGACATCCAGGGCCCGGCCCTTGAGCTTCCTGGGCAACACCAGCGAGCGACGAAGAATCGCGAGGCTGTCCGGCCAGCGCACCACCCAGCCTCCCAGCACGAACACGAGCAGCAACGCCAGCGTCAGGGCGCCGGTCAACAGGCTGGCGACGCCATCGTTGCCCAGAAAGCGCAGGCGGTGCCACTTTTCCAGCGAGCCCAGCACGCCTTCCCAGTGCGCGCGCTGGCCCAGCACATGGCCGCTGCAGGTGTCCACGTACACATCGCGCCTGTCGGCAAAGCGCACCACCAGCGGCATGCCGGGGCCGATGAGGCGCAATTGATCGAGTCTGGCTTCCGGAATGGCTTGGGCTGCTCGGGCCGCCAGTACATCCAGCGGCAGCGGTACAGCACATCGGCCCGTCTGGTACATGCGCGGCTGCAGCAGCGGGGCCAGCTGATCCCGAAACACCAGACCGCCCCCGGTCACGGCCAGCAGCACCAGCCACAAGCCCAACCCAAGACCGGCCCAACGATGCACTTGCAGGATACGGTTTCGCAAAGCGGGGAGCATGTGTTTTCCTTGTGCGGCAAAGCCTACCGGCCACCCATGAATGCAACCTGAAATGCGCGCTGGGGCTGCGTGGCAATGCCTCCATCCCGGCGAGCTCCTCTCTGCTTAGGCCGCTGGGCAGGGCCTTCTTTCCACCAGGCAGTTGTCAGTCCTGAAAAGACCGCCAACACGTTCTTACAGATCCAATACCAGCTTGCCGCTCGCCCGGGAGCAGCAGGGCATGAAACGGTCGTTTCTCAGGCGCTCCATTTCCGAGAGGAACTTGTCGCGGTGCTCCACCACGCCCTGGCACACCCGGGTCACGCAGGTCCCGCACACGCCTTCTCCGCAGGACACCGGGATCACCACGCCGCTGGCGGCCAGCGCCTGCACTACCGTGCGGTCCTTCGGCACTCGTACCACTTTTCCGGAACGGACGAGCTGGACCTCGAACTCCGCGTTGTTTTCGGCCGTGAAAGCGCCTCCCTGGAAATGCTCGCGGTGGATTTGCCCGTCGCTCCATCCGTTGCGGCGCGCGGCCTCGGCCACCGCGTCCATGAATCTTTCGGGACCGCATGCATAGACGTGTGTGCCGGGCTCGGCCTGATGCAGGGTCGCGTCCAGATCGATACGGGACCCGCCCACCGAGTCGCTGAAATAGTGCGTAACCCGTCGTGCGAGCGGAGGCTGGCTCAGCGCATCCATGAAGGCTGCGTGCTGTGGCGAACGGGTGCAATAGTGCAGTTCGAACGGCGCGGCGACGCTGTCCAGATGGTGCGCCATGGCCATGATGGGCGTGATGCCGATGCCCCCGGCAAGCAGTATCGAGTGGGACGCGGACATGTCGAGCGGGAAGTGGTTTCTTGGCAGGCTGGTGCGGACCCGGTCACCCACTTTCAGGTTCTGATGCACGGCACGCGAGCCACCCCGCGAGGCCGGATGCAACTGCACCGCGATCACATAGCGCAGCTTGTCGAGGGGGTCGTTGCATAGCGAATAGCTGCGTCGCAGCTCTGTGCCCAGTTGCAGCTCGATGTGCGCACCCGCTGTGAAACTCGGCAGAGGCAGCCCCTTGGGATGCCTGAACTCCAGCACCGCCACTCCGCCGGGTTCTTGGCTGCGCCGGGCCAGGACCAGCGTCAGGCCCTGTTCCTTCTGCCGGCCCAGCTTGCGCCGAAGATAGGGCACGACCCCGCTGTAGGTCTGAACGGCCGCGCCCAGCACGCCGGCCAACAGCAGCAGCTGGTATGGCAGGCCCCAGATGGCGCCGGTATGCAGGGCGAGCAGGTACAGGTAGATCTTGCGTCCCAGCTGCTGATCTTTGGCATAGTCGTCCAGGCGTAATGTCTCGCCGGTGTAGGCGTTCATGAAGAAGTAGCCCTTGGCCTGGGTGTGCGGACTGTCCTTGGTGACGAAGCGGGCCTCGAAGGCGGCGTTCTTCTTGTCCGGGTAGAACAGGGAAACCTGTTCGATGCCGGGCACCAGCGCTTGGGTCCTGTGCCAGAACGCATCCATGGACATGCGCCTCGTTCCTTCGGGGGGCTCTGCGGACCTGGGCGCCTTCTCGGGCACATAGCCGGCGGCATCGTAGATGGAGCGCTTGACCGTGTCGAAGGCCAGCGGCAGCGCAGTGAACGTCATCACCAGCAAGGCGATGGCGGTATAGATACCCAGGACCCGGTGCAGGTTCAGCGTGCGCGCGGGCTCGGGCAGACGCGGATTGAATCTCAGCGCGGCAGACAGCGCGAGCCGGTTGCGCGGCCACCAAAGGGCCAGGCCGCCCATGACCAGCAGCACCAGGCAGATGGTGTCCACCCAACCCATCAACGTGAGGCCCGGTTTGCGGTCAGGCAGGAAATACAGCCGGTGCAGCCACTCGGAGGCACCGAACACACCGCTGTACATGTTTTGCGTCCCCAATACCCGGGCCGAGCAAGGGTCGAGATAGACCAGGTCTTTGTTGCCGAACTTGAAGCCCACGGACTCCGTGGGATCGGTCTTCATCTCGACGCTGACGATCAGGTCTGCAGGGTGGGCTGCACGGGCCTGCTCGGCCAGAGCATCGAGAGGCCGTGGCTTCTCGCAGCTATCGACCACGTGCAGATCGCTGTAGAGCACCCGCGCCAAGGTCGGGCGCATCACCATCCCGGCTGCGGTCAGGGCCAGAAACAGGATGAACACGCCGATCGTCAGGCCAGACCAGGTGTGCAGCCAGAGAAGTCTTTTACGAAGAATGGGGCTCATGGGGGAGCAGATTGGGATCAGGAACAGGCCGGCCAGAGTCGGCTGCATCTGGCGCGTACAGATGCTCGGCTGCAGTCTAGGAACGCAGCCTGTCGTTAACCTGAAACGAAACCGAGCGCCGCTGTCGGTCGTGTTGCCAGTCCTCTGCTGGCTGATCGAGGCGATGCCGGTGGGCACCATGCGTTCCGTCGTCGCCGATCCTCTTTCGGAGTCGGGCCCGTGCATCTCCGGTAAAGCGGCTCCATGTGTCCAGGGCAAGGCGGAACAGGCTCTACGCGCGCGGCGCATCTCTGCTGGCGCGGTCTGCGGCGTTGCGGCACTGGCGTGGTGGGGAGCGCAGCCATCTACAGCGTAGCGCGTGCCGCATCCGGGCCCTCTCACACCGCGGCGAGATCCCGGGAGGCAACAAGTTCTCAGCGCACCAGCAGCACCGGCACCCGGCTGCTGGCCAGCACCTGGGTGCTGACCGAGCCCATCACCAGCTTGCCCAGCGCGCCGTGGCCGTGCGATCCCATCACCAGCAGGTCGTAGCGGCCCGAGTCGGCCACCTTGGCGATGGTCTCGCCCACCGGGCCCACCTTCACCAGGGTCTTGATCTCCACGCCATGGCGGGCGAGGAACTTCGTCACCGGCCCCATGACCTTGGCGCCCACCTCGGCGTAGTACTGCTCTACCACCTGCTTGCCCAGCGCGGCGCGGGCGCGCGCCGGCAGCTGCGGCTGAACGGTGACGGCGGTGTAGCTGTGCGAGCCGGCCAGCAACTCTTCATGGGTGGCCAGATAGGCCAGCATCTTCTTGGTGTAGGGGCTGCCGTCCACGGCGAGCAGGATGTTCATGGTGCGATGTCTCCGGAAAGGTGAGGCACCAGACTACGCCCCGCCCGGGCCTGCGGCCTTGACCTGGGTCAGGTTATCGGCCCCCCTATCGCTCAAACGCGGATGACTGCATGCGGCTGGAATGCGTCCTGCTCGCCCTTGCGCGCATAGCCCAGCGGGTTGGCGACCACGCGGCAGCGCCAGGGCGAGCCGTCGGCCCGCGTGCCCTGAACGGCGTAGTCGCTGGGCGCATGCAGATGGCCGTGCAGCCAGAGGTCGGCATGCGGCAGCAGATCGTCCAGCGCGTTGCAGAAGCCCGCCGTGCCGGGCACCAGGCCATAGCGCGGGTCGGCGCTCAGCAGGCTGGGCGCGAAGTGGGTGACGGCCACCGTGGGCCCGGCGTCCCAGGGCGCGGCCAGCGCATCGCGCAGCCAGGCCTGGCAGGCCAGCGCCTCCTCGCGCATGGGCTCGGCCAGGAAGGGCTCGCCGGCGCGCGTGCCGCCGGTCTTCCTCAGGTAGAAGTTGGCGGCGCGGAAGGCCTTGTCGCGCAGGCGCAGGCGGCGCGTTGCGTCCTGGGCGTGCTCGTGGTCGGCCAGCGCGTCGAAGTCGCTCCACAGCGTGGTGCCGACGAAGCGCACGTCGCCCAGGGTCAGGGTCTCGCGGTCCAGCCAGGCGATGCCCAGGCGATCGCAGGTGCGCCGCAGCCGGTCGCGCGCGGCGTCGAAGTCCTGCGCGTCGTATTCGTGGTTGCCCGGCACGAACATCACCGGCACCGGCCAGCCGGCATGCTGGGGCAGGGGCGAGAAGCGCGCCAGGCCGAAGTCCTCGTCCGTGAGCTGCGAGCCCGCCTGGTAGGAGCCGATGTCGCCGGCCAGCACCAGCACGTCGGCGCCCGGCGCCGGCGTGGCGGCGAAGTGGGGATGGGTTTCCAGGTGCAGGTCGGACAGCAGCTGGATGCGGGTCTCTTTCTGCCTCGTCGTGGTCGCTTGCGTCATTTCGTCGATTGTGGCGTCAGGGCCTCGTGCGGTGCGCCGCTGCGCCGGCCCGAGCGTTCCATGGCGCCCCGCAGCCAGCGGTGGGCGCTGTCGTGCCGGCGGCTGCGGTGCCAGAGCGCATCGACATGCACCGTGGGCAGGGGCATGGGCAGGGTGCGCCAGACCAGCTCGTCCTTGAGGCTGGCCACGCCCACGAAGTGCCGGGGCAGCACCGTCAGCAGGTCGCTGGCGGCCACGACGCGGCCTGCGGTGAAGAACTGGTTCACGGTGAGCACCACGCGCCGCTCGCGCCCCAGCGCGGTCAGCGCCTCGTCGATGAAGCCGTAGGGCCGGCCCGAGAAGCTCACCAGCAGGTGGCGCGCCGCGCAGAAGCGATCCAGCGTGAGCGGCACGCCCGCCAGAGGGTGGCCGTGGCGCATCACGCAGACGTATTCGCCGTCGTAGATGCGGGTGCTCTCGTAGGCGACCAGGTTGCCCGACTGCGCGCGCGCCGTCAGGTCGGCCATCACGGCGGGGAAGTAGCCCACGGCCAGGTCGGCGGCCTCGTCGTCCAGCAGGGGGCGCGGATCGCGCGTGGTCAAGGGCAGCACCCGCAGCGTCACGCCCGGCGCCTCGCGCTCGATGATCTCCATCAGCGGCGGGATCAGCATGGCGCCCGTGGCATCGGCCATGGCCAGCACGAAGGCGGTGTTGGCCGTGGCCGGGTCGAAGTCGCCCGGCGCCAGCGACTGCTGCAGCTGGGCCAGCGCGGCGCGCACGGCGGGCCAGAGCGCCAGGGCGCGGGGCGTGGGCTCCACGCCCTGGCCGCTGCGCACCAGCAGTTCGTCGCCCAGCGCATCGCGCAGCCGGCGCAGGGCATTGCTCACGGCCGGCTGGGTGAGCGACAGCGTCTCGGCGGCGCGCGTGAGGTTGCGTTCGGACATCACGGCGTCGAAGACGCGCAGCAGGTTCAGGTCGAAGGTTCTGAAGTTCAGGGGCTGCATGCCGAAATCATCACCGATATGAATGACTGGAATTCAAGATATAAAGTGGACCGTGACTGGGGTAAACCCTATGATTCACCCCACTAGCCCGGCAATTTCGCCACAAGCGGCTTAAAAGGGTTTCCACATCATGACCAGCTTCGTCCAAGTCGATTACCGCACCGAACACCCCGGCGTGCAGCGCGTCGAGAACGCCGCCGCCTCCTTGAAGGGCGCCTACGCCCAGGTCACCGGCGCCCGTGCCGGTTCCTCCCTGCTGCTCGCCGCCATCGTGGCCGCGGTGCTGGTGGTGGCCAACAAGTTCATCGACAGCTGGGGCGAAGGCCACCTGCTGGCCGCCTGGATGGTGCTGTGGATGGTCGCCTTCGCCGCGCTGGCGCTGCTGGCTGCTCCCATCCGCCGCGTGGTCGCCAGCCTGCGCGCGCAGTATGCCCTGTGGGCCGAAGCCCTGCGCCGCGAGGAAGAAGACGAGCGCACCTGGAACGCCGCCCTGCGCGACGCCCGCATCATGGCCGACCTGAGCCGCGCCATGAACGGCATCGCCGTGGACAACGTCCGCCGCTACTACTGATCCATCCGCCTGCGTATCGCCGCCGGGCAAGCGTTCCGGCAGGCGCATGCAGCTGCAAGAAGGGGCACCGCGAGGTGCCCTTTTTCATTCATGCCCGCCGCGTGCGGGCATTTGCTCTTTGAGCGATGGCGAGCGGCGCCGGAGCCGGGCGGGCAGGAGCGGAAAGTCCCGGGCCAGAAGGGCAGAGGGGCGGCGCGCGGCCGTCCGCCTGCGCTTCATCGGGCCAGCAGGCACTCCGCCACGCGGGCCAGCATGTCCGCCGCGTCGGCCACCGGCACGGCGCCCGGCAGGGCCACGTCGCCGTGCATCACGAAGACGGGCGTGTTCCATTTCAGGCCCAGCGCCATTTCCGAGAGCGTGCCCATGTTGCCGCCGATGGCGACCAGGCACAGTGCGCTGCGGGCGATGAGGGCGTTGCGCATCTCCCCCATGCCGGTGGGCAGTGCCACGCCCAGCCATGGGTTGGCGTTGCGCTCGTCCTCCTCGGGCAGGATGCCGATGGCCAGGCCCCCGGCCTCGGCCGCGCCCTGCGATGCAGCCGCCATCACCCCGCCGCGCCCGCCGCAGACGATGGTCATGCCCGCACCGGCCAGCGCCCGGGCCACCTGGCGCGCGGCGCTGCATTCGCGCTCGCCGCCGTCGCCGGGGCCGATGATGCCCACCGGGCGCCGGTGGCGTTCCGGGCCGCGCTGGCGTTCGGCCAGCTGCTGCAGGGCCGCGCGCACGGCGGGGGGCAAGGTTTCGGCGGGGCTGTGGAAGGCGGTATCGGTATCAGTGCGGGTATCAGTGCGTTGTGCGTGCATGTGTCGTATTCCGTTCGCGCAGGCGGGCCAGCACGTCGCCTGCGCCCATGACGATGACGCACAGCGCCATCAGCAGCAGCGACAGGGCCGCCGCCACGCCGAAGTCCGATCCGCCGTCGCCCACCTGGGCGTAGAGCATCAGCGGCAGGATGTTGAGCTGCGTACCGGCCAGCGCCAGGGCCGTGCCGTAGGTGCCCATGGCGATGGCCGCCACCAGGCAGGCGTTGGACAGCACCGAGGGCGCGACCTCGGCCAGCACCGTGTCGTTGAAGGCGCGCCAGCGCGTGGCGCCCAGGGTGCGCGCGGCCAGCATGGGGCGCAGGTCGAGGTTGGCGAACACGGGGTAGAGCGACAGCGCCACCCGCGGCACCAGGTAGTAGGCGTAGGCCAGGCCCAGGCCGCCCGCGCCGTAGATCCAGCCGCCCACCTGCGCCGGGTCGGCGCCCAGGCGGGCCAGCAGCTGGGTGACGAAGCCGGCGCGGCCGAAGGCCAGGATGAAGCCGTAGGCGATCACCAGGCCCGAGAAGGCCAGCGGCAGGCCCAGCAGGGCCATCATCCAGCGCCGGCGCGCTTCCGGCTGGCGGGCCAGCTCGATGGCCACGGCCGTGCCCACCAGGGCCGACACGCCGCCGGCCGTGAGGCCCAGCGCCAGCGTGTTGCGCAGCGCGGCGGGCAGCAGCGGGTTGGCGAAGAGCCGGCCGAAGGCGCTGCCGCGTTCGGCGAAGGCCTCGGGCAGCAGCGCTGCCAGCGGCAGCGCGAAGAAGAGCGCCATGAAGGCCCAGGCGGGCCAGGCGCCGAAGCGGCGGATCATGAAGTGCTTACTTGGCGGCCAGTGCGACCTGGGCCCAGAGCTGGTCCACCTCGGCCTTGCGGGCGGCGGCCTTGACCACGTCCAGCGGGCGGATCTGCGGCGCGGCGGGCATCTTGGCGGCGATGTCGGCGGGCAGCGGCGTGCCGGGCACGGCCGGGCGCACGAAGCCCTGGGCGAAGAGCTGCTGGCCGGCGGTGCTCATGATGAAGTTGAGCCACAGCTTGCCGGCGTTGGGGTTGGGGCCGTTCTTGACCAGGCTGATGGCGTAGGGCGCGGCCACGCTGGCTTCCCTGGGGATGACCACGGCGCAGTCGTCGCCCATGCCGTCGCTGTACTTGGCTTTCAGGCCGTCGTTCTCATAGCCGATCCAGACGGGAATCTCGCCCTTGAGGAACTTGGCGTAGGGCGTGGTGCCTTCCACGCGCTGCACGTTGCCGGCCGCATGCAGGCGGCCCAGGTAGTCGATGCCGGGCTTGACGTCGTCCACGCTGCCGCCGTTGGCATAGGCGGCGGCGAAGGCCATCACCTGGCCCACGCCGGTGCTGCGCGGGTCCAGATAGGTGACGGCGCCCTTGTATTCGGGCTTGAGCAGGTCGGCCCAGCCGGCGGGCACGTTCTTGACCAGCTTTTTGTTGACCAGGAAGGCGATGTTCAGCGTGTGGATGGTGAACCAGCGGCCTTCGGCGTCGCGGAAGACCTCGGGCAGCTTGTCGAAATGCAGGGGCTTGAAGGGCGCGACCACATCCTTCTTCACCGCATCGACGGCCGATGCGGCGAAGTAGTAGGCCGTGTCGGCCTGCGGGCGGCGGCGCATCTTCTCCAGCGCGACCACCGTGGCGGCTGAGCCCAGGTCGTTGTAGGTCAGCTCGATCTCGGGATAGCGCTTCTTGAAGTCGCGGAACAGCGACTTCCAGTTGGCCCATTCGGGGCCGGTGTCGAAGGAGACGCACAGGCCTTCCTTCTTCGCCTCGTCGTACAGGGCGCGCTCGCCGGCATAGAGCTCGGCGCCTTCGAAGGCGAAGGCGGCGCGGGTGGTGAGCAGGGAGGCCAGGGGCAGTGCGCCGGCGGCCTGGAGTAGATGTCTGCGTTGCATGGGGAAAGCTCCGGGATGAGGGGAAAGACGGGGGATGGCGGCGAGATGGCGCTCAGGCGTCCAGCAGCTGCAGGTGTTCCGGCGCGATGGCCACGGCCTCGCGCGCCGGCTTGGCGCCTTCGCACAGCAGGGGGTGGGGCGCGCCGGCCACGGCGAAGTCGTAGCGGGTGACCGCGCCCAGATAGCGTTCGGCGCCGGCCCGGCCGGCCAGGCGGTTGGGCGTGCCCGCGGGCGGGTCGGCCTGCACGTGCTCGGGGCGCACCAGCACCAGCACGGTCTGGCCCAGTGCGCGGCCGGCGGTGGCGACGGCCAGTTCAGCGAAGCCCGTGTCCACCCGGCCTTCGGCGCTCACGCGGGCGGGCAGCAGGGTCGAAAGTCCCACGAACTCCGCCACCGCGCGGCAGGCGGGGTGCTCGTACAGCACGCGCGGCGTGGCCATCTGCAGCAGGCGGCCGTCTTTGAGCACGGCCACGCGGTCAGCCATGGCCAGGGCCTCTTCCTGGTCGTGCGTGACCAGCAGCGTGGTGGCGCCGAAGCGTTGCTGCAGGCTGCGGATCTGGTCGCGCAGATGCCCGCGCACGCTGGCGTCCAGCGCGGACAGGGGTTCGTCGAGCAGCAGCGCGCGCGGGTCGATGGCCAGGGCCCGGGCCAGCGCCACGCGCTGCTGCTGCCCGCCCGACAGCTGGGTGACGGCGCGCTGCGCGTGGCTGGCCAGGCCCACCACTTCCAGCAGCTCCAGGGCGCGGCGGCGGCGCTCGGCGGCAGCCACCTTGCGCAGCGTGAGGCCGTAGGCCACGTTGTCCAGCACGCTCAGGTGGGGGAAGAGGGCGTAGCTCTGGAAGACCATGCCGATGCCGCGCTGGTGGACCGGCGTGCCCGCCATGTCCTGTCCGCCCAGCACGATGCGGCCTTCGTGTCCCGTCTCCAGTCCCGCCACCAGCTTGAGCAGCGTGGACTTGCCCGAGCCGCTGGGCCCGATGACGGCCACCAGCTCGCCGGCCGCCACGTCGAAGGACACCGCATGCAGGCCCTGCGTGGTGCCGGGATAGCGGTAGCTGACCTGATCGAAAACGAGGCTCATGGGGACGGTTTGCGCAAGACGGTGGAAGACAGCAGCGCCGCGATGCCGGCGAGCAGCAGCAGCACCACGGTGGCGGCGCAGGCGAAGCCCGTGGCGCCGTAGAAGGCCTGCAGCAGCACCACCGGATAGGTGCGGTTCTGGAAGCCCGCCAGCAGGTTGGATAGGTTGAATTCGCCGATCGAGAGCGCCGCCACCATCACCAGGCCCGACAGCAGGCTCTGCCGCAGGCTGGGCAGCACGATGCCCGTGAAGCGCTGCCATTCGCCGGCGCCCAGCGTGGCGGCGGCCTGCTCCAGCCGTTCCAGGCCCAGGTGGCGCAGGTCGGTCAGCAGGGTGTTGGTGAGATAGGGCAGGGTGGCGATGGCGTGGGCCGCCACCAGCAGCGGCGTGCTGCCCAGCCAGGGCAGGGTGTCGGTGTTGAAGACCAGCAGGTAGCCGAAGCCCAGCGTGATGGCCGGCACTGCCACCGGCATGGCCGACACCAGCCGCGCCGCCATGCCGCCGCCGCGGCGCGCGCCGTGGTAGAGCGCATAGGCCAGCGGCAGCGCCAGCAGCGCGTCGATGGCGCAGGCCGAGAGCGCCACCACGAGGCTGCTGCCGAAGGCCTTGCGGAAGGACGGGTCCTGCCACAGCTCGGCATACCAGCGGCCGGTGAGGCCCGTGGGCAGCAGGGTGTTGGTCCAGCTCTGGCCGAAGCTGCCCAGCACCAGCAGGCCCATGGGCAGCAGCAGGTAGAGGCCGTAGAGAAGGGTGATGCCGCGAACCAAGGGCGCTGCTTTCGAACAAGGGAGGGAGGCCGCGGAATAGTCCGGATACTTTCCGGAGGCGACGAAACGGCGAAGGATGTGCCGGAATTCTAGAAATCGCGACATGGCCTTGCGTGAAGCTTGCGTGACAAAGCTTGAGCTTTTGGAAAGTATCATGCGCCTGCATGAAACGCGACTGCCCCACCATCCAGGAACTGCTGGCCTTCGATGCCGTGGCCCGGCACGAAGGCCTGACCCGCGCCGCCGAGGCGCTGTGCCTCACCGTGAGCGCGGTCAGCAAGCAGATCGCGGGGCTGGAGGCTTTCCTGGGCCAGCCGCTGCTGCGCAAGCAGGGGCGGGGCGTGCAGCTCACGCCCCAGGGCCGGGCCTACTGGCAGAAGATCGCCGGCCCGCTGCGCGCGCTGGAGGCCGCGAGCTACGAAGCGCGGGCGGGTGGCGGCGATGCGGGCGTGGTCACGCTGGCCAGCGTGCCCACCTTCCTCACGCGCTGGCTGATTCCGCGCCTGCCGGCCTTCAGCCGCCGCCATCCGCAGGTCACGCTGGGCTTCAGCCGGCATCTGGCGCCCACCGAGAACCTGCCGCCCCAGGTGGATGCGGCCATCCGCTACAGCCCGGCCGAACTGCCCGGCGTGGTGGCCGAATACATCGCCGGGCGCGAATTCGTGCCCGTCGCCTCGCCCGCGCTGCTGCAGGGGCCCCACCGCATCCATGCACCGGCCGACCTGCTGGGCCACACCCTGCTGCACCACGAGGAGGCCACCGCCGCCTGGCCGCGCTGGGCGGGCCAGCACGGCGTGGCCGAGGCCTGGGTGGCGGCCGGGCCGCGCTTCGCCCAGTATTCCGCGCTGATCCAGGCGGCGCGCAGCGGCCTGGGCCTGGCCCTGGTGCCGCGCATCCTGGTGGAGGACGAACTCGCCGAGGGCACGCTGTGCATTCCCTGCGGCGAGCCGGTGGTGGTCGAGCAGGGCCACTACCTCTGCTACCGGCCCGACCGCATGCACCTGCCCGCTTTCGCGGCCTTGCGCGCCTGGCTGCTGGACGAGGCGGCGCGCTCGCGCGGACCGCTGGGCTGAGGCGTGAAAAAGCCCCGGCCACTGGCGTGGTGCGGGGCTTGCGGGGCGCGCCCGCACGTGGCGGGCGTGGCAGCGAAAGGATCAGGCGCCCAGGCGCTTTTCCAGGGCGGCCTTGGTGTCCAGCATCTGCGCCGGCAGGTGGTAGGCCAGCTGGTCGAAGTGCGCGGTGTGCAGCTTCAGTTCGTCGGCCCAGGCCGCGCGGTCGATGCTGGTCACGGTCTGGAACTGCTCGGCGGAGAAGTCCAGGCCCGTCCAGTTGATCTCGGCGTACTGCGGGGCGGTGCCGAAGGGCGTGTCCTGGCCGGCCGCCTTGTTCTCGATGCGGTCGATCATCCACTTCAGCACGCGCATGTTGTCGCCGTAGCCGGGCCAGACGAACTTGCCGGCCTCGTCCTTGCGGAACCAGTTGGTGGTGTAGATGCGCGGCAGCGTGGTGCCGGAGGCGGCGAGCTTCTCGCCCAGGTTCAGCCAGTGCTGGAAGTAGTCGCTCATGTTGTAGCCCATGAAGGGCAGCATGGCGAACGGGTCGCGGCGCACCACGCCCTGCTGGCCGGCAGCGGCGGCGGTGGTTTCGGAGCCCATGGTGGCGGCCATGTACACGCCCTCGGTCCAGTTGCGGGCCTCGGTCACCAGCGGCACGGTGGTGGAGCGGCGGCCGCCGAAGATGAATGCGTCGATCTTCACGCCCTTGGGGTCGTCCCAGGCTTCGTCCAGCGCGGGGTTGTTGGTGGCCGCCACGGTGAAGCGGGCGTTGGGGTGGGCGGCCTTGGCGCCGGTTTCCTTGGCGATCTGGGGCGTCCAGTCCTTGCCCTGCCAGTCGATCAGGTGGTCCGGCAGCTTGCCGGTGTCCTTTTCCATGCCTTCCCACCACACGTCGCCGTCGTCGGTCAGCGCGACGTTCGTGAAGATCACGTCACGGTCCAGGCTGGCCATGCAGTTGGGGTTGGTGTGGTAGTTGGTGCCGGGGGCAACGCCGAAGTAGCCGGCCTCGGGGTTGATGGCGCGCAGCGAGCCGTCGGCCTGGGGCTTGATCCAGGCGATGTCGTCGCCGATGGTGGTGACCTTCCAGCCCTCGAAGGCTTTCGGCGGCACCAGCATCGAGAAGTTGGTCTTGCCGCAGGCGCTGGGGAAGGCGGCGGCCACGTGGTACTTCTTGCCTTCGGGGTTGGAGACGCCCAGGATCAGCATGTGCTCGGCCAGCCAGCCTTGGTCGCGGCCCATGGTGGAGGCGATGCGCAGCGCGAAGCACTTCTTGCCCAGCAGCGCGTTGCCGCCGTAGCCGGAGCCGTACGACCAGATCTCGCGCGTCTCGGGGTAATGGACGATGTACTTGGTCTTGTTGCAGGGCCAGGACACGTCCTGCTGGCCGGCGGCCAGCGGCGCGCCCACGGTGTGCACGCAGGGCACGAACTCGCCTTCCACGCCCAGCACGTCGTACACGGCCTTGCCCATGCGGGTCATGATCTTCATGTTGACGGCCACGTAGGGGCTGTCGGAGAGCTCGATGCCGATGTGGGCGATGGGCGAGCCCAGGGGGCCCATGCTGAACGGCACGACGTACATCGTGCGGCCCTTCATGCAGCCGTCGAACAGGGGCTGCAGCGTGCTGCGCATCTCGGCCGGGGCCATCCAGTTGTTGGTCGGGCCGGCGTCTTCCTTCTTCTCGCAGCAGATGTAGGTGCGGTCTTCCACGCGGGCCACGTCCGACGGATCGGACCAGGCCAGGTAGCTGCCGGGGCGCTTGGCGGGGTTGAGCTTCTTGAAGGTGCCGGCGTCCACCAGCTGCTGGCAGAGGCGGTCGTACTCTTCCTGCGAGCCGTCGCACCAGTGGATCTTGGCGGGCTTGCACAGGGCGGCCATGTCGGCCACCCAGGCCAGCAGGCGGGCGTTCTTGACGTATGCGGGGGCCTGGAGGTCGAGGCCTTGCATGGTGGGTGCGTTCATCGGGAGCTTCCTAGAGTTGAAAAACCGTTTTTTCAAAGGAAGCGCCCCGCTGGTGCGGTGCATGGCTGCCGGCGAACGCTGGTCGGACTCCTGAGCGCTGCCTTTGAGAAAACGGCGGAATGCTCAGTCGGCGGGTGGGGGGCGGCAGGCGTCGGCGGGCCTTGGAAGGCCCGCTCGCCAAGCCTTCCACGGGTCGGCTGGAGTGACGATTTTATGAATGCGCCTTCCGCGTGTCTGTCAGACACGGGGGAATTCCATGCAAAAGATGCATGGGGTTATGCGGGCTTGGGGTGCCTCCAGACTCCGGCCGCGGTCGGTTCAGACGGCCACCGTGCCGCCGTCCACGGGCAGCGTCGCGCCGTTGACGAAGCTCGCCAGGTCCGAGGCCAGGAACACCGCCGGCCCGGCCAGCTCGTGCGGCTGGCCCAGGCGGCCCGCAGGGATGCGCTGCATGAAGCGCTCCAGCCGCTCCGGGTTGGCGCGCGTGGCCTCGGTCATGGGGGTTTCGATCACGCCCGGCGCCAGCGCGTTGACGCGGATGCCGTCCGGCGCGAGGTCGAGCGCCAGGGTCTGGGTGAACATCCTGACGGCCGCCTTCGACGGCGAATAGCCCAGGGCGTTGCCCTGCGCGATGAACGCCGCGCCCGAGGCCACGTTGATGATGCAGCCGCGCTTGCGCCGCAATGCCGGCAGCCAGGCCTGCACGGTGTGGAACACGCCGAACAGGTTCACGTCCATCGTGCGGCGCAGGTTGGCCTCCGCGCGCGGGCTGTCGATGCCCTCGCGGATGATCACGCCGGCGTTGTTGACCAGGGTGTCCACATCGCCGGCGGTTTCCGACACTTCGGCGGCGAGGTCGCGGCAGGCCTGGGCGTCGGAGACGTCGAGCGCATGGGCCCAGCCCTGGGCGCCTGCGTCCCGGACGGCGCGCAGCGTGTCCTCGCAGCGCTCGGCCTGCAGATCGGTCACGATGACCCGGGCCCCGGCATGGGCGAAGGCCACGGCCACCGCGCGGCCGATGCCGCTGGCCGCGCCCGTGACCAGCGCCAGGCGGCCGGCCAGCAGGCCCGGCGTGGCCGGGCAGGCGGGAGGAAGGAAATGAGGGGGCATGGCTTGTCCTTGGAGTGAGGGCGGGCTTCCGGCACGGCCCAGCGCCGCCTGCGGATTGCGGGCGGCGACTGAATCTGGACGACGCCGCAGGCCGCAGAAAGGTTCCTGCCGCAATGCGGCGACGGCCTGCGCGTGCGACGGCCGGGATCGTGAACAAACACGTTCTTCGGCCGGTTCCTTGGCCACACAATGCGGGCCGGCTCGCTCATGCGATACGCATTACCACCATCCGCCATCCCGCATGGCCCATTCCAAGGAACAAGGAACCTCCATGACCTTTCTCGTGCTCCACGGCATCAACCTGAACATGTTCGGCAAGCGTGACCCGAAGCAGTACGGCACGACCACCCTGGCCGAGATCGATGACCGGCTCGTCGCGCTGGGGCGCGAGCTGGGCGTGGCGGTCGAGTGCTTCCAGACCAACTTCGAAGGCGCCATGGCCGAGCGCATCCACCAGGCCTATTTCGACGACGTGCAGGGCGTGCTCATCAACGCCGGCGCCTGGACGCACTACAGCTACGGCATCCGCGACGCGCTGGCCATCCTGAAGTGCCCCATCGTCGAGGTCCACATGTCCAACATCCATGCGCGCGAGGCCTTCCGCCACCACTCGGTGATCGCCGAGATCGCCAAGGGCCAGATCGCCGGCTTCGGCGTGGACAGCTACCTGCAGGGCCTGCGCCTGGCGGTGAACCTCGCCAAGGGCAGCGCTTCCTGATCTTTTTCGGGGGCTCAGTCAGGCGCTGCGGCGCGCCGCCCATTGCGCGTGCCCGGCGCGCCGCAGCGCGCAGGCCGGGCATTCGCCGCAGCCGTAGCCCCAGCTGTGCAGGGTGTCGCGCACGCCGTGGTAGCAGGTGTGCGACTGGCGCACGACGATGTCCACCAGCGCGTCGCCGCCCAGCTCGCGGGCCAGCTCCCAGGTGGCGGCCTTGTCGATCCACATCAGCGGAGTCTCGAAGGTGAAGCGCTGGCCCATGCCCAGGGAGACGGCCACCTGCAGCGCCTTCAAGGTGTCGTCGCGGCAGTCGGGGTAGCCCGAGAAATCGGTCTCGCACATGCCGCCCACCAGCGTGTGCAGGCCGCGCCGGTAGCCCACGGCGGCGGCCAGCTGGAAGAAGAGCAGGTTGCGCCCGGGCACGAAGGTGTTGGGCAGGCCGGCTTCGGTCATCTGGATGGCGGTGTCGCGCGTCAGGGCGGTGTCGCTGATCCGGCCCAGCACGGCCAGATCGACCATGTGGTCCTCGCCCAGCCGGCCGGCCCATTGCGGGAAACGCTCGCGCACGGCGGCCAGCACGTCGGTGCGCGCCTGCAGTTCCACCTGGTGGCGCTGGCCGTAGTCGAAGCCTATGGTCTCGACATGCTCGAAATGGGTCAGCGCCCACGCCAGGCAGGTCGTGGAGTCTTGCCCGCCGGAGAAGAGGACGAGTGCGTGGCCGGGTCTCATGAAGGGGTTCCTCGAAAACGAATGGAAGAAGAAAGTGGTGCCGGAAAAAGCAAAAAGCCCCGCGGTGCGGGGCTTGCAGGCGGGTGGGGCGCTGTGGGCGCTGCCGTCAGGCCATGTAGATGGCTATGAAGGCCAGCAGGAACATGATGACCGCGCCCACGGCGGGCAGCACCAGGGGCATGAGCGGCACCACGGCCTCGATGGCGTCGGGGGCGTGGGTTTCGCCGGCATGCGGTGCTGTGGTGGTGTCGTGGGCCATGGTCGATGTCTCCAGCCTGTTTCTGCTTAAAAGTTACGCAATTCTAGCGATACCGCCGCAGCTGTCCATGCGGCCTTTCCCGAAAGCCCACCCGGAGCACGGCCTGCGCCACTGGCGCGGCGTTGCCGCCCAGGGAGATGGCCTCAATACGGTTTGCGATCGGCGGCGGCCGGCGGCACCCACTGGTAGAGCCAGGTCTCGGTGATCGGCCGGCCGTTCTCGCGCAGGAAGAGGCGGATGGTGATGGGCGCGGTGCTGTCGTCGCCCGGCCGCACGTCGAACATGGCGCGCCAGCCGTTGATGGCGTCCAGCGGCCGGGCCGAGGTGATCTCCACCTGGCCCCGGCTCACGGTGATGACCGGCTCCACCTTGGCCTCGCGCCCCAGGCCTTGCAGGCTTTCTCCCGCGAAGTCCACGGCGAAGCGCCACGAGAAATACTTGCGCGGCTGGCCCACCACGCCCCCTAAGCCGGTGCGGGTGGCCACGCAGCGCGCCAGCGGCGGGTGGGCGGGCGCGTCGGCGCCCCAGAAGAGGCGGTAGCCCACCAGCAGCTCTTCGCCCGCCTGCGGCTTGCGCTCGGGGTTCCAGAAGGCGACGATGTTGTCGAAGGTCTCGTCCACGGTGGGGATCTCCACCAGCTGTATCGAGCCCTTGCCCCAGTCGGCCTTGGGCTCGACCCAGAGCGAGGGCCGGCGCTCGTAGAACACGCCGTCGTCCTGGTAGTGGTCGAAGTTGCGGTCGCGCTGCATCAGCCCGAAGCCGCGCGGGTTCTCGTCCACGAAGGCGTTGAACTGCAGCGTCGGCGGGTTGGTGAGCGGGCGCCACACCCATTCGCCGTTGCCGCGCCACATCGACAGACCGTCGGAGTCGTGGATCTCCGGGCGCCAGTCGTTGGCCATGCGGTGGTCGTTCTCGCCGTGCTGGAACATGCTGGTGCAGGGCGCGATGCCGATGCGCGCGATCTCCTTGCGCGGGTAGAGCGCGGCGTCGATCTCCATCACCTGCACGTCGCCGGGCGTGATGGCGAAGCGGTAGGCGCCGCTGACGCTGGGCGAATCCAGCAGCGCCATCACCACCACGGTGTTGGAGCCGGGAGCGGGGCGTTCCAGGTAGAAGGCGGTGAAGTCGGGAAATTCCTCCGGCCGCTCCATGCCCGTGTCGATGGCCAGGCCCCGGGCCGAAAGGCCGTACTGCCATTCGCCGCCCACGGCGCGGAAATAGCTCGCGCCGAGGAAGGCGGCCACATCGCGCACCGGGTCGGTATGGAAGTTCAGGCGGAAGCCCGCGAAGCCCAGGTCGGGCGGCAGCTCGCCCGCCTTGAGGCCGCTCTTGCCGTAGTCGAACATGGCCGGGTCATAGGCCAGTTCCTGCGCCTGGCCGTCCGCCAGCTCGTACATGTGGACGGGCTTCTTGAAAAAGAGGCCCAGGTGGAAGAACTTGGCCTGGAAGCGCAGGTTGTCGCCCGCCCAGAGGGCGTGGTCGGCCTGGAATTGGATCGACTGGTACTGGTCCCAGTCCAGCGACGCAACCGACGGCGGGATGGTGCCGGCCGGCGGCGCGTAGGGCTGGCCGGCCAGCTTGCGGGCCTTGCCCTTGAGTGCGGCGAAGTCGAAGGGCCTGGGGGCGCCCAGGGGCTTCATGGCGGCGAAGGCCTGGGTCCAGTTCAGGCCCAGGCTGGCGGCGGAGGCCAGGGCGGCGCCGCGGCCGAGGGTGCGGAGAAAGTGGCGTCGTTGCGGTTTCTGCATGGCAAGGCAGTGTGCCGACAACCTGCCCCGCAGCCTGCAACCGGGTGTGAATACGGGCCTTAGGGACGCGCGATGGGCGCGCTCTCCTACAAGAATCGCGTGCCTCGGGGACGGGCGGGCTACCCCGGGCGGGCCGGATCGATCAGATCAGGTCGGCCTGCATCTGCGCGCCGCGCAGCTGGTCCAGCACCTGCTGCACGTGGTCGTGCCCGCGCGTCTGCAGCACCAGCTCCACTTCCACGTTCTGCGCGGCCAGCATGGTGAAGGCCCGCTGGTGGTGGACCTCTTCCACGTTGGCGCCGGCCTGGGCCACGGTGGCGGTGATGCGTGCCAGCGCGCCGGGCACGTCGCGCACGCCGACCTTGATGCGCGCCAGGCGCCCCGAGCGCACCATGCCGCGCTCGATGATGGCGGCCAGCAGCAGCGGGTCGATGTTGCCGCCGCACAGCACCAGGCCCACCCGCTTGCCGCGGAAGCGTTCGGGGTGCCGCAGCAGCGCGGCCAGGCCGGCGGCGCCCGCGCCTTCGACCAGGGTCTTCTCGATCTCCAGCAGCATCAGAACGGCCTGCTCGATGTCGCCCTCGTCCACCAGCAGCAGGTCGTCCACCAGCCGCTCGATCACCTCGCGGGTGATCCGGCCGGGCGTGCCCACGGCGATGCCCTCGGCGATGGTGGAGGTGCCCTGCGGGTGCTGCGTGCCCTTGACGGCGTTCACCATGGCCGGAAAGCGCGAGGTCTGCACGCCGACGATCTCGATCCCTGGGTTGAGCGCCTTGGCCGCGGTGGCGATGCCGGCGATGAGGCCGCCTCCGCCGACGGCGATGACGAGGCTGTCGAGGTCCGGCACCGCCTGCAGCATCTCGAGGCCCACCGTGCCCTGGCCCGCGGCGACGGCTTCGTCGTCGTAGGGGTGCACGAAGGTGAGCCCGCGCTCTTCGGCCAGCGCATAGGCGTGCGCACGGGCTTCTTCCAGCGTATCGCCGTGCAGCACGACCTCGGCGCCGAAGCCGCGCGTGCGCTCCACCTTCACGCCGGGCGTGAAGCGCGGCATCACGATCACGGCCGCGAGGCCCAGGCGCTGCGCGTGGTAGGCCACGCCCTGCGCATGGTTGCCGGCGCTCATGGCGATCACGCCGCGCCGCTGCTCCTCGGGCGAGAGCTGGCTCAGCTTGTTGCATGCGCCTCGCTCCTTGAAGGAGGCGGTGAACTGAAGGTTCTCGAACTTGAGGAACACCTGCGCGCCCACGATCTGCGAGAGCGTGCGCGATTCGACGCAGGGGGTGTCGAGCACCTGGCCCTGGAGGCGGGCGGCGGCGGCCTGGATGTCGGGGAGGGTGAGCATGGCGCGATTGTGGCGCAGGCCGGCCCGGCGCCTGCGGGTTCCTTCCTTCCGCTCAGAAATCCACGGTGGCCGACAGCTGCAGGCTGCGCGGCGCCCCGACCAGCAGCGTGCCCCAGGTGGATGCGCCGGCCCAGTAGTCCCGTCCCGTGGCGTTGCGCACCGTGGCGCGCAGCACGGTGCTGCGGCCGGCCACCTGCAGCCGGTAGCGCAGGCCGAGGTCCACGGTCGTCCACGACGGCAGGCGCTGCCGGTTGGCCTGATCGGCGTATTGGGCGCCGGTGCGGATGAGCGTCGCCGTGGCCGTCAGGCCGGGCACCAGCGCCAGGTCGTGCTCGGCGTTCAGCGTGAACTGGCTGTGGGGCACGCCGACGGCGGTGTTGCCCTGCGTCGCGGCGCTGCTGGTGCGGGTGAGTTCCGCGTCGATCCACGTCGCGCCGCCGTAGAGGCGCCATCCGGCGGCCGGTTCGCCATAGGCCGACAGTTCCAGGCCGCGGTTGCGCTGCTCTCCGTCCACCGTGAAGCGGTTGTCCTGCAGGATGCCGCTGGGCTTGCGGATCTGGAACAGGCTGGCGGTGGTCATGAGGCGGCCATGGTCCACCTTGATGCCCACCTCCTGCTGGCGCGTCTTGTACGGGGCGAAGACCTCGCCCGCGTTCACGGCGGTACTGGGGGCGGTATCGCCCTTGCTCAGGCCTTCGATGTAGTTGGCGTACAGCGACACGCCCTGCCACGGCTTGAGCACCACGCCCGCCAGCGGTGTGGTGGCGCTCTGGCCATAGGTGGCCGTGCGCATGCCGTTGGGGTCGAAGCTGTCGGAGTCCACCTGCTGGTGGCGCACGCCCACGGTCAGCAGCAGCCGTTCGTCCCACAGGCCGAGGGTGTCCGACAGCGCCAGGCCGCGCAGCGCGGTCGCCGAGCGCTTGGGCCGGCTGGCCGGTGCCGCCACGTTCTGGGCAGGCCGGTCGATGGGGGCGTAGATGTTGGAGGTGTAGGCCGTGCCCGACACCGCGCCCATGCGGTAGCGGTCTTCGTACTGGCTCCACTGCAGCGTGGCCTGGTGGCTGGCCGCGCCGGTGGCGAAGCGGCCGCGCAGGCCGGCCTCCGCCACCTGGCGCTCCACGTCGAACTGCGCCCGCGACGGGGTGACGCGGGTGTTCCCGGCGGCCGAGACGATGGTGGGCGTGTTGAAGATGCGGTCCACCCGGGAACGGGCGGCGCCCACGCTGCCGAAGACCGACCAGCGGTCGTCGAGCTCGTGGCGGGCCTTGAGCAGGGCGGATTCCTCCGTGCTGTCGTACCACTCCCAGCGCTGGGTGATGTTGCGGCGTCCGTCCGGCGCGGCGGGCACGGCCAGCCCCGTGGCCAGGGAGGGGCGGCGCGTAGGGGCATCCACGTCCTCGCGCTGGCGGATCAGGTCCAGCGTGGCCTGGGTGCGCTCGGTCGTGTAGTCCAGCGCCAGGGCGCCCAGCGAGGCCTCGCGGCGCTGGTGGTCCATGGGGGTGCGGCCATCGCGGTAGCTGCCATTGAAGCGCACGCCGAACTGCCGGGCATCGCCCCAGCGCCGGGCCACGTCGATGTGGCCGCCGGCCTGCGAGCGCGTGCCATAGTCGGCACGCACGCGCGTCAGATCCTGCGTGGCGCGCTTGGGCACCACGTTGATGCCACCGCCCACGCCGCTGTTGGGCGACATGCCGTACACCATGGCTGCGGGCCCCTTGAGCACCTCCACCCGCTCGGCGTAGTCGGTCAGCAGCCGGTAGTTGGGTGCGACGCCGTACAGGCCGTCGAACGCGATCTCGCCGATGTTGTTGTCCCCGATGGCGAAGCCGCGGATGAAGAAGGCATCGGCCACGTCGCCGCTGGGCGCCGTGCTGCGGACCGACGGGTCCGCCGCCAGGGCCTCGCCCAGCGTGGTGGCCTGGCGGTCCTCGATGGCCTGGGCGGTGTAGCTGGTGATGTGGAAGGGCGCGTCCATCGCATCCGTGTCCCCCAGCATGCCCAGCCGGCCGCCGCGCGCGATCTGGCCGCCGGCATAGGCGCCGGGCAGCAGGTCCGGCTGCACCGGCGCGGCGGCTGTCACGCGGACCTCGGACAAGGTCGTGGCAGCGGCTCCCGGTGCGGATGCGGGGGCGGCTTCCGGCAGGCGGCGCAGCGTGTAGGCGCCGTCGGCGCCCCTCACGGGCTCCAGCCCCGTGCCGGCCAGCAGCTGGGTCAGGGCCTGCGCCACGGAGGGCGTGTTCCGCGCTCCCGCCGTCCGCAGGCCGGCCACCAGATCGGGCGCGAAGGTGATCAGCGTTCCCGATTCGCGGCCCAGCCGGGTGAGCGCCGGCCCCAGCGGCCCGGCGGGGATGGCGTAGCTGCGCGGCGCGGCGTCCGGTGCGGCGGCCGGCTGGGCCTGCGCGGTGGAGGGCGGCAGCGCCAGCAGGGCCGCGCCGCAGGCGGCCGTGAGGCTGGCGCATAGCAGATGCGTGGCCGAGGCGGCGGCGCGTTGGCGGGGCAAGGAGGAGCGAGTGGCAGAAGGGCGGCGCATGCTGGAGGTCTTTCAGTCGAAGCGTTCGGGCTTCCCGCCATGGCGGGGGTGCTTTGCAGTGCTTGACACCCAGCCGTGCACGAATGGCCGCCTTTTTGCGAGCCCGGATATGAAATGGCTCCCTCCCGAACGTCTGGCATGCGTAGGATGCTATGAAAAATGTAGCTATGAGCGGCGTTCCACGGTCACCCACCAACGGGTGCGGCTGCGGACCTGCACCGGCAGCGACCGCGTGAGCGCCGCCAGCACCCGATCGGTGTCGTCCAGCGGGTACGAGCCCGAGACGCGCAGCCCGGCGGCCTCGGTCGCGCAGCGCAGTATCCCGGGCCGGTAGCGCGCCAGTTCTGCGATGAAGTCGCTCAGCGGCACGTCGTCCGCGACCAGCATGCCCTCGGCCCAGGCGCTGGCGGCGTCCTGCATGGGCTCGGCGGCGCTGGCGGCTTCGCGGCTGAAGCGGCCCTGCTCGCCTGCCTCCAGGCGCAAGGCCGGTTGGCCGATCCGGGCAGGCGTGAGTTCCACGGCCCCCTGCAGCACGCCGACGGCGGTGTGGCCGTCATGCTGGCGCACGCTGAAGCGCGTGCCGACGGCGCGCACCAGCCCGTCGGCCGTGCGCACGCGTAGCGGGCGGGCGTTGCCGGTGGCGGTATCCGGGGCGTTGTCGGGCGCGCTCTGCACCAGGATCTCGCCGGCACGCAGCACGATCAGGCGCTCGGCGGTGGAGTAGCGCACGTCCACGGCCGACGCGGTGTTCAGCCATACGCGCGTGCCGTCGGGCAGCCGCGCCTCGTGCCGCTCGCCGGTGCCCGTGGCCACGTCGGCCGCCAGCAGTTGCCACGCCTGGGCGCCCAGGTCCGTTTGCCGCGCCGCCAGCAGCCCGCCGGCCCCGGCGCTGAGCAGCACGGCCAGCCGTACTGCGTGGCGGCGCCGCAAGCCGGGCGCGGCCAGCGTCTGCAGGGCGACGGCGGGGGGCACGCCGCGCAGTTGGGCGTCCACCTCGGCGATGTGCCGCCAGGCGCGTGCGTGCAGCGGGTCGGCATCGAGCCAGGCCTGCCATTGCTCGCGGGCGCGCTGCGTTCCGGCTGCGGGGGCGCCGTCCTCGGGCTGCAGTTCCAGCAGCCAGTGCACGGCCTGGCGCGCGACGGCGGGGGGAATGTCCGAGGGCGCCATGTCAGGCCGCGCCATGGCCGAAATAGCAGCGCTCGGCGGCGGCGGCCAGATGGCGGCGCACGCTGGTGCGCGAGATGCCCAGTTGCGCGGCGATCTGCTCCTGCGTCAGTTCCTCCAGCCGCCACAGCAGAAAAGCCTTGCGCGCCACGGCGGGCAGGCCGTCCAGCAGGCGGTCGATGGCGACCAGGGTTTCCAGCACCATCAGGCGCGCGTCGGGCGGCGGTGCCATGGGCTCGGGCAGCAGGGCCAGCGCGTCGAGGTAAGCGCGCTCGATCTGCCGGCGCCGCAGGTGGTTGGCCAGCAGGCGCTGGGCTATGGTTGTCAGGTAGGCGCGGGGCTCGGCCAGCTCGTCCAGCCGCTGGCCGGTGGCGGCGAGCACGCGCACGAAGGTGGTTTGCGCCAGGTCCGCCGCGTCCCATGAGCAGCCCAGCTTGTGCCGCAGGCGGCCCACCAGCCAGCCGTGGTGCTGCAGGTACAGGGCCTGGGTGGCCTCGGCATGGAGAGAGTGGGCGGGCGCAGGCATTGCGTGTTCATGAATGCGAATCGGTCGCATTTTATTCCGTGCGCGGCCGTCTGCCATGGCGGGCGCCTCGATCGGCCCGCGCTCCGCTCTGTCTGCCCGCCGAACCGCTTCAGCCGGGGAAGGCCCGAGCCAGGATCGCCGCCACGTCCGCCCCGCGCAGGTCCACGGCGCCTACGACGCGCCCGGAGCTCCCCACGCCCCTGGACGCCAGCCGCGTGGCGATGAACGCATCGGCCATGGCCGCGGGCGCGTGCCGGCGCAGCAGGCAGGCCTGGGTAACCAGGACCAGCCCCTGCACCAGCAGGCGGCCCAGGGTTTCGAGAGTCTCCGGGGGCTCGGCCAGCAGCGCCTGCAGCTCGCGCAGCGCGGCGGCGATGCGCGGTTCGCCCTGCGCGGCGGGTGTGAGCTCTTCCAGCAAGGCGTGGGCGGCCTCGGGATCGCGGGAGAGGGCGCGCAGCACGTCCAGGCACATCACGTTGCCCGATCCTTCCCAGATGGAGTTGACGGGCGACTCCAGGAACAGCCGTGCCATCACGCCCTCCTGCACGTAGCCGTTGCCGCCGAAGACCTCCATCGCCTCGCCCGCCAGTTCCACGCCGCGCTTGCAGACCCAGAACTTGGCGGCCGGCGTCATCACGCGCTTCCAGGCACGGTCGGCCGGGCTGGCGGTGCCGTCGGCATCGCGCTCGAAGGCGTCGGCCAGGCGCATCAGCAGGGCGAGCGCGGCCTCGCTCTCCAGCGCCAGATCGGCCAGCACGGCGCGCATCAGGGGCTGCTCCGCCAGGGCCTTGCCGAAGGCGTGGCGCCGGCGCGCATACGCGATGGCCTGGACGGTGGCCTGCCGCAGGATGGCGGCGCTGCCGGCCACGCAGTTGAGGCGGGTGGTGGTGGCCATCTCGATGATGGTGGGGATGCCGCGGCCTTCCTCGCCCATGAGCACGCCCCAGGCGTCGTCCAGCTCCACCTCGCCGCTGGCATTGCTGCGGTTGCCCACCTTGTCCTTCAGGCGCTGCACGTGCACGCCGTTGAGCGAGCCGTCCTCCAGGCGGCGCGGCACGTAGAAGCAGGCGAAGGGGCCACCTTCGCCCGTGCGCGCCACCACCAGGTGCGCGTCGCTCTGGGGTGTGGAGAAGAACCACTTGTGGCCGCGCAGCCGGTATTCGCCGCCGCGTCCGCCCGCGCCGATCGGCGTGGCGACGGTGGTGTTGGCGCGCACGTCGGAACCGCCCTGCTTTTCCGTCATGCCCATGCCCAGCCAGATGCCGGCTTTTTCATGCGCGGGCACCTCGCGCGGATCGTGGGCGCGGCTGTGGAGCCTGCCGCCCAGCTGCGCCCACAGCGCGGGCTCCTTGCGCAGCAGCGGGATCGCGGCCTGCGTCATGGTGGCGGGGCAGAGCGTGCCCTGTTCCACCTGCCCGTGCAGGTAGACGCCCGCTGCCCAGGTGGCCCAGCGGCCGGGCCGGTCGCTGTCGAACGGCATCGAGACCAGGCCCTCGCCTCGGTAGAGCGCCATAAGCGCGTCCCACGCGGGATGGAACTCCACCCGGTCGATGCGGCGGCCCCGGCTGTCGAAGCGGTGCAGCATGGGCGTGTGGCGATTGGCCAGCTCTGCGAGGGCATGGGTTTCGGCGCTGCCGAGCCGGCGGGCATAGTCGCCCAGCGCAGGACGGGCATGGTCGGCGCCTGCGCGCTGCAATGCCGCCTGCAGTGCGGCATCGGTGGCGAGCAGGTCGTAGTCGGCCAGTTCGGCGAACTGGTTGAAAACCTCGTGGGTGGCCTGTGCCATGGGTTGTCTCCTCCAGAGGACGGCGCCGTGCGCCGGGAGCCTCCATGGTGCCCGACCCGGGCCCGGGCTGCGGCGCGTATCCGCTTTCCTATCGGACGGGGGAGTGGAATGCCCCGCTGCGATCCGGTGGGAGGCCGGATCCCCTATTTGCTGCGCGCTGAACGCCCCAGGCCGCCCGTCTGCCCCAGATGCGACAGCGGCAGCGCGCCGCCGGCCTTGACTTCGCCCAGCGAGAAGCTGGTGTGCATGTCCTTCACGTTGGGCAGGTTCAGCAGCACGTTGCGGGCGAAGTGCGAGAAGCTGTCCAGGTCGCGCGCCACCACCTGCAGCTCGAACGTGCCGGTGCCGCTGATGTAGTGGCAGGCCACCACTTCGGGAATCTGCGCGATGGCCTCTTCCATCTCGCGCGTGAGCCCGCCCGTGCTGCGGTCGGCATCGAGCCGCACGAAGGCCAGCACGCCCAGGCCGATCTTGTGGCGGTCGATCTCTGCCCGGTAGCCCTTGATGAAGCCGGCTTCCTCCAGCGCCCGCACCCGGCGCCAGCAGGGCGCGGCCGACAGGCCCACGCGCTGGGCCAGCTCGGCATTGGTCAGGCGGGCGTCGGCCTGCAGCTCGCCCAGGATGGCGATGTCGTACTTGTCAAGTTCTTCCATGTTCGGATTGTTGAGAGAAAGGATCTTTCTGAAACGAGGGTAAACACGGCATGAATGAGAAAGGACATATCCGGAGCCGCTGCCTAAACTGCCATCGATGCCGTGCGCCTTACCGGGCGCCACCTGCCTGCGCCCACGAGGCGCGGCCCCCACGACGATGGAGAGACAAGACCATGAACGCCCCGCTGCCCGAGCACATCCGCCGCGCCCTTGAGACGGTGTCCCTGGAGGACAAGTACACCCTGCCGGAAGGCCGCGCCTTCATGAGCGGCGTGCAGGCCCTGGTGCGCCTGCCCATGCTGCAGCGCCAGCGCGATGCCGCGGCAGGCCTCAACACCGCCGGCTTCATCAGCGGCTACCGGGGCTCGCCGCTGGGCGGCTACGACCAGGCGCTGTGGGCGGCCAAGAAGCACCTGGCCCAGAACCACATCGTCTTCCAGCCCGGCGTGAACGAGGAGCTGGGCGCCACCGCCGTCTGGGGCACGCAGCAGCTGGACCTCTATCCGGACAAGAAGAAATACGACGGCGTCTTCGGCATCTGGTACGGCAAGGGCCCGGGCGTGGACCGGTGCTCCGACGTGTTCAAGCACGCCAACATGGCCGGCACGGCGAAGCACGGCGGCGTGATCGCCATCGCGGGCGACGACCACATCAGCAAGAGCAGCACCGCGCCGCACCAGAGCGACCACATCTTCAAGGCCTGCGGCCTGCCGGTGTTCTTCCCGTCCAGCGTGCAGGAGATCCTGGACATGGGCCTGCATGCCTTCGCCATGAGCCGCTTCTCGGGCGTCTGGGCGGGCATGAAGACCATCCAGGAGGTGGTGGAGTCGTCCAGCAGCATCTCGGTCGATCCGGACCGCGTGAAGATCGTGCTGCCCGAGGACTTCGCCATGCCGCCCGGCGGCCTGCACATCCGCTGGCCCGACGCGCCGCTGGAGCAGGAAGCCCGCCTCATGGACTACAAGTGGTACGCGGCCCTCGCGTACATCCGCGCCAACCGGCTCAACTACAACGTCATCGCCGGCCCGCAGGACCGTTTCGGCATCATCGCGAGCGGCAAGGCCTTCAACGACACGCGCCAGGCGCTGATCGACCTGGGGCTGGATGAAGACGCCTGCCGCCGGCTGGGCGTGCGCCTGCACAAGGTGAACGTGGTCTGGCCGCTGGAGGCCACCATCACGCGCGACTTCGCCCAGGGGCTGCAGGAGATCCTGGTGGTGGAGGAAAAGCGCCAGGTCATCGAATACCAGCTCAAGGAAGAGCTCTACAACTGGCGCGCCGACGTGCGCCCCAACGTGCTGGGCAAGTTCGACGAAGTGGAGGGAGACAACTCCGGCGGCGAATGGAGCATGGCCAATCCCAGCCAGAACTGGCTGCTGCGCGCCAAGGCTGACCTGACGCCCGCCATCATCGCCCGCGCCATCGCCAAGCGCCTCAAGAAGCTGGGTGTGCCGGCCGACGTGGCGGCCCGCATGGACGAGCGCCTGGCCGTGATCGACGCGCGCGAGCGCGGCCTGGCCGAGCTGAAGGCGGAGACCGGCGACCGCACGCCCTGGTTCTGCAGCGGCTGCCCGCACAACACCAGCACCCGCGTGCCCGAGGGCTCGCGCGCCGTGGCCGGCATCGGCTGCCACTACATGGTCAACTGGATGCCGGGCCGCAACACCTCCACCTTCACCCAGATGGGCGGCGAGGGCGTGACCTGGGTGGGCCAGCAGCCCTTCTCGCTGGACAAGCACGTCTTCGCCAACCTGGGCGACGGCACCTATTTCCACAGCGGCCTGCTGGCCATCCGCCAGAGCATCGCGGCGGGCGCCAACATCACCTACAAGGTGCTCTACAACGACGCCGTGGCCATGACCGGCGGCCAACAGGTAGGCGAGCGACCCGAGGGCCATTCGGTGCTGCAGATCATGAACAGCCTGAAGGCCGAAGGCGTGGCGAAGCTGGTCATCGTGACCGACGAGCCCGCCAAGTACCAGGGCGCGCCGCTGGCCGAAGGCGTCACGGTGCACCACCGCGACGAGCTGGACGCGATCCAGCGCGAATTCCGCGAGATCCCCGGCTGCACGGCCATCATCTACGACCAGACCTGCGCCACCGAGAAGCGCCGCCGCAGGAAGCGCGGCACCCTCGCCACGCCCGACAAGACCGTGGTCATCAACGAGCTGGTCTGCGAGGGCTGCGGCGACTGCTCCGTGCAGTCCAACTGCCTGTCGGTCGAGCCCGTGGAAACCGAATTCGGCCGCAAGCGCCGCATCAACCAGAACAGCTGCAACAAGGACTATTCCTGCGTGAAGGGCTTCTGCCCCAGCTTCGTCACCGTCGAAGGCGGCAAGCTGAAGAAACCCAGGAAGGAGAAGAAGGGCGACCTCTCCGCTCTGCCGCACATTCCGCAGCCGGTGCTGCCGGTGGCCGACACCGCCTGGGGCATCGTCGTGGCGGGCGTGGGCGGCACGGGCGTGATCACCATCGGCTCGCTGCTGGGCATGGCCGCGCACCTGGACGGCAAGGGCGTCGTCACGCAGGACGCGGCGGGCCTGGCGCAAAAGGGCGGCGCCACCTGGAGCCACATCCAGATCGCCAGCCGGCCCGAAGCCATCTACACCACCAAGGTGGACACGGCCAAGGCCGACCTCGTCATCGGCTGCGATCCCATCGTCGCTGCCACCAAGACGACCCTGGCCGCCATGCAGCCCGGCCGCACCTACGTGGCGCTGAACACGCACGGCACGCCCTCGGCCAGCTTCGTGAACGACCCCGACTGGCAGTTCCCGGCCGGCAGCTGCGAGGCCGCCATCGCCGGCACCGTGGGGCAGGCCGGACTGGGCGCCTTCGACGCCGAGCAGGTCGCCACGCAGCTGCTGGGCGACAGCATCTACACCAACCCGCTGATGCTGGGCTACGCCTGGCAGCAGGGCCGGGTGCCGCTGTCGCACGGGGCGCTGATGCGGGCCATGGAGCTCAACGGCGTGCAGGTCGAGAACAATCAGGCGGCCTTCGAATGGGGCCGCCGCTGCGCGCACGACCTCAAGGCGGTGCAGGCGCTCTTCCAGACCGCGCAGGTGATCCAGTTCGTCAAGAAGCCGGGGCTGGGCGAAGTGGTCGCCCGCCGCGTCGAGTTCCTCACCGCCTACCAGAACGCGGCCTATGCCGCCGACTACCAGGCCTTCGTCGGCAAGGTGCAGGCCGCCGAGGCCCGGCTGGGCGACGGCGGCGGCACGCGGCTGGCCGAGGCCGTGGCGCGCTACCTCTTCAAGCTGATGGCGTACAAGGACGAATACGAGGTCGCCCGCCTGCACACCGACGCCGCTTTCGCCGCCAAGATCGACGGCATGTTCGAGGGCGACTACCGCGTCGTGCATCACCTCGCGCCGCCGCTGCTGGGCCGCACCAACGCCCAGGGCGAGCCGGTCAAGCAGGCCTTCGGCCCCTGGATGCGCCGCGCCTTCGCCGTGCTGGCCCGCTGCAAGGGCCTGCGCGGCACGGCCTTCGACCCCTTCGGCCGCACCGAGGAACGCCGCACCGAACGCGCGCTGGTCCAGGAATACCGCGCCAGCATCGACGAAGTGCTGGCCGGCCTGGATGCCGCGCGCCTGCCGCTGGCGGTGGAGATCGCCCGCCTGCCCGAGGGCATCCGCGGCTACGGCCACGTCAAGGCCCGGCACCTGGCCCGCGTGCGCCCGCAATGGGCGGCCCTGATGGAGCAGTGGCGCCATCCGCAGGCCGGGCGCCTGAGCGCCTGAGCGTCCGGGGCCCGGGCCCGGCATGCACCACGCCCGCCGTGCGGCGGCCGTGGTGCTTCTTTTTCGATGGCTGGCAGCGACCGTGCGGTGCGCTTCGGCGGGCTGGCGGCCACGGTGCCGGGTGGGCGTGCGCAACGGCCGGGCCGCATGGCACGCCGGACGCCGGGGTATGGCCGGGCCGCGACATGGGCCACGAATACAATGCCCGGTTACGTCCGCCCGGCCGCGCAAGCTGCGAGGCGGGCTGCCGAATCGATTCCTTCTCTCACCTCCGTGGAGTTTCCCGCCGTGTTCATCTCTTCCGCCTTCGCCCAGACCGCTCCTGCCGCCACCGCCACCGGCGGCGGCCTGATGGGCTCGCTCACCGGCATGCTGCCTCTGGTGCTCATGTTCGTGGTGCTGTACTTCATCATGATCCGCCCCCAGATGAAGCGCCAGAAAGAGCACCGCGCCATGATCGAGGCCATTGCCAAGGGCGACGAAGTGGTCACCTCCGGCGGCCTGCTGGGCCGTGTCTCGCGCCTGTCCGAAGGCTATCTGCACATCGAGATCGCCTCGGGCGTCGAAGTGCAGGTCCAGCGCAGCGCCGTGGCCCAGGTGCTGCCCAAGGGCACGCTGAAATAAGCAAGACAACCCCCCTGAGCGGCTTCGCCGCTTCCCCCTTCTCTCATCGCTGCGCGATGGGACGGGGGACGACGCCAGTGGCCTGGCAAAGCCAGTTCCACGGCGTCCGCTGGCATGAGGGGGCTCGGCGCGCGCAGCGCCTGGATAACTGAATAAAAGAGCGCGAACATGAACCGTTACCCGGTCTGGAAGTACGCGATCCTGGTGATCGTGCTGCTGGTGGGGGTGCTCTACACCCTGCCCAATTTCTTCGGCGAGGCGCCTGCGGTGCAGGTCTCCTCGGCCAAGTCCACCGTCAAGGTGGACACGGCCACGCTGCAACGGGTCGAGGCCGCGCTGCAGGCGGCCGGCGTCACCGCCGACCAAGTCGTGCTGGACGGCGGCTCGGTGCGCGCACGCTTCGACACGCCCGACAACCAGCTCAAGGCCAAGGACGCGATCCAGAAGGCGCTGGTGCCCAATGCGGACGATGCTTCCTACATCGTGGCGCTGAACCTGGTGTCGCGCTCTCCCGCATGGCTCACGGCGCTGCATGCCCAACCCATGTACCTGGGCCTGGACCTGCGCGGCGGCGTGCATTTCATGCTGCAGGTGGACATGGCCGCGGCCCTGACCAAGAAGGCCGAATCGCTGGCCGGCGACCTGCGCACCACGCTGCGCGACAAGAACATCCGCCACGGCGGCATCAGCCGCGACGGCGATGCGGTGCTCGTGCGCGTGCGCGACGAGGCCACGCTGACGGCGGTGCGCAACCTCGTCTCCGACCAGTTCCCCGACCTGCTGACCGCCAGCTCGCCCGACGGCGACGGCTTCGTGCTGCGCGCGACCATCAAGCCCGAAGCCGTCCGCAAGGTGCAGGAGCAGGCGCTCAAGCAGAACATGCTCACGCTGCACAACCGGATCAACGAACTCGGCGTGGCCGAGCCCGTGATCCAGCAGCAGGGCCTGGACCGCATCATCGTGCAATTGCCCGGCGTGCAGGACACGGCCAAGGCCAAGGACATCCTGGGCCGCACCGCCACGCTGGAAGTGCGCATGGTGGACGAGAGCGCCGAGGCGCGCTCCGCGGAAATGGGCTCCGGCCCCGTGCCCTTCGGCGACGAGAAGTACCTGGACCGCGACGGCCAGGCCGTCATCGTCAAGAAGCAGGTCATCCTGACCGGCGACAACCTGACCGACGCCCAGCCCGGCTTCGACAGCCAGACCCAGGAGCCCACCGTCAACCTGACGCTGGACGCCAAGGGCTCGCGCATCTTCCGCGACATCACGCGCGACAACATCGGCAAGCGCATGGCCATCGTCCTGTTCGAGAAGGGCAAGGGCGAAGTGGTGACGGCGCCCGTGATCCGCTCCGAGATCGGTGGCGGCCGCGTGCAGATCTCCGGCCGCATGACCACGGCCGAGGCCAACGACACCGCGCTGCTGCTGCGCGCCGGCTCGCTGGCCGCGCCCATGGAGATCATCGAGGAATACACCATCGGCCCGAGCCTGGGCGAGGACAACATCCAGCGCGGCATCCACAGCGTGGTCTGGGGCTTCGTCGCGATCTCGGTGTTCATGTGCGTCTATTACGCGCTGTTCGGCGTGATCTCGTCCATCGCGCTGTCGGTGAACGTGCTGCTGCTGCTGGCCATCCTGTCCATGCTGCAGGCCACGCTGACCCTGCCCGGCATCGCCGCCATGGCGCTGGCGCTGGGCGTGGCCATCGACTCCAACGTGCTGATCAACGAGCGCATCCGCGAGGAGCTGCGCGCCGGCGTGTCGCCGCAGGCGGCCATCCATGCGGGCTACGAGCGCGCCTGGGCGACCATCCTGGACTCCAACGTCACCACCCTGATCGCCGGCCTGGCGCTGCTGGCCTTCGGCTCGGGCCCGGTGCGCGGCTTCGCCGTGGTGCATTGCATCGGCATCCTGACCAGCATGTTCTCGGCCGTGTTCTTCTCGCGCGGCCTGGTCAACCTCTGGTATGGCCGCAAGAAGAAGCTCAAGAGCGTGTCCATCGGACAGGTCTGGAAGCCCGAGGGCGCGGCCGCGCCTTCGGTGGCCGGCAAGAACCAATAAAGGGAGCGGACCATGGAATTTTTCCGCATCAAGAGAGATATCCCGTTCATGAAGTACGCGTTGGTCCTCAACGCGGTGTCCTTCATCACCTTCGCGCTGGCGGTGTTCTTCCTGTTCTCGCGCGGCCTGCACCTGTCGGTCGAATTCACCGGCGGCACCGTCATGGAAGTGGCCTACACCCAGGCCGCCGACATCGGCAAGGTGCGCGACACGGTCTCCGGCCTGGGCTATGCCGATGTGATCGTGCAGAACTTCGGCACCTCGCGCGACGTGATGATCCGCCTGCCGGTGCAAAAGGGCGTCACGTCCGCGCAGCAGAGCGAGCAGGTGCTGGGCGCGCTCAAGGCGTCCGACCCCGGCGTCACCCTGCGCCGCACCGAGTTCGTCGGCCCGCAGGTGGGCGAGGAGCTGGTCCACGGCGGACTGATGGCCCTGGGCGTGGTGGTGCTGGGCATCGTGATCTACCTGGCCTTCCGCTTCGAATGGAAATTCGGCGTGGCGGCGGTGATCGCCAACCTGCACGACGTGGTCATCATCCTGGGCTTCTTCGCCTTCTTCCAGTGGGAGTTCTCGCTGGCCGTGCTGGCAGGCGTGCTGGCGGTGCTGGGCTATTCGGTGAACGAGTCGGTCGTGATCTTCGACCGGATCCGCGAGGCTTTCCGCAAGTACCGCAAGATGGACACGCGCGAGGTCATCGACCACGCCATCACCAGCACCATGAGCCGCACCATCATCACCCACGCCTCGACCGAGGCGGTGGTGCTGTCCATGTTCTTCTTCGGCGGCCCGAGCCTGCACTACTTCGCCCTGGCGCTGACCATCGGCATCCTGTTCGGCATCTACTCGTCGGTGTTCGTGGCCGCGGCCATCGCGATGTGGCTGGGCGTCAAGCGCGAGGATCTGGTCAAGGCGCCCGCCCGCAAGGAAGGCGACCCCAACGATCCGAACGCCGGCGCCACCGTCTGACCTGCAGGTGTCTCTTCCGTGATGCGGCGGTCGCTGAGAACGTCAACACGTTCTGAAGGCCGTCTCCTGCGCAGGCTTGCGGCGCAGCCGTGCAGCGCGGTTTGCTTTCCCGGCAACGCGAAGTGGGTGATGCGCGGCTAAGATCGCGCCACCATGCAAAGCGCAGACGCCATCCCCTCATCCCCTGCCCACCGGCGCCTTGGCCGCGTCGTGCGGCATCGGTTCGTCGAGGGTCTCTGCGCCGGACTGCCTGCGCTCGGACAGCGCATGCTCGACTACCTGATCGAGCTGTCGGGCAAGACGGCCACGCAGCGCGAGATGCAGGCCTGGCGCGATGCCCTGATGCGCTACCAGAGCCACCGCGTCGCCTGGACCGAAGGCGTGGCGCTGGCCTGGCGCAGCAGCCTGGCCCCCGTGGTCAATACCTCGCGTGGCGCGCTGTCTTCCTCGGTATTCGACGGCTTCGAGCTGCTGAGCGACGATGCGGTCGAGAACAAGATCGTCGCCTCGCGCCTGGCGCTCACCGTGGCCGAGCATGCCGACCTCGCCTACGAGGGGCTGCGCCAGCGCATGCTCCAGCTCGACGGCATAGAGCTCGAAGGCGGCGACGTGCTGCGCCCCGAGGCGCTGTGCCTCATGCTGGTGGACCAGTGGGTGCATGCCGGCCTGCCGCGCGCCGACCTGCAGCTGCCGCTCGACACCCTGCAGCGTGAGCTGGCCCGGCTGGTGCAGGCCCAGTACCAGCTGGCGACAGACTTCCTGGAAGCCCAGGGCGTGCAGGCGCTGACCGATCTGCGCTCCCGCGTGCGCCGCTCCACAGGCGTCACGCAGATGGGCCAGCTGCCTGCGGGCGGCGGAGGGGGGAGCGCTGGGGGCCGCGGCGCTGGCGGTAGCGGCGGTGGAGCTGGAGCTGGAGGAGGCGGTGGTGGTGGTGCAGGCGGCCAGCCGTCGCGCCAGGGCCCGCGTTCCGGCGCAGGGGCCGTGGATGGCTATGGCGACGGCTATGACGATGCCGGCTCCGGTGCCGGCGCCACGCCGCTGGGGCGGGCCCGCCAGCGGGCGCAGGGCGTCATGGGGCAGCTGCGGCGCCTCTTCGGGCAGCCGGGGCTGGGCTTCGTGGGCGGCGAGGGGGGCGCTGCGCCTGCGCCTTCGCCCGCGCTGGCGCAGGCCCTGGCGGCGCAGCGCGTGCAGGCCGACAGCTTCTACGTCAGCGCCCTGGCCACCATGGTCGAAGACTACAGCCCCGCCTCCATCCTGCAGCTGGCGGGTGAGCTGCGCGAACGGGCGGCCGACCTGAAGCGCAAGGCATCGACGCCCAGCGAGAAGGCCGTCATCGAGGTGGTGGCGCTGATGTTCCAGAGCATCCTGAGCGAAGACCGCATTCCGCCGTCGGTGCGTGTGTGGTTCGCCCGGCTGCAGGTGCCCGTGCTGCGCGTTGCGCTGGCCGAGCCCGACTTCTTCGCCAACCTGAACCATCCCGCACGCCTGCTGATCGACCGCATGGGGGCGGTGGTGCTGGGCTTCGATCCCTCGGACGTCAGCGGCAGCGCCATCGAAGGCGAGATCCGGCGGGTGGTGCAGGTGATCGAGCAGTACCCCGAAACCGGGCAGCGCGTCTTCCAGCTCGTCTATGACGAATTCGAGAAGTTCCTCTCGCGCTTCCTGACCGAGAAGGAGGCCACGGCGCGCCTGGTCACGGTGGCCCAGCAGGTCGAGCAGCGCGAGACGCTGGCCATCCAGTACACCATCGAGCTGCGCACCCTGCTCAAGGACATGCCGGTGCGCGACGAGATCCGTGAATTCCTCTTCAAGACCTGGGCCGAGGTGCTGGCGCTGTCCGCCGTGCGCGACGGCCCGCGGCATGCCGAAACCACGGCGCTCAAGCGCACCGCCGCCGACCTGGTCTGGGCCGCCAGCGCCAAGCCCAACCGCACCGACCGCGCGCAGGTCATCCAGAGCCTGCCCGCGCTTTTGCAGCGCGTGCGGCATGGCCTGGCGCTGGTGGGTATCCAGGACGCCGCGCAGGACGCCCAGGTCAAGGTGCTGACCGACACGCTGGCCGATGCGTTCATGTCCAAGACGGCGTCCATTCCGCAGGCCCACATCGACGCACTGGCGCGCCGGCTCGAGCAACTGGAGGACTACCTGTCCGACGAGACGCTGGGCGACATGCCGCTCACTGCGGACAGCATCGAGATGCTGCTGGGCATAGACGCTTCCTCGATCTACGTCGTGGCCGACAACAACGTGCCGGTGCCGGACGACATGATCGCCGCCGTGCAGGAACTGCAGATGGGCCACTGGTTCACGCTGGACCACAACGGCTCTTCCGCGCAGGTGCAGTACGCCTGGCGCAGCGCCCGCCGGCAGCTGCATCTGTTCGCCACTTCCGACGGCCGCAGCTACCTGATCCAGCTGCGCCGGCTGGCCGCCTACCTGCAGGCGGGCCTGCTGGTGCTGCAGGACGACGAAGGCCTGACCACCCGGGCCACGCGCGACGCGCTGGCCAAGCTGGATGCGAATCCGGAACGGCTGCTGAACTGATCCGGCGTGGCCGGACCCCTCTGGCTGGCCAAGCCAGTTCGCGCGGCCAGGCCCTGTAGCCTGGAGCGGCGCTACGGCCCGCTGTGGTTCGCCCGCATCGGCGGGCTGCCCAACGGCGACGGCCGCAGGCTGCTGCTGCAGGAGGGCGACGCCTGCGGCACCTGCGCCCGCGCCATCGCCATCGCCATCGCCCAGGGGATCCGGGCACACGCGTTCGCAGGCGCCTGACACGAACCCGGATGGCGCAGCTGCGTCACTGCTTCGGAATGCCGGCACGCTGGATCACGCCGGACCAGCGCTGCACCTCGCCGGCCAGCAGCGCTGCCAGCTGTGCCGGCGTGCTGCTGCGCGCCTCCACGCCGAAGCCCTGCAGGGTCGTCTTCAGCTCGGGCGCGGCCAGCGCGGACTGCACCTCGCGGTGGAGCCGCTCGACCACCTCGGGCGGCGTGCGGGCGGGGGCGGCCAGCGCGTTCCACGAGGCCACGTCCAGGCCGCGCGCAGCGGCATCGCTTTCGGCCACCGTGGGCACCTTGGGCAGGGCCGGCGCACGGTGCGCGCCCAGCACGGCCAGCGCACGCAGGGCGCCGCCGGCCACCTGGGCCATCACGGGCGCGAGGATCTCCACCGCCGCATCCACCTGGCCGCCGCGCAGCGCGGTCACCACGGCCGGCGTGCCGTTGAAAGGCACGACCTGCACGTCGATGCCCAGCGTGCTCTTGAGCAGCTCGGCCGCCAGGTGCTGGGTGCTGCCCGTGCTGATGGTGGCGATGTTGAGCTGCCCCGGATGGGCGCGGGCGTGCGCGACCAGCGCCTGCATGGACGCGAATTTGCTGCCCGACGGCACCAGTACCGCCAGATCGAAATAGCCCAGCGTGGAGATGGGCGCGAAGTCCTTGAGCGTTTCGTAGGGCAGGTGGGCGAAGAGGCCGGCGCTCACCGCCGTGCCGTTGGACATCAGCAGCAGCGTGTGGCCGTCGGGCGCGGCCTTGGCCACGGCGTCGGCCGCCACGATGCCGCCGGCGCCCGGCTTGTTGTCCACCACGATGCTCTGGCCCATGGAGGCCGCCATCTTCTGCGCCACGGCGCGCACCGTCAGGTCGGCCACGCCGCCCGGGCCGAAAGGCACGACGATGCGGATGGGGCGGGATGACAGCGCGCCCTGCGCCGCTGCTGCCCACGTAGGAATGGAAAAGGGGGCCGTGCCCAGCGCCAGCAGCGCGGCGGCCAGTCGTCTTCTCTGCATGCGGAATGTCTCCTCTCGGTCGCCGCCCTGCGGGGCGGGCTGCGGGAGCCACTATGCCCGCTGCCGTGCGATGTGGCGAGAGGGCCGGGCGGTCTGGCTGCTATGCCGCGGCGGCATGGACGGCGCGGGGACGGGCCTCAACCTTCGTCGCCCGCGAAACCGCCCGGTGCGTCCAGGCCCGGGTCGTCCTGCTCCGCGCTGCCCAGCACGCGGCGCACCGTGTCGCCGCCGAAGCCGCGCGCGAGGAGGAAGCGCGTCTGGCGCGCGCGCTCCTGCAGGCTGTGCGGCGGGCTGCCGAAGCGGCGGCGCCAGACTTCGCGGGCGCGGTCGAATTCGCTGTCCTTCAGGCGCTCGGCCGTGGCCCGCACCAGGGCCTCGTCCAGGCCCTTGCTGCGCAGTTCCTGCACCACGCGCTGCGTGCCCAGCCGGGCGGCGCGGCGGTTCACCACCGAATCGGCCACGCGGGCGGCGTTGATGAAGTCCCGGGCTTCCAGTTCGTCGAGCACGGCGGCCAGGTCGTCGCCTTCCTGCACGTGGCGCGCCAGCTTGGCCTGCAGCTCGGCGCGCGAATGCTCGCGCTGCGCCAGCAGGCGCAGCGCGCGGCCCTTGAGGGAGGGGGCGGCGAAACCCATGGAAGATGGCTGCTATCGAAAGAGAAGCGCAAAGCGCCCGGTTCCAGGGCGCTTGCGTGAGGTTCGGCCCAGGCTGCAGGCCTGGGGGCCGATGCTTACTTCTCGGCCTTGTCGCCCTTGGCCGCCTTCTCGGGCTTGCCCGCGCCTTCGGCCGGTGCGCCGCCGGGCAGCAGGGCGATGCCCAGGCCTTCGCGCACCTTGTTCTCGATCTCGATGGCGAGGTCGGGGTTCTCGCGCAGGAATTCGCGCGCGTTGTCGCGGCCCTGGCCGATCTTCTCGCCGTTGTAGGCGTACCAGGCGCCGCTCTTCTCGATGATGCGCGCTTCCACGCCCATGTCGATGATCTCGCCTTCGCGGCTGATGCCTTCGCCGAAGAGGATGTCGAACTCGGCCGTCTTGAAGGGCGGGCTGACCTTGTTCTTCACCACCTTGACCTTGGTCTCGTTGCCGATGGCCTCGTCGCCCTTCTTGATGGTGCCGGTGCGGCGGATGTCCAGGCGCACGGAGGCGTAGAACTTCAGCGCGTTGCCGCCGGTCGTGGTCTCGGGGCTGCCGAACATCACGCCGATCTTCATGCGGATCTGGTTGATGAAGATGACCATGCAGTTGGTCTTCTTGATGGTGGCGGTGAGCTTGCGCAGCGCCTGGCTCATCAGGCGGGCCTGCAGGCCGGGCAGGGCATCGCCCATCTCGCCTTCGATTTCGGCCTTGGGCGTGAGCGCGGCGACCGAGTCCACCACGATCAGATCGACGGCGCCCGAGCGCACCAGGCTGTCCACGATCTCCAGCGCCTGTTCGCCGGTGTCGGGCTGGCTGATGAGCAGGTCGGACAGCTGCACGCCCAGCTTCTGCGCGTACTGCACGTCCAGCGCGTGTTCGGCATCGACGAAGGCGCACTGGCCGCCCAGCTTCTGCATCTGGGCGATGACCTGCAGCGTGAGCGTGGTCTTGCCCGAGCTTTCCGGACCGTAGATCTCGACCACCCGGCCGCGCGGCAGGCCGCCCACGCCCAGGGCCACGTCCAGGCCCAGCGAGCCGGTGGAGACGACCTGGATGTCCTCGATCACCTCGCCTTCGCCCAGGCGCATGATCGTGCCCTTGCCGAACTGCTTCTCGATCTGGGCCAGCGCGGCCTGCAGCGCCTTGGCCTTTTCGCTGTTGACGGGCTGGGCGGGGTTGGGGTTCTTGACTGCGACGTCCATGGAAGACTCCTTGAAAAGGGTGAGGGGTTTGCGTTCCAGGACTGTCTGCGGTTAAGCACAGGCTGGATGCTTGAACAGTAGTGTAGGGGCGGTATATCTGGCCTGCAATGCACTAAATGGTCAGTTTGGCTGACAATATGCGGATGGCCGCTTCTTCTCCGGAAACCCTCGGCGCCACCGCCCTGCGTGACGACGCCTGGCGCCTGACCCACCTGGGCCGGCTGCTGGGCCATGCCATGCGCCGCTTCGACGCGCGGGTGCTGGAGCTGATGGCGCACGACGTCCACGTGCCGCTGGCGCTCTCCAACCTGGCAGCGCGCGAGCAGGTCAGCGCTGCCCACATCCACATCACGCGGCACCTGTCGCTGCAGGGCGACCGGCTGACCGACCTGGCCGCGCGCGCCGGCATGGCCAAGCAGTCCATGGCCGCGCTGGTGGACCAGTGCGAGGCCTGGGGCCTGGTGGTGCGCGAGCCCGACCCGCTGGACGCGCGCGCGCGGCGGGTGCGCTTCACCGCCACCGGCCTGGCCTGGCTCGACGCCTTCCGGCGCGCGGTGGCGCAGGCCGAGGCCGAGTTCCGGGGCGCCGTGGGCGCCGAGGTGGCGGCCGTGGTCGCGCTGGGGCTGGAAGCCTATGCGGACGGTGACGGCAGCGCGGTCTGAGAACGTGAATACGTTCCGAGGACCGCGCCTGCGGCTGCGGGCAGGCGGGCCGCTCCTAGAATCGCTGCACGCCCCGCGCCCCGCCCCACAGAAGAACCCAGGAGACACCCCATGCGCATCCTCATCGCCGAAGACGACCAGGTGCTGGCCGACGGCCTGCTGCGCACCCTGCGCGGCTCGGGCGCGGCGGTGGACCATGTGGCGAGCGGGGCGGAGGCCGACGCCGCGCTCATGGCCAACAGCGAGTTCGACCTGCTCATCCTGGACCTGGGCCTGCCGCGCATGCACGGGCTGGAGGTGCTCAAGCGCCTGCGCGGCAGGGGCTCGGCCATGCCGGTGCTGATCCTCACCGCGGCCGACAGCGTGGACGAGCGCGTCAAGGGGCTGGACTTCGGCGCCGACGACTACATGGCCAAGCCCTTCTCGCTGCAGGAGCTGGAAGCGCGCGTGCGGGCGCTGACGCGCCGCGGCATGGGCGGCACCACCAGCGTGATCCGCCACGGCCCGCTGGTCTATGACCAGGCCGGGCGCGTCGCCACCATCGACGGCCGCCTGGTGGAACTGTCGGCGCGCGAGCTGGGCCTGCTGGAGGTGCTGCTGCAGCGCGCCGGCCGGCTGGTCAGCAAGGAGCAGCTGGTCGAGCGGCTCTGCGAATGGGGCGAAGAGGTGAGCAACAACGCCATCGAGGTCTATATCCACCGCCTGCGCAAGAAGATCGAGCGCGGGCCGATCCGCATCGCCACCGTGCGCGGCCTGGGCTACTGCCTGGAAAAGGTGCTGGGCGACCGGCCTTCCGCATGACGGCCCCCGCCCCGATGGCGTCCGGCCGCTGATCCACCTGCGCCAGAGCGCCCCCCACCCAGCCACTGAAGAAGCCGGCGCCATGAAGATCTTCCAGCGCGAGCAGCGCTCCCTGTTCGGCGAGATCCTCGACTGGATGCTCACGCCGCTGCTGCTGCTCTGGCCGGTGAGCCTGGCGCTGACCTGGCTGGTGGCGCAGGGCCTGGCCAACAAGCCCTTCGACCGGGCGCTGGAATACAACGCCCACGCGCTGGCGCAGCTGGTCACGGTGCAGGGCGACCGGGCGCAGTTCAACCTGCCGCAGCCGGCCAGCGAGATCCTGCGGGCCGACGAATCCGACCTGGTCTATTACCAGGTGCTCGCGCCCGACGGCAGCTTCCTCTCGGGCGAACGCGGCCTGCCGCCGCCGCCCGACGACGAGAAGCCCTTCTCGGGCGAGGTGCGGCTGCGCGACGCCGAGCTGCGCGGCATCGACATCCGCATCGCCTACCTCTGGGTGCGCGTGCCGCTGCCGGGAGCGCCCGCCGCGCTGGTGCAGGTGGCCGAGACGCGCGAGAAGCGCAGCATGCTGGCCACCGAGATCATCAAGGGCGTGATGCTGCCGCAGTTCGCCATCCTGCCGCTGGCCGTGCTGCTGGTGTGGCTGGCGCTGGCGCGCGGCATCAAGCCGCTGTCGCAGCTCGAAGAGCGCATCCGCGCACGCAAGCCGGACGACCTCTCGCCGCTGGACCTGAAGGCCGTGCCGGTAGAGGTGGCGCCGCTGGTGGATTCGGTCAACGACCTGCTGCGCCGGCTCAACGATTCCATCGCCACGCAGAAGCGCTTCCTGGCCGATGCGGCGCACCAGCTCAAGACCCCGCTGGCTGGGCTGCGCATGCAGGCCGACCTGGCGCAGCGCGAGGGCTCCGACACCGAGGCGCTGCGCCGTTCGCTGCAGCAGATCGGCCGCAGCAGCATGCGCGCCACCCACACCGTCAACCAGCTGCTGGCGCTGGCGCGTGCCGAAGGCGGCGGCGGGCTGGTGCGCCAGCCGGTGGACCTGGCGCGGCTGGTCATCGAGGTGGTGCGCGACTGCGTGCCGCGCGCGCTGGACCGCCACATCGACCTGGGCTACGAGGGCGAGCAGCCCGGCACGCCCGGCGTCTGGGTGCAGGGCAACGCCACGCTGCTCAAGGAGATGGCGCGCAACCTGCTGGACAACGCGATGAACTACACGCCCTCCAGCGCCGAGCGGCCCGGCGTGGTCACCGCGCGCGTGCTGGCCGACACCTTCGGCCACGTGCTGCTGCTGCAGATCGAGGACTCCGGCCCCGGCGTGCCCGAGGCCGAGCGCGAGCTGGTCTTCCAGCCCTTCTACCGGGCGCTGGGCACCGAGGCCGACGGCTCGGGCCTGGGCCTGCCCATCGTGCTGGAGATCGCGCGGCAGCACGGCGCCACCGTGCAGCTGGACGATGCGCACCCGGGTCAGCTGCCGCCCGGAGCGCGCTTCACGGTGCGGTTCGCGGCGCGCGCCGCCGGCATCTGAACGACGCGGCGTGCGCGCGAAGGAAAAAAGCCCGCAAAGAAAAACCCGCGCCAGGGGCGCGGGTCCGGGGAAGGGCGAGGCGCCGTTCAGGCGCCGGCTGGCCGCTTATTCCGCGACGCTGGGGTTCATCGGGGGCCAGGTGCGGGTTTCGTACACCGATGCGTAGGTGCTGGGCTCGCCACCCAGACGGCGCACTTCGGCCACATAGGCGGGGCCGCTGCGCAGGCGCTGGTATTCAGCCAGGCGCTGGGCATACATCGGGTCGTTGGCGGGCGAGCCTTCACCCACTTGATAGCGGCCCAGGCCGGCGCGCTGCCACAGGTTCCAGTCGGCCATCACTTCGGCGACGCTGATCGGGCGATTCGTCACGGACACGATGGGCGCAGGCGCCGGGCCGGCCCACACTTCCTGCGAAACGTTCGCGCTGCCCATGGGGCCGGCGACGGCAGCGCCGGTAGCGGCGAAGGCCAGGGTGGCGGCGGCGATGAGGTGCTTGCGGTTCATGCTGTTTCCTTTCGAATGACACGAGAGTGGGATGCAGTGAAAAGCGGGACCGGGGCCGTCGGTGGCTGCGAGGCTGCGCTTTTCGCTGCAGGGGAGTTCAGTGTGGCGCGGGGCCCAGGTCCGCACGTGTGCGAAAACGCAGAGATTCGTGTCAGGCCCCATCCGACCCGCTTGTGCTCCTGCGGGCCGCTGCGTGTGGGCTTCGCGGATGGTTTCCCAGGACAAAACGGCAGCGCCGCGGGAGCGGCCCGGCGCGATGGCGCCGATGCCGCGCCAGTGGCGCCGAGCGAGGATCGCAGGCGTTTTCTCTCCCGCTTTTTACGGGTGTTTACGGTGCTTGCACTCCGAATCGCCTGCGGGCCTCGCGGACCTTCGGCCTTCAGTTGACGCTGTGCTGTGCAGCGGTGCCTGCGGTGTTCACGCTGCCGCCCAGGCGCTGCACTTCGGCCACGTATTCGGGGCCGCTGCGCAGGCGCTGGTAGGTGGCCAGGCGCTGGGCGTAGATGGGGTCGGTCACGTCGCCGTATTCACCGGAATTCAGCTGGCCCAGGCCGGCGCGGTTCCACAGGTTCAGGTCGGCCTGCACTTCGGCGCGCGACAGCGGTGCGCCCTGGGCTGCGGGCTGCGCGCCGAACCATTCTTCCTGCGACGTGGTGGCGGCGGAGGCGGAGCCGGCGAAAGCGGCGGCAGCGACGGCGGCGATGGCGATGAGGTGCTTGGTGTTGCGGTTCATGGCAGTGATTCCTTCCTTCTTGTCTTTTGCTGCAGCGGCGGGATTGCCGTCTGCATGGGAGGAAGTTTGGGCTTTTGCCGCGTCCGCGTATGTGCGCAAACGCACAGCTTTCGACAAGAAGCTCAGCCGGCCGGCGGCCACTGCCGTGCCGGGTGCGGCACCTGCAGCACGTCCAGCGGCTGCGAGCGACCGCGCACGGCCGCCGGCACGGACGGGCCCAGCGCATCGGCCACGCCGGCCAGGCGCGCGGCCTCCAGCGACAGAACCAGGCGGGCGCCGGCCTGCTTGGAATGGTCCTGCAGGCGGCTGGCGGTGTTCACCACCTCGCCCACCGCGCTGAACGTGGTGGTATCGCCCCAGCCCACGTGGCCCAGGGCCACGCGGCCCGCATGCAGGCCCATGCCGAAGTCCAGCGCATGGCCGAACTGCGCGGCGAAGCTCTGCGCGTTCCAGGCGTCCATGCCCTGCTCGATCAGCGCGGCGGCCTGTACCGCCTGCCGGCAGGCGGTGGGCAGGTCGGTGTGCAGGCCGAAGATGGCCATCACACTGTCGCCGATGAACTGGTTGGCCAGGCCGCCGCTGGCCTGCACGGCGGCGCCCACGCGGGCGAAGTACTGGTCCAGCACCCAGGCCAGGTCGAACGGCCACTGGCGCTCGGCCAGGCCCGACCAGCGGCGCAGGTCCACGAACAGGATGGCCACGGAACGCTCCTCGTAGGCCGCAGGCGCGGGCACTGCGGCGTCGGTCGCTGCAGCGGCGCCGCCCGCCGCTTCGGCGCGAAAGAGCGGCGTCACGGCCGCATCGCCCTGCGGGCGCAGCTGGCAGGCCAGCCGCACGTCGGGCGGGGCCTGCACGCGCGCGAGCGTCTGGCGCTCGTCGCGGCCCGGCGGGGGCAGGGCGTCCTGCGCGGCTTGCACGCGCACCCGGCAGGTGGAGCAGCGCGCCCGCCCACCGCAGCGCGACAGATGGGCGATGCCGTGCAGGCGGCTGGCCTCCAGCACGCTGAAGCCGCGCGGCACCTGGACCGTACGATCCGGGTAGCGCAGGGTGATGGCGCCGCTGCCGCTGCCGCTGCCGCGCCGCCGCTTCGCGGCGCCCCGGCCCCAGCGCAGCGCCAGCAGCGCGGCCAGGGCCAGCAGCCAGCCGATGCGCAGGCCCTCGGCCAGCCTGTGCGCCGCGGCGGCGCCGGCCTCGGTGGGCACGGGAGCGGGCGGTAGGGCCCGCCACTGCAGCTCGCGCGCCATCGCCACCACGCCCAGCGCGGCCAGCACCGGCAGCAGCACGGCGCCGGCCAGCAGCAGCGGCTGCCAGCGCCGCCAGCCGGCCCGGCTGCGCAGCGCCAGGTGCAGGCCCAGGCAGCCGTGGGCCCAGCTGGCGGCCAGCAGCAGCCATTGCAGGGACAGGCCCTCGGGCGTCCAGATGGCGCGCACGATGCGCGCGTAGCCCGGCTCCACGCCCAGCCAGTCGTCCGTCCAGCGGGTGCCCACCGCGTGCGCTGCCAGCAGCAGCGGCAGCGCCAGGCCCAGCGCCAGCCGCACGGCCTCGATGGCGGGCATGCGCAGGCTGCGGCGCTGCCACACGGCGGCGCAGGCCATGGCCAGATGCACGGCGAAGGCGCCGTAGAGCAGCAGCGTGCCGGGCCAGGTCGCCCAGCCGCCGTGCAGCGTGCGGCGCAGGGCCTCGGCCGCCTCCAGCGACACCAGCCCGGCCGCATGGTTGGCCAGGTGCAGCGCCACGTAGGCCCACAGCACCAGGCCGCTGGCCCAGCGCAGGTCGCGCGTGGAGGGGCGGGCGGGCCAGGCTGGGTGTCGGCGGGGCTTGGAAGACGGGGCGGGCGGAGCGGGCATGCGGTCAGGAGGGCTGTCGGGCCGGGCGTCTGCACGCGCGGCGGGGGCTGAGCATAATCGCCGCCCCCGTCCTCCGTTCGCCCCGCTTCCCGCCGCTTCTCTTCCATGCACGATGAATCCGCCCCCGCCCGTTCCAGCCTGGCCCTGCGCCGCATCGCGCTTTTCGACGGGCTGGACGGGGTCTGCCTGGACCGCATCGCCGCCGAATGCGACTGGCGCATGCTGGAGGCGCGCCGCCCCATCTTCACGCGCGGATCGGAAGGCGGCGAGGTGTATTTCCTCGTCTCCGGCCGCGCCCGCATCACCACCTATTCGGCCAACGGACGCGAGGTCGCGTTCCGGGACTTCGAGGCGGGCGAGCACTTCGGCGACCTGTCGGCGCTGGACGGCCAGCTGCGCTCGGCCGACGTGGTGACGCTGGAGCCCTCGCTGCTGGCCTGCATGTCGCCGCAGGCCTTCCTGGCGCTGCTCGAGCGCGAGCCCGCACTCGCCATGCGCATGATGCGCAACCTGGCGTTGCTGGTGCGGCGGCTGACCGAGCGGGTGATCGACCTCAGCACGCTGGGTGTACAGACGCGGCTGCATGCCGAGCTGCTGCGCCTGGCGCGCCGCGCCGGCGTGGCGGCCGACCACAGCGCGCTCATCGACCCCCTGCCGGCGCATGCCGAGCTGGCCGGAAAGATCAGCACCAACCGCGAGCAGGTCACGCGCGAGCTGGGCGCGCTGACGCGGCGCGGCGTGCTCAGGAAGGAAGGCGCGCACGCGGTGCGGATCAACGACGTGCGCGCCCTGGAGGCCCTGGTCGCCGCCGTGCGCGGCGACTGACGGACCCAGCGATCTGCCTGCAGTGCTGGCCGGGCCGGGCCGGCCGCAGGCTACTTGTCGTGATGCAGATAGCTGGCCTGCTTCGGCAGGGTCAGGCTCACCAGGAAGGCGATGGCCAGCATGCCGGTCACATACCAGTAGAAGTACGACTCGTGGCCCAGCGACTTCAGGCCCAGCGCCACGTATTCGGCGCTGCCGCCGAAGATGGCGTTGCCCACCGCGTACGACAGGCCCACGCCCAGCGCGCGCACTTCGGGCGGGAACATCTCGGCCTTCACCACGCCGCTGATCGAGGTGTAGAAGCTCACCACCGCCAGCGCCAGCGTGATGAGCACGCCGGCCACCAGTGGGCTGCCCACCTGCTGCAGCTGGCTCATCACCGGCACCGTCATCAGCGTGCCCAGGGCGCCGAAGAGCAGCATGTTGCTGCGTCGGCCGATGCGGTCGGAGAGCGCGCCGAACAGCGGCTGCATGCACATGTAGAGGAAGAGGCAGAGGGTCATCACGTTGCTGGCCGTCTTGATCGACATGCCGGCCGAGTTGACCAGGTACTTCTGCATGTAGGTGGTGAAGGTGTAGAAGACCAGCGAGCCGCCGGCCGTGTAGCCCAGCACCACGAAGAAGGCGCGCTTGTGGTGGGCAAAGAGCTGGCGCAGCGTGCCGGCGCCCTTGGCGGAGCTGTGCTGCTTGCTGGCTGTTTCGGTCAGCGTGCGGCGCAGTGCCAGGGCGACCACGGCCGCGACCGCGCCCAGCACGAAGGGAATGCGCCAGCCCCAGCTCTTGAGCTGGGCATCGTCCAGCGCCTGCTGCAGCAGCACCACGACCAGCACGGCCAGCAGCTGGCCGCCGATGAGCGTGACGTACTGGAACGACGAGAAGAAGCCGCGCTGGCCGCGCATGGCGACCTCGCTCATGTAGGTGGCGGTGGTGCCGTATTCGCCGCCCACCGACAGGCCCTGCAGCAGGCGCGCGGCCAGCAGCAGCGCGGGCGCGGCGGCGCCGATCTGCGCATAGGTGGGCAGGCAGGCGATGACCAGCGAGCCCGCGCACATCATGGTGACCGAGACCACCATCGAGGTCTTGCGGCCCTTGCGGTCGGCCAGGCGGCCGAACAGCCAGCCACCCACCGGCCGCATCAGGAAGCCGGCCGCGAACACGCCGGCGGTGTTGAGCAACTGCACCGTGGGGTCGGACTTGGGGAAGAACGCCGGCGCGAAGTAGATCGCGCAGAAGGCGTAGACGTAGAAGTCGAACCACTCCACCAGGTTGCCGGACGAGGCGGCGAAGATGGCGAAGATGCGCTTCTTCTTTTCCTCGAAGGTGTAGGGCGTGTGGTCGGTCGTATCGGCGGGCGCCGTGGCAGTGCTCATGGATGCGGTCCTTGTCTCGGTCTCTCGGGGCCTGGGCCGCGCAGGGGCAGCCCATGCGCCGAGTCTGCGCGGTGCGCCCGCACATGTCGTCCGTAGCCGCCCGCCGCGCGCCTGCGTACCGATACGCAAGGGTTAACACCGAGATGGCGGCGGCCCTACAGCCCGTGCTCGCGCAGGAAGCGGTCGAGCTGGTGGCTGTTGGCCAGGCCCAGCTTGGCGAAGACGTGGGCGCGGTGGGTTTCCACCGTGCGCTGCTCCAGCGGGGCCAGTTCCTGCGCGATCTGCTTGTTGGGCTTGCCCTCGGCCACCAGGCGGGCGACCTGCATCTCGCGCGGGGTGAGCTTGTCCCACAGCGCCTGCGCGGCGCGCCGGGCCTGCTGGCGCGCGGCGATCTCGCCGGCCTTCTGCAGCGCGCGGCCGACGGTGGCCAGCAGGCGTTCGTCGTCGCAGGGCTTTTCCAGCCAGTCGAAGGCGCCCTGCTGCACGGCGGCCACGGCCATGGGGATGTCGCCGTGGCCGGAGAGGAAGACCACGACCAGCGGGCTGTCCTGCGCGCACAGCGCGTCGAACACCTGCAGCCCGCTCATGCCGCCCAGGCGCAGATCGAGGACGGCGCAGCCCGGACGCTGCAGGTCGGCGCCCGCGAGGAAGTCCTCGCCCGAGGCGAAGGTCTGCACCGCATGGCCGCGCGAGAGCAGCAGCAGGCCCAGCGAGCGGCGCACGGCCTCGTCGTCATCGACCACGCAGAGGTTGTTGGCAGGGGGCACGGGAGGTTGGTCGGTCACGGCGATGCGGTCTCCAGGTCGAGGGTGAATACGGTGCCGCCCCCGGGCCGGGCGGCGAAGCCCAGGCGGCCCCGGTGCGCCTCCACGATGGTGCGGCAGATGTTCAGGCCCAGGCCGAGGCCGCCGGGCTTGGTGGTGAAGAAGGGCTCGAAGACCTGCCCGGCCACGGCGTCGGCGATGCCCGGGCCCCGGTCGGCCACGCGGATGTGCATGCGCCCGCCGTCCTGCGCCTGGGCGGAGATGTCCACCACGCGCGCCTCGGGCGGGGTGGCCTCCATGGCCTGCAGGCTGTTGGAGACGAGGTTGAGCAGCACCTGTTCCAGCAGCACGCGGTCGCCGCGCACCGGCGGCAGGCCGGCCGGCACCTGCACCACGGCGCGCGCCTGCCGCTGGCGCAGGTCGCCCTGCAGCAGCGCCAGCGCGTTGGCGACCAGGGCGGCGACGGCACAGTCCTCGGTGCCGGGCGTGCGCTGGCGCACGAAGCCGCGGATGCGGCGCACGATCTCGGCGCTGCGCCGGGCCTGCGCCATGGTCTCGTCCAGGCTGCTGGCCAAGAGCGCCTGGTCGCCCTGCTGCGCGAAGGCCTTGGCGGCGCTGGCGAAGCTGCTGAGCGCCATCAGCGGCTGGTTGAGCTCGTGCGCCAGGGTGGAAGCCATCTCGCCCAGGCTGGCCAGGCGCTGCGCATGCTGCAGCTGCTCGTCGTTCTGGCGCTGGCGCTGCTCGGCGCGCTTTTGCTCGGTGATGTCCACCACCGAACTCATCCAACCCGCATGCCTGCCGTCGGCCAGCACCAGCGGCGCCGTGTAGACCATGGTGATGACCTCGTGCCCGCCGCGGTGCATCAGGCGCGACTCGAAGCCCGAGAGGGCGGGCTCGCCGCGCATCATGGCCTCGTAGCGCTGCCAGTGCTGCGGCACGTCGTCCGGGTGCCAGTAGGGGTAGGGCGGCAGCCGGCCCAGCAGTTCGTCGGCGCCGTAGCCGGTCATGGCGCAGAAGGCCGGGTTGACGTAGCTGATGCGGCCCTCGGCATCGCGCGCCCGCATGCCCACCAGCAGCGAATCCTCCATCGCCTTGCGGAAGGCGTGGGCCTCGTCCAGCGCCTGGGTGCGCTCGCGCACACGCCGCTCCAGGTCCTGCCGGGCGTCGCGCTGCTCGGCGAAGCGGCGCTCGCGCAGGCGCCAGTAGAGGCCGCCCAGCAGCAGCACGGCGGCCACCAGCAGGCCCAGCATCCAGGCGCGTTCGCCGGCCTGGGCGATCTCGGCGTCGCCTGCCGTCACGGTCAGCGTCCAGCCCAGGTCGGGCAGGGGCTCGTCCACCGCCAGCAGGCGCAGGGGCTTGCCGGCGACGCGCGTGTGCAGCAGGTAGCCGGGCGGGCCGATGCCGCGCTCGACGCGCCAGGGCAGGGCCGCCAGCTCGCTGCGCGCGCCGTACTGCTGCTCGCGCCGCATGCGTTCGCGCTCGGCCGCGGGCAGGGCGCGGGTGCTGCGGTAGAGCCAGTCCGGCACCGAGCTGAGGAACACCACGCCGTTCGCGTCCGAGAGCGCGATGGGCGCGCGAGCGAAGGCCCAGGCCTGCTGCTGCGGCTGCAGGCTGAGCTTGACCGCCACCACGCCCAGCACGGCGCCGCTGCCCTGGTCGCGCACGGGCGCCGACAGGAACAGGCCGGGCTCGCCCGTGGTCTGGCCCACGCCGTAGAACATGCCGCCCTGGCCCGCGCGTGCCTCGGTGAAGTAGGGTCGGTTGGCATACGACTCGCCCACGAAGCTCTGCGGCGTGTCCCAGTTGCTGGCGGCCAGCGTCATGCCGTCAGGGGCGATGAGATAGAGCGCGTCGGACCCGGCCTCGCGGTTGACCTGGGCGATGTAGCGGTTGGCGCGTGCCAGCGTGGCGGCATCGTGCGGGTGGGCCAGCGCGGCGCGCAGGTCGGGGTGCAGGCCGGCCGTGAAGGGCAGGTAGCGGTATTTGCCGGCCGCGTCGCGCAGCGCCAGCGCATGCACCTCCATGGCGCGGCGCAGAGTGTCGGCCAGCAGGCGCGCCTCGCGGCGCTCGGCCCACTGCGCGGCCAGGCCGATGGCCAGCAGCGCCAGTGCCAGCACGGCGGCCCAGGCGGCGGCGCGGCGCGCACCGTGGGCGGCCCCGGCAGGGGCGCCGGGCGGCGGCGCGCGGAATGCGCGAAGGGGCGCCGCGGCGAGGCGGGCCCAGGCGGAGGAAAGCTGGAACATGTCCCAGGGATGTTAGGGCACCACAGGGCGTCGCCCATCCCGGCATGTCCATTGCTTGGTGCCGTGCATCCTGTCCAGAACCCTTTTCCACGGAAGCGCTTTCCCATGCAACGTCGCCGTCTTCTCGCCGCCCTGGCCGCCACCTCCGCCCTGCCCGCCCTGTCGTTCGCGCAGGAGGGCAAGCCGCTGCGCATCGTCGTGCCCTTTCCGCCGGGCGGCGCAACCGACATCGCCGGCCGCTCGCTGCAGGAGCCGCTGCAGCGCCTGCTGGGCCAGCCGGTGGTCATCGACAACCGGGCCGGGGCGGGCGGCTCCATCGGCATGGCCGAAGTGGCCCGTGCGCCGGGCGACGGCCTGACCTTCGGCGTGGCGACGCTGTCCACGCACGGCGTGAATCCGGCCGTCTATGCCCGGCTGCCCTACGACCCGGTCAAGGACTTCGCGGGCGTGACCGAGATCGTCAAGGCGCCCGGCGTCATCGTGGTCAATCCGCAGATGCTGCCGGTGAAGGACTTCGCCGAACTGGTGAAGTACCTCAAGGCCCATCCCGGCCAGGTGTCCTACGCCACGCCGGGCAACGGCACCATCGGCCACATGTGGGGCGAGCTCTTCAAGAGCAGCACCGGCACCAGCATGGTCCACATTCCGTACCGCGGCGCGGGCCCTGCCATCAACGACGTGCTGGCCGGCCAGGTGCCGGTGTATTTCGACCAGGTGGCCTCGTCGCTGCCCTACGTGAAGGCCGGCAAGCTCCGGGCCCTGGCGGTGTCGTGGCCAGAGCGGCTGGACGTGCTGCCCGAGGTGCCCACCTATGCCGAGCTGGGCTATCCGCAGGCCAACGAGCCTTCGTGGTTCGGCCTGGTGGCGCCGGCCGCCACGCCCGCCGCCCAGGTGCTGCGCGTGCAGCAGGCGGTGGCTGCAGCCCTGAAGGAGCCGGCCGTGCGCGACCGGCTGGCCGGCCAGGGTCTCTACCCCTCGGGCACCACGCCGGCGCAGTTCTCCCTGCAGATCGTGCGGGAGATCGAGAAGATGAAAAAGGTGGCGGCGTATGCCAAGATCAAGCTCGAATGAATGACAACCGACGGAGCGACGTGCCCATGCCTGCCGTGATGAGTCCCACCCCCACCACCTCTCCCTGCCCGCCCTCCGAGGCCTGCGCGGCGCCTGCCGCACGCATGGTCAGCACCGTGCCGGGCCGCACGCCGGTGGTGCTCGACTCCCCGCACAGCGGCACGGTCTATCCCGAGGATTTCCGCGCTGCCCTGGCGCTGCCCGTGCTGCGCCGCGCGGAAGACACGCACGTCGAGAAGCTCTACGCCTTCGCGCCCGCGCTGGGCGTGGGCTGGGTGGAGGCCCACTTCCCGCGCATCTACCTGGACGCCAACCGCGACACCACCGAGCTGGACGTGGGCCTGCTGGACGGCGAGTGGACCGACCCCGTCACCACCGACCCGGTCACGCTGCAGAAGGTGCGGCTGGGCAAGGGCCTGATCTGGAAGTTCACCGACGAGGGCCTGCCCATCTACGACCGTGCGCTGGGCGTGGACGAGATCCGCGCGCGCATCGACCGCTGCTGGCGCCCCTACCACCAGGCGGTGGCGCGCGAGATCGACGCGGCCCGTGCGCGCCATGGCTACTGCATCCACATCAATTGCCATTCCATGCCCGCCGTGGCGGCCAGCCACGCCACGCTGCACCCGGGCTTGGTGCATGCCGATTTCGTGGTGGGCGACCGCGACGGCACCACCGCCAGCCCTGCGCTGTCGCAGAAGATCTGCGAATTCCTGCGATCGCGCGGTTACGGCGTGGACTACAACCATCCCTACAAGGGCGTGGAGCTGGTGCGCCGCTACGGCAACCCGGCGGACGGCCGGCACAGCATCCAGGTGGAGATCAACCGCAAGCTCTACATGGACGAGCAGACCCTGGCCATCGACGAGGCCGGCTTCGCCCGCCTGCAGGCCGACCTGAAGGCCATGGTGGAGATGCTGCTGGAGACCGATCCGCGCTGAAGGCCTAGGCTTAGCGCTTTTGCAGCGCTGCCAGCAGCGAGGCCGAAACGATCAGCGCCCCGCCCAGCAGCGTGCGCGGCTGCAGCTGGGCCGCCGACAGCAGCACCGACGAGACGCTGGCGAAAACCACTTCCGACAGCAGCACCACCGCCGTGGTGCCCGCCGCGAGGCGTGCGGCGCCGAACTGCAGCGCCCAGTTGCCCAGCAGCAGCAGGGCGGCCAGCACCGCCGCCGCGGCCATCCAGGTGGCGTTGGGTGCGGGGAAGGGCTCGACCACGCCCAGCCGGCCGCCGATGCCGGCCGCCGCCAGCGCCATCAGCATGCAGCCGCAGAACATGGCGAACATGCGCGCCTGGCCGGGCACGGCGCTCATCCGCCGCAGCGTCACGTTGGTCATGGCGAACATGAAGCCGCCCAGGATCGCCAGGCCGTCCGCCATGGACAGACCCTGCAGCAGCCGGGCGGGCGAAGCGTCCGCCGGCAGCAGCACCAGCAGCACCCCGCCGAAGGCCAGCAGCAGCCGGGCCAGCGCCATGGGCGTGGGCCGCTCGCCCAGAATGCGCCAGGCCAGCAGCACGGCCCATGCAGGCATCAGGTAGAAGAGCAGGATCACGCGCACCACGTCGCCCACCGTCACCGCCCAGTTGAAGGCCACGTTGTTGAGGCCCGAGCACAGCCCCAGCAGCCACAGCTGCGGATGCGCGCGCAGCTGGGCGATGAGGCCCGGGCGCAGCGCCAGCAGCGTGGCCAGCACGCCGCTGTACATCACCGCCGTGGCCCAGAGCGGGTGCAGCCCGGCGCCGTGCATCAGCCGGAACGGCCACCACGCCAGCCCCCAGATCAGGGCGTTGAGCAGCAGGGCCAGAACGGGCAGCAGGGTCGTGGGCAATGGCATGGAGTACGAAATGCGGCTGCAGCCCGCTTCCGGTGGGCGCATGCAGCTATCGATAGAAGAGCAGACGAAAAACGGAGCCGCCGCTCGTTCCGGGCGGCTGCGGCCCGGAACGCGTTGACGGTCTCAGAACGTGTTTACGATCTCCCAGGGGGCGCGCAGCGGTATGGGCGGGATGGGATGCAAGGCGCGGTGCGCAGTGAATAGCACGGCTATTCACAAGCGCCGCAACGCCGCAGACCGCCCGCCCACACCGCTGCCCTTCGGGTTGGAGCGAAATCGGGCGATTGGACGCCCCGGCTGCTTGCATGGGCACGAGCCCATGCGGCGCATCCGAAGCATCCACTCATCCCGATTGCGC
>CAJYHL010000010.1 GCA_913774625.1 uncultured Acidovorax sp.
TGGTCGAGGGGATCAACAACACCATCAAGGTCATCAAACGCAGAGCCTACGGCTACCGCGACGAGGACTACTTCTTCCTCAAGATCCGCGCCGCATTCCCCGGAAATCCTCGATGAACCAAAAAAAAACCGCCCGGCACCGGAGTGCGCGGACGGCTGGCCTCAAAAGGAAGAACTGAACTGAAAAGAAAACGGTTGAGTGTTTAGTCCGCGTAGGTGCCGGCGGCCTTGATGATGGGGCCCCACTTGGCGATCTCTGCCTGCACGAACTTCTTGTGCTCTGCAGGTTCGACGCGCTTGTCGGCCACCACCACGGCGCCCAGGCCTTCCTGCTTCTTGATGAAGTCGGGGTCCTTCACGGCGGCCTTGACGGCTTCGTTCAGCTTGGCCAGCACCGGCGCGGGCGTGCCCTTGGGGGCGTAGAGGCCGTGCCAGATGGTCACCTCGAAGTTCGGCAGGCCCGACTCGGCCAGCGTGGGCAGGTCCTTGAGCGACGGGGTGGTCAGCCGCTTGGCCGTGGTCACGGCATAGGCCTTGACCTTCTTGCCTTCGATCTGCGAGGTGGTGTTGGTGGTCTGGTCGCACAGCAGGTCGATCTGGCCGCCGATCAGATCGGTGATGGCCGGCGCCGTGCCCTTGTAGGCGATGGTGGTCATCTCGACCTTGGTGGCGCTCTGGAACAGCAGGCCGCACAGGTGCGATGCTGCGCCCAGGCCGGCGTTGCCCAGGTTGATCTTGCCCTTGTTCTGCTCGATCCAGGTGGCGAGCTCCTTGTAGTTGTTGGCCGGCAGGGTGGGACGGCCGATGAGGGTCATGGGCACGTCGTTGACGATGCCCAGGTACTCGAAGTCGTTGACCACGTTGAACGGCAGCTTGCGGTAGAGCGCGGGCATGGTGGCCATGCCGATGTGGTTGAGCAGCAGCGTGTAGCCGTCGGGCGTGGCGCGCGCTGCCTTGGCTGTGCCGATGGTGCTGCCGGCGCCGGCGGCGTTGTCAATCACCACGCTGGCGCCGCCCAGCGGCTTGCGCAGCGCTTCGGCCAGGTCGCGTGCGACGCGGTCGGTGGGGCCGCCGGCGGCGAAGGGCACCACGATGGTGACCGTGCGGTCCTTGGCAGGGAAATCCTGGGCGAAGGCGCCGAAGGCCAGGGTGGCGGCGACGGCGGACAGGGCGAATTTGAACGGCGTTTTCATGGTGCTCCTACAAAAAAAGTGGCGCCATGGTGCCATCCGGCCCCGCCCCTGGCATCAAGGTAATCACTAGCCGCAGGGGCATTTGTTTTTAAATGTTTTCGCCCTGAAGCCATTGTATTTATTGGGTCTTTTGCTATTGAAAGATGAGCATGTGGGTAATACGTATGCGCGGCCGATGTGCGCTGGCGCACTCCCCGTCGATCACCGGTAGCTGCGCGCGTCCTCGATCACGCGGCCGTCGTTGGGCAGCGCACCGGGCGGCTCCAGCTGCACATCGCAGCGCAGCTTGGTGAGCTCGCGAACGGCGGCCGCCAGCTGGTCGGCCAGGCCGCCCGAGGTTTCGCTGGATTCGACGCGCAGCAGCATCCGGTCGCTGGCCATCTCGCCGCTGACCACCAGCCGGGCGCGCAGCACCTGCGGGAAGCGCTTGGCCACGGCGGCGATCTGGCCGGGGTGGACGAACATGCCGCGCACCTTGGTGGTCTGGTCGGCGCGGCCCAGCCAGCCGCGGATGCGCGTATTGGTGCGGCCGGTGGGGCAGGGGCCGGGCAGCACGGCCGAGAGGTCGCCGGTGCCGAAGCGGATCAGCGGATAGTCGGGGTTGAGCGTGGTGACCACCACCTCGCCGACCTCGCCCTCGGGCACCGGGTCGCCCGTGCCGGGGCGCACGATCTCCACGATCACGCCTTCGTCCAGCACCAGGCCTTCGCGGGCGCTGGTCTCGTAGGCCACCAGGCCCAGGTCGGCCGTGGCGTAGCACTGGTAGCCGGCCACGCCGCGCTCGGCGAACCAGTCGCGCAGCGATGGCGGAAAGGCCTCGCCCGACACCAGCGCCTTGGCCAGGCTGGGCAGGGCCACGCCCAGCTCGGCCGCTTTCTCCAGGATGATCTTCAGGAAGCTCGGTGTGCCCGCATAGCCGGCTGGGCGCAGGTCGGCCATGGCTTGCACCTGCTGCTCGGTCTGGCCGGTGCCACCCGCGAACACGGTGCAGCCCAGCGCCTGCGCGCCGCTTTCCATCATCGAGCCGGCGGGCACGAAGTGGTAGCTGAAGCTGTTGTGGACCAGCTCGCCCGCGCGGAAGCCCGCCGCGTGCAGCGCCCGCGCCATGCGCCAGTAGTCGCGCCGCGCGGCTTCGGGCTCGTAGATGGGCCCGGGGCTGGCGAAGACGCGCGGCATGCCCGCGCCGAAGGCCTGCGCGCTGAAGCCGCCGAACACGTCGCGCGCGCGCTGCGCCTGCTGGCGCTCCAGCAGCTCGTGCTTGCGTGTGACGGGCAGCCCGGCCAGCGCCTGGCGGCTGGTGACGTCGCCCGCCTCCATGCCCGCCAGGATCTCTGCGAACGCGGCCGAGCGCCGCTGCGCCTGCGCGATCTGCCCGGGCAGCGCGGCCAGCAGCGCGGCCTCCCGCTCCTGCGGGCTGCGGGTTTCCAGGGCGTCGTGGAAGGTGCTCATGCCGGAACTCCTGCGTGTGTTCTGTATGGATCTGCTGCTGGCGCCTGTGCTTCAAGCGCGAGTTGCTATGGAAATTGAAAGGATGGCTAAAGCCACATGGCACGGCCTTCACCGCCGCGCGGCCCCAGGCCAGGGCCGCCGTGGATCTGGCTCTGCCAGTCCACCGGCGGCGTCCCCCTTCCCGGATCGCGCAGCGAGCCGAGAGAAGGGGGAAGGCGCGCAGCGCCTCAGGGGGATGAACACCTCCTCTAGGCCAGCCACCGCTTGCGCCGCTTGTAGCTCTTGACGTCGCGGAAGCTCTTGCGCTCGCCGCCGCCCATGCCCAGGTAGAACTCCTTGACGTCCTCGTTGCTCGCCAGGTCGGCGGCGGCGCCGTCCATCACCACGCGGCCGCTTTCCATGATGTAGCCGTAGTCGGCGTACTTCAGCGCCATGCCCGTGTTCTGCTCGGCCAGCAGGAAGGTCACCTTCTCCCGGGCGTTCAGGTCTTTGACGATGTGGAACACCTCGTCGACGATCTGCGGCGCCAGGCCCATGGAGGGCTCGTCCAGCAGCACCATGCGCGGGTTGGCCATCAGCGCGCGGCCGATGGCGCACATCTGCTGCTCCCCGCCCGAGGTATAGGCCGCCTGGCTGGCGCGGCGCGTCTTCAGGCGCGGGAAGTAGGCATAGACCTTCTCCAGGTTGGCGGCGATCTCGCCCCGGTCGCTGCGCGTGTAGCTGCCGGTGAGCAGGTTCTCCTCGATGGAGAGGTGGGCGAAGCAGTGGCGCCCCTCCATCACCTGCACCACGCCGCGCCGCACCAGCTCGGCCGGGCTCAGGCTTTCGATGCGCTCGCCGCGCAGCGCGATGTGGCCTTTGGTGACCTCGCCGCGCTCGCCCTTGAGCAGGTTGGAGATGGCGCGCAGCGTGGTGGTCTTGCCCGCGCCGTTGCCGCCCAGCAGGGCGACGATGCCGCCTTCGGGCACTTGCAGCGACACGCCCTTGAGCACCAGGATCACGTGGTTGTAGATGACTTCGATGCCGCTCACGACGAGCAGCGGGTCGTTGGCGGATGCGGGTGCTGTGGTCATGGTGCGTCCATGGGCATGGATGATGGGATGGGAGCGGACAGGGCGGTGACGAGGCTTGGCGCATCGGCGGCATGCAGGCGCGGCCTGTGGCACGGGGGGCGCGGAACACCGAGGAAGGGCCGCCCCGCACCGAGGGTGTCGTCCCCCTCCCGCGCAGCGAGAGATAGAGAGGGGGAAGGCGCGCAGCGACTCAGGGGGTGGTGCAGCTTCGCGTCTTGACGTTCTTTTCCTTGGCGTACTTCTCGGCGTATTCCTTGACCAGCGGATCGACCATGGACTTGTCGGCCTGGTACCAGTCGGAGACCACCGTCCACTTGGCGCCGTCCCACTGCGCGATGCGCGACCAGTCGGTGCCCAGGTGGTTGTCGCAGCTGGTCCTGACGGGGCGGATGATCTTGCCGAAGCCCAGCTCGTTCAGGCGCTCCTGCGTGAGGTTCAGGTTCTCCAGGCCCCAGCGCACCTGTTCGGGCGTCATCACCTTGCCCTTGCCGAACTTCTCCTGCGCGGTGCGGATGGCCTCCACCTGCAGCATGGAGATCACCATGCCGCGCGTGTGGGCCATGGCGCCCAGCTCCTTGGGGTCGGTGGCCGTGCCCTGGCCCTTGTCGTAGACCTGGGCCTTGACCTCGTCATGCACCTTGTCGCGCTCGGCCGTGTTGTGGATGGTGACGGTGTGGTAGCCCTTGGCGCCTGCGCCGATGTCCTTCACGTCGTGGTCCGAGCCCGCCCACCAGATGGCGTACATCTTCTCGCGCGGGTAGCCGGTGGCCTGCGCCTCGCGGATGGCCGTGGGCGTCATCACGCCGGCCGACCACAGCAGCACGTAGTCGGGGCGCTGCTGGCGGATCTGCAGCCAGGTGGACTTCTGCTCCACGCCGGGGGCGGTCACGGGCAGCAGGGTGAGCTCGAAGCCTTCCTTGGCGGCGCGCTTCTGCAGCAGCGGGATGGGCTCCTTGCCGTAGGGCGAGTCGTGATAGACCAGCGCGATCTTCTTGCCCTTGAGGCTGCCCTTTTCCTTCTTCAGCAGGTCCTGGATGATGGAATCGGCCGCCGTCCAGTAGTTGCCCAGCAGCGGGAAGTTCCACTCGAACACCTTGCCGTCGGCCGACTGCGACAGGCCGTAGCCCGCGGTGATGATGGGCATCTTGTCGGCCGGCGCCTTGTCGGTCACCGCGAAGGTGATGCCTGTGGACTGCGGATCGAAGCCGGCCGCGCCGCCGCCCTTGCCCTTCAGGCGCTCGTAGCACTCCACGCCCTTGGCCGTGTCGTAGGCGGTCTCGCATTCCTCGTAGGCGATCTTCACGCCGTTGATGCCGCCTTTGGCGTTGACCAGCTTCAGATAGTCCTGCTTGCCGTCGGCCCAGGGAATGCCCAGCGGCGCGAACTGGCCGGTGCGGTAGACCAGCAGCGGCACGAACTGGTCCTGCGCCTGGGCGGCGGGTGCGGCGGCCAGCCCGCCGATGCCGGCGGCAACGATGGCGGCTGCGAGAGCGACTTGCTTGAACGTCATGGCTTGTGTCTCCTGGTGGTTGCGGGTGGGGGCGCTCTGCGGCGCCTGTGCGGTGGCGGAACTCAATGCGGGAAGGGCCAGAGGCGCAGCTTCTGGCGGGCCGTGGCCCAGAGCTTGGCCAGGCCGTGCGGCTCCACGATCAGGAAGAAGACGATCAGGGCGCCGAAGATCATGTGTTCCAGATAGGTGGCCGTGGCCGTGGAGAGCGGTAGCCCCAGCCAGTGCGGTACCTGGTTGAGCAGCAGCGGCAGCAGCACGAAGAAGGCCGCGCCGAACAGGCTGCCCACGATGGAGCCCAGCCCGCCGATGATGATCATGAAGAGCAGCTGCAGCGAACGGTCCAGGCTGAAGGCCGCCGGCTCCCAGGCGCCCAGGTGGACGAAGCCCCAGAGTGCGCCGGCCACGCCCACGATGAAGCTGCTGACGGCGAAGGCGCTGAGCTTGGCGTAGGTCGGGCGGATGCCGATCACCGCGGCCGCCACGTCCATGTCGCGCATGGCCATCCATTCGCGGCCGATGGCGCCGCGCACCAGGTTCTTGGCCGCCAGCGCCAGCAGGCAGAGGATGCCCAGGCACAGCAGGTACTTCTCCACCGGCGTGTCGATCTTCCAGCCCGCGATGGACAGCGGCCCGGCGCTGACCGAGCCCGACGAGGAGTTGTTGGTGACCCAGGCCGCGCGGCTGGTCAGCCAGTCCATGAAGAATTGCGCGGCCAGCGTGGCCACGGCCAGGTAGAGCCCGCGGATGCGCAGGCTGGGCAGGCCGAACACCACGCCGAACACCATCGCCGTCAGGCCGCCGCCGATCAGCGCCAGGATGAGCGGCATGCCCTCGATGCGCGCCTGCAGGTTGTAGGCCGCATAGGCCCCCACCGCCATGAAGGCGCCGGTGCCCAGCGAGATCTGCCCGCAGTAGCCCACCAGGATGTTCAGGCCCAGCGCGGCCAGCGACATGATGAGGAAGGGGATCAGCACCGCCTGGAAGGTGTAGTCGCTGGCGGCGAAGGGCACGACGATGAAGGCCGCCGCCACGATGGCCAGCACGGCGATGCGGTCCTGCGCCACGGGGAAGATCTGCTGATCGGCCGCGTAGGAGGTCTTGAACTGGCCGGTTTCACGGTAGAACATGGTGCGGTCTTTCCCCTTCAAACGCGGTCGATGATCTTGTGGTCGTCGGCGCGGCCCTGGGCCGCAGAGTGCGGCTGTGCGCCGCACTCGCCGTATCCGCGGCGCGAATACGGCGCCGGCTGTGCAAGCTCATTGATCCCGTACTTCATACGCGATCGATGATCTTGTCGCCGAACAGGCCTTGCGGCCGGGCCAGCAGGAAGCACAGCGCCAGCGCATAGGCGAACCAGGCCTCGATGCCCCCGCCCACCAGCGGGCCCAGATAGACCTCGGAGAGCTTCTCGCCCACGCCGATGATCAGCCCGCCCACGATGGCGCCGGGCAGCGAGGTGAGGCCGCCCAGGATCACCACCGGAAGCGCCTTGAGCGCCACCAGCGACAGCGAGAACTGCACGCCGAGCTTGGAGCCCCAGATGATCCCCACCACCAGCGCCACGGCGCCGGCCACCGACCAGACGATGACCCAGATGCGCGAGAGCGGTATGCCGATGGACTGCGCGGCCTGGTGGTCGTCGGCCACGGCGCGCAGCGCCCGCCCGGTCCTGGTCTTCTGGAAGAAGAGGCTCAGGGCGGCCACCAGCAGCGCGGCGATGCAGGCGGCGTAGAGGTCTTCCTGGCTCAGCAGCACGCCGCCTTCGAACAGGTTCTGCAGGATGAACAACGGGTCCTTGGGCATGCCCACGTCGATGCTGTACACGGCGCTGCCGAACAGCAGCGGGCCCAGGCCGTCGAGGAGGTAGGCGATGCCCAGAGTCGCCATCAGCAGGGTGATGGGTTCCTGGTTGACCAGGTGGCGCAGCGCCAGCCTCTCGATGAGCCAGGCCACGCCCACCATTAGCAGCAGCGCGACCGCCATCGCCATCGCGGTCGTGGCGAAGCCGGGCGCCGTGCCCAGCCACTGCGGGATCCATTCCGAGAAGCGCGCCATGGCCAGGGCCGAGAACAGCACCATCGCCCCTTGCGCGAAGTTGAAGACGCCCGAGGCCTTGAAGATCAGCACGAAGCCGATGGCGATGAGCGCGTAGAGCGTGCCCACCATCAGGCCGCCGAACAGGGTTTCGAGGAAAAAGCCCATGACTACGCCCCTTTCAGCTGTTACCGAGGTAGGCGCGGATCACGTCCGGATCGCAGCGCACTTCGCCCGGCGTGCCGTCGCCGATCTTCTTGCCGTAGTCCAGCACGACCACGCGGTCGGAGATGTCCATCACTACGCCCATGTCGTGCTCGATGAGCACGATGGTGGTGCCGAACTCGTCGTTCACGTCGAGCACGAAGCGGCACATGTCCTGCTTTTCCTCGACGTTCATGCCGGCCATGGGCTCGTCCAGCAGCAGCACCTGCGGCTCCATCGCCAGCGCCCGGCCCAGGTCCACGCGCTTTTGCAGGCCGTAGGGCAGCTGGCCCACGGGGGTCTTGCGCCAGGCCTGGATCTCCAGGAAGTCGATGATGCGTTCGACGAATTCGCGGTGGCGGATCTCCTCGCGCTCGGCCGGCCCTAAGCGCAGCGCCTGCAGTAGCAGGTTGCTTCTGATCTTCAGGTTGCGGCCCGACATGATGTTGTCGATCACGCTCATGCCCTTGAAGAGCGCCAGGTTCTGGAAGGTGCGCGCCACGCCCATCTCGGCCACCTGGCGGCTGTTCATGTGCGAGAAGGTCCGGCCCCGGAAGGTGATGGAGCCTTCCTGCGGCGCATAGACACCGTTGATGCAGTTGAGCATGGAGCTCTTGCCCGCGCCGTTGGGGCCGATGATGGAGCGGATCTCGTGCTCGCGCACGTCGAAAGAGATGTCGGTCAGCGCCTTCACGCCGCCGAACCGCAGGCTGATGTTGCGCACGTCGAGGATGACGTCGCCGATCTTCTTGGGGGTGGTCATGGGGGCCGTCGTTGCGGTGCTTGGGGGATGGCGCGTCAGGCGGCGCGCTGCGCGGCGGCGGGGTAGGTGCGGGCGTCGGCCAGCTGCAGCGTGGCGCTGATGCTGCCCTTGCGGCCGTCCTCGAACTTGACCTGCGTCTCGATGAACTGCTCGGTGCGGCCGGCGTAGAGCGCATCGACCAGCACGGCGTATTTCTCGGCCACGAACTTGCGGCGCACCTTGCGCGTGCGGGTCAGCTCGTCGTCGTCGGGGTCCAGTTCCTTGTGCAGCACCAGGAAGCGCGCCACCTGTGTGTCCGCCATGCCGGGTTCGGCGGCCAGGTCGGCGTTCACCTGGGCGATGCAGTCGCCGATCAGCGCGATCACCTGCGGCTTGGCCGCCAGATCGACATAGCCGCCGTAGGGCAGGCCCTGGCGCTCGGCCCAGTTGCCCACGGCCTCGAAGTCGATGTTGACGAAGGCGCAGACCTGGTCGCGCCCGTGGCCGAAGCACACGGCCTCCTTGATGTACTGGAAGAACTTGAGCTTGTTCTCGATGTAGTTGGGCGCGAACATGGCGCCGCCGGCCAGCCGGCCCACGTCCTTGGCGCGGTCGATGATGCGCAGCTGGCCATCGGCGTCGATCACGCCCGCGTCGCCGGTGCGGAACCAGCCGGCCGCGTCGATCACCTCGGCCGTGGCATCGGGGCGCTTGTAGTACTCCTTGAGCACCGACACGCCCTTGACCAGCACCTCGCCGCTGTCCGCGATCTTGAGTTCGATGCCCGGCGCGGCCTGGCCCACGGTGCTCAGCTGCACCTGGCCGTTGCGCTGGATGCAGACATAGGCGCAGGTCTCGGTCTGGCCGTAGAGCTGCTTGAGGTTGACGCCGATGGAGCGGAAGAAGCGGAACAGGTCCGGCCCGATGGCCGCGCCTGCCGTGTAGGCCACGCGGATGCGCGACAGGCCCATCACGTTGCGCAGCGGGCCGTAGATGGCGGCGTCGGCGAGCGCGTAGCGGAAGCGGTCCCAGGCGGCCACCGGCTTGCCGTCCAGCAGGTCGGCGCCCACGCGGCGCGCCAGCGCCATGCAGCGGTCGAACAGCCAGCGCTTGGGCGCCGAGGCGTCCTCCATGCGGATGGAGACGGAAGTCAGCATGCCTTCGAACACGCGCGGCGGCGCGAAGTAGTAGCTGGGGCCGATCTCGCGCAGGTCGATCTGCACCGTGGCCGCCGATTCCGGGCAGTTGATGGTGAAGCCCGCCACCAGCCACTGCGCGGTGGAGAAAAGATGGTCGCCCACCCAGGCCGGCGGCAGGTAGGAGATGACGTTGTCGGCGGGGACCAGGCCGTCCACCTCCACGCCGCCGCGCGCCGCCGCGATGAAGCTGGCATGCGTCTGGCACACGCCCTTGGGCTGGCCGGTGGTGCCCGAGGTGTAGAGGATCACCGACACGTCATCGGGTGCCACCTGCGCGGCCAGCGCGTCCCAGGCGCCGGGGTGGGCGCGGTCCCATTCGGCGCCGCGCGCCAGCAGCTCGGCCGTGCCGATCAGGCCCGGCTGGTCGTAGTGGCGCAGGCCGCGCGGGTCGTCGTAGATGATGTGGGCGATGCCGGGCACCGATTCGCGCACCTCCAGCAGCTTGTCCACCTGCTCCTGGTTCTCGGCGAAGGCGAAGGCCACGTCGGCGTCCTGCATGACGAACACCATCTCGGCGGCCACCGCGTCCTGGTAGAGCGGGATCGGCACGCCGCCCACGCTCTGCACGGCGACGAAGCCCAGATAGACATGCGGCCGGTTGTCGCTCACGAAGGCCAGGTTCTGCCCGCGGCCGAAGCCCAGCGACAGCAGGCCGCAGGCCAGCTGCCGCACCCTGGCCGCGGCCTCGCGCCAGCTCAGCGTCTGCCAGATGCCGTATTCCTTCTCGCGCAGCGCCGGCGCCTCGGGGCGCTCGGCGGCGTGGCGCAGCAGCAGATGGGGGAACGTGGTCGTCATTCCGGTTCCTCTCGGTGGATGGAGGGGCAGGGCGGGCTGCCTTGGTGCGGGGCCGGCCGCTGCGCCCAGCACGCGGCCTTCCCTGTTGCAAGCCATCGTAGGAAGCGCTTTGACGCCGATCTGTCTTTGTGACGACAATTTCGGGGAAAGACCTGACGGGTGTAACCCTGCGCTGCAGCGCAGCAGGCGCAGGGTCCCGCAGGCGCGCACCGCCACGCGACAGCGGTATCCTCGCGGCCCATGTACGCCCCGTTCTTCGGCCTCGAACACCCGCCCTTCTCCATCGCGCCGGACCCACGCTACCTCTTCATGAGCGACCGCCACCGCGAGGCGCTGGCCCATCTGCTCTACGGCCTGGACGCGGGCGGCGGCTTCGTGCTGCTGACCGGCGAGATCGGCACCGGCAAGACCACCGTGTGCCGCTGTTTCCTGGAGCAGATCCCGGCGCACTGCAACGTCGCCTACATCTTCAATCCCAAGCTCACCGCCACCGAGCTGCTGCGCTCCATCTGCGACGAATTCGGCGTGGCCCATGCGCCCGCCGTGCCGGGCGCGGAAACGGTGAAGGACTGCCTGGACCCGCTCAACGCCTTCCTGCTGGCCCAGCACGCGGCCGGGCGCAACAACGTGCTCATCATCGACGAGGCGCAGAACCTGGCGCCCGACGTGCTGGAGCAACTGCGCCTGCTGACCAACCTGGAGACCAGCGAGCGCAAGCTGCTGCAGATCATCCTGATCGGCCAGCCCGAGCTGCGCGGCATGGTCGCCAGCCCCGAGCTGGAGCAGCTGGCGCAGCGCGTGATCGCGCGCTTCCACCTGGATGCGCTGAACCCGCAGGAGACCGCCCAGTACATCGCCCACCGCCTGGGCGTGGCGGGCCTGGCCGGGCCGCTGCCCTTCGACCGCCGGGCGCTGCAGCGCATACACCGGCTGGCGCGCGGCGTGCCGCGCCGCATCAACCTGCTGTGCGACCGCGCGCTGCTGGGCGCCTATGCGGCCGGCGTGCGCACGGTGACCGACGCCATCGTGCGCCGTGCGGCGCGCGAGGTGTTCGGCGCCGCGCAGGGCTCTGCCGGCACGGCCGCCCTGCGCTGGCCTGCAGGCGCGGCCGGTGCCCTGGGCGCGCTGGCCGGCGCGGCGGTGGTGGCGGCGGGCGTCTGGGCCTGGCAGGCCCACGCGCCTTCCGCATCGGTGGCATCGGCTGCGGCACCGCCTGCCCGGGCGGCGGCGGCATTGGGCAGCGCCTCGGCGCCTGCCTCTGCGGCATCGGCCTCCGCCTCCGCCGCGCGCGGGCTGGCGGCCTTCCTGGCGGCGCAGCCGGCGGGCGAGGGCGCTGCCTGGTCCGATCTGGCCCGCGCCTGGGGGGCCGCGGCACCTGCCGATGCGGCGGCCGCGCAGGGCGATGACTGCCCGGCCTGGCTGGCATCGGCCCGCCTGGCCTGCTACGCCGTGCCGCGCGCCAGCCTGAGCCTGCTGCGCCAGCTCGACCGGCCCGCGCTGCTGACCCTGCACCCCACCGATGGTGCGGCGCCGGTGGCGGCCGTGCTGCGCCACCTGGACGCCGACGCCGCCACGCTGGAAGGCGCGGGCGGCCGCAGCGTGCGCGTCCCATTGGCCGAACTCGCGCAGGTCTGGCGGGGCGACATGGCCACCCTCTGGCGCGAGCCCGAGGGCGTGGCGGCCGGGCGGGATGTGGCCATCCTGCCCGCCGGCCGCGACTGGATCGACCAGCACCTGCCGCCCGAGGCCGCAGGCGGGAGGGATGGCGGCTCGGAGCAGGAGCGCCGCGCGCGCATCCGCCGCTTCCAGGTGGCCCAAGGCCTCACGCCCGACGGCCGGGCCGGGCCGCTCACCCTCATGCAGCTCAACCGCACGGCCGGCGTGAGCGAACCGCGCCTGCGCACCGGAAACTGAAGCCACACCATGTCCTACATCCTTGATGCGCTGCGGCGCGCCGAAGCCGAACGCGGGCGCGGCGCCGTGCCCGGCCTGCACACCCCCGGCACGCCTGCGGCGGGCCTGCCCGATGGCAGCGCGCCCGGCCGCGCTCCGATGGCGGCGGCGGTCGCCCTGGCCGCGCTGGCGGCTGCGGCGCTGGCAGCGGGCGGCATGTGGTGGTGGCAGCAGCGGCCGGCAACGGCCCCTGCCGTGCCCGCCCCGCTCCCCGCTCCCGCTCCCGCCGCTGCACCCGCTGTCCAGGCGCCTCTTCCGGTCATGCCCGCGCCTGCTCCCGCCCCCCGGGTGGAAAGGGCCGCGCCCACTCCGCCGTCCGCTTCCCCGCCGCCGCCGTCCGCACGGCGCTCCCCGGCGCCCGACGCGGCCCCGGCCCGGCCGGTACCGGCTCCTGCTCCCGCCACAGCCGCTGCGCCCTCTGCCGCGCCCGGGGCAGCCCGCCCGGGCGCGCCCGCAGGTACCGTATTCGCTCCGGCCGATCTGCCGGCTTCGGTGCGCGAACAGCTGCCCATGCTGCAGATCGCCGGGGTCACCTATTCGTCCAACCCGCTCTATCGCATGGCCATCGTCAACGGCCAGGTGCTGCACGAGGGCGACGCCGCCGCGCCGGGCCTGACGCTGGAGCGCGTGGAGCCGGGCCGCACGGTCTGGGCCTTCCAGGGCTACCGCTACGCCGTGCCGTCCAAGTAGCGGCGTGCAGCGCCGGCCAGGATCCGGCGGCAGCCATCGCGACGCGGGCGGGGGTGCCGCTGGCGGAGCAGCGTTCGGCGGCGGCTTCGGGCCGCTGTGCCGGTGCTGCCGGGCGAGCGGGGTATTCCCCCATCCGGCGTGATGGCTTCCTGCTTCATGCTCGGGCCATGAACCAGGACCTTTCCCTGCACCAGCGGCGCCGTGCGCCCACGCCGCAGGAGCTTGCCGGCATTCCGTGGCTGGCGGCCCTGCTGCCGCCCGAGCGCGAGCGCGCCGTGCAGGCGCTGTGCGTGGGCGATGCGCTGGTGGGCGACTATGTCTGCCGCGTGGGGCGGCCGGTGACCTACTGGTTCGGCGTGGTCGAAGGCCTGTTGAAGATGAGCACCGACAACGAGCAGGGCCAGACCATGACCTTCGCCGGCATGCCGCCGGGCGGCTGGTTCGGCGAGGGCACGGTGGTCAAGCGCGAGCCCTACCGCTACGACGTGCGCGCGCTGCGCCGCAGCGTGGTGGCGGGGCTGCCGCTGGAAACCTTCCATTGGCTGCTCGACCATTCCATCGGTTTCAACCGCTTCGTGATGGGCCAGCTCAACGAGCGGCTGGGACAGTTCATCGCCGCGCGCGAGATCGACCGCATGACCAACCCCGATCTGCGCGTGGCGCGCAGCCTGGCGGCGCTCTTCAATCCCGTGCTCTACCCCGGCGTGGGCGAAATGCTGCGCATCACCCAGCAGGAGCTGGCCTATCTGGTGGGCCTGTCGCGCCAGCGCGTGAACGAGGCCCTGGCGGCGCTGGAGGCGCAGGACGCTATCCGCGTGGAATACGGTGGCCTGCGGGTGCTGGACCCGGAGGCGCTGCGCAGCGGCAGCTTCGCCCCGGAAGTGGCGAGCCCGGGCGCTGCTGCCGGGCCCCGCAGGCGCCGCAGCCGGCGCGCGCGTCGCGCCGCGGCCGGGCCGGCGTTCAGTGCTTGAGCCGCAGCCGGGCCGCCGCCGGCGGCTGCAGGGCGGCCGCGGGCAGGCGCTGCGGTGCGGGCTGCTCGCCCAGCGGCTCTGCCGCCGGGACGGCGTTGCCGCCCGGCTCCCGCGACAGGCGGAACTGGCCCACGGCATGCGTCAGCCGCGCCGCCTGTTCCCTGAGGCTGGTGGCGGCGGCGGAGCTTTCCTCGACCAGCGCCGCGTTCTGCTGCGTCATGCCGTCGAGCTCGCCCATGGCCTGGCTGACCTGCGCAACGCTGTGGCTCTGCGCCTGGGCCGATGCGGTGATCTCGCCCATGATGTCCGAGACCCGGCGCACGGAGTCCACCAGCTCGTGGATGGTCTGGCCCGCATGGCCGACCAGGGCGCTGCCCTGGTCCACCTGCTGGCCGCTGGCCTGGATCAGGGCCTTGATCTCGCGTGCGGCGTCGGCCGACCGGCCGGCCAGCGCCCGCACCTCGCTGGCCACCACGGCGAAGCCGCGGCCCTGCTCGCCGGCGCGGGCCGCTTCCACGGCCGCATTCAGCGCCAGGATGTTGGTCTGGAAGGCGATGGAATCGATCACGCCGATGATGTCCGCGATCTTGCGCGAGCTGGAGCTGATGGTGTCCATGGTCTGCACCACCTGTCCCACCACGTCGCCGCCGCGCGTGGCCGCGTCGGAGGCGGCCGAGGTCATGCGGTGCGCCTGCTGCGAGGCGTCGGCGCTCTGCGCCACGGTGTGCGTGACCTCGCTCAGCGCGGAGGCGGCCTGCTGCAGGCTGCGCGCGGTGTGCTCGGTGCGCTGGCTCAGGTCCAGATTGCCCGAGGCGACTTCGCCGCTGGCCGCCAGGATGGAGCCGGCGGTGGTGCTGATCTCGCCCACCAGCGCGCGCAGCCGGTCCTGCATGGCGGCGATGGCCTGCAGCAGCCGCCCCGTCTCGTCGTGGATGCGCACCTCGACCTGCGAGGTCAGGTCGCCCGCGGCGATGCGCTCGGCCACCACGACGGCCCGGCCGATGGGCTGGGTGATGCTGCGCGTCGCCCGCCAGGCGATCAGGCCGCCCAGCGCCAGGGCCAGAGCCACCAGCAGGGCGCTGGTGATGCGCGCGTTGCTCTGGGTGGCTGCGGCGGCATCGACGGCGGCGGTGTTCAGCGTTTCCTGCAGTTCGGCCAGCTTGCCCAGCTGCGCGCGCCAGCTGGCCTCGATGGGCGCCACGCGCGTCATCAGGCCCAGCGTGGCGGTGACGGTGTCGCCGTCGGTGATGGCCTTGCCGGTGGCGGTGACTTCCGGCGCCACCTTGCGCGCCAGGGCCTGGATCCCGGTGAAGAGCTCCTGCTCCTGGGCCGTGGCGCCGCCGGCCAGCAGTTCCTTCAGGCGGGCTTCGTCGCGGGCGTAGCTTTCCAGGGCCTTGGCGGTGGCGGCGATCTGCTCGGCGGCGCGCTGCGGGTCCATCTCGGCCAGCATGGCGGCGGACCGGCTGTGCAGGCCCACCGCGCTGACGTTGTCCAGCATGCCGTTGACCAGCCGTGTCTTGGCCGCGCTGACGGAGGTGACGTACTGCATCTGCGCCTGGACGGCCGACTGCGCCCACAGGCCCACCAGCGCGATGGCCAGCACCAGGACCAGCATGCAGCCGAATCCCAGCCAGAGGCGCGTGGAGATCGAGAGGGAGCGAAGGCGTGATGCGTTGGCGGACATGGCGGGCTTTCTGGCAACAGGGGCGATGAGCGACAGCAAGATGGATGCCGTCGCTGATGTTGTTACAAATCACTTTCCGGCCCGGTCCGAGAAATGCAATGGCCCGGGCCGTGCGCGGGCGACCATAACAATTTAAAGTGTGCTCTTCGCGACGGCTGGGCCTTATTTTTTGCTATCAATTCGGTAGTCTCATAAGCGCTGTAAGCGGGCTGTCCGGCTGGTGTCGGCACCGTCCATTCCGCATTTGCTTGTTACATAAAAGGGTTCTGCATGCGTTCCGTGAGCGGCATCGGCCGGCTTGCCGGCCATATTTCGATGGGCGTTCTGGCCTGGGGCCTTGCATGCGGAGCCGGCGCCGCCACGGTGCAGGTCACGGTGCAGGATGGCGCCGGCAAGCCCCTGCCCGGTGCGGTGGCCTTCCTGGAGTCGCCCGAGGCCAGGCGCCTGGTGCGTCCTCTGGCGAATGCCGAGATCGTCCAGCAGAAGCTGCGCTTCCATCCGGACGTGCTGGTCGTGCCGGTGGGCACGGCGGTTCGCTTTCCGAACCACGACACCGTGCGGCACCACGTGTATTCGTTCTCGCCGGCCAAGAAGTTCGAGCTCAAGCTCTATGCGGGCGTGCCCGCCAACCCGGTGGTGTTCGACCAGCCGGGCGTGGTGGTGCTGGGTTGCAACATCCACGACCAGATGGTGGGCTGGGTGCTGGCGGTCGAAACGCCCTACTACGCCGTCGGCAGCGCGCCGGACGGCGGCGTGCGCCTGGAGAACGTGCCGGCGGGCAGCTACCAGCTGCGCGTCTGGCATGAAAGCCTGCCGGTGGGCGCTGCGGCCCTTGCCCAGCCGCTCGCCGTGTCCGAGCCCGGCGGCGCGCCCGTCGTGGTGCGCCTGAGCGCCGCGAAGCCGTGATGCGCCGGGCACTGCCGCGCAGCCTCATCGCCCGGCTGGTGGGCCTGTCGCTGCTGCTGCTGCTGATCGTTCAGCTGGCGGGCTTCGCCGTGGTGCGTGCCACCATCGAGCGCAATGCGCATGCGCAGATCGACGCCGCCTTCGACGGCGACGAGCGCGCGTGGCCGCGCGTGCTGGAACACAATGCCGACCGCCTGACGCAGGGCGCGACCCTGCTGGCGGCCGACTACGGTTTCCGCTCGGCCGTGCTCTCGGGCGACGTGGAGACCGTGCAGTCGGTGCTGGACAACCACGGCCGGCGCATCGGCGCCGCCGTGACCGCGCTGCTGGACCTGCGGCGGGCGCTGGTGGCCTCCAGCACCCAGGACATGAGCGGCGAGCATTCGGCGGCGCTCCTGCAGGCGGTGGGCCAGATCGGCGCCACGGCGCACGGCGGCCGGGTGGTGGTCGAAGGCGTGCCCTACCAGTTCGTGATGGTGCCCATGCGCGCGCCCCTGACCATCGGCTGGGTGCTGATGGGCTTTCCCATCAGCCTCGCGCAGCTGCAGGAGCTCAAGCAGCTGCGGTCGGTGGATGTCGCCCTGCTGGTGACGCTGCCGGACGGCAGCAAGACGGTGCCCGTGAGCACCCTGCCCGAGGAGGTGTCGCAGCAGCTGCGCCGCACCGGCGCGGTCCACGAGCTGGAGACCGCCTCGCAGGGCATGCTGCTGTCCCGCGCGGTCCCCATGGACAGCGTGGGCGGCAAGGTCGATGCCGTGATCCTGCGGTCGGTGGACGAGGTGCTCGCGCCCTACCGCCGGCTGCAGGTGCTGCTGGGCGTGATCACGCTGGCGGGCGTGCTGCTGTTCGCGGCGGCCAATGCCTGGATGGCGCACCGGCTCACCATTCCGCTGCGCTCGCTGATCGCCGGAACCCGGCGGCTTTCGCAGGGCGACTACGCCGTGCCCATGGAACACACGCAGCGCCGCGACGAGATCGGCAACCTGGCGCGTGCTTTCGACCGCATGCGCCTGGACGTGGCGGCCCAGCAGGCCGAGATCCACCGCCTGGCCTACACCGACAGGCTCACAGGGCTGCCCAATCGCGAGCGTTTCCGCCAACTGGTGGTGCAGGCCCTGCAGGCCGGAGGCGGGGGGGCGCGCCTGGCCGTGCTGTCGCTGGACCTGCACCGCTTCAAGCACGTCAACGGCGTGCTGGGCTATTCGGTGGGCGACCGCCTGCTGCGCGCCGTGGCCGACCGCATCGCCGGGCAGTTCCGCTCGGACGCCGACGTGGTCGCGCGCATGGGCGGCAATGCCTTCGCCATCCTGCTGCCGGGCGCCGGCCCCGACGAGGCCGCCGCCGTCGCGCAGCATGTGCAGCAGGCCTTCGAGACCCCGCTGGCCCTGGGCGACCAGACGCTGGACATCAGCGCCGGCATCGGCATCGCCTGCTGGCCGGGCCCCGCCACCGATGCCGACACGCTGCTGAACCATGCCGAGATCGCGATGTATGTCGCCAAGCAGCAGCAGCACCTGGGCTGCGCCCTGCAATACGACACGTCCATGGATTCGTCCAGCCCGCAGAGCCTGTCGATGCTGACCGAGCTGCGGCGCGCGGTGGAGCAGAACGAGCTGCGCATCTACCTGCAGCCCAAGGTGGGGCTGACCGATGCGCAGGAGCTGTCCGCCGAGGCCCTGCTGCGCTGGCAGCATCCCGAGCGCGGCCTGGTGCCGCCCATGCTGTTCATCCCGTTCGCCGAGCAGACCGGCTTCGTGCGGCAGCTCACGCTCTGGGCCTTCGGCGAGGTGGCGCGCCTGCTGGCCGGGCCCGCGCTGGGAGGCTCGGGGCTGCGCGTGTCGGTCAATCTGTCCGCCCACGACCTGCTGGACCCGGAGCTGCACCACAAGCTCGGCGCGCTGCTGCAGCAGCACGGGCTCGGCGCCCAGTCCTTCGGCCTGGAGATCACCGAGAGCGCCATCATCGACGACCCGGCGCGGGCCTCGGCCATGCTGCAGCGGCTGGCGGACATGGGCTTCCGGCTGTCCATCGACGATTTCGGCACCGGCTATTCGTCGCTGGGCTACCTGCGGCGCCTGCCGGTGCACGAGCTCAAGATCGACAAGTCCTTCGTGATGGGCATGGCCGCGGCCGACGGCGATGCGCAGATCGTGCGCTCCACCATCGACCTGGCCCACAACCTGGGCCTGAGCGTGGTGGCCGAGGGCGTGGAGACCGCAGAGGTGCTGCAACGCCTGACGGACCTGCATTGCGACGATGCGCAGGGCTACTTCATCAGCCGGCCCCTGCCGGTGGACGGCTTCCTGGCCTGGATGGAGCGGGCCCGGAGCGCATCGGGGGCGACACAATAGCGGCATGTCCGATACGCCGCCCCGCCGCCCTCCGTCTTCTTCGCCGCCCCCGTCCCCCGGGGCCGCTCCCGCCCCGCAGAGCCCGCCTGCCCGCGCCACGCTGCGCCGGCCGGCAGGCGCTCCCCCCGTGGCCCCGCCGGTGCGGCGGGGCGCGACCCCGGCGCCGCGGCCGTCCCCACCCGGCGTGTCGGCGCGCCGCGGCCCGGCCGTCCCGAACGCCGGCGGTGCCGGGCCGCGCGTGCCGCCCCGGCCTGCCCCGCAGGCGCAGCCCGCCCGGCAGCCTGGTGCCTTGCGCGGCGCCGCAGGCCCGGCAGCCGCAGCCCCGGCGGCCGGCTCCGGCGACACCCAGCGGCTGAACAAGCGCATGGCCGAACTGGGCCTGTGCTCGCGGCGCGAGGCCGACGACTGGATCGCCCAGGGCTGGGTCAAGGTCAACGGCGAGGTCGCGCCCATGGGCCTGCAGGTGCGGCCCGGCGACCGCATCGAGGTGGAGCGCGTGGCGCAGGGCTTCCAGGAACAGAAGGTCACCATCCTGCTGCACAAGCCCATGGGCTATGTGAGCGGCCAGGCCGAGGACGGCCACACGCCGGCCGTCGCGCTCGTCAATCCGCGCACCCACTGGCGCGAAGATACGAGCGGCCTGCGCTTTTCGCCGCCTCAGCTACGCGGCCTGGCGCCCTGCGGCCGGCTGGACATCGACTCGGTGGGCCTGCTGGTGCTCACGCAGGACGGCCGCGTCGCCCGCCAACTGATCGGCGAGAACTCCGAGGTGGACAAGGAATACCTGGTGCGCGTGCAGTACGGCGACATCGCCACCGACGTGCAATCGGCCTTTCCGCGCGAGCAGCTGGCGCGCCTGTGCCATGGCCTGTCGCTGGACGGGCAGGCGCTCAAGCCCGCCAAGGTGGAATGGCAGAACCCCGAGCAGCTGCGCTTCGTGCTGACCGAAGGCAAGAAGCGCCAGATCCGCCGCATGTGCGAGCTGGTCGGCCTGAAAGTGGTGGGCCTGAAGCGCATCCGCATCGGCCGCGTGGTGCTGGGCAACCTGCCCGTGGGCCAGTGGCGCTACCTGGGACCGCACGAGCGGTTCTGATCGAACACCAGCAGCTTGTTCGGCCGCAGGCGGTCAGTCGTCCGAGAGCAGCGTCCGATAGATCACGGCGCCGATGACCGCGCCCGCGATGGGTGCGGCCCAGAAGAGCCAGAGCTGGGAGAGGGCGATCTCCGGGCCGAACAGCGCCGGACCGGTGCTGCGGGCAGGGTTGACCGAGGTGTTGGTGACCGGAATGGAGATCAGATGGATCAGCGTGAGCGCCAGGCCGATGGCCAGGCCGCCGAAGCCTTCGGCCGCGCGCCGGGCGGTCGCACCCAGGATCACCAGCAGAAAGACGGCGGTGAGCACCACCTCGGTGATCAGCGCCGCCACCAGTCCGTAGCCGCCCGGCGAATGCACGCCGTAGCCGTTGGTGGCGAAGCCACCGATATCGGCGCCCGGTTTGCCGGTGGCGATCAGATAGAGCAGGCCGGCCGCAGCGATGGCGCCCAGCACCTGCGCGGCGATGTAGCCGGGCAGATCGGCCGCCCGGAAGCGCCCACCTGCCGCCAGCCCGATGGAGACCGCCGGATTGAAGTGCCCGCCCGACACCGGGCCGAAGGCATAGGCGCCGGTGAGTACCGTGAGGCCGAACGCCAGCGACACGCCGAGCAGGCCGATGCCCCACTGCGGAAAGGTCGCCGCCAGCACGGCGCTGCCGCAGCCGCCGAACGTCAGCCAGAAAGTGCCGAGGAATTCGGCGGCCCATTTTTTGAGATTGCTTTGGTTGTCCACAGCGCGCGTTCCCTTGTTTGATGGCTTATGGGTTGGATGAATGCAAAAAGCCCGCGATGCAAGGCGCGGGCTCCGGGAAATCTTAGGCAGGGCCATCGCCCTTTGGAGGAGCGCAATGTGAACAATGCGCGGCCCTCCGGGGCGGCTCACACTTCTTGATAATGTCGGCCCCGCCCCTATCTGAGCGGGCGTCGTAGTTTTCGTGAACCTGTTTCAGTCACACATCCACCATGAGCAAGCAAACCCATTCCTTCCAGGCCGAAGTGGCGCAACTGCTGCACCTGGTCACGCACTCGCTCTATTCCAACCAGGAAATCTTCCTGCGCGAGCTGATCTCGAACGCCTCCGATGCGTGCGACAAGCTGCGCTTCGAGGCGCTGAACGACAGCGCGCTGTATGAGGACGCGCCCAACCTCGAAGTGCGCGTGTCCTTCGACAAGGCCGCCAAGACGCTGACCATCACCGACAACGGCATCGGCATGAGCCAGCAGGAGGCGATAGACCACCTGGGCACGATCGCCAAGAGCGGCACCAAGGACTTCATGAGCCGCCTGTCGGGCGACCAGAAGCAGACCGCCAGCGAGCAGGGCCAGCTCATCGGCCAGTTCGGCGTGGGCTTCTATTCGGGCTTCATCGTGGCCGACCGCATCACCGTCGAATCGCGCCGCGCGGGCCTCAAGCCCGAAGAGGGCGTGCGCTGGATCAGCGGCGGCACGGGCGACTTCGAGGTCGAGACCATCACCCGCCCCGAACGTGGCACCAGCATCATCCTGCACCTGCGCGACGACGCCGAGGAGTTCCTGAACGCCTGGAAGCTCAAGTCCGTCATCGCCAAGTATTCCGACCACATCAGCCTGCCCATCCTGATGGAAAAGGAGGAGTGGAAGGACGGCGAGAACGACCAGCCGGGCGACATGGTCAAGACCGGCGAGTGGGAAGCCGTGAACAAGGCCAGCGCGCTCTGGACCCGCCCCAAGAAGGACATCACGGCCGAGCAGTACCAGGACTTCTACAAGGCCATCAGCCACGACCACGAGAACCCGCTCACCTGGAGCCACAACCGCGTGGAGGGCAACACCGAATACACGCAGCTGCTCTACATTCCCGCCAAGGCGCCGTTCGACCTGTGGAACCGCGACAAGAAGGCCGGCGTGAAGCTCTACGTCAAGCGCGTCTTCATCATGGACGACGCCGAGGCGCTCATGCCCACCTACCTGCGCTTCGTCAAGGGCGTGATCGACTCGGCCGACCTGCCGCTGAACGTGAGCCGCGAGCTGCTGCAGGAGAGCCGCGACGTGCGCGCCATCCGCGAAGGCTCGACCAAGCGCGTGCTGTCCATGCTGGAAGACCTGGCCCGGCACGACCAGCACACCGCCGGCGAGGGGGCCGACGGCGTGACCGACGTGGCGAGCGAGGAAGACAAGGCCAAGGAAGGCAAGTACACGCAGTTCTATGCCGAATTCGGCGCGGTGCTCAAGGAAGGCCTGGGCGAGGACTTCGCCAACCGCGAGCGCATCGCCAAGCTGCTGCGCTTCCCGTCCACCACGACCGACACCGTCACCGTCTCGCTGGCCGACTACAAGGCCCGCATGAAGGAAGGCCAGGAGGCCATCTACTACATCACGGCCGACACGCTCTCCGCCGCCCGCAACAGCCCGCAGCTCGAAGTCTTCAAGAAAAAGGGCATCGAAGTGCTGCTGATGGCCGACCGCGTGGACGAGTGGGCGCTGAACTATCTGCACGACTTCGACGGCACGCCGCTGCAGTCGGTGGCCAAGGGCGCCGTGGATCTGGGCAAGCTGCAGGACGAGGCCGAGAAGAAGGCTGCCGAAGAGGCCGCCGAGAGCTTCAAGCCAGTGCTGGCGAAGCTCAAGGAAGCGCTCAAGGACAAGGCCCAGGACGTGCGCGTCACCACCCGCTTGGTCGACTCACCCGCCTGCCTGGTCACCACCGAAGATGGCATGAGCACCCAGCTGGCGCGCCTGCTCAAGCAGGCCGGCCAGCAGGCGCCCGACGCCAAGCCCGTGCTGGAAGTGAATCCCGAGCATGCCCTGGTGAAGAAGCTCGACGGCAGCGTGCATTTCCACGATCTGGCCCACATCCTGTTCGACCAGGCCCTGCTGGCCGAAGGCGGTCTGCCCGAAGACCCGGCGGCCTATGTGAAACGGGTGAACGCACTGTTGTTGTGATTGGTTACAAAATGCTCTGTCGGGAAAAAGCAATTCCTTGGCGTTGTTTATCTGTTTGTTAACGGAAAAAGACCACTGATCAGGGGCTTGGCGTTACCATGGCGACGCCTCGTCCTTTTTTATTGGGAGAATTCCATGAACTTCAAGAAACTCGGTTCCATCGTCGCTTGCGCAGCACTGGTGGCTGCTCCCGTTCTGTCTCACGCACAGACCGAGGCAGCTCCCGCTGCTGATGCAGCTGCTGCTCCCGCAACGGATGCAGCTGCGCCCGCTGCCAACGCAACCGATGCGGCAGCTACCACTTCCACCAGCGGCACCTCCGCTTCCACCACGGCAACCGTCGGTACTGGCGGTGCTGCCGGCAGCTCTGCCGCCACCGTGGCTGCAGTGGGCACCGTGAGCGCTGGCACCATCGCCGTTGGCGCCGTGGCTCTGGCCGCTGTCGCCGCCGCAGCAGGCTCGTCCAGCGAAACGACCGGTACCTCCGGCACCACGGGCACCCGCTAAGCCCAGCACGCTGGTGCAGCTGTCTGCCGCCCAGTCGAAACCCGGTTTTCGCCGGGTTTTGTTTTTTCTGCCGTCCGCCTGCGTGATCGCCGCAGTGCTGGCGGGGTGCAGCGCAAGTTCCTCGACCCTGCAGGGCATGGTCACCCGCTATGTGCTGCCTAACGAGCCGCTGGCCAATGCCCGGCTTGATCCGCGGCTGCGTTATCTGCGCGTGGATACCTCCCGGGAAGGCTCGGCCTTGATGGCGCTGGGCTATCTGGACCCTGTCAAGGACGACCCGCAGGGTGCGGCGCAAGAGGTCTGGTACAGCGCTTCCAAGGAAGTGCTGCGGCTGCGCCATGGGCGCCTGGCCGGTGCCACGGGCCTGCCGCGCGAGTGGCGCGACGTGCGGTTTTCTGCCGTGCCCACCTGGCGCAGCGTGCTCGAGCGCCCCTCGCTGGGCCGATACCAGCGCACCCGCGACACCATGCCCGGTGCGCTGACCGGCGTGAAGGACTCCGTGACCATCCGCCCCATCGCCCCACCGTCCGGAACCCTGGTGTCGGTGCAGCTGCCTGCGTCCGTTCAGTGGTTCGAGGAGGTCACCGAAACACGTCCGCCGGCAGCGCAGCTTCCGCCTTCGCTGTTCGCCGTGGATCTGTCGAACGGGGCCGAGCGCGTGCTGTATTCGCAGCAATGCCTGGCTGCCGATCTGTGCCTGGCCTTGCGCCCGGTAGCGGCAGCGGCTCCCGTCACCGCATCCGGGGCCGCGCCCAGGCCGGCGGCTGCTTCGCGTTGAAACACACCCTGTCCCTTTAGCTAGCCGGATGTCCTCGTGCGCTCCTCGTTGACCTGTTCGCTGTCGTGCCGGCGCCGCTGGCCGCTTTCCGCCCTGGCGGCATCCCTCGTCGCGGCTCTGGGGCTGGACGCTTCCGCCGCCGAGCCGGCCTCGGCGCCCGAGCGTGCGAGCGCCTGGCTGCTGCGGCAGCCGGCAGAGCGCTACGACACCGGCGCCTTCTGGCAGGTGCATGCCGAAAAGCCTGCGCAGCAGGCCTTGCGCAACCAGGTCGTGGATGGCCTGAGAGCGTTGCCGCTGGACCGGGCCGACGGCCTGCCCCGGCTGGCCGACTGGGTGGCCGGACTGCCGATCACCGGCCGAGCTGCGCTGGGCTCCGCCGATCCCCGCTGGCTGGAGGTTCATCCCGACCAGGACCCGGTGCTGCGCGTGGGCGAATCGCTGGATCTGCCCGAACGCCCCCGCACGGTGACCGTGGTGCTCGAGAACGGCGAGCGCTGCCGCGTGCCGGCGCGCTCCGGCGTCATGGCGTTCGACTACCTGCGCGCCTGCGTGACCGACGCTTCCGACCGCGACGTGGTCTGGATCGCCCAGCCCGACGGGCGCACCTACCGCTACGGCACCGGCCTCTGGAACGGCGAGGCCCAGGATCCACCCGCCGCGGGGGCCTGGATCTGGGCGCCGAAACGGCAAAGCCGCATCCCGGCATCGCTGTCGGATGCGCTGATCCGCTTCCTGGCGACCCAGGGCGTGGCGCCGGATTCCGAGGGCTATTCCGTGCCGCCCGTCGCGGGCAGCCTGCCCGAGGGTGCCGTGGGCCGCAGCAGTGTCCGCCAGCGCGATCTGCCGCTTACGGCCAGCGACTGGGGCGAGATCGGCTTGCTGCAGACGCCCACCGCCCGCATGGAGGCCGCGGGCGATGCTCGCCTGAGCATCAACCGCACGACGCCCTACACGCGTGCGACCGTCATGTTCCAGCCGCTGGACTGGCTCGAATTCGGCTTCCGCTATATCAGCGTGAGCGGCCAGCCCTACGGCCTTCCCACGACCAGCCAGTCCTACAAGGACAAGAACGTCGATGTCAAAGTGCGCCTCTGGGAGGAGTCGCGCTACCTGCCCGGCATCGCGGTGGGGGCGCGCGACATCGGCGGCACGGGGCTCTTTTCGGGCGAATACGTGGTGGCGAGCAAGCGCACCGGCAATTTCGACTGGAGCCTGGGGATGGGCTGGGGCTACCTGGGCGCGCGCGGCAACCTGAAGAATCCGTTGTCCTTCATCAGCGACCGGTTTTCCAATCGTCCGGGTGCCGCCGCCGGCGAAACCGGGCTGGCCAACTCCACCAGCTATTTCCGCGGCCCGACCAGCCTTTTCGGCGGCGTGCAGTGGCATTCCCCCTTCGACCCGCTGATCGTCAAGCTCGAATACGACGGCAACAGCTACCAGCGCGAGCCTTTTTCCGCCAAGTTCAGGCAGCGCGTGCCGGTCAACGTGGGCGTGGTCTATCGCTATTCGCCCAACATCGACATCGCGGCCGGCGTGGAGCGCGGCGACAAGATCAGCTTCGGCATCACCTTCCATGGCGGGCTGGACCGCATGAGCGCGCCCAAGCTGTTCGATACCCCGGCGCCGTCGGTGCAGGCCGCCCGGCCTGTACAGCAGGGCTCGTGGAACGATCTTTCGGCGCAGATGAACCAGGACACGGGCTGGCGCGTGACGCAAGCCGTGCGCGAGGGCGACACCTTGCGCGTGAACGTGAGCGGCGCCGGCGGCCTGTACCGCTCCGGGCATTTCGACCGCCTCGTGGCCTATCTGCACCGCGATTCGGCCGCCGGCGTGAACCGCTTCGTCATCGACTTCGTCGAGCACGGCATGGTCATGGGCAGCAAGACCATCGACCGCGCCGAATGGGTCGCCCTGCAGACCGAGGCCCGCTCCCCGGCCGAGCGGCGGGCCCTGGGCGGCGACGTGCCGACGGAGCCGCTGGCCAGCATCGTTCCCCGGTCCGAACCGGCGCGAGCCGCCACTGCCGCGCCTGCTGCGTCCGGCGCGAAGCAGGACGCAGGCTTCTGGCGCAGCGCCGACGACCGCTTCAGCGGCGGCCTGGGCCCGAGCTTCTGGCAGACCCTGGGCGGCCCCGACAGCTTCATGCTCTACCAGATCGGCATCAAGGGCGACGCCGAATACCGCCTGACGCGCAGCACCTGGGTGAGCGCCTCGGCCAATCTGCGCGTGATCGACAACTACGACAAGTTCAAGTACACGGCGCCCAGCAACCTGCCACGCGTGCGCACCTATGCCCGCGAATACGTCACCACCTCGCGCTTCACGGTCAGCAACCTGCAGCTCACCCATGCCGAGCAGCTGGGCGGCAACCATTTCGCCAGCGTTTATGGCGGCCTGCTGGAGCCCATGTTCGGCGGCGTGGGGGCCGAATACCTCTACCGTCCGCTGCGCAGCCGCTGGGCCTTCGGCGTCGATGTGAACCGCGTGCGCCAGCGCGCCTTCGAGCAGAACTTCAGCTTCCGCGACTACCAGGTCACCACCGGCCACGCCACCATCTACTGGGATACCGGCTGGAACGGCGTGAACGTGCGCGTCAGCGCGGGCCAGTATCTGGCCGGCGACCGGGGCGCCACGCTGGACCTGAGCCGGCGCTTTTCCAATGGCGTCGTCATCGGCGCCTATGCCACCAAGACCAATGTGTCGGCCGCGCAGTTCGGCGAGGGCAGCTTCGACAAGGGCCTGTACGTGTCCTTCCCGTTCGACGCCATCCTGCCGCGATCCACGCCCACCAACGGCACCATCTTCTGGACGCCGCTCACGCGCGACGGCGGCGCACGCCTGGCGCGCACGCAGACGCTGTACTCGGTGACCTCGACACGCGCGCTGGATGCCTTCAGCGCCGGGCCGCCGCGTGAAGACCGCCTGCGCTCGGGCGACGACGTCTTCACGCCGCGCAAGGACTGATGACGCCCGTGCCGGCCGGCACAGGGCGTTGGTTGCCTCAGGCCGCCAGCGGCTCCTCGCCCATGGCCTCGATCTGCTCGTGCAGCATGTCCACCTGGCCGCGCCAGTAGTCGCTGCTGCCGAACCACGGGAAGTTGATCGGGAAGATCGGATCGTCCCAGCGCCGGGCCAGCCAGGCGCTGTAGTGGATCAGGCGCAGCGTGCGCAGCGGTTCGATCAGCGCCAGCTCGCGGCGGTCGAAGGGGCGGAACTGCTCGTAGCCGTCCAGCAGCGCCGAGAGCTGCAGCGTGCGCTGGCGGCGGTCGCCCGAGAGCAGCATCCACACATCCTGCACGGCCGGGCCGGTGCGCGCATCGTCCAGATCGACGAAGTGCGGGCCGCCCCGGCCGGCGGCTTCATCCACCGGTGTCCAGAGCACGTTGCCGGGGTGGCAGTCGCCGTGCAGGCGCAGCGGCTCGGCATCCTTCAGGCCGAAACTGCCGTGGGCGCCCTGGCCGACCAGGCAGGCGGCGATCAGATCCATGGCCTGGGTGCAGGCGCCCTGCCAGGCGGAGCGCTGGTCCAGCGGAACGATCTCGTGCTCCGTCAGCCAGCCGAAGGGCTCGTGGGCCAGCGTCTGCAGATCGATGGCGGGGCGGTGGGCGAAGGGCCGGGCGGCGCCCACGGTGTGGATCCGAGCCAGGAAGCGGCCGATCCATTCCAGTACCTCGAAGTCGTCCAGTTCGGGCGTGCGCCCGCCGCGCCAGGGGCTGACGGAAAACGCGAAGCCGGCATGGCGGTGCAGCGTGCGGCCGGCTATGGACAGCGGCGCCACCATGGGGATCTCGGCCTCGGCCAGCTCGGCGGCGAAGGCGTGCTCTTCGAGGATCTGCGCCTCGCTCCAGCGGCCAGGGCGGTAGAACTTGGCGACCACGCGCGTGCCGTCGTCTTCCAGCGTGGCCTGATAGACCCGGTTCTCGTAGGAGCCCAGCGCCATCAGCCGGCCGTCGCCCATCAGGCCTACGCTGGCCAGCGCGTCGAGCACCAGATCGGGCGTGAGCGCGGCATAGGGGTGGCCGCCGCCGGAGGGGGCATCGGAAGAAGAGGGCGCGATGGAGGGGGGCGTATGCATGCGCCCATTGTCAGCCTGCGGGCGCCCGCGTGCTGGGAGCAAGGGTTTGGCATGCAGCCATGCCCTGCGCCTGCTTTCGCCCCTCCGAAAGCAAAAAGCAGCCTGCACCGTTTCCGGTTCGGGCTGCTTCGCCTTTGCGGCGCCCCGGGGCCGTGGCGCCGTCCTGGGGGCTGAGAGCGATCAGGCCAGAGTAATCGTCACGTCGACGTTGCCGCGGGTGGCGTTGGAGTAGGGGCACACCTGGTGGGCTGCATCCACCAGCTCTTGCGCCTTGGCCTTGTCCACGCCGGGCAGGGACACCTTCAGGCGGGCGGCGATGCCGTAGGCGTTCGGGATGGGACCCAGGTCCACTTCGGCGTCGATCGACACGTCTTGCGGCACCGTCACGCCCACTTTGCCGGCCACGGCCTTCATGGCACCGATGAAGCAGGCGGAATAGCCGGCGGCGAACAGCTGTTCGGGGTTGGTGCCCGTGCCGCTGGTGCCGGGGGCGGACAGCGTCACGTCCAGACGGCCGTCATCGGTGCGCGATGCGCCATCGCGGCCGCCGGTGGTGTGGGCGCGGGCGGTGTAGAGAACTTTTTCGAGCGTGGTCATGGTGCGTTCCTTGAGGTTGCTTGGGTTGGAAAAAAGCCGGAGTGGCTGGGGGAAGACAAAGAAAAAGGCAGAGGCAACGGCAGCTGCCGCTTCAGTCCGGAGTTCCGGGCGGGTGGCCCAGCCGCTCGCGCAGCGCGGTCAGCTGCGCGGTCAGGGCCGTGAGTTCGGGCAGCGTGCATTGCGTGCGTTCCAGCACGCAGTTGGGAATGCGCTCGGCCTGCTGGCGCAGCGCGCGGCCCTGGGCCGTGAGGCTGATGCGCACGCGGCGCTCGTCCTGGGCATCGCGCAGCCGGCTCAGGTGGCCCGAGGCTTCGAGCCGCTTGAGCAGCGGGGTCAGGGTGCCGGAGTCGAGGAAGAGGCGTTCGCCCAGTTCGGAGACGGTGACCCCGTCGCGTTCCCACAGGCTGAGCATCACCACATACTGCGGATAGGTCAGGCCGATGCCGTCCAGCAAGGGCTTGTAGAACTTGGTCATGGCGAGCGACGCCGAATACAGGGCGAAGCAGACCTGGTTGTCCAGCTGCAGCAGGGCGGGGCTGGGCGTTGCGGCAGTGGATTGGGAGCGAGGCATGGGCTGAATTATCGCTGGCAATTTGATTGTTCGCAATTTAATTGCCTGCGCCCACATGCAGCGAAGGGGCTTTGCCTGCCCCGAAGCCCCGGAGTGGCGTTTTCGGGCAGGCCCTACTTCCGGCCTGTGTCCCGGGTGTGGTTGTCGTCTTCGCCTGCAGCTGCGTCGCCGCCCGAGTCCTTGTGGACCTTGGCGAACGTGAATATCACCTCGCGGATCAGGCGGCGCTGCGGTGCGGGCAGCCGCAGGAAGGCGTCGAAGGTTTCGCGCTCCACATAGCCGGCGCCTTCGTCCCAACGCTTCTGTTCGGCGCGCAGATGCTGCAGCACCTGGTCGCCGAAGCGCAGCTGGTGGGGCTCCACCTTGAGCCAGCGGGAGAGCTCCTGCAGCTTGTCCTGCGTGGGGATGGCCTCGCCGTTGAGCCACTTCCACGCGGCTTGCCGGCGAATCGGGTTGCCAGACCAGCGCAGGTTGAATTCCCGCTCCAGCACCGCCGCGCTGGGGGCGATCCGCTGCGCCTCCATGGCTGTCCGCAGCCGTTGGCTGAACTCCTGTTTTTCGCTCATAGGAATTCAAGTGGGCAACGGATTCCCGGATAAAAATCCATTACAGTTGACGAAAAAATTCCATAGATAGTGGTTTTGAGGGCGTGTGCAATCCCTGAGGGCCACGTTACAGGCTCTGCGTCGGGCCTGCATGGCGTGGGCAGGCGGGACGCTGAGCTGGCTCAATGTCCGGCCGAATGGCCCGCCCCTGACTGCGAAGACGGAATGAGGGAGGGAGAAGAATTGAGCCATTCGTTCTGTCGCACCTGCGGCGAGCCGCATCCTGAAGCAGCCCCCGTCTGCCCGCATTGCGGCGCTGCGATGCAGTGGCCTGCAGGCGTCAGCGGCTCCGCCGGCCTACCGGAGGGCGTGGCCGGCTGGTCCTGGGGCGCCTTCCTGCTGGGCGGCATCTGGGCCATCGGCAACCGGACCTGGATCGGCCTGCTGGCCTTTATCCCCGGGGCCGGCTTCATCGTGGCCGTCGTGCTGGGCGTCAAGGGCCGTGAATGGGCCTGGAAAAACCGCCGCTGGGACAGCGTCGAGCACTTCAGGCGCGTGCAGCGGCAGTGGTCCCGCTGGGCGGTGGCGATCGTCTCCGGGCTGGCCTTGATCGGCGGAATGATCGCCATCGGCTATGGCGTCTATGAAGCCCATGCGGGCAACGATCTGTGGCGGGGCAGTTCCACCTCCGGGGATGAACCGCAGGAACAGCGGCCTGCGACGGATGTGGCCGCGACGCGGGCCTGGGGCCCTGTCATGGTGCCCATGCCGCGTGGTGGCTGCGACATCGAATACGGCGATCTCCTGAGAACGGCAGGCCTGTATGCCAAGCACACCGAGGTGCAGGGCCCGTCAGATGCCGACTTCCGGGGCTACGGCTGCCCCTACCGCATCCATCCGCCGCCCGGCAGCATGCTGCCCTGGGGCGCTGTGGTGTCCTACCGCAGCGCCCGGGAAGCGGGTTGAAGCGCCCCGAGGCTCGGCGGACGCCGGCCGCTTGCAGGCCGTGCGGAGCCTGCCCGCGGAGAGGCGCTCAGTAGCTGTGCACGCCCTGGCTCGTCTTGCTGCCCAGGCGGCCGGCGGCCACCATTTCCTTGGGCAGCGAGCAAGGGGCGGTACTTGCTGCCGCCGAACTCGTCCAGATAGACGTTCATCACCGCCAGGCACATGTTCTGGCCGATGGGTGGGCTGCCGTCCAACGGCATCCCGGCATCGGCATGGATGCGTGTCAGGCGCCGCTGGGCTGCGGTGCGGTGGGCATCACGCTATGGTCGATGGCGGCCTTGCGACGGTTGCCCACGATGAAGACGCAGACGGCCAGTGCCGCCACCAGGCCTGGAACGGCGAAGGCCAGGAAGTTCATCTTGAGCGGCAACGCCGCCGCCACCAGCGAGCCGCCCAGCAGCGGCCCCACGATGGCGCCGAGCCGGCCGACGCCCGAGGCCCAGCCCAGTCCCGTGGAGCGGATGGACAGCGGATAGAACTGCGCGGTGTTGGCATAGAGCAGGATCTGCGTGCCGATGGTGGTGGCGCCGGCCACGGCGATCAGCAGGTAGAGCACGGGCATGGGGCTGTTGAAGCCCAGCAGCGCGATGGAGGCCGTCCCCAGGGCGAAGTACGCCACCACCACCTTGGGCAGGCTGAACCGGTCGCCCAGCCAGCCGCCGGCGATGGCGCCCACCACGCCGCCGAAGTTCAGCGTCAGCAGGAAGGACAGGCTCGATCCCAGGCTGTAGCCGGCGTTGGTCATCAGCTTGGGCAGCCAGGAGCCGAGCGCATAGACCATCAGCAGGCAGCAGAAGAACGACAGCCAGATCATCAGCGTGCCCAGCGTGCGCCCTTGCTTGAAGAGGTCCAGCATCGGCACGCCAGCGGCTTTGGCGCCGGACTGGACCAGCTCCGTGTCGGCCCCCAGCCGCAGGCCCGGCGCGACACGGCCCAGCATCGCGCGGGCCTGCCCGTGCCGGCCCTGCCGCAGCAGGAAGCCGACCGATTCGGGCAGCTTCCACAGGATGACGGGCAAGAGCAGCAGCGGCAGGGCCGCCACGAAGAACATGGACTGCCAGCCGAAGCGCGGCAGCATGTAGATGCCCAGGCCCGCGCAGAGCACTCCGCCCAGCGAATAGCCGCTGAACATGATCGCGACCAGGGTGCTGCGGGCGCGCCGGGGCGCGTATTCGTTCATCAGCGCCACGGCATTGGGCATCAGTCCGCCGCAGCCCAGGCCGGCGATGAAGCGGTAGATGCCGAATTCGGTGGGAGTGGTGGCGAAGCCGCTCAGGAAGGTGGCCGCGCTGAACAGCACGAAGCTGCAGGCGATGCCCTTCTTGCGCCCGATGCGGTCGGCCAGCGGGCCGAAGACGAAGGCGCCGAACATCATGCCGAAGAGGGCGTAGCTGCCCAGCGCGCCGGCCTGCACGGGCGTGAGCTGCCACTGCTGCATCAGCACCGGCAGCACCACGCCGTAGATGAAGAGGTCGTAGCCGTCGAAGATGAGCAGCAGTGCGCACAGGCACATCACCATCCAGTGAAAGCGCGTGAAGCGCGCGCCGTCGATGACCTCGTTGACGTCCAACGTTTTCATGCTTGTCTCCTTGTTGTGTTGTCGTGGGGGCTGGCGTGCGGGGCCCCGGGCCCGCGGGTGCGGCTGCTTCAGCCCTGGTCGCCGCCACCGACGGGGAGCACCGTCCCCGTGATGTAGGAGGCCCGGTCCGAGGCGAGGAACAGAATCGCCTCGGCCTGTTCGTCCAGCGTGCCGTAGCGCTTCATCAAGGTGCTGGAGACCGTCTGGTCAACGATCTGCTGGTACCAGGCCTGGTCCTTGCGGCCCAGGCGGCCGGTATTGCGCGGAATGCGGCGTGGCGGCGCCTCGGTGCCCCCGGGCGCCACGGCGTTGACGCGGATGCCGCGCTCGCCGTTCTCGAACGCCAGGCAGGCCGTGAGCGCGTTCACGCCGCCCTTGGCCGCGCCGTAGGGCACGCGGTGGATGCTGCGCGTGGCGATGGACGAGACGTTGACGATGGCGCCCTTCTTCTTCTTGAGCATGTAGGGCAGCACGGCGCGGCAGCACCACAGGGTCGGGAAGAGCGATCGCCGCACCTCGGCCTCGATCTCCTCGGGGCGGTAGTGCTCGTAGGGCTTGGTCCAGATGGTGCCGCCCACGTTGTTGACCAGCACGTCGATGCGGCGGAAGGCCTTGTGCGCCCGTGCCGCGGCGTCTTCCGCGCCGCTGAACTGTTCCAGATCCGCCTCGATCGCGATCACGCCGCCGGTGCCGCAGGTGGCAGAGAGACGGTCGCGCAATTCATGCACCAGCGGCGAGCGATCCACCAGGGCGAGGCGCGCGCCCCGCTCTGCGGCCAGCTCGGCCACCCGCTGCCCGATGCCCTGGGCCGCGCCGGTGATCAGCATGACCTGGCCTTTGAAGATGTCGTTCATGCGACGGCCTCCAGGGCGGGGGCCACTGCCGCCGCGTTGGGGGTGAACTTCTCGTAGTAGAAGTGGGCCGGCTCCAGCCCCGCGGCCTGGAAGTGCTTCTGCACGGCATCCACCATGGGTGGCGGGCCGCAGAGATAGACATCCACCGCTCCGCCGTGCAGCACCTCTTGCGGCATGTGCTGGGTCACGTAGCCCTGGCGCGGGTGCGTGGTCTGCGGGTCCGCGACGCAGGTGGAAAAGCTGAAGCCGGGAATGCGTTCGGCATAGGCCTGCAGCCGGTCCACCAGCACCAGGTCCTGGTCCCGCGTGACCCCGTAGATCAGATGCACCGGCTGCCCGGACGGCTGGCTGGCCAGCACGTCCAGCATGGAGAGAAAGGGCGCAAGCCCCGTGCCGCCGGCCAGCAGGAGCAGCGGGCGCGTCACGTCGCGCAGGTAGAAGCTGCCCAGCGGCCCGGTGAGCTGCAGCGGCTGGCCCGGAGCGGCGCCTTCGAGCCAGCGGCTCATGAGGCCGCCCGGCACCTGCTTGATCAGGAAGGTGATGCGCTGCGCGCCCGGCGCCGAGCTGAACGAATACGAGCGGTGCTGCGCGCTGCCCGGCACGCCGATGTTCACGTACTGGCCCGGCAGGAAGCGGGGCGGCGCCTGCGTCAGATCCAGCGCCAGTTCGTAGGCCGCATCGCCGAGCGCCGTGACCTCGGCGACGGTGGCGGCGAACTGGGCCGTGCCGGTCTTGCAGGCGGTGGAGGGCACGGGCACGGCGATCACGCAGTCCGCGCGGGGCATCATCTGGCAGGTCAGCACCAGGCCCTGCGCGGCCTCGTCCTGTGTCAGGGCCTCGTCGATGTAGTCGTCGCCCAGGTCGTAGCTGCCGGCCTCGGCGCGGCACTTGCAGGTGCCGCAGACGCCGTCGGAGCAGTCCATGGGCAGGTTGATGCGCTGGCGGAAGGCGGCGTCGAGCACCTTCTCGCCGGGGCCGCAGTCGATGAAGCGGGTGACGCCGTCCTCGAAGTTCAGGGCAATGCGGTGGCTGGTCATCGTGGTCTTCTCCTGCGTGTCAGAGGTGGTAGATGTCGATGACCTGGCGGATGTAGTCGTCCTTGAGGACGATCTTCTTGCGCGCGATCAGGTAGCCGCCGTCGCCCTGCCTTCTCAGCGTGGCGAAGACGGTGCCGAAGAACTGGTCCGTCTTCTGGTAGCGGTGGCTCAGCGTGTGGAAGTTGTAGCGCACGTCCACGGCGTCGCCGCGCTCCTGCAGCACCTCCACGTTGGCGATCATGTGGCTGGTGCGCGGCTCGGGCATGGAGGCGCTGGAGCGTTCCGTCTGGATGCGGAAGACGCGGTCCTCCAGTCCATGGCGGTTCGGGTAGTAGATCAGCGAGATCTCGCGCTGGGGGTCTTCGGTCAACTGGTCGTCGTCGTCCCAGGCCGGCATCCAGTACTCCACGTCGGGGGCGTACAGCTCCAGCCAGGCATCCCATTCGCGGTCGTCCAGATGGCGTGCCTCGCGGTAGAGAAAGGCGCTGATCGCGGCGTGGTCGGTGGGGTGGGCGGCGCCGCTCATGGCTGCACCTCCTCGCGCTCCTGCTGCACGGCTTGGCGCAGGGTCTTCACCCAGTAGTCGTGCTGGCAGACGAAGAGGCCCTCGTCCTCGCTGCGGCTGCCGCTGAGCAGGGGCGACATGCCCATCTTCCTGGCGTTCTCGTCGGGCCCCTGCGTCCACAGCGGGGCGCCGCGGCTCAGGTCGTTCCACGGCGCATTCCTGCCGGCATAGCCGCTCTGGCAGGCGCGGAACTCCTCCAGGTCGTCGGCCGTGCCCATGCCGGAGACGTTGAAGAAGTCCTCGTACTGGCGGATGCGGATGGCCCGGTTCTCGGCGCTCTCGCCCTTGGGGGCGAAGCAGTAGATGCTGATCTCGGTCTTGTCCACGCTGATCGGGCGGGCCACGCGGATCTGCGTGGAGAACTGGTCCATCAGATAGACGTTGGGGTAGAGGCAGAGGTTGCGCGTCTGGCTGACGATGAACTCGGCCCGGTCTTCGCCCAGGCGTTCCTTGAGCGCTTCGCGGTGGCTGTACACCGGGCGGACCTCGGGGTTCATCGTGCGGGTCCACAGCAGGATGTGGCCGTTCTCGAAGCCGTACACGCCGCCTACGCTCCGGCTCCAGCCGTTGGCATCGACGGCCTTGGTGCCGCCTTCCTTGCGGCGTCCCATGGTGGCCGCATAGTTCCAGTGCACGGAGCTGACGTGGTAGCCGTCGCTGCCGTTCTCCATCTGCATCTTCCAGTTGGCGTCGTAGGTGTAGGTGGAGCTGCCGCGCAGCACCTCCAGCCCCTCGGGCGCCTGGTCCACGATCTGGTCGATGATGACCTTCGTCTCGCCCAGGAAGTCCTCCAGCGGCTGCACCTCGGCCTTCAGGCTGCCGAACAGGAAGCCCTTGTAGCTTTCGAAGCGGGCCACCTTCTTCAGGTCGTGCGAGCCGCCGGTGTTGAACTGCACCGGGTACTCGGTGGTCTTCTCGTCCTTGACCTTGAGCAGCTTGCCGGCGTTGCTGAAGGTCCAGCCGTGGAACGGGCAGGTGAAGCTGCCCTTGTTGCCGTGCTTCTTGCGGCACAGCGTGGCGCCCCGGTGGGCGCAGGCGTTGATCATCGCGTTGAGCGTGCCGTCCTTGCTGCGCGTGATGACGATGGGCTGGCGGCCGATGTAGGTCGTGAAGTAGTCGTTGATCTCGGGGATCTGGCTCTCGTGCGCGAGATAGACCCAGTTGCCCTCGAAGATGTGCTTCATCTCGAGCTCGAACAGGGCCGGGTCGGTGAAGATGTCGCGGCGGCAGCGGAAGACGCCGGCGTCCCTGTCGTGCTGCAGGGCCGATTCCAGCAGCTGCTCGATGTGGCCGTGCCGTGGCGTGGATGCGGTCGGGTTCATGGGAGGTCCTCGTGGGGTGCGTTCATCCGCCGCGGCCTGGCGCCGCGTCGCGGTGTGTGCGGGAAGGGTGGAAGGCCCCGCCGTCGGGGGCCTTCAGGTCGTCAGGCCGCGAGCCGGGGACGGTTCACGAGCTGGTTGTCCACGCCGTCCACCAGCGCGCTGAGCGTGATGTCGAAGTGGATTTCAGCGAACGGCCCGGTCAGGCCGTGGGCCTGGATGCTGGCTGCGTCCGTGCGCTCGACCAGCGGCGGGATCAGGCCTTCGCGGGTGGCGTAGGCGAAGTCGTCATACACCAGCGGGTCGCCGTCGATGTTGATCTGCGTGGTGAGCTTGCGGTGGCCGTCCGCCGTCACGAAGAAGTGGATGTGCGCGGGGCGGTTGCCGTGCCGGCCCAGCCGCTGCAGCAGCACGTGCGTGGGGCCGCCGGGCGGCACGCCGTAGCCTGCGGGCACGATGCTCTGGAATTTGTAGCGGCCTTGGGCGTCGGTGACGATGGTGCGGCGCATGTTGAACGGCTTCTGCTCGCCGGTCGGGTCGAAGTGGGAATAGAAGCCCTTGGTGTTGGCATGCCAGACCTCCACGGTGGCGCCGGGCAGGGGCTGGCCGTCCGCGCCGAAGACCGTGCCGTGCATGATCAGGGTGTGGCCCTGCTGGTCGCTGCCGTCGTCCAGCCGCGCGAAGCCCTGCGCGACCGGCGCGCCGGCCACGTACAGCGGGCCTTCGATGGTGCGCGGCGTGCCGTTTTCCACGCCCAGCGCGGCGTCCTCGGCGTCCATGCGCATGTCGTAGTAGCGGTCCAGCCCCAGGCCGGGGGACAGCAGGCCGGCTTCGCCGCGCGTGCCCAGCTGGTTGAGGTAGGCGATGCCGGCCCAGTATTCGTCGGAGGTGATGTCGAGGTCCTCGATCGCCTTGAACAGGTCCGAGAGGATGCGGTGGACGATGGCCTTGGTGCGCGCGTCGCCGCCTTCTTGCGTGAGGCCGCTGGCCAGGCGCAGGAAGTCCTGGACTTCGGCGGTGTGGAAGATCTTGGTGCTCATGGTGGTCTCCGTTCTGTGGGGTTGTTGATCGTGGGTCGTGGGAGTCGTGGGCGCGGTTTCAGGCCGCCTGAGCGGTCGCCGGGGCCACGCTGATGCGTGGCCGGTCGCGGCGGAAGTGCCGCACGCGGTCTTCGTCCAGCGCGATGCCGAGTCCGGGGCCGCCCGGGATCTGCAGCTCGAAGTCCTGGTAGGCGAGCGGCCGGGTCAGGATTTCCTCGGTCAGCAGCAGGGGGCCGAACAGCTCGGTGCCCCAGCGCAGTTCGCGGAAGGTCGAGAAAACATGGGCCGAGGCGATGGAGCCCACGGCGCCTTCCAGCATGGTTCCGCCGTACAGCCCGATGTGCGCCGCATCGGCGATGGCCGCCACCTGCTGCGCGGCCAGCAGGCCGCCCGACTGTTCGGTCTTGATGGCGAACACGTCCGCGCCGCGGGCGCTGGCCAGCGCGAAGGCCGAGGCCGGTCCGGTCAGCGATTCGTCGGCCATGACGGCGATGGGGTACTTGCCGGTCAGCCGCGCCAGGGCATCGGCGCTGCCGACGGGCTGCTCGACCAGTTCGCAGCCGGCATCCACCAGCCCGGCCAGCCCGTAATGCGCTTCCAGCTCGGTCCAGGCCATGTTCACATCGACGCGCACGCTGGCCTCATCGCCCAGCGCCTGCCGGATCGCCGCCACGTGCGCCACGTCCTCGCGCACGGGCTTGCGCCCGATCTTGAGTTTGAAGATCCGGTGCCGGCGGCTGGCCAGCATGCGCTGCGCCTCGTCGATGTCGCGCGCCGTATCGCCGGACGCCAGCGTCCAGGCCACCGGCAGGCGATCGCGCAGGCGGCCGCCCAGCAGCTCGGACACCGGCAGGCCCACGCGGTGGCCCAGCGCATCGAAGAGGGCCGTCTCGACGGCGCATTTGGCGAAGCGGTTGTCGCGCACGGCCTTGCCCAGCCGCGCCATCAGCGCGGCGACCCGGCTGGCGTCCGCACCCAGCATCAGCGGCGCGAAATAGGTGTCGATGGCGAGCTTCATGCCCTCGGGCGATTCGGCGCCGTACGCCAGGCCGCCGATGGTCGTGCCTTCGCCGATGCCCACGGTGCCGTCCGAGCAGCGAACGCGCACCAGCATCAGCGTCTGGCCGTGCATGGTCGCCATGGACAGCTGGTGGGGGCGGATGGTGGGCAGATCGACCAGCATGGTCTCCACCTTGTCGATGACGGCGGTGGAGCGGGTGGTGGCGCTGGCCAGGGGCGAAGTGGCGTTGGTGGGCTGCATGGCCACCATTGAACGGCAGTCACCCCGTGCCGATCCAACACCAAATTGGTCTTGTCAGATACCTTTTAAGTATGGTTGTCTTGAATGCCCATGAATAACAAGGACTTAAGATCTGAGCATTCACCGGTGGTATGGTTTACCCGAATGGATCTACGTCAATTGCGCTACTTCGTGGCCGTGGCCACCACCCGCAACTTCACCCGTGCGGCGGAGGCGATGCACATCGCGCAGCCGCCCCTCAGCCGGCAGATCCAGTTGCTGGAAGAGGAGCTCGGCGTGCAGCTCATCCAGCGCAACAGCCGGCCGGTGCGCCTGACGGAAGCCGGGCGGCTCTTCCACGAGCAGTCCCTGCAGGTGCTGCAGCGCGTCGATCAGATGAAGGTGAGCGCACGGCAGGCCGGGCGCCATCTGCGGCAGTCGATCTCCATCGGCTACGTAGGGTCCACGCTCTACGGCGGCCTGCCCATGCTGGTGCGCATGTTCCGCCAGCGCCATCCCGATACCGACGTGCACCTGGTGGACCTGAGTTCGGTCCAGCAGATCAGCGAACTCAAGACCGGCCGCATCGACCTCGGGTTCGGCCGCATCAGGACCAACGACACCTCGGTCGCACGCACCGTGCTGCGTGAAGAGCGGCTGGTGCTGGCCATGCCGCCCGGCTCGCCGCTGGCCGCAGACCGGGGGCTGGTCAGCTTGCGGGAAGTGGCGCATCAGCGCCTCATCGTCTTTCCGAAGGAGCCGCGGCCCAGCTATGCGGACCATGTGCTCGGGCTGTTGCACGACCAGGGCATACCGCTGGCCGAGATCCATGAAGTGCGCGAGCTGCAGGCCGCGCTGGGCCTGGTCGCTGCGGAAATGGGGGTCTGCATCGTGCCCGCCGCAGCGCGGATGCGCACGGACCTGGCCTACCGGCTCATCGAAGACGAGGGCGCCACCTCGCCGATCATTCTCAGCCACCGCCTGAACGACGACTCCTGGTACGTCGCGGCGATCAAGCAGCTCATCGCCGAGATGTATGCGCAGAACCCGCCGTGGCTGGACTTCGACACCAATGCCTTTCCCGCGCAAAACGCCGCCGGCCCGCAGCAGGCGGCCGAGGCGGTCCGGGGCAAGGCGCGGGCCCGCAAGCGCGGCGGGCCGCCGGCGGGTGACACCGGGCCTGCTCAGTAGCTGTACACGCCCTGGCCCGTCTTGCGGCCCAGGCGGCCGGCGGCCACCATTTCCTTGAGCAGCGGGCAGGGGCGGTACTTGCTGTCGCCGAACTCGTCCAGATAGACGTTCATCACCGCCAGGCACACGTCCAGGCCGATCATGTCGGCCAGGGCCAGCGGGCCGATGGGCTGGTTGCAGCCCAGCTTCATGCCGGCATCGATGTCCTCCGGCGTGGCCAGGCCTTCGGCCAGCACGAAGAAGGCCTCGTTGATCATCGGCACCAGGATGCGGTTGACCACGAAGCCGGGCGCGTTCTTCACCGTGATGGGGCTCTTGCCCAGGCGCTCGGCCAGGGCCTTGACGGCATCGTGCGTGGCGTCGCTGGTCTGCAGGCCGCGGATGATCTCCACCAGCGCCATCATCGGCACCGGGTTGAAGAAGTGCATGCCGATGAAGCGGTCGGGCCGCGAGGTGGCGGCGGCCAGCTGCGTGATGGAGATCGACGAGGTGTTGGACGCCACGATGACCTCGGGCGCGGCGATCGCATCCACCTGCTTGAGGATTTTCACCTTGAGTTCGTGGTTTTCGGTGGCGGCCTCGATGATGAGCTGCGCGGCCTTCAGGTCGTCGTAGCTGGTCGAAGTCTTGATGCGCGCCAGCGCCGCGTCCTTGTCGGCCGGCGTGCATTTTTCCTTCTTGATGAGCCGGTCCAGGCTGCTGGCCACGGTGGCCAGTCCCTTTTGCACGGCGGCCTCGGAAATGTCCACCATCACCACGTCGATGCCCGACACCGCGCACGCCTGTGCGATGCCGTTGCCCATGGTGCCCGCGCCGATGATGCCGACGGTCGTGATCGTCATGTGAATGTCCCTTGTCTGGTTGGCTGGTCTGGTTGCAATAGAGGCTGGCAGCCCCGCGCCGCATGGTATCGGCAATCCGTGGCCCATTCCTGGGGAACCTCTGCGCGAATCACCGCGCCGTGTGCATCTGCGGAATCAGGCCGTCTGCTGCGTTGCAAATCCTCGCAATAGCCGGGCTATTGCTGCGTTTTGCGCCTTGCAGCCCTTCCCGATCCGCAGCGCACACTTGCCGCTCGATTCGTGCCACGTCTGCCTGCTGCAGCCGCGCAGCCGGGGCCGCGTGAGCCTGGCCAGCGCCGACCCGCAGGCCCTGCCGCTGGTGGATCCGGCCTTTCTTTCCGATGAAGACGACCTGCAGCGCCTGGTGCGCGGCGTGCGGCGCATGCGCGAGATCCTCGTCCAGCCCGCGCTGGCCGGCCTGGGCGGGCGCGAACTGGCACGCTCGGCCGGTGCGCAGAGCGATGCGCAGATCGCCGAATTCATCCGCCGCCATGCCGACACCGTCTACCACCCGGTGGGCAGCTGCCGCATGGGCCCCGGCGGGCCGGCTGCGCTGGACGTGGTCGATGCGCGGCTGCGCGTGCATGGCCTGGAAGGCCTGCGCGTGGTCGATGCGTCGGTCATGCCGCGCGTCGTGAGCGGCAACACCAATGCGCCCACCATCATGATCGCGGAGAAGGCGGTGGATCTGCTGCGGCAGGACGCCGGCTGAGCGCATGCCAGGCCTGGCCTGGACCAGGGCGCCTTGCCGGGCTCTTATCATTCACCGGCTTTTTCGCCGGCCCGCGCCGGCGTCTTTCCTTCCAACCCCTTGCCCGGAACCGACCGCCCATGACCACCCTCGGCACCCCTCTTTCTCCTTCCGCCACCAAAGTGATGCTGCTCGGCAGCGGTGAACTGGGCAAGGAGGTCCTCATCGCCCTGCAGCGCCTGGGCGTGGAAACCACGGCGGTGGACCGCTACGAGAACGCGCCCGGCCAGCAGGTGGCCCACCATGCGCGCACCATCACCATGAGCGACCCGGCCCAGCTCAAGAGCCTGATCGAGGCCGAGCGCCCGCACCTGGTCGTGCCCGAGATCGAGGCCATCGCCACGCCCATGCTCGAAGAGCTGGAGGCCGCCGGCACCGTGCGCGTCATCCCCACGGCCCGCGCCGCGCGCCTGACCATGGACCGCGAAGGCATCCGTCGCCTGGCCGCCGAGACCCTGGGCCTGCCCACCAGCCCCTACCGCTTCTGCGATTCGGCCGAGGAGCTGCAGGCCGCCATCGACGGCACCGACGGCCAGCCCGCCATCGGCTTTCCCTGTGTGGTCAAGCCGGTGATGAGCAGCTCCGGCAAGGGCCAGAGCAAGCTCGACGGCCCGGCCGACGTGCAGAAGGCCTGGGACTACGCCATGGCCGGCGGCCGCGTGAGCCATGGCCGCGTCATCGTCGAAGGCTTCATCGACTTCGAATACGAGATCACCCTGCTCACCGTGCGCGCCAAGGCCGCCGACGGCAGCATCCAGACCTCGTTCTGCGAGCCCATCGGCCACAAGCAGGTCAGCGGCGACTACGTGGAAAGCTGGCAGCCCCAGCCCATGCCGTCCGTCGCGCTGCAGCGCGCCAAGGACATCGCCAAAGCCGTGACCGACGATCTGGGCCGCGGCCTGGACGGCCAGCCCTCGGGCCTGGGCCTGTTCGGCGTGGAGCTGTTCGTCAAGGGCGACGAGGTCTGGTTCAGCGAGGTCAGCCCGCGCCCGCACGACACCGGCCTGGTGACCCTGGCCACCCAGCACCAGAGCGAATTCGAGCTGCATGCCCGCGCCATCCTGGGCCTGCCGGTGGACACCAGCCTGCGCAACCCCGGCGCCAGCGCCGTGATCTACGGCGGCGTCGATGCCCAGGGCATCGCCTTCGACGGCATCGATGAAGCCCTGGCCGTGCCGGGCACCGACCTGCGCCTGTTCGGCAAGCCCGAGAGCTTCGCCAAGCGCCGCATGGGCGTGGCCGTGGCCCGCGCCGGCGATGTGGACACGGCCCGCGCCAACGCCAAGCTGGCGGCGGGCAAGGTCAAGCCGCGCCTGGCCTGACCTGAGCTGAGCTTCCCCGGAGCCTCCAGCGGCCGTCAGCGCTTAGGGAGTACCGCGTTGACGGGCGCGCCTGCGGCAAAGGCCTCGATATTGCCGATCAGCTGGTCGGCCAGGGCCTGGATGGCTTCGGCGCTGGCCCAGGCCACATGAGGTGTGAGGATGAAGTCCGGCCGGTCCAGCAGGGCCATGAAGGGGTGGTCCGCCGGCGGCGGCTCGGCACTGGCCACGTCGAAGGCCGCGCCGCCGATCTGGCCGGCCTCCAGGGCCGGGCCCACGGCGTTTTCGTCCACCAGCCCGCCGCGCGCGGTGTTGACGAGCAGCGGGCGGCGCGCGGCCATCAGCGCGAATTCCGGCGCGCCGATCATGTGCCGGGTGCCCGCGTTCAGCGGGCAGTGCAGGGTCAGCACGTCGGACTGCCGCAGCGTGTCCTCGAACGGGGTGTAGAGCGATCCCTGGCCCGTGCGGCCCTTGTGCGCCGACATCAGCACGCGCATGCCCAGCGCCCGACCCATGGCGGCCACCGCGCGGCCCAGCGCACCGTCGCCGATCACGCCCAGCGTGGAGCCGGCCAGGTCGCGGATGGGATGGTCGAAGAAACAGAACTGCCCCGCTGCCTGCCAGCGGCCGGCGCGCACCGCGTCGCGGTAGGCGCAGATGCTGCGCCGCAGCGCGAAGATCAGCGCGAAGGTGTGCTCCGGCACGGTGTGCGTGGCGTAGTTGCGCACGTTGCTGACCACGATGCCGCGCGCCGCGCAGGCGGCCAGGTCGATGTTGTCGGTGCCCGTCGCGGCGACGGCGACCAGGCGCAGCCGCGGCGCCTGCTCCAGCGCCTCGGCGGTGATGCGCACCTTGTTGACGATGGCCACGTCGGCATCGCGCAGGCGTTCCGCCACCTCGGCGGGGGCCGTGCGCGGGTATTCCGTCCAGGTGTGCTCGAAGTCCGGGCGGCGCACGGCCGTCTGCGGCGAGATCGTTTCGCGGTCGAGGAAGACGATGTTCAGGCCCGTCATCATCGCTGCGCTCCTTCCTGCCCGGCAGCCGCCTCTTCGCCGGCCAGCAGGCGGCGCGCTTCGCCCGCCACGGCTTCGGCCGTGATGCCGAAGCGCCGGTAGAGCGCATCGGCCGGGCCGGAGGCGCCGAAGCCCGCCATGCCCACGAAGCCGCCGCGCTCGCCCAGGTAGGCGTCCCAGCCCATGCGGCAGGCGGCTTCCACCGCCACACGCACGCTGCCCGGGGCGCCCAGCACCTGCCGGCGGTAGGCGGGCGGCTGCTGGTCGAACAGCTCCCAGCAGGGCAGGGAGGCCACGGCCGTGCCGGTGCCCTGCCGCTCCAGCAGCTCGCGCGCCGCCAGGGCCAGCGCCACTTCGGAGCCGGTGGCCAGCAGCGTGACCTGGCGCGGCCCGCAGGCGGCCTCGCGCAGCAGGTAGCCGCCGCGCGCGCTCAGGTTCTCTTCCGTGTGCCGGTCGCGCACCAGCGGCAGGGTCTGGCGCGCGAACACCAGGCTGACCGGGCCGCCGGCATGCGCCAGCGCGGCGGCCCAGCATTCGGCTGCCTCCACCGCATCGGCCGGCCGCATCACCCACATGTTGGGCATGGCGCGCAGCGAGGCCAGGATCTCCACCGGCTGGTGCGTGGGCCCGTTCTTGCCGACGCCGATGGAGTCGTGGCTGAAAACGAACTTGACCGGCAGGCCCATCAGGGCGGCCATGCGCATGGCGGGGCGCTCGTAGTCGGAAAAGGCCAGGTAGGTCACCGACAGCGGCAGGATGCCGCCGTGCGCGGCCATGCCGTTGGCCATGGCGCCCATCAGGTGTTCGCGCACGCCGCAATGCACGTAGGCGCCGGAACGGTCCTCGGCGGTGAAGGCCGCCAGGCCGCGCTTGTGGCCGGTGGGTGCCTCCAGGTCGGCGCAGCCCACCATGCGTTCGGGCAGCAGCGGGGCGAGCCGGTCGTTGATGTCGGCCGAGATCAGGATGCCGCCCGTCTCCTGCTGCGCTGCCAGAGCCTGCCGCTTGTAGTCCAGCAGCACCTGCTGCCAGCCGGCGGGCAGCTCGCCGTTCATGGTGCGTACGAACTCCGCGCGTTCGTCGGCTGGCAGGCCGTCCAGCCGGCGCTGCCACTCCGCGTGCTGGGCCGCGCCGCGCTGCCCGGCGGTGCGCCAGGCCTGCAGGAGGTCCGCCGGGATCTCGAACGGGCCGTGCGGCCAGTCCAGCAACTGGCGGGCGGCCTGGGCGTCCTCGCCGTAAAGCCGGGCGCTGTGGCCGCCGCGCTGGCCTTGCAGGCGCGGAATGCCTTTGGCGATGGTGGTGCGGCAGGCGATGAGCGAGGGCCGCCCGTCGGCGCGGGCCCGGGCCAGCGCGGCGGAGACGGCATCGATGTCGTGGCCGTCCACCTCTTCCACATGCCACCGGGCGACGCGGAAGCGCTCGGCCACGTCTTCGCTGATCGACAGCGCGGTGCTGCCGTCGTCGGTGATGCGGTTGTCGTCCCAGAGCAGCACCAGCTTGCCCAGGCGCAGGTGGCCGGCCAGCGAGACCATTTCCTGGCCTATGCCTTCCTGCAGGCAGCCGTCGCCGACGAAGGCATAGGTGAAGTGGTCCACCAGCCCGCTGCCGAAGCGGGCGCTGAGGTAGGCCTCGGCCACGGCCATGCCGAAGGCGTTGGCGATGCCCTGGCCCAGCGGGCCGGTGGTGACCTCGATGCCGTCCGCCACGCAGCGCTCCGGATGGCCCTCGCAATGCGAGCCCAGTTCGCGGAAGCTGCGGATCTGCTCCAGCGTGATGTGCGGGTTGCCGCTCAGGTGCAGCAGGGCGTAGAGCAGCATCGACCCGTGGCCGTTGGACAGGACCACGCGGTCGCGGTCCCACCAGCCGGGCGCGGCGGCGTCGATCTTCAGGTGCTGCGTGTAGAGGGCGGTGGCGATCTCCGCCATGCCCAGGGGCACGCCCTGGTGGCCTTCGCCCGCGCGGACGATGGCGTCGATGGAAAGAAAACGGATGGCATGCGCCAGCGGCTGTAGCGGGTGTGCGCTCATGGTGGTCGTGCGCGCGCAGCCCGGCCGGGGCCGGCACGCCCTGTCTCCTGTCGTTGTGTGTGATGGGCCAGGCGCGATTCTTCGGCGCGCTGCTGGTTGACTACAAGCGACGTTTTTTCAGTGGTGCATGAATCGCGTTCATCCAGCAACCGCCGCAGCCGGGGTGCCCGGGCGGGCCTCCTCGCGGATCCAGTCCAGGAACTTGCCCACTTCCGGCCGTGCCGCGTGGCGTGCCGGATAGACCAGGAAATGCGCCTGCACCTCCAGACTCATCTCGTCGCCGAACACCGGCTGCAGCCGCCCGCTGGCGATGTGGGCCTGGCCCAGCGTGGCGCTTTCCAGCGCCACGCCCAGGGACTGCACGGCGGCGTCCAGGCTCATCATGGCCCGGTCGAACTTCAGCGCGATGCGGTCCGGGCGCTGGTCGGGCTCGAAGCGCGCGAACCATTCGGGCCACTGCGCCACGTTCACCATGGACTGGATCAGCGGCGCCTCCAGCAGATCCGTCGGCGTGCGCAGCGCGTGCCGGCGGATGAATTCGGGGCTGGCGAGCGGCATCACCTTTTCCGAGAACACGGGCTCGACCTCCAGGTTCGGCCAGGCCGGCAGGCCGTAGCGGATGTCCAGATCGACCAGGCCCAGCTGGAAGTCCGAATGCAAGTGGGAGGCCGACAACACCAGGGAGATACCCGGATGGCGCTGCGCGAAGCGGGCGATGCGCGGCATCAGCCACAGGGACGCGAAGCTGGGGCTGCAATGCAGGTAGAGGGTGTCCTGCACGCCGTGGCGCAGGCCCTCGGTGGCCGTGTTGAGCACGCCCAGCGCATTGCCCACGCGCTGCAGATAGCTCTGCCCGGCGGGGGTGAGCGCCACGCCCCGCGAGGAGCGCTCCAGCAGGCGCACGCCCAGCAGGCTTTCCAGCTTGGCCAGCTGGTGGCTGATGGCCGAGGGCGTGAGATGCAGTTCATGGGCCGCCAGCTGGAAGCTGCGGCGGCGGGCGACGGCCTCGAAGGCCTGCAGGGCGCTGAGCGGTGGAATCACGGCGGATGAAGGGCATTCACTTGTTGCGGCGCAACATGAATGAATTTGAATTGGCGATGAGTTTATATCGTTTGAATCAGCTGCCGGGTGCGTCCCAGAATCCGCCCACTTTCAACGCAGTCCAACGACACACAAGGAGACACAGCATGCTGCTCAAGGACAAAGTGGCCGTCATCACCGGCGGCGCAGGGATCAACGGACTGGGCTTTTGCACTGCCCGGATGATGGCGGAGCAGGGCGCCCAGGTCGTCATCCTCGATCTGGAGCAGGCCGACCCGCAGGCCGCCGCCGCGCGGCTGGGCGAGGAGCATCTGGGCCTGGTGGCCAACGTGACCGACAAGGCGTCGTGCGAGGCCGCCGCCGCTGCGGTCCTGGCACGCTGGGGCCGCATCGACATCCTCGTCAACAACGCCGGGGTCACGCAGCCCGTCAAGTTCCTGGACATCACGGGCGCCGACTACGACCGCATCCTGGACGTGAGCCTGCGCGGCACGCTCTACGCCTCGCAGGCCGTGCTGCCGGCCATGCTGGCGCAGAAGAGCGGCTCCATCGTCTGCATCTCGTCGGTCTCCGCGCAGCGCGGCGGCGGCATCCTGGGCGGGCCGCACTACTCGGCCGCCAAGGCCGGCGTGCTGGGCCTGGCCCGTGCCATGGCGCGCGAATACGGCGGCAGCAACATCCGCGTGAACTGCGTGACGCCGGGGCTCATCGCCACCGACATCAACAAGGGCAAGATTCCCGAGGACAAGCGCCAGGGCATCCTGGACGGCATCCCGCTGGCGCGTATCGGCGAGCCCGCCGACGTCGGCGGCTGCGTGGTGTTCCTCGCCAGCGACCTTGCCAAGTACTGCACCGGCGTCACGCTCGACGTCAACGGCGGCATGTTGATCCATTGACCGCCTGCGGGAGCCTTCCCGCGCCACGCCTGCCAGAGATCCACAAGGCCGCAAAGGCCGACGACAAGACCTATTCCACAGGAGACAAGACCATGGCATCCATCCGCATCCTCCGCCGTACCCTGCTGGCCGCCGCGCTGGCGGCCGGCGCCTCGCTCGCCACCGCGCAGCAGCCCGTCAAGCTCACGCTGGCCCACGGTAATCCGCCGGACAACCCGCGCCATCTGGCCGCCGTCAAGTTCGCCGATCTGGTGAAGGCCAGGACCAATGGCCGGGTGGAGATCCAGGTGGCCCACTCGGCGCAGTTGGGCGACGATGCGGCCATGGTCACGGCCCTGCGCTCCGGCACGCTGGATTTCTCCGCCAACAGCCAGGGCGCGGTGGCGGCGGTGGTGCCCGAGTTCGCGGCCCTGGGCATGCCCTTCCTCTTCGCCGACGTGCAGAAGGCCTGGAGCGTGATGGACGGCCCCATCGGCAAGGAACTGGCCGACAAGGCCGCCGCCAAGGGCATGGTGCTGCTGGGCCTGTGGGACAACGGCGTGCGCCACGTGACCGACAGCAAGCGTCCCGTCAAGCTGCCCGCCGACATGAAGGGCCTGAAGATGCGCACGCCGCCCGATGCGGTGACGATGGACATCATGCAGGCGCTGGGCGCCGATCCGCAGCAGATCAAGTTCTCCGAGCTCTACGTGGCGCTGCAGCAGGGCGTGGTGGACGGGCAGGAGAACCCGCTCACCAACATCGCCTCGGCCAAGCTCTACGAGGTGCAGAAGTACCTTGCGCTCACCGGCCACAAGTACGAGAGCACGCCCTTCCTGATGAGCAAGCGCACCTGGGACCGCATGGCCCCGGCCGACCGGCAGGCGGTGATGGAAGCGGCCGCGGAGGCGACCCAGATGCAGCGCCAGATGAACAAGGAGATCGACGACAAGCTGGTCGCCGACCTCAAGGCCAAGGGCATGCAGGTGGACACCGTGGACCGCGCCGCCTTCGTGGAAGCCGTCAAGCCCGTCTATGCGAAGTGGAGCACCGGCCCGATCGGCGCCTTCGTCACCCAGGTGCAGCAGGCCGCCCGCTGAACGATCCATCGCCGCGCGCCGGAACGCTCCGGCGTGCCAAGGAGTTGTCCATGAATCCTCTTCTCCGCGCGGTGGACGCCGCCATCACCTGGTGGTGCCATGCCGTGCTGTATCTCACCCTGTCCGTGGTGTTCCTGATCCTGAGCATCAACGTGGTGCTGCGCTACCTGGCCGGCACCAGCCTGACCTTCGCGGCCGAGCTGCCCGAGCTGATGTTCCCCTGGATGATCATGGCCGGCGTGGTGCTGGCCGCCCAGCACGGCTCGCACATCGCCGTGGTGCTGCTCACGCAGCGGCTGGGCGCCGCGCGCCGCTGGGTGCTGGCCGCCGGCTCGCTGGTGGTGGCGGCGCTGTACCTGGGCCTGGCCTGGGCCGCCTGGCCGGTGTTCGAGATCGCCGCCGACGAGCGCACGCCCATCATGCAGGTGCCGGGCTCGGTCAGCGTGGGCAGCCTGCTGCTGGGCTTCGTGCTGCTGGCCGTGGTCACCCTGTGCCGGCTGCCGCAGATCGTGCGGGGCGAGCTGCCCGCCAGCACCGTGGGAGCCGACGCATGACCTTCCTCATCATCGGCCTCTTCATCGTCGCCGCGCTGGCCTCGATCCCGATCGCGCACGCGCTGGTGCTGGCCTCCGTGGGCGGCCTGCTCATCATCGACCGCGTTCCCGTCCACCTGGCGGTGGAGCAGATGATCACGCAGACGCAGAGCTTCCCGCTGATCGCCATTCCCTTCTTCATGATGACGGGCGCGCTCATGGTGAGCGGCCGGCTGGGCCAGAGCCTGGTCAACCTGCTGTCCATGATGATCGGCCGCGTGCACGGCGGCCCGGCCCAGGTGGGCGTGCTGTCGTCCACCATCTTCGGCGGGGTCTCCGGCTCGGCCGTGGCCGATGCCTCGGCCATCGGCTCCATGCTGATCCCCTGGCTCAAGAAGCTGGGCTACCCGGCGCCCTTCGCGGCGGGCACGCTGGCCGCGGCGGCCACCATCGACATCCTGATCCCGCCCTCGATCCCGATGATCGTCTATGCGCTGGTGTCGGGCGCCTCGATCGGCGCGCTGTTCGTCGCCGGCATCCTGCCCGGGCTGCTGATGTGCGGCGGCTTCATGGCCGTGTGCTACGTGCAGGGGCGGCGCCGCAATTTCCCGCGCGACACCACGCCCTTCGAATGGCCCGCCTTCTGGAAGCAGCTGCTGCACGCCGGCCCGGCGCTCGCCATGCCGGTGCTGATCATCATCTTTTTGCGCTTCGGCATCGCCACGCCGACCGAGGTGAGCGTGATGTCCACGCTGTATGCGCTGGTGGTGTCGTGCGTGGTGTACCGCGACCTGACGCTGGCCAAGCTCAAGCATGCGGCGGTGGAGGCCGGCATCTCCACCGGCGTGGTGCTGCTGATCATCATGGCCTCCAGCGTGGTGGGCTGGATCGTCACCTACGAGCAGTTGCCCGCCGCCTTCACGCAGTACGCCAAGGAGACGCTGCAGTCGCCCTGGCTGATCATCCTGGCGATGAACCTGATCATGCTCGCCACGGGCATGTTCATCGACCTGCCGGCCGCCGTGCTGCTGCTCACGCCCATGTTCGTGCCGCTGGCTTCCGCCGTGGGCATGGACACCATCCAGCTGGGGATCATGATGATCGTGAACCTCTCCATCGGGCTCTACCACCCGCCCATCGGCACCACCTTGTTCATCACCAGCTCGATCGCCAAGGTGCGCATCGGCGACGTGGTCAAGGAGCTGATCCCCTTCTACGTGGTCGCGCTGCTGCTGCTGCTGGGCTTCGCCTACCTGCCGTGGCTGACCCTGCGCTGAACCTGATTCCACCCACCGGAGAGAAGAATCCATGAGCAAGCTCGAACACATCGCCCAGGCCGCGTGGCGCATCCGCCGCTTCGCGGTGCGCATGGGCGAGGTCCAGGGCCAGGGCTACGTCGGCCAGGCCCTGGGCTACGCCGACGTGCTGGCCACGGCCTACGCCCACGCCCTGCAGCTGCGTCCCGAAGACCCCGAATGGGACGGGCGCGACCGCTTCCTGCTGTCCCACGGCCACTATGCGATCGCTTTCTATGCGGCGCTGATCGAGGCCGGCATCATTCCCGAATCGGAGCTGGAAACCTACGGCAGCGACGACAGCCGGCTGCCCATGTCGGGCATGGCCAGCTACACGCCGGGCATGGAGATGTCCGGCGGCTCGCTGGGCCAGGGCCTGCCCATCGCGGTGGGCATGGCCCTGGGGCTGCGCCACCGCGGCAACCCGGCCTTCGTCTACAACTCCATGTCCGACGGCGAGCTGGACGAAGGCTCGACCTGGGAGGCCGCCCTGTCGGCCGCCCACCACGGCCTGGGCAACCTGATCTGCCTCGTGGACATCAACAACCAGCAGGCCGACGGCCCCTCCGGCAAGGTGCTGGGCTTCGAGCCGCTGGCGGACAAGTGGGCCGCCTTCGGCTGGCACGTGCAGCGGGTGGACGGCAACCACCTGCCCGCCGTGGTGCGCGCCTTCGACACGGCGCGCAGCCTGGCCGAGCCGCGGCCGCGCGTGATCCTGTGCGACACGCTCATGGGCTGCGGCGTGCCGTTCCTGGAGGCGCGCGACAAGAACCATTTCATCCGCGTGGACCCGCCCGAATGGCAGCAGGCGCTGGACGTGCTGGACGCCAACCGCCCCTGAGCCACGGAGACCCATACGATGAACACCGCAACGCAGACGAAGCCCCGGCTGACCACCTCGGCCATGATCGCCTCCATCGCCGACGAGGGCCAGCGCGTCAGGGCCGCGCCTTTCGGCAAGGCGCTGGTCGAATACGCCGCGCAGCACCCGGAGGTCGTGGGCATGACGGCCGACCTGGCCAAGTACACCGACCTGCACCTCTTCGCCCAGGCCTATCCGGAACGCTTCTTCCAGATGGGCATGGCCGAGCAATTGCTCATGGGCGCGGCCGGTGGCATGGCCAAGGTGGGCCTGGTGCCCTTCGCCACCACCTATGCCGTGTTCGGCACGCGGCGCGCCTACGACTTCATCCACCAGGTGATCGCCGAAGAGAACCTGAACGTGAAGATCTGCTGCGCGCTGCCGGGCCTGACCACCGGCTACGGCCCCAGCCACCAGGCCACCGAAGACCTGGCCATGATGCGCGCCATTCCCGGCCTGACCGTGGTCGACCCGTGCGATGCGCTGGACATCGAGCAGGCCGTGCCGCAGATCGCCGCGCACCCCGGCCCGGTCTACATGCGCCTGCTGCGCGGCAGCGTGCCGCTGGTGCTGGACGAATACGAGGGCTACCGCTTCGAGCTGGGCAAGGCGAAGCTGCTGCGCGACGGCGCCGAGGTGCTGGTGATCTCCAGCGGCCTGCTGACCATGCGCGCCCTGGAGGCCGCCAGGCAGCTGGCCGGCGACAAGGTGGGCGTGGCCGTGCTGCACTGCCCCACCATCAAGCCGCTGGACGCCGCCGCCATCCTGGAGCAGGTGCGCCGCCCGGGCCGGCTGGTGGTGGTGGCCGAGAACCACACCCATGTCGGCGGGCTGGGCGAGGCCGTGGCCGGCCTGCTGCTGCAGGAAGGCGTGGCGCCGGCACGCTTCCGCATGCTGGCCCTGCCCGACGCCTTCCTCGATGCCGGCGCGCTGCCCACGCTGCACGACCGCTACGGCATCTCGACGGCCAAGGTCGTGGAGTCCATCCGCCGATGGCTGGACTGAGCGGGCCGGCGCTGGCCGCGGCCCTGCAGGCGCCGCGCGGCTTCCTGGAGGCATTGTTCCTCGCCGCCGTGCGGCGCGCGCAGCCGGGCCAGGGCATGGCCGCACTGCTGCCGCCTCCGCCGCGCGGGCGCACCCTGGTGCTGGGCGGCGGCAAGGCCGGCGGCGCCATGGTGCATGCGCTGGAGGCGCTGTGGCCGGCCGATGCGCCGCTCTCCGGCCTGGTCGCCACGCGCTACGGCCATGTGCCGCCCCGGCCTGCGGGCCTGCCCGCCCGGGTGGAGATCGTGGAGGCCGCCCACCCCGTGCCCGATGCCGCCGGGCTGCGGGCGGCCGAACGCATGCTGGCCCTGGCGCAGGGCCTCACGGCCGACGACCTGGTCATCTGCCTGATCTCGGGCGGCGGCTCGGCCCTGCTCACGCTGCCGGCCGAAGGCCTGGCGCTGCAGGACAAGCAGGCCATCCACCGCGCGCTGTTGGCGAGCGGCGCCACCATCTCCGAGATGAACTGCGTGCGCAAGCACCTCTCGCGCATCAAGGGCGGGCGGCTGGCCGTCGCCTGCGCGCCGACGCCCGTGGTCACCCTGGCGATCAGCGACGTGCCGGGCGACGACCTTTCCGTCATCGCCAGCGGCCCGACGGTGGCCGATGCCGGCACCTGCGCCGACGCGCTCGCCATCGCCGGCCGCTACCGCATCCCGCTGCCCGCGCCCGTGCGGCAGGCCCTGGAGTCCGGCCGCTGGGAAACGCCCAAGCCCGGCGATGCGCGGCTGGCCGGCCATGCCGTGCATTTGCTGGCCACGCCCTGGCAGTCGCTGCAGGCCGCCGCGCAGGCGGCGCACGGTGCCGGGCTGGCCGTGCATCTGCTGGGCGATGCGATCGAGGGCGAGTCGCGCGAGATCGGCCGCATGCACGGCGCCATGGCCCGCGCCATCGCCCAGGGCCGCAGCAGCCTGCAGCGGCCCTGCGTGCTGCTGAGCGGCGGCGAGACCACGGTCACCGTCGGCGCCGTGCCCGCGGCGGGCCCGCAGGGGCGCGGCGGCCGCGCGGGCGAGTTCTGCATGGGCGTGGCCGAGGCGCTGCAGGGCCAGCCGGGCGTCTGGGCCCTGGCGGCCGACACCGACGGCATCGACGGCGTGGAGGACAACGCGGGCGCCTTCGTGGCGCCCGACACCCTGGAGCGCGCGCGGGCCCTGGGCCTGGCCCTGCCGGACCACCAGCAGCGCCACGACGCCTACGGCTTCTTCGGCGCGCTGGGCGATCTGGTCGTGACCGGCCCCACGCACACCAACGTGAACGACTTCCGGGCTCTGCTCGTGGCCTGAGAACGTGAACACGTTCTGAGCGGCCCTGGCGCGGCCCGCCCGCTCAGATGCTCACGCGCTCAGCGCCTGCTCCACGATCCAGTCATGCACCGCCTGCACCCGCCGGTCGTCCAGCGCGCCGGCCGGGTAGACCAGGCAATAGCGCTTGCCGGTGGGCACGGCCTGCGTGCCGAAGGGGGCCACCAGCTTGCCGCTGGCGATCTCGTTGGTGGTCAGCCTGCGCCGGGCGATGGCCACGCCCATGCCGGCCATGGCGGCCTGGATGGTGATGTGGTTGCGGTTGAACATGTAGCCGCGCCGCACATCGACCTGGGGTGCGCCCACGGCCTTCAGGTAGCGCTCCCATTCGGCATAGGGCTGGCTGCCGCGCCAGGCGGTCATGTCGTGCAGCAGAGGGTAGTGCGCCAGATGCTCTGGGCGGGTGAGGGGCGGGCGGCCGCGCAGCAGTTCGGGCGCGCAGACCGGGAAGATGTCTTCCTCGACCAGCGGCGTGCTCTGGAAGCCCGGATAGGCGCCGTCGTTCAGGTCGATGGCCAGGTCGAATTCGCCGTCGCGCAGCGAGCGCGCGCTGTCTTCGGCCTCCAGCTGCAGCTCGATGGCGGGGTGGCGCTGCATCAAGAGCGGGAGCCGGGGCACCAGCCAGGTCGCCAGGAACGAAGGCACCGAGCGCATGCGCACCACGCCGCTCAGGGCTCCGCCGCGCAGCCGGCCGATGGCCAGGTCGATGGACGCATAGGCCGGCTGGGCGGCGCCCAGCAGCCGCCGGCCCTCGTCCGTCAGCTCCAGCCGCCGGGGCAGGCGCCGAAAGAGCTTCACGCCCAGCCAGTCCTCCAGCGACTTGATCTGCTGGCTCACCGCGCCGGTGGTGATGTGCAGCTCCTCGCCCGCCTGGGTGAACGAGAGATGGTGCGCCGCGGCCAGGAAGACCTTGAGCCGGGCATGGACGAAGGCAGGGGCGTTGTCGATCATGGTTTAGCCATTCTGAACCGAAGGCCAGAATATTTGGTTTGCGAGGGTGTGGTCACCTGTGAAGAATCAGAAATCCTAAACAAGACCCACAGCCCAGGAGAAATGCAAGATGGCCATCAGCGTGCTGGACCTGTTCAAGATCGGCATCGGGCCTTCGAGTTCGCACACCGTCGGCCCCATGCGCGCGGCGCACGACTTCGCCCACGGGCTGGCCGGGCGCGGCCTGCTGCAGGCGGTGCGGCGCGTGGAGGCGCGGCTCTACGGCTCGCTGTCCGCCACCGGCATCGGCCACGGCACCGACCGGGCCGTGGTGCTGGGCCTGCTGGGCGAGCGGCCCGACCGGATCGATCCCGACCATGCGGTGGCCGCCGTCGATGCCGTGCGCGCCAGCGGCCGGCTGCGGCTGGCGGGCCAGGCGGACCTGGCTTTCGACTGGGATGCGGACCTGCGCCTTTTGCCCGTGAGCCTGCCCTACCACCCCAACGCGCTGCGGCTGGCCGCGCACGGGGCGGACGGTCTGCTGCACGAGAACACCTATTACTCCGTGGGCGGCGGCTTCGTCGTCGATGAGCGGACGGCCTTGGCCGGCGCGCCGCAGGGCGAAGAGGTGGCGCTGCCGCTGCCCTTCGACACCGCCGCCCAGCTGCTGGCCGTGTGCCGCCGCGAGGGCCTGCGCATCAGCGAAGTCATGCTGCGCAACGAAAGCGCCTGGCGCAGCGAAGCCGACACGCGCGCCGCGCTGGCGCAGATCTGGCAGGCCATGCAGGACTGCGTGCAGCGCGGCATGGCGCAGCAGGGCGTGCTGCCCGGCGGTCTGTCCGTGCGCCGCCGCGCCGCCGCCATGCACCGCAGCCTGCTGGAACGCGAGGCCGGCGAAGGCAACCTGATCGCGCGCACGCTGGGCGCGCTCGACTGGGTCAACCTGTTCGCGCTGGCGGTGAACGAAGAGAACGCCGCCGGGGGCCGCGTGGTGACGGCGCCCACCAACGGCGCGGCCGGCATCGTCCCGGCCGTGCTGCACTACTTCATGCGGTTCCAGCCCGGCGCCAGCGCCGGCCAGGCGGCCGACTTCCTGCTGACGGCCGGCGCCATCGGCACCCTGTTCAAGAAGAACGCCTCGATCTCGGGCGCCGAGGTCGGCTGCCAGGGCGAGGTCGGATCGGCCTGCGCCATGGCCGCCGCGGGCCTGGCCGAGGTGATGGGCGCCACGCCCGAGCAGGTCGAGAACGCGGCCGAGATCGGGCTGGAGCACAACCTGGGCCTGACCTGCGACCCGGTGGGCGGCCTGGTGCAGGTGCCCTGCATCGAGCGCAACGCCATGGCCTCGGTCAAGGCCATCAACGCCGCCCAGCTGGCGCTGCGCGGCGACGGCGGCCACGCCATCTCGCTGGACCAGGCGATCCGCACCCTGCGCGACACGGGCCGCGACATGCTGGACAAATACAAGGAAACCTCGCGCGGCGGACTGGCCGTGAGCTTCATCGAGTGCTGAGAGCGGCTCACAAAACCCTTCTGGCGTTGTTGCAGCATCTTGTCGTACGACTCGTACTGCCTGCGATGCAGCGCCTAGCCAGAACCGCTTCGCTGGGTTTTGTTCGCCGCTCCAAGAACGTGTTGACGATCCCGCTGCGCGCCCCCTGGGCGATCGTCAACACGTTGTAGCCCGACCCATAGAATTAAATCAACTGGAGACAATCTCGATGGCATTCGTTTTTTCCGGGGCGGCACGCCTCTACACGCGCACCGGGCTGGTGACGCGGATCATCATCGGCATGGCCCTGGGCGTGCTGCTGGCACTGCTGGCGCCGGGCGTGGCCGAGTCCGCCGGGCTGCTGGGCGACCTCTTCATCGCGGGCCTGAAGGCGGTGGCGCCGGTGCTGGTGCTCGTGCTGGTGGCGGCGGCCATCGCCGGCCACCAGGCGGGGCAGCCCACGCACATCCGGCCCATCATCGGGCTCTACATCCTCAGCACGCTGGGCGCGGCGATGGTGGCCGTGGCCGCGAGCTTCATGTTCCCCACCACGCTGGTGCTCGATGCGCCACCGGTGGGCGGCGAGCCGCCCGGCAGCATCCTGGGCGTGCTGCGCAACCTGCTGCTGAGCGCGGTGCAGAACCCGGTCAAGGCGCTGATGGAGGCCAACTTCATCGGCATCCTGGCCTGGGCGATCGGCCTGGGCGTGATGCTGCGCCATGCCAGCGAGAGCACGCGCCGCATGCTGTTCGACCTGTCCGACGCGATTTCGGGCCTGATCAAGCTGGTGATCTCGTTCGCCCCGCTGGGCATCTTCGGCCTGGTGGCCGCCACGCTGGCGCAGTCGGGCCTGGGCGCGCTGGCGGCCTATGGCCAGCTGCTGCTGGTCATCGTGGGCTGCATGCTGTTCGTCGCGCTGGTGATGAACCCGCTGATCGTCTTCTGGAAGCTGCGCCGCAACCCGTATCCGCTGGTCTTCACCTGCCTGCGCGAAAGCGGCATCACCGCCTTCTTCACGCGCAGCTCGGCGGCCAACATCCCCATCAACCTGGAGCTGTGCCGCAAGCTGGGCCTGCACGAGGACACCTACGCCATCTCCATCCCGCTGGGCGCGACGATCAACATGGCGGGCGCCGCGGTCACCATCACCGTGATGACGCTGGCGGCCACGAACACGCTGGGCATCCAGGTCGATCTGCTCACCGCGCTGCTGCTGTGCATCGTGTCCTCGCTGGCGGCGGCCGGCGTCTCGGGCGTGGCCGGCGGTTCGCTGCTGCTCATTCCCATGGCCACCAGCCTGTTCGGCATCTCCGCCGACGTGGCCATGCAGGTGGTGGCCATCGGCTTCGTGATCAGCGTGGTGCAGGACTCGGCCGAGACGGCGCTCAATTCCTCCACCGACGTGCTGCTGACCGCCGCCGGCTGCCCTGGCGACGTGCAGCTGCCCGGGCAGGGCTCCGGCGCGGTGCGCGCCTGAGGCGACCGGAGGATGCGGCGGGCGCCGGGCCTGCGCCGCGCCGCGGCGTGAGCGCTACACCCTGAAGAAAGCCACGGCTTCGCCCAGCCTGTCGGCCTGCTGCTTCAGGCTGTGGGTGGCCGCTGCGCTCTGCTCGGCCATGGCGGCGTTCTGCTGGGTGGAGCCGTCCAGATGCGCGACGGCCTGGGAGATCTCCTCGATGCCCGAGGACTGCTGTGCCAGCGTGGACGAGATTTCGCCGATGAGCTGCTGCACCTGATCCACCCGGGATTCGATCTGCTGCACCGCGCTCACCGCATCGTCCACCAGCTGCGAGCCCGCGCCGACCTTCTCGACGCTCGCGCCGATCAGCGTCTTGATCTCGCGCGCAGAGGCGGCCGCCCGTCCTGCCAGGGTACGCACCTCGCTGGCCACCACCGCGAATCCGCGCCCCTGCTCTCCGGCCCGTGCGGCCTCGACCGCGGCGTTCAGGGCCAGGATGTTGGTCTGGAAGGCGATGGAGTCGATCACGCCGATGATGTTGGCGATGTTGCCCGAGTCGGTGGCGATGGCCTTCATGGTTTCCATCGTGCGCGCCATGACCTCCGCGCCCTGGCGTGCCGCGTCGTTGGCCTCGCGGGCCACCTGGGTCGCGGACGCGGCGGTATCGGCGTTCTGCCGTACCGCCTCCACCATCTCCGTCATGGCCGATGAGGCCTGCTGCAGGCGGCTGGCCTGCTCTTCGGTGCGGTGGCTCAGGTCGGTGCTGCCGCTGGCGATTTCGCTGCTGCCGGACACCACGGCCTGGCTGGCGTCGGTCACCCGCGCGACCACGTCCCTGAACGTGCTCTGCATGGTGCGCAGCGCGGACAGCAGCTCGCCCACCTCGTGGGCCTGGCCGCGGTCATCGCTGCCGCCGATGCGCACCGACAGATCGCCCTGGGCCAGCGTCTGCGCCACGTCCCGCGCGTTTTCCAGCGGGCCGAGCACGGCGGCTGCCATGCGCCAGAGGCTCAGGCCCAGCAGGGCCAGGCAGAGCGCGGTCAGCACGCGCACGGCGACGCCCACGAAGTTCACGGCGGAGGAGACTTCCTTGGCGAAATCGTCGCCGTAGCGGATGAGCTCCACGAGGTCCGGCTGCAGGGCCTTCGCCAGCGCCGGAGAGAGCTGGGCCGAAGGGTCCGCCTCCAGTCTGGCGATCATGGCGCCCACGCGCCGGATGCTGTCGCGGGGCAGGTCGATCACCGCGCCGAAGCCCATGAGGCGGAACGCGACGAGCTCGAAGCCGAAGAGTTCCGTGTCCACATGGCCGGAGATCCATTGCGAATGGTTCAACGCCTTGAGGACGGGCGCCTTGTCCAGCGCAGCCCCTGCCGCTGCGTGCTCCAGGTCCCTGTCCAGGTGCAGCAGGTTCACCGCGTACTCGCGCTCCAGGTAATGGAACTTCGCTCCCTTGCCCATCAGGCGCAAGCCGTAGAACGACGTGACCGCGGACACGAGCAGCACGATCGCGAGGAGTTTGAGCCATTGGCGTATGGAGCGTTTTTGCATGGCGTGGGAGGGGCGTGGGATTCGTTTGCTTTTGTACGAATTTGTATCCGCCCTGGATCACTCGAGCATCAGGGAATTTCCGGGGGCGCGCATGCACCCGCGGCCTCCTGGAGCTCGTGGACACCATCTCACCCGGCCGACATCCCCCCGTCCACGCTGTAGCGCCCGCCCGTGCAGAACACGCTGTCGTCGCTGGCGAGGAACAGCGCGGTGCGCGCCACTTCCTCCGGCAGGCCATAGCGCCCGGCCGGAATGGCGGCCGAGAACTGCGCCTTGGCCGCCGTACCGGCGCCGGGCGCAGCGCCTTCCTCGATGGATCGCATCATGCGTGTCTCGATGGGCGAGGGGTGGATGGTGTTGATGCGCACGCCGGAGCCGCCGGCCTCCAGCACGGCCGAGCGCATCAGGCCTACCAGCGCATGCTTGCTCGTCACATAGGCCGACAGGCCCGCGAAGCCCTTCAGGCCGGCGATGGAGGAGGTGATGACGATGCTGCCCCCGCCCTGCTTCTGCATGATGGGCATGGCGTGCTTGAGGCCGAGGTAGACGCCGCGCACGTTCACCGCCATCACGCGGTCGAAGGCGTCCATGGGATAGTCGGCGATGGGCGCGATCCGGCCCTCGGTGCCGGCGTTGCAGAACAGCGCGTCGATGCGGCCGTGCCGCTCCAGCGCCGCCTGCAGGTAGGCCCGGGTCTGCGACTCGTCGCTCACGTCGGCCGCCACGGCGCTGGCCGCGCCGCTGGCGAGCTGCGCCAGCGCGGCGTCCAGCGCCTCCTGCTGCAGATCGACCAGCACGACCTGGGCGCCCTCGCTGATGAACAGCCGGGCGCTGGCCAGGCCGATGCCGCCCGCGCCGCCGGTCATGACGATGCATTTGCCTTGCAGTCTTTTCGACATGGTGTCTCCTTGAATGGGTTCGGGGTGGCTGCTCAGGCCGGCAGGGCCAGCAGATCCTGGAGATGGACATCGACCTGCGCGAGGAACTGCGGGTCGGTGCCGAACAGGCCCAGATGGCCGTCGATGCAGGCGAGCGGGCGGAATTCGCTGCCCGGTATGAGCCGCTGCTCGGCCTGGCAGTCGGCGGGCGGGAAGAACATGTCGTGGCTGATCGGCATCACGAAGGTCTTCGCCCGGATGCGGCCCAGCGCCGCCGCGAGGTCGCCGCCGGTGTGGCGGCTGACGTCGCCGCGCTGCCATTTCCAGGCCATGGCCAGCAGGGCGTTGGGGTCCATGGGCGCGAAGTAGCCGGCCATGAACTGGTCCACGAAGGCCTGCAGGGAGTCGAAGCCCAGCGCCTTGTGGCGGCCCTCGCGGAAGAAGTCGGTGCTCCAGCCCATCACCGTCCACAGCTGGGCGTGGCGCTTCAGGCCGGCGGCCACGTCGGCCGGCGATGCGTAGCGGCCGCCCTGGAAGCCCGGGTCCGAGGTGATGGCGTCTGCCAGGGTCTGGGCGAAGAGGGAGTCGTGCTCGGTGTTCTTCGCGGTGCCGGCGATGGGCGCCGCGCGGCGCACCATCTCGGGGTAGCGTACGGCCCATTCGTAGGTCTGCTGCGCGCCCATGGAGCCGCCCACCACCAGGGCCAGCTCGCGCAGGCCGTAGTGCCCGGTGACCAGCCGGTGCTGCGCGCGCACGTCGTCGCCGATGCGCACCTTGGGAAAGCCCGGCCCGGCGAGTTCGCCGGCCGCATCGTGCGGCGAGGTGGACAGGCCGTTGCCGATCTGGTTGACCACGATGATGAAGTAGCGCGACGGGTCCAGCGCGCGCCCCGGGCCGATATAGGCCTGCTCCATGATCTTGCTGGTGCCCGAATACCAGGTGGGCACGAGGATGGCGTTGTCCCGGGCGGCGTTGAGCGTGCCGTGCGTGGCCACGGCCAGCTGGCAGTCGGGCAGCACGCCGCCGTCTTCCAGCTCCAGCGCGCCGATGCCGATGCGCTCGAAGGGGCCGTGGGCTTCCTGGGTGTAGTAGGTGTTCTGCGTCATGGTGTCGTCTCTTCGGGCAATGATGGGAGTCAGCGGGCCGTGTAGCCGCCGTCGATCACGAGTTCCGAGCCCGTGACCCAGCGGGCCTGGTCGGAGGCCAGGTACACCACGCCCCAGGCGATGTCGTCGGGCGTGCCGGTGCCGCCCAGGGGGTGCAGGCTGTCCAGGTGCTGGCGCACGGCCTCTTCGGGCAGGCCCGAATGCTGGGCATGGCGCTTGACCATCGCGGTGAAGATGAAGCCGGGGTGCAGCGAGTTCACGCGGATGCGGTCCGGGGCGTAGGTCAGCGCGTCGTTCTTCGACATCGTGCGCACGGCCCCCTTGGCTGCGTGATAGGGCGGCACGTCGCCGCCGCCCACGATGCCGTAGATCGACGAGATGTTGACGATGGAGCCGCCGCCCGCGGCCCGCAGGTGCGGGATCGCGTGCTTGGTGCAGAGGAAGACCCCGGTGACGTTCACCGCCATCACCCGCTCCCATTCCTGCAGCGGCAGTTCGTGGGTGGGCTGGTTGGCGCCTTCGATGCCGGCGTTGTTGACCAGCACGTGCAGGCCGCCCAGCTCCTCCGCAGCCTGGTCCAGCGCGGCGCGCACCTGGTCTTCGCGGGTCACGTCGGCCGTGGCGAAAAGGGCGCGGATCCCGCGCTCCTGCAGCTGTGCGGCCACCTCGCGGCCGCGCTGCTCGTCGCGGTCCAGCAGCGCCACGGCTGCGCCTTCATCGCCCAGGCGCAGCGCGATGGCTTCGCCCAGGCCGTTGGCGCCGCCGGTCACGGCCGCCACCTTGCCTTCGAGTCGTTTCATGGTTGTCTCCTTGGAATGTGTTCTGTCTTCGGTTCAGGCCATCGCGAAGCCGGGGTAGCCCTGGGCGGCCAGCTCGTCGCACTGGCGGTGGTAGTTGCCCGCGCCGCCGATGTAGGAGAGCAGGCGGCGCGGCTTGCCATCGACGTTCGAGCCCATGTACCAGGAGTCGGTCTTGACCACCAGGGTGGCGGCGGCGGTCTCGTCGTGGTGCTGCACCCAGCGGTCCTCGAATTCCTTCGTCGCCTCGACGGTCTGCTTGCCGTGGCGGCGGGCGTGGGCGATGCATTCGCTGATCCAGTCCACCTGCTGCTGCAGGCAGGTGGTCATGTTGCAGAGCGCCGCCGAGGGCGCCAGAGGCGCGCCCGTGGTGAAGAGGTTGGGATAGCCGTGGACCTGCAGGCCCATGGCGGTGCGGATCTCCTGCGACCACTGCTCCTTCAGCGACCGGCCGCCGCGCCCGCGGATGTCGATGCGGCTGAGCGCGCCGGAGCCGGCGTCGAAGCCGGTGGCCATGATGATCACGTCCACTTCGTGGACCCGGCCGTCGGCGGTCCGTATGCCTTCGGGCACGATGCGCTCGATGGGCGTGGCGCGGCAGTCGACGGGCTCGACGTTGTCCTGCAGATAGACCTCCAGGTAGCCGTTCTCCAGCGGCACGCGGTGGGTGCCGAAGCCGTAGTCCCCGGGGCCGGGGATGAGGATCTGGCAGAGACGTGGGTCGTTGCGCAGCCGCACGCGCATCTTGGCGCGCACGAATTCCGAGACCTCGGCGCTCACGGCCTCGTCGAAGAACATCTCGGGGAAGGTCGCCAGCCACATCGCCAGCGAGCCGTCGTTCCAGTACTTCTCCAGGATCTCCGTGCGCTCGGCCGGCGTCAGCTCGGCCCAGGGCCGGTTCTCGAAGTCGCAATCGAAGCCCGCGAAGGTGGTGCGCACGCGCGCCTTGAGCTCGTGGAAGCGCTCGCCCCAGCGCTGCCAGTCGGCCGCGCTGTACTTGGGATTGCGCATGGGCACCACGTACTGCGGCGACCGCGTGAAGACCTTGAGCGAGCCGACCTCGCGCGCGATGGTCTGTATCACCTGGATGCCGGTGGCGCCCGTGCCGATGACGGCCACGCGCTTGCCCTTCAGGTCGATGCCCTCCCTGGGCCACAGGCCGGTGTGCGTGATCGGGCCGCGAAAGCTCGACTGCCCCGGAAAGCGGTCGGCCAGCGGCGCCGACAGCATGCCGCAGCAGGCCAGCAGGTATTGGGTGTCGATGCGCTCGCCGGCCGCCGTGGTGACCAGCCAGCGGCCGGTGCCCTCCTGGTAGTGGGCCGAGACGATGCGGGTGCCGAACTGGATGTCCTTCTTCAGGTCCAGCCGGTCGGCCACGAAGTTGAGCCACTGCTCGGTCTCGGGCTGGGCCGGAAAGCGTTCGCTGGGCTGCCAGGCCTTGTAGAGCGCCTCGGAGAACCAGTACTGGTAGATCTCGGCCTGCGAGTCGAAGCGCGCGCCGGGGTAGCGGTTCCAGTACCAGGTGCCGCCGACGCCCGAGGCCGTGTCGTAGGCCCGCACCTTCAGGCCCATCTCGCGCATGCGGTGCAATTGGTAGAGGCCGGCCACGCCCGCGCCGATGACCATGGCGTCGAGCCGGGTGGGGGGCGCGTCTTCCGCGGTCGCGCCCTTGCTTTGCAGAACGGTGTCGTTCATGTGCTTGTCTCCTTGTGTGCATGGATGGGGAGGGGCGCTCGCGTGGGCTGCAGGGCCCTGCGGCGTCCTTCCGGGGCATGGCTGCGTTGGCCATGGCATGCACGATAGGCACGGCGTGCGGGCCGGACTTGAACGATCCGGTGCGCGCGTTGAAGGAATGTGTGAGGGCGGGGGGAGGGGCGCGGAGCCTCAGTGCGGCCTGCCCTGGCGCAGGGCGGCCGGGGTGCAGCCCAGGCGGGCGCGCACGGCCCGCGTCAGATGGGCCTGGTCGGAGAAGCCGCATTCGGCGGCCACGGCCTTGAGCGCCAGCGTGCTGTGCAGGAGCAGGCGCCGGGCGCGCTCCACCCGCCGGTCGATGACGTAGCCGTGCGGCGAGGTCTGGAACGAGGCGCGGAAGCGCTTGCAGAACGACCACACGCCCATGCCGGCGACGGCCGCCAGCTCTTCCAGCGACAGGGGCTGGTCCAGGCGCTCTTCCACGAATTCCTCGAGCCGGCGGCGCAGCGCGGCCGGCAGCTGGCCGCTGCCCGACTGGTCGATGAAATCCACCGAGGCGTAGTGCCGCAGCAGATGCACCGCCAGCTGCGTGCCCAGCGCTTCGGCATACAGCGCGCCGCCGACGGCGCTGCTGCCGGCCTCGTGCGCCATGGCCTGGACGATGTGGCTGACCGCCGGGTCCTGCATGCGCAGCAGGTCGTGCAGCCGCACGTCGGCGACGGGACGGTCCAGCACGTCGGCGGCCACGCGCGACAGCAGGCTGGAGGGCAGATAGACGTGCGCCACGTCGATGGGCGCGGTCCAGTGCCAATGCGAGGCCTGCGATCGGGTCAGCAGCGACACGTCGCCCGGCCGGCATTCGGTGCGCGTCCAGCGGCCCTCGAAGCGGCGCTCCATGAGCGTGGTGCCCGCCTGGTAGCACACCAGGATGAAGTCCGACAGCGGCGGTACCTCCACGTCCAGGCCGCCGTAGCGGTAGGCGCGCAGCGCGACGCTGTTCCAGTCGCATCCGTCGCTGCTGCGCAGCAGCTCGCCGGGCACCCAGCGGGGCAGGTCTTCGGACGCGATGGGCTGGGCAGGAATCGCCATGGCCCCGATTTCAAACGACGGCGGGCGGGGCCGGGGCTGGGGTAAACACCAGCCACCCGCCCCGGCATCCGGCCCGAGGGGTGTCTGCTTCTACGTCTGCGCCTGCGCCGGCCCGGCGCTGGAGCCGCGCACCACCAGCGCGCCTTCCAGCACCACCTGCCGGGCGGGCCGGGCGGGGTCCTGCATGCGCTGCAGCAGCAGCTCCGCCGCCGTGCGGCCGATGTCGTAGGTGGGCTGGGCGACGGTGGTCACGTCCAGCGCGGGCAGGGAGGTCCAGTCGTTGTTGTCGAAGCCGGCGATGCCGATGTCGCGCGGCGGGCGCAGGCCGGCCGCCTGCACGGCCTGCAGCGCGCCCAGCAGCAGCAGGCCGTTGGTGGCCAGCAGGGCGTCGGGCCGCTCCGGGCCGGCCAGCAGCCGGGCGGTGGCGCGCTCGCCGGCTTCGCGCGTGGGGTCCATCCACTCGGGCCGGGGCGCCAGGCCGTGGGCGGCCAGGGCCTCGGCATAGCCGGCGTGGCGCTGCTGGCCGGTGGTGCTGTGCGTGCCCGCCAGCAGGGCGATGCGGCGGTAGCCGTTGGCCAGCAGGTGTTCGGTGGCGCGCCGGGCGGCGGCCTGGTTGTCCAGCACCACGCGGTCGGTGCGGGTGCTGTCCAGCGCCCGGTCCACCAGCACCAGCGGGAAGGGCCAGGCCTGCGGGCGCAATTGCTTCAGGCCCGCCATGGTGGGCGAGAGGATCACGCCGCTGGCCTGCTCGTCGGCCATCAGCTCCAGGTACGACTGCTCCTTGGCCGGGTCTTCGTCGCTGTTGCAGAGGATGAGCCGCAGGCCGTGGCGGTAGGCCATGTCCTCCACGGCGCGGCCCACGTCGGTGAAGAAGGCGCTGCGGATGTCCGAGACGATCAGCCCGACCAGCGAGGCGCGGCGCTGGCGCAGCCGGCGTGCGGCCAGGTTGGGGCGGTAGGCCAGTTCGGCGATGGCGCGCTCCACCTGCTCGCGCAGCGGCGCGCGCACGGCCTCCGGCGTGCTGAGCACGCGCGAGACGGTGGTGGTGGAAACGCCGGCGCGCTGCGCCACGTCCTTGATGCTGGCCAAGCCGGATGCCTCCTTGCTGCGGGAACGGATGGGATGGTATCGATTCCAGAAAGCTTTGCAAACTGGGGTTGCTCCCAACCACTTGCGAGGCTGTTCCGGCATGTTCGGTGCAAATTTTTCTTGGTGTTTTCCCTAGTATTTGGGGATTTCCATGGCGGAAGGTGCTTGCGATGGCCAAACGCTGCGGCGGATAATCCGCTTGGAATCGATACCAAATTTCGCAGGAGACATTGCATGTCCACCATTCCGGTCGAAGTGCGCCTGGGCGCAGCCCCGCACAACCGCGAAGACGCCGTGCGCGCCGCAGGCGCCTTGCTGGCCCAGGCCGGCCACATCCAGCACGCCTACATCGACAGCCTGTTGCAGCGCGAGAAGGTGGCCAACACCTTCCTGGGCGAAGGCCTGGCCATTCCCCACGGCATGGTGGAAGACAAGCACCTGGTGCAGCGCACCGGCCTGGCCGTGCTGCAGGTGCCGGCCGGCGTGCGCTGGGGCGACGACGCCAAGCAGGCGCACCTGGTGGTGGCCATCGCCGCCGCCACCGACGACCACATCCAGGTGCTGCGCCGGCTCACCCGCCTGATGCGCGACAGCGCCCTGATGCGGCGCCTCGCCACCACCACCGACGCGGACGAGATCGTGCGCGCCCTCACGGCCGACGAGGCCGCCGGCTCCGCTGCGGCGGGCGGGCCCGCCAGCACCCCGGCGCTGGAAGATTTCCCGCTGGGCCGCGAGCTGTCGCTGAACTACCCCAACGGCCTGCATGCCCGCCCGGCCGGCGAATGGGCCCGCGTGGCCGGCCGCTTCCAGGCGCGCGTGCATGTGCGCTGCGGCGACACGGTGGCCGACGCCAAGAGCGTGGCCGCGCTGCTGGGCCTGGGCGCCGGCCGGGGTGCGCAGCTGCGCCTGTCGGCCCAGGGCAGCGATGCGGCAGCGGCGCTCTCCACCCTGAGCGCCACCATCCAGCGCCTGGGCGAGGAGGAAAGCCGTCAGGCCGAGCTGTCCGCCGCCCGCCAGGCGCAGGCGCAAGGACTGGGCAGCGAGCTGGGCGACTGGCAGCCCACCGCCCGCCACACCTTCACCGGCATCGCTGCCAGCCCCGGGCTGGTAGTGGGCACGCTGGTGCAGGCCGAAGGCACCGAGCTGGAAGTGGAAGACCGCTTCACCACCATCGCCGAAGAAGCCGCCGCGCTGGACCGCGCGCTGGCCGCCGCGCTGGCCCAGCTGCGCCAGCTGGCAGCCGACGCCCAGGCCGGCGGCCGGGCCGAGCAGGCCGCCATCTTCACCGCCCACCAGGGCCTCTTGCAGGACGCCGACCTGCTGCAGGCCGTGAGCCGCCAGGTCGTGCAGCGCCACGGCGCCGCCTGGGCCTGGCGCCATGCCATGGCCGGCCGCGTGGCCGCGCAGCGCGCTCTGGCCGACGCCACCCTGGCCGCCCGCGCGGCCGACCTGCAGGACGTGGGCGAGCGCGTGCTGCGCCACCTGCTGGGCCGGGGCCAGGAGTCCGCCGATGTGGCCGCCTGGCCGAACGACGCCATCCTGCTGGCCGACGACCTCTCGCCCTCCGTCACCGCGCAGATCGACACCAGCCGCGTGCGCGGCTTCTGCACCGCGCGCGGCGGCCCCACGGCGCACACCGCCATCCTGGCGCGCGCCCTGGGCCTGCCTGCCGTGGTGGCGGCCGGGCCGGGCGTGCTGCCCGGCGGCAGCGGCGATGCGGCCGCGCCGGTGCTGGCCGGCGCCGTGGCCATCCTCGACGGCTACCGCGGGCGCCTCTACGTGGGCCCCAGCGAGACCGCGCTGATCGAAGCGCGCGAGCGCATGGAGCGCCTGGCGCGCCGCCAGGAGGAGGAGGCTCGCACCCGCCAGCAGCCCGCCACCACGACCGACGGGCACACGGTGGAGATCGCCGCCAATGCCAACCGCGCCGACCAGGCCGCGAAGGCGCTGGAAGCCGGCGCCGAAGGCGTGGGCCTGATGCGCACCGAATTCCTCTTCCTGGAGCGCGACACCGTGCCCGGCGAGGAAGATCAGTACCAGACCTACCGGGCCATGGTCGATGCCCTTCAGGGCAAGCCTCTGGTGGTGCGCACGCTGGACATCGGCGGCGACAAGCAGGTGCCCCACCTGGACCTGCCGGTGGAAGAGAACCCCTTCCTGGGCGTGCGCGGCGCGCGCCTGGCGCTGCGGCGCGACGACCTGATGGTGCCCCAGCTGCGCGCGCTCTACCGCGCCGCGCAGCACGGCCCGCTGCAGATCATGTTCCCCATGATCAGCACGGTGGAAGAGGTGATCACGCTGCGCCAGCGCATGGAAGCCGTGCGCGCCGAGCTGAACGCCCCGGCCGTGCCGGTGGGCATCATGATCGAGGTGCCTTCGGCCGCCCTCATCGCCGACCGGCTGGCCGCGCATGTGGACTTCTTCTCCATCGGCACCAACGACCTCACGCAGTACGCGCTGGCGGTGGACCGCCAGCACCCCGAACTGGCCGGCATGGCCGACAGCCTGCACCCCGCCGTGCTGCGCCTCATCGAACGCACCGTGGCCGGCGCGCGCCTGCATGGCCGCTGGGTGGGCGTGTGCGGGGGCCTGGCCGGCGAGCCGCTGGGCGCCGCGCTGCTGGTGGGCCTGGGCGTCGATGAGCTGAGCATGAGCACGGGCGACATCGGCACCGTCAAGGCCCTGCTGCGCCGTCACAGCCTGGCCGAGCTGCAGGCCCTGGCGCAGCGCGCCCTGCAGGTGGACACGGCCGACGAAGTGCGCGCCCTGGGCGCCGAGCTGCGGCCCGCCGCCGCGGCGCAATGACGGCCCCGGACGCCTTCCAAGGATTCGCAATGATTGCTACTGAAAAAATAGCGGGCTGCCCGGGTGCAAAAAGCGCTGCAAGCCCATTCGGCCTGCACGCTGCAGGAGGCCGCCATGGCTGACGCCGCCCGCATCTTCACCATCACCCTCAACCCCGCCATCGACCACACCGTGCGCGTGTCCGCACTGGTGCCGGGCGAGGTCCACCGTGCCCAGGGCGACCAGCGCGAGGCCGGCGGCAAGGGCGTGGGCGTGGCCGCGGTGCTGGCCGCGCTGGGCGTGCCCGTCACCGCCACCGGCTGGCTGGGCGCCGACAACGATGCCGTCTTTGCCGAGGCCTTCGCCGCGCGCGGCATCGCCGACGGCATGTTGCGCCTGCCGGGTTCCACCCGCACAAACATCAAGATCGCCGATGCCTCGCGCGGCGACTCCACCGACATCAACCTGCCCGGCCTGGCGCTGGCGCCCGACATGCTGGCCGCTGCCGAAGCCCGGCTGCTGGCGGCGCTGGCCGAGCGCGTGCGCCCCGGCGACTGGTGCGAGCTGGCCGGCAGCCTGCCGCCCGGCGCCGATGCCGGCGTGTGGGAACGCATCGCGCGCGCCCTGCACGGGCTGGGCGCCCACATCGCCATCGACACCGGCGGCGCCGTGCTGCTGCAGCTGCTGAAGGCTCTGGCCGACCCGGCGCGCGGCGCGCCGGTGCCGGTGGCCTTCATCAAGCCCAACCGGGCCGAGCTCGAAGAGCTGGCCGGCCGCGCCCTGCCCACGCAGGCCGACGTGGCCGCCGCCGCGCGCGGCCTCTGCCGCGAGCACGGCGTGCGCCAGCTGGCCGTGTCGCTGGGCGGCGAGGGCGCCGTCATCGCCACGGCCGATGGCTGCTGGCATGCCGCCGCGCCGCGCGTGCCCGTCGCCACCACCGTGGGCGCGGGCGACGCGCTGGTCGCCGGCACGCTGGCCGCGCTGTCGCAGGGCCAGGCCATGCCCGGCGCCGCCACCTTCGGCATGGCCTGTGCGGCCGCGCGCATCCAGCGCATCGCGCCCGGCCTGCCGCCCCGGCCCGAGGTCGATGCCCTGGCCGCCGCCATCACGGCGCAGCCGATCTAGAAAAGATTCAGGAGAGACAACCATGGCCCAACTCATCGCCATCGCCGCGAGCCAGGCCGGCCCGGCACACAGCTTCATGGTGGCCGAGGCGCTGCGCGCCGCCGCCGAAAACGCCGGCCACCGGCTGGCCCTCAGCGTCCACAGCAGCCTGGGCACGCAGGGCGCGTTCAGCGACGCCGAACTGGCCGCCGCTGCCGCCGTCATCGTGGCCGCCGACATGCCGGTGGACCGGCAGGACCTGCTGGGCACCATCGCCGCGCCCATCCACGAGGCCACGCCCCAGGCCGTGCTGGACGACGCCGCCCGCGTGGTGCGCGAGGCGCTGGCCCGCACCACGGCCGGCGCCCCGGGCACTGCCGTGGCCGCCGCTGCCGTGCCCGCAGGCCCGCTGAACATCGTCGCCATCACCTCCTGCCCCACGGGCGTGGCCCACACCTTCATGGCCGCCGAGGCGCTGGAGCAGGGCGCCCGCGCCCTGGGCCACACCATCAAGGTCGAGACGCAGGGCTCGGTCGGGGCGCAGAACACCCTGACCGCCGCCGAGATCGCAGCGGCCGACCTGGTGGTGATCGCCGCCGACACCCAGGTCAACCGCGAGCGCTTCGCGGGCAAGCGCCTCTACGCCACCGGCACCAAGGCCGCCATCCACGATGCGGCGGCGGTCTTCGCGCAGGCCCAGGCGCAAGCCCAGGTGTGGGGCGGCGCGGTGGCGGCGCCTGCCGCCGGTGGCGCGGCATCGGCCGCCGCGCCGGCCAAGCGGGAGTCCACCGGCGCCTACAAGCACCTGATGACCGGCGTGTCCTTCATGCTGCCCTTCGTGGTGGCGGGCGGCCTGCTGATCGCGCTGGCCTTCGCGCTGGGCGGCATCTACGTCTATGACGACGCGCACAAGGGCACCATCGGCTGGGTGCTGTTCCAGGTGGGCGCCAAGGCGGGCTTCGCGCTCATGCTGCCGGCGCTGGCGGGCTACATCGCCTATTCCATCGCCGACCGGCCCGGCATCGCGCCCGGCATGATCGGCGGCCTGCTGGCCGGCACCGTGGGCGCAGGCTTCCTGGGCGCCATCGCGGCGGGCTTCATCGCGGGCTATTCGGTGCATTGGCTCAACCGCGCCATCCGCCTGCCGCGCGGGCTCGACGGGCTGAAACCCGTGCTGATCCTGCCGCTGCTGGGGGCGGCCATCGTCGGCGTGCTGATGATGATGGTGATCGGCGCGCCCATGGCCGCCGTGATGGGCGCGCTGACCGAATGGCTCAAGGGCCTGCAGACCGGCAGCGCCGTGCTGCTGGGCATCATCCTGGGCGCCATGATGGCCTTCGACATGGGCGGGCCGGTGAACAAGGCGGCCTACGTCTTCTCCACCACCCTCATCGCCAGCGGCGTGGCCAACCCCATGGCCGCCGCCATGGCCGCCGGCATGACGCCGCCGCTGGGCATCGCCCTGGCCTGCTGGCTGTTCAAGAACCGCTTCACGGCCGAGGAGCGCGAAGCTTCCAAGGCCTCCGCCGTGCTGGGCCTGGCCTTCATCACCGAAGGCGCGATCCCCTTCGTGGCGCGCGACCCGCTGCGCGTGATCCCGGCCTGCATGCTGGGCTCGGCCGCGGCCGGCGGCCTGTCCATGGCCTGGAACATCGGCCTGCAGGCGCCTCACGGCGGCATCTTCGTGCTGGCGATTCCGAACGCGGTCAACCATGTGGTGCTGTATGCCGCGGCCATCCTGGCCGGGTCCGTGGTGACGGCGCTGGCGCTGGGCCTCTTCAAGAAGCGGGTGCCGGCGGCGGCAGCGGCATCGGCCTGAGGTCCTGCCGCCGTCGATCAGTGAGTCAGCCGGCAGCGGAAGCCGGCTGCGCCAGCGTGCCGGCCAGCTCCCACAGCGAGCCCATCTGTCCGGAGTGGAAGAGCAGCGGCGCCGCGTCGCTGCGCGAGAACCGCTCGATGCGGCCCAGCAGCACGGTGTGGTCGCCCTCCTGGTGGCGCGAGTAGGTGGAGCATTCGAAGGTCGCCACGCTCTCGAGCAGGCGCGGGCAGCCGTTGGCCGCGGTGCCGAAGTCGGCCTCGAAGCGCTCGAACTTGTCCGGCGCGGGCTTGGCGAAGTGCCAGGCCAGCTCGCGCTGCGAGGCCGCCAGCACGCTGAGGTTGAAGGATCGCGCTGCCAGGAAGGCGTCGGCGCTGCGTGCATCGTCGCGGATGCTCCAGAGCAGCAGGGGCGGGTCCAGCGAGACGGAGGCGAAGGAGTTGATGGTCATGCCTTCGCGCTTGCCGTCGGGCGTGGCGGTGGTGACCAGGCACACGCCCGTGGGGAAGGCGCCCAGCGCCTGCCGCAGCGCGCGCGCATCGACCGTATCAGCCGCGTCGCCGGTGATGAGGGCCCAGGAATACATATGGCGGCTCCGTTCTCTTGCTCTTGCGTGTTCTTTGCCTGGCGGCTCGCAGAACCCGGCGAAGCGGTTCTGGCGAGGCGCCGCATCGCAGGCGCCAGCAGCGCTACGGCAGGATGCGGCAACGACGGCAGAAGGGTTTTGTGGGTCGCGCTCAGTACTGGCCCTTGGGCTCCAGGCCGAGCAGGTACTGCCCGACCATGGACGACACGGCATCCCAGTTCAGACTGATGTGGCGGGAGATCGCGTTCGCGTCGCGCCACATGCGCTGGATGGGCTGGTCCAGCGCCAGGCCCGCGCCGCCCACGCTGGCGAAGACGGCTTCCACGGCATCGCGCGAGAGGCGCGCGGCGAAGGCGTGGTCGCGCCGGTTGCGGATGCGCCGGGCGACGTCGATGGCTTGGCCCTCCATGGCCATCTGCTCGACCTGCGCGGTGTCGCGGTAGATCAGCAGCCGCGCCGCGTCCACGCTGGCCGAGGCCTCGGCCAGTCGCGACTGCACGGGGAAGAATTCGCTCAGCCGGCTGCCGCCGCCCGCGACCGCGCCGCGCGTCACTCGCACGCCGGCCAGTTCGATCAGCGCGTCCACCGCGCCCTGGGCGGTGCCCAGGAGCGGCGAGGTCAGGCACACCGGCACGGCCGACAGGAACGGGATGCGGTAGATCGGGTTGGTGTTCACGCGCGCGCCGGGCGGCTGGTTGGACGAGGCCTCGGCGAAGCTCAGCTTGCGGTGCCCGGGGATGAAGAGCGGCTGGTCGATCACGATGGCCTTGGAGCCGGTGCCCGCCTGGCCGGCGACGTGCCAGTTGTCCTCGATGCGCCAGTCGGCGCGCGGCGCCAGCAGGAAGCCGGCCGAGGGCGGCGCGCCCTTGTCTTCGGGCGGGAACTGCACGCCCAGCAGGGCCCACTGCGAGTTGTCCACATTGGAGGCGAACAGCCACTTGCCCTGCACCAGATAGCCGCCATCGGCCTTCTGCGCCATGGTGGCGGGCGCGTAGGAGCCGCAGACGATGGCCGACGGGTCCTCGCGCCACACGTCGTCCTGCGCCTCTTCGGGGAAGGTGCCGACCAGCCACTGGTGGATGGCGCCCAGAGAGCAGCCCCAGGCCGACGAGGTGCAGCCGCGCGCCAGCTCGCTGATCACGTCGATGAAGGCGGTGAAGCCGTATTCGTAGCCGCCGTAGCGCGCCGGCTGCATGAGCTTGAAGAAGCCCGCGTCGTGGAAGGCGCGGGTGGTGGTCTCGGAGACGCGGCGGTCCCGTTCCGTCTGCTCGGCCCGGGCACGCAGCACGGGCACCAGATCGCTTGCAGATGCAAGGATCGATGCCAGGGCGGGAGCGCCCCCCACGGGGGAGTGGCGGCCGGGGGCGGGCAGGTCCACACGGTCGAGTTCGGCGAAGGAATGGGCAGTGGCGAGGGTCATGGTGTCTCCAGTTGGGATGGCTGGGCCGTCTTGTCCGTGGGTTGATTGAATGGCTTTTTAATTGCAGATGCAAGTAAATAAGGCTAGTGGTTTACGCGCATGCTGGCAGGGCTTTCGGGTGGGGCTTGGGGGCTCAGCCCCGTTAAGATGGGCCATGGCTACCAGAAAGAAGACCCCGGCGGCGGCAACGGCTGCGGCCTCCAAGGCGCCCCGGCGCGCGCTTGCGGCGCCTGCCGCTGCGGCGGAATCCCTTGCAAATGCAGGCAAAGAAGTGCGGCACGATCTGGAGCGCGCCATTCCCTACCTGCTGGCGCGCGCCGGCGCTCGCATGGGCCAGTCGTTCAGCCGCGAGCTGCGGCAGTTCGACCTGTCGCTGACGGACTGGCGCGTGTGCGTTGCGCTGCACCACCTTCCGCACCAGCGGCTTTCGGACCTGGCGCTGCATACCTCGACCGAGGCTTCCACGCTGTCGCGCGTCGTCGATGCGCTGCTGCAGCGCGGCCTGGTGGTGCGCGACCGCTCGGGCGAGGACGCCCGTGCCCTGGCGCTGAGCCTGACCCCGGCGGGCCGCGACCTGACGCTGCGCATCATTCCGCTGGCGCAGCTCTACGAGCGCGTTTCCCTGGGGGGGCTGAGCCACGCGCAGGCCGAGTCGCTGCGCGACATGCTGCGCCTGCTCTACGACAACCTCGCGGCGCTGGACCGGGAATGAGCGGCGTCCATACCAGCCCGGTCCGGGAGGCATCGCGGTGAACATCCAGTCGATCGACCTCAACCTGTTCCTGGTCTTCCAGGCCATCTATGCGACGCGCAGCGTCACGCTGGCGGGCGAGCGGCTGGGCATGACGCAGTCGGCGGTCAGCAATGCGCTCAAGCGCATGCGCGAGCGCTTCAACGACGTGCTGTTCGTGCGCTCGGCGGAAGGCATGGTGCCCACGCCGCTGGCCGAGCGGCTGATCGGCCCGGTGGAGCATGGGCTGGCCGCGCTCTCGCAGGCGGCGGACCAGGGCCGTACGTTCGAGGCGGACACTTCCGGCCGGCTCTTCCGCATCGCGGTCAACGACATCGGGCAGCTGGTGATGATGCCCCGCCTGCTCCAGCTGGCGCGCAGCCTGGCGCCGGCCGTGCGCTTCGAGACGGTGGACGTGCCGCCCGCCGAGGCCCGCCAGCGCATGCTGCACGGGCAGATCGACGTGGCGCTGGGAAGCTGGGAGCCCATGGGCCCGTCGTTCTACCAGCAGCGGCTGTTCGACGAGACCTTCGTGGTGCTGGTGTCCCGCGCGTCGCCGCTGGGTGCGCGGCAGGCCATCGCGCTGGACGACTACCTGGCGGCCGAGCACATCGCCTACCGGCCGCGCGGCACCACCGACCACCAGCTGCAGCAGGCGCTGGAGCGCGTGGGCGCGCTGGACGGCCGGCGCGTCGTGCTCACCGCCGCGCATTCGCTGGGCCTGTCGTCCATCGTCGCCACCACCGGCCTGGTGCTGACCGCGCCGCAGCGCCTCGCGCAGGCCATGGTCGCCTCGCGGTCGGACCTGCACATCCTGGCCGCGCCGTTCGAGGTGGCGCCGTTCGAGATCAGCCAGCAATGGCACGAGCGCTTCCACCAGGATAGCGGCAACCGCTGGCTGCGCGAGCTGATGTTCGGCCTGTTCCACGAGAAGTCGCGGCGCGCGCCGCCCGCGCCGCAAGCGCCGGCGGCCTGACCCCTGCCGCGCGGCGCCCGGGGTCAGGACCGCTGCGCGGTGGGCGCCATGCCGTGGAAGGCGGCCTCCAGCAGCGCGCGCAGCGCGGCCCGCTCCAGGGGGCATGGGTTCGGGTAGGGCTGTGACGCGGCCAGGTCGGCCGCCCGGTCCAGGCCGGCTTCCGGCATGCCGATGGCGCGCAGCGACAGCGGCGCGCCGTGCTCCGCGGCGAGCCGGTGCAGGCCCAGGGGCGCGTCGTCCGCGCCCAGCGCACGTGCGATGCGCTCCATGGCCTGCGGTGCGGCGGCTGCGTTGTAGCGCATCGCATGGGGCAGGATGACGGCATGCACCTCGGCATGCGGCAGCCCGAAGCTGCCGCCCAGGGTGTGGCAGAGCTTGTGGTGCAGCCCCATGGAGACGGCCCCCAGCACCGTGCCGCAGAGCCAGGCGCCGTACAGGGCCTGGCTGCGCGCGGACAGGTCCCGCGGGTCCGCCCGCAGCGGCTGCAGCGCGGCGGCGCAGGCGCGGATGCCTTCCTCGGCCATCAGGGCGGTGACCGGGTTGCCGTCGTGGGCATAGAGGCCTTCTGCGGCATGGGCGATGGCGTTGAGCGTGCTGGTCACCGTGAGCGGCAGCGGCAGGGTGAGCGAGAGCGTGGGGTCGTAGATCACGGTGCGCGGCAGCACGCGGGCATCGCGCCCGGTCTTCTTCACGCCGGCCTCGGTGATGCCGTAGATGGGCGTCGCCTCGCTGCCCGCGTAGGTGGTGGGCACGGCGACGATGGGCAGGCCGCTTTCCAGCGCGATGGCCTTGCCCAGGCCGATGGTCGAGCCCCCGCCCACGGCGAGCGCGCAGTCGGCGCCGAGCGCCGCGGCCTCGGTCCGGGCCCGGCGGGCCACCTCGATGGGCACGTGCATCTCGGCGCCGTCGAAGAGGCCGGCCACCCGCCCGGGCAGCCGCCGCGCGACGACCTCGGCCGGTCCGCGCTGGTTCGGCGTGCATATCACGAGTGCGCGGCGCACGCCCAGGCGGTCCAGCTCCTCGGGCAGTCGCTCGAGGCTGCCCGCGCCGAAGACGATGCGCGACGGACTGGCGGCATAGGAAAAGGAAAGGGGGGGCCTATCCATCAGGGGGCCTCCGTTCCGGAGGACGCTGGGTTCAGCACGAAGTCGTACTCCAGGGTGTGGAAGGGCGTGTCCATGCAGCTGCCGTCGGGCGCGATGCCCGGGCCATGGTGCTTCCAGTCGGCCACCAGGGAGGAGCGCACGCCGAACACCGCGTCCGAGTCCAGGTAGTCGCCGCCTTCGCGGAACACGTGGGTGATCAGCGTCTCGTAGCCCGGCGACCGGATCATGAAGTGCAGGTGCGCCGGCCGCCACGGGTGGCGCCCCGTCTGCTGCAGCAGCTGGCCCACGGGCCCGTCGTGCGGGATGGGGTAGGGCACCGGCAGGACGGAGCGGAAGCGGTAGCGCCCGTCCGCCTCGCTGGCCAGGCGGCCGCGGCCTTCCGCGTGGTCCAGCCCGGGCCGCTGCACGTCGTAGGTGCCGTCGTCGTCCGACTGCCACACGTCGATGCTCGCGTGCGCCACCGGCTCGCCGCCGATGCCGCGCACCGTGCCGCTGACGAAGCAGGGCTGCCCGCGCGCGCCGTTGGCGATGTCGTCGCCGTTGCGGTAGGCGGGCGCATCGGGCACGTAGAACGGGCCGAAGACCGTGGCTTCCGTGCAGCCCGCAGGCCGGCGGTTGTTCTGCGCGGTGACCAGCGTGGACAGGCCCAGCACGTCCGAGAGCAGGATGAATTCCTGCCGCCGGTCGTCGGTGATGTGCCCCACGCGCGTGAGGAAGTCGATGCCCTGCGCCCATTCGGCCTCGGTCAGCTCCACCTCGCGCGCGAATTCGTGCAGGTGCCGAACCAGGCTGTCCAGCACGCGGCGCAGCCGCGCGTCCTGCGTGCCGGCCTGCGCCTTCAGCACGGCCTGGGTGATGGTCCATTCGTCGATGTCGATCATGGGGACGTCTTCCTCGTGGTGCCTCGCCGCTCAGCCCTGTGGCAGCTTGAACAGCGACAGGGCGTTGGTGCGGCCGATCTTGAGGCGGTCGGCCTCGCTGATGGCCGCGTCGTCGAACCAGTGCGCGGCATGGTCCACGTTCTCGAACGGCCAGTCGGTGGAGAAGAGGATGCGGTCCGCGCCCACCTCGAGCAGTGCGTCGATCAGCGTCTGCGTGCGGAAGTTGCCCGAGGTGGTCAGGTAGAAGTTCTCGTGGAAGTAGTCGCACAGCTTGCGCTTCGCGGGGTAGCCCTTGGGCATGTCCACCCAGGCGTTGCGGTGGTCCACGCGCCACATGTTGTAGGGCAGGCCTTCGCCCAGGTGGCCGAGGATGATCCTGAGGCCCGGGTGCCGGTCGAACAGGCCGCTGGCCATGAGGCGCAGCGCATGGACGGCGGTTTCCTGCGCGAAGGCCCAGGTGGGGCCCATCAGCCAGGGATGGCCCTGGTAGATCTGCGCCCAGCTGGCGATGGGGTTGCGCGGGTGCAGGTAGAAGGGCGCGTCCAGCCGTTCCACGGCCCCCCAGAAATCGCCGTACTGCGGCGCGTCGTAATAGACCACGTTCTCGGGCGTGCCGACCTGCGAGAAGCCGTTGACCAGCGCGCCGCGGAAGCCCAGGTCATTCATGCAGCGCTCCAGCTCGCGCGTGGCGAGGTCGGGGTCCTGCATGGGCAGCGCCGCGAAGGCCTGGAAGCGGTCCGGCCGGCGGGCCACCTGCTCGGCCAGGAAGTCGTTGGCGCGCACGGCGATCTCCACGGCCTTGTGCGTGTCGGCAATGGCCTGCACGGCGGGGGCGTTGAGCGACAGGATCATCATCTCCATGCCGTTCTCGTCCATCTCGCGCAGGCGGCGCTCGTGGATGTCCAGCAGGCGATGGCTCAGCTCCTTCCAGTAGTCGCCGGGCACGAAGCCGGCCGAATCCTGCAGCGTCTCCGGAATGGCGAAGTGTTCTTCGAGGCCGATCTTTCCCTGCATGCCGTGTCTCCTTTGCCGCGCCTTCGGGCGGTGCGTGGTGGGTGAATGAATCCAATCGATGGGGGGGATGGCGGCGCCGTGGCGGCCATCCTGCCTTGCAATGTAGGGAGCACGGCCCGGCGGGTCGAACGAAATTCCGTGATAGCGCGCATTCACCAATCGCATGGAGCCGCAGCGCCCGGGCAGCGGGCGCTGCGGCCATGGGAAGACCCGCCCCATCATTTGCCGGGCGCATAAAGGACATCCTGAAAATGCGTTGGACCCGGCGCCCTGCCGTGCCGATGATCGGCGGGCAATGCGCTGGCAGCCGCCTTGCGCCTGCTTCCAGAGACAACGCAACGGGAGACGACGGACATGCGCACCATAGACCTTCACCAACTGGCGGATACCGCCCGCTTCAACCGGTTCCACGCGCTGGTGCTTTTCTGGTGCGCGCTGATCATCGTGTTCGACGGCTACGACCTGGCCGTCGTCGGCATCGCCCTGCCGTCCATCATGGCCAAGATGGGGGTGGATGCCACCCATGCGGGCTTCATGGTGAGCTCGGCGCTGTTCGGCATGATGTTCGGCGCCATCCTGCTGGGCACCGTGGCGGACCGCATCGGGCGGCGCTGGGCCATCGTCATCTGCCTGGCGCTGTTCAGCGTCTTCACCGCGGCCGCCGGGCTGGCCGAAGGGCCGCTGTCGTTCAGCGTGATGCGCTTCCTCGCGGGGCTGGGCATCGGCGGCGTGATGCCCAGCGTGGTGGCTCACATGACGGAGTACGCGCCCAAGAAGCTGCGCGCCACCCTGGTCACCCTGATGTTCAGCGGCTATGCCGTCGGCGGCATGCTCGCGGCGCTGCTGGGCAAGGGCCTGCTGGAAAGCCATGGCTGGCCGTCGGTGTTCTTCGCCGCCGGCCTGCCCCTGCTGCTGGTGCCCTTCATCCTGAAGTCGCTGCCCGAGTCCATGCCATTCCTGCTGGCGCAGGGCCGCACCGCCGAGCTGCGCGAGATCGCCGCCCGGCTGGACCCCGCCTGCGTGCCGCAGGACGGCGACCGTTTCACCATCCCCGCGCACGAAAAGGCCGCCGCCGCGCCCATCCGCCAGCTGTTCAGCGATGGCCGGGGCTTCAGCACGGCCATGTTCTGGGTCGCGTTCTTCATGTGCCTGTTCATGGTGTTCGCGCTGAGCGCGTGGCTCACCAAGCTCATGGCAGGCGCCGGCTACAGCCTGGGCTCCGCGCTGAACTTCGTGCTGGCGATGAACATCGGCGCGGTGGTCGGCGCCGTCGCCGGCGGCTGGCTGGCCGACCGTTTCCACATCAAGTACGTGCTGGCCGGCATGTATGCGCTGGCGGCGGTGTCGCTGACGCTGCTGGGGCAGCCGGCCTCCACGCCCGTGCTGTTCCTGCTGCTGGCCCTGGCGGGGGCCTCCACCATCGGCACGCAGATCGTCGCCAACGCCTATGCCGGCCAGTTCTATCCGATGGCGGTGCGCGCCACGGGCCTGGGCTGGGCGCTGGGTGTGGGCCGCAGCGGGGCCATCCTGGCGCCCATCCTGATCGGCATGCTCGTGGGCATGCGCCTGCCGCTGCAGCAGAACTTCGTCGCCATCGCGATTCCAGCGGTCATCGGCATGGTGGCCGTGCTGCTGATCCAGCATGGCCGGTCGTCGTCGGCGGATGCAGCTTCGCGGCCTTGAGGCGCGCGGCCTAGCGGGAATCCTGGAGCTGCCGGCGCGGAGGCGATTCAGCCTTCGCCCAGGTCCGTGGCGCCGGTGGAGGACGGGGACGCCTCCCTGAGCTGCCCCCGCCCGCGCTCCTTCGCGGCATACAGGGCGGCATCGGCCGGCGCCATCCAGCGGGTGCGCAGCTGGGCCGGGCTGACCGGCGCCCGGGGCGTGCTGGTCGCGGCGCCGGCGCTGTAGTCCAGCATGAAGCCCAGCTCGCGGCTGCTTTCCGCCGCCAGGCGGCTGCGCAGGCGCAGGTCGAGCTGCCGCGCGGCGGGCACGCCGTGCGCGTGCTTGAGCAGGACGGCGAACTCCTCGCCGCCCATGCGGCCGATGATGTCGCCCGGCGCCATGGCTTCGCTCAGCAGCCGGGCGAAGAGCGACAGGGCCTTGTCGCCCACCTCGTGCCCGTGGGTGTCGTTGATGCGCTTGAAGTGGTCCAGGTCGAGCATCAGCGCGGTCACGGCCTGGCCGCTGTCCAGCGCGCGAACCAGTAGCAGCTGGGCGCGCTGGTCGAAGCCGCGCCGGTTGGCGATGCCGGTCAGCGCGTCGGTACTGGCCAGGGCGCGCAGCCGGTCTTCGGTTTCGGTGCGCCAGGCGACCATCAGCGCCACCACGCCCAGCACGGCGGTGACGTTGGCCGCGATGGCCGAGCCGATGTTGACCGGGTGCGGCGTCTTGAAGCTGGGGTAGGCGTGGGTGAAGGCGCCCAGCACGCCGCGCGCCAGGGTGAAGGCGGCCATCAGCAGCAGGCAGCAGCACAGCAGCAGGCGCCAGCGGCTGGCTGCGGAGCGCAGCGGCGTGAGGGTGGCTCTGGCCGACAGCAGGAGCAGCAGCGCCAGCAGCCCGTTGGACCAGCCCACGCGGAAGCCGTAATGCCCGAAGCCGAGGCCGTAGCCCAGCGGTGTGGCCAGGGCCAGCAGCGGCACCCAGCGCCCGTAGGGGCGCGCTCCCAGCCAGTCGCCCAGCGCGACGAACAGCGCCCATTGCGAGCCGGCGTAGGCAGCGATGGAGGCGGTGGACAAGGCCCGGTCCCAGGCCGTGCCGGCCACCAGGGTGGACAAGATGATGTTCACCCAGCCCAGCGCCTGCAGGGCCACGCTGATCTGCACGCAGCGGGCGGCCCGGCTGACGTCCGTGCCCATGATGAGCGGCAGCGCAGCCGCCAGCATGCACAGGTTGACCGCCGTGATGCTCAGCAGCGTGATGAAGTCGAGGGACATCTCCTGGGGCGGGCGGCTTGCTCCGCAGGCCGCGGCCTTTCTTTCCTTGGCTTGGAACTCCGGCGGCCCGCGGGACCGGCCGGCGGCATCGTTACTGGAAGGCCACTTCGGCGAAGCTGCGCAGCTTGCGGCTGTGCAGGCGGCTCACGCCGCCTTCGCGCAGGATGTCGATGGCGCGCATGCCGATGCGCAGATGCTGGTCCACGCGCTCGCGGTAGAAGTGGTTGGCCATGCCGGGCAGCTTGATCTCGCCGTGCAGCGGCTTGTCGGACACGCACAGCAGCGTGCCGTAGGGCACGCGGAAGCGGAAGCCGTTGGCGGCGATGGTGGCGCTTTCCATGTCCAGCGCCACGGCGCGGCTCTGGCTGAAGCGGCGCTGGGGCGTGTTGTCGGGCAGCAGCTCCCAGTTGCGGTTGTCGGTGCTGGCGACGGTGCCGGTGCGCATGATGCGCTTGAGCTGGTCCTCGGGCACCTGGCTCACGTCGGCCACGGCCTGCTGCAGCGCGAGCTGGATCTCGGCCAGCGCGGGAATGGGCACCCAGAGAGGCAGTTCCTCGTCCAGCACATGGTCTTCGCGCACGTAGGCATGGGCCAGCACGTAGTCGCCCAGCTGCTGGCTGTTGCGCAGGCCCGCGCAGTGGCCCAGCATCATCCAGGCGTGCGGGCGCAGCACGGCGATGTGGTCGGTGATGGTCTTGGCGTTGGACGGGCCCACGCCGATGTTGACCATCGTGATGCCGCTGTTGTCGGCCCGCACCAGGTGATAGGCCGGCATCTGCGGCAGGCGGGGCGGGGCCACGCCCAGCTCGTCGCCGGCCTGGGCGGGCAGGCCCTTGCGGCGCGTGACCACATTGCCGGGCTCGATGAAGGCGATGTATTCGCTGTCCTCGCGCGCCATCTCGGCATGGCCCAGGCGCACGAATTCGTCGATGTAGAACTGGTAGTTGGTGAACAGCACGAAGTTCTGGAACCACTCGGGCGCCGTGCCGGTGTAGTGGCGCAGCCGGTGCAGCGAATAGTCCACGCGCGGCGCGGTGAAGAGCGAGAGCGGATGGGCCTCACCCGCGCGCTGCACCCAGGTGCCGTTGGCGATGCCGTCGTCCATGGCGGCCAGGTCGGGCAGGTCGAACACGTCGCGCATGAGCATGCGGCGCTCGGGCGAGAGCGAGCCTTCGATGTGGTCGTGCTCGGCGAACGAGAAGTGAATGGGGATGGGCTGGCTGCTGATGCCCACTTCGAGCTCGACGTTGTGGCTGGCGCGCAGCAGGCGGAACTGCTCGGCGTAGTAGCGCGCGAACAGGTCCGGCCGGGTCAGCGTGGTCTCGTAGCGCCCCGGGCCTTCGACGAAGCCGTAGGCCAGCTGGGTGGCCGCGCGTGCCACGGTGGTGGTCTGCACCCGCACGAAGGGGTAGAAGGCGCGCACATGGGAGGAGGGCGTCTCGCCGGCGACGAAGCGCTGCATGGCGTCGCGCAGATGGCCGATCTGCTGCTGGTAGATGCGCTGGACCTGGGCGAGCGCGTCGGCCGGGTCGGTGTGGAGCGTGGGTTCGGTGAAGTCGGGGATCTGGGCCATGGCGCTATTGTCGTGGAATGCGGACCGTCTGCCGGAAGGCGGGGCCGGGGGGCGCGGCCAAAGTTTCTTCTTCTTATTCTTCTTTTTCCTCTTGCCTCAGTCCGGCAGGGCCTCGGTCCAGGCACGGGTGCGCGCCGCGTCCATGGGCGGCGAGATGCCGTAGCCCTGGGCGAGGTCGCAGCCCAGCTGGCGCAGCAGGTCCAGCTGCTCCGGCGTCTCCACGCCTTCTGCCACCGTGCGCAGCTGCAGGCTGCGCCCCAGCTGGACGATGGCGGTGACGATGGCCACGTCGTCGTCGCTGCCCGGCGTGTCCATCACGAACGAGCGGTCGATCTTGAGCTTGTTGATGGGGTAGCGCTTGAGGTAGGCCAGCGACGAATAGCCGGTGCCGAAGTCGTCGATGGACACGCCCACGCCCAGCGTGCGCAGCGCGACCAGGGTGGCGCGGGCGGCGTCGGGGTCCTGCATGAGCACGGATTCGGTGATCTCGATCTCCAGGAAGTGCGGCGCCAGGCCGGTCTGCTGGAGCACGGCCGCGATGTCGCCGGCCACGTCGCGCTGGCGGAATTCCAGCGCCGACAGGTTCACCGCCACCGGCACCAGGGGCTGCCCGGCGTCGTGCCATTCCTTCATCTGCCGGCAGGCCTCGCGCAGCACCCAGCGGCCGATATCCGCGATGAGTCCGCGCGATTCGGCGACGCCGATGAATTCGGCCGGACCGACCAGCCCGAATTCCGGGTGCTTCCAGCGCACCAGGGCCTCGAAGCCGGCCAGGGTGCCGTCGCCGATGCTGACCTGCGGCTGGTAATGCAGCTCGAACGCGCCCTGCTTGACGGCATCGCGCAGCAGCCTTTCCTGGCTCAGGATCTCGGTGGCCCGGCCTTCCATGCCCGGCGCATAGAACTGCCGGTTGCCGCGGCCGGCCTCCTTGGCCGTGTGCATGGCGGCGTCGGCGCGGCGAATCAGCTCGTCGGCGCCCTGGCCGTCCTCGGGGAAGACGGCGATGCCGATCGAGGGCGACAGCGACAGCGGCGTGCCCTCGATGTGGAAGACGGCGCGCATGTCTGCCAGCAGCCGGTCGGCCACCCGGGCGGCATCGCCGCGGTTGTGGATGTCTGGCAGCACCACGGCGAACTGGTCGCTGCCCAGCCGAGCGCTGAGCGCGGGCGCCGGTACGGCGCTGCGCAGGCGCCGTGCCATCTCGCACAGCAGCAGGTCGCCGGCCTGGTGGCCGAGCGAATCGTTCACCGTCTTGAAATGGTCCAGGTCGATGAACAGCAGGGCCGCGCGGGCATGCTGGCGCCGGGCATCGATCAGCGCCTGGGCCAGCCGGCCCATCAGGTGGCGGCGGTTGGGCAGCTGGGTCAGGCTGTCGTGCAGCGAAAGGAACTCCATGCGCTCCTGCGCCGCCTTGCGTGCGCTGATGTCCCGCACCACGGCGATGCGGTAGGGGCCGCCCGCGTCCTCCAGGGTGCGGCCCGCGATCTCGACCGGTACCAGGCGGCCGTCCTTGTGGCGCACCGTGGCCTCGTAGGCGTAGTCGTCGCCGGCCAGCACATAGGCTTCGACCTGAGCGCGGTGCTCTTCGCCCACGAAGTCCAGCGTGACGCGGCCCACCGATTCGGCCAGCGTGTAGCCCAGCAGGCGGGTGGTGGCCTCGTTCAGGTCTTCCACCCGGCCGTTGCGGTGGAAGATGATGGCCTCGTCGGTGGCGTTGAAGAACTTGCGCAGGCGCTCCTCGCTCTGCCGCATCGACTGCTCCACCACCCATTGGCGCGTGACGTCGGCCATCGCCACGAAGACGCCCTGCTGCCCATGGGGCGAGAGGGTGGTTTCCATCATGCAGGATTCGCCATCGGCCCCGAGGTGCCGCCGGGTATAGGACACCGTTTCGCCGGCCATCACCCGTGCGATCCGGGGCTGCAATTCCTCCCAGAGGGCTTCGCCGACGATGTCGCGGGCCGTGCGGCCGATCAGCGCATCGGGCTCCAGCCCGTAGGCCTGGGCGTAGCTCTTGCTGGCGAACAGGCAGCGCGACGAGCGCGTGGCGTAATACGCCCACAGTGCGGGGACGGAATCGGCCACCGTGCGCAGCAGGACTTCACTGTCCCAGCCGTGCATTCGAGCCATTTCGGCGGCATTGAGGGTTTCTGACATTGCCCATCCATAAAGGTCAGCCGGACTTCGATAGCGCGCGTTCACGATTTTCCGAGTTGTGCGCGGCTGCTGCGGCCAGGTGGGCGCTGTTTCCTGCGCATCCGCTGTTCCTGGAGGCCGGCAGCCTGGCCGCCCTGCGGGGTGGGCGGACGCGCGAGCGTGCGAGAGTAGATATGAAAGCGAACTGTTTCTAGAACACGTTCTTATAGCTGATCGGCAGGCCGTTCGCCATGTGATCCGCGGGACTTCGCCGGGATAAGTCAAGGCCGGACCCAGTCCCTCGCGCACTGCGCATCTCTGCCGGGGGCAGCCTGCTGCGTTGCCATAATCGGCGGATGACCGCCTCCCCCGCCGACTTCAGCTCCCTGTCGCTGCCTCCCTCCACCCTGGCCAATCTGCAGCAGCTGGGCTACACGCGCATGACGGCCATCCAGGCGGCCAGCCTGCCGCCCGCGCTGCTGGGGCGCGACCTGATCGCCCAGTCCAGCACCGGCAGCGGCAAGACCGCCGCCTTCGGCCTGGCCCTGCTGGACCGGCTCAACCCGCGCCACTTCGGCGTGCAGGCCCTGGTGCTGTGCCCCACGCGCGAGCTGGCCGACCAGGTCACCACCGAAATCCGCCGCCTGGCGCGCGCGCAGGAGAACATCAAGGTCGTCACCCTGTGCGGCGGCGTTCCGCTGCGCGGGCAGATCGCCAGCCTGGAGCACGGCGCGCACGTCGTCGTCGGCACGCCCGGCCGGGTGATGGACCACCTGGAGCGCGGCACGCTGGACGTGCAGGGCCTCAAGACCCTGGTGCTCGACGAGGCCGACCGCATGCTCGACATGGGCTTCTTCGACGACATCGCCCAGGTGGCGCGGCGCTGCCCGGCCGAGCGGCAGACCCTGCTGTTCTCGGCCACCTATCCCGAGGGCATAGAGCGCATCGCCCGGCAGTTCATGAAGTCGCCCGAGCAAATCACCGTGCAGGCCCAGCATAGCGCCGGCAAGATCGCCCAGCGCTGGTACGAGGTGAAGGAAAGCGAGCGCCTGCACGCCGTGTCGCAGCTGCTGGCGCACTTCCGGCCCGAATCGGCCATCGCCTTCTGCAACACCAAGCAGCAGTGCCGCGACCTGGTGGACGTGCTGCGCGCCCAGGGCTTCAGCGCCCTGGCCCTCTACGGCGACCTGGAGCAGCGCGACCGCGACCAGGTGCTGGTCCAGTTCGCCAACCGCAGCGCCACCGTGCTGGTGGCCACCGACGTGGCCGCGCGCGGGCTGGACATCGCCCAGCTGCAGGCCGTCATCAACGTCGATGTGACCCCCGACCCCGAGATCCACATCCACCGCATCGGACGCACCGGCCGGGCGGACGCCGAAGGTCTGGCGCTGAACCTGGCGAGCCTGCCGGAGATGGGCAGCGTCGGCAAGATCGAGCAGTTGCAGGAGCGCGAATCCGAATGGCATCCGCTGGCCGAGCTCACGCCCGCGCCCGGCGGCCCGCTGCTGCCGCCCATGGCCACGGTGCAGATCGTGGGCGGGCGCAAGGAGAAGATCCGCGCCGGCGACGTGCTGGGTGCGCTGACCGGCGAGATGGGCTTCACCCGCGAGCAGGTGGGCAAGATCAACGTCAACGAGTTCTCCACTTACGTGGCGGTGCAGCGCGACGTGGCGGCCGAGGCCGCGCGGCGCCTGTCCGCCGGCCGCGTCAAGGGCAAGCCGGTGCGCGCCCGCCTGGTCGGCGACGACTGAACTGAATTGAACCGAACCCCTGCGGACGGCTCCGGGTTTGCCCGGAGCCGCCGCCGTCGGCGCCGGCATACACTGCAACTCATCTAGAGGAGTAGATGAATGCAGCTTTCCGATGCCCATGCCGTGGTGGCCGACCACCCGGGGCTGGCCCGCTACGCGGCGCTGGCCGCGGCGCTGCGCCAGCGCGTCGTGCGCGGCGAGTGGCTGCCGGGCACCGCGTTGCCGGCCGAACAGGCGCTGGCGGCCGAGCACGGCGTGGCGCTGGGCACGCTGCGCCGGGCGCTGGAGCTGCTGGTGGAGCAGGGCCTGATCGAGCGCATCCACGGCAAGGGCACCTTCGTGCGCAGCGGCATCGCTGGCGCTTCCATGCTGCGCTTCTTCCGCTTCGGCGAAGGCGTGGCGGGCCAGGTGCCCGATTCGCGCATCCTGGCGCGCACCGTGCTGGCCGCGCCGGCCGAGGCCGCCCGCGCCCTGGGCCTGGCGCCGGGCGAAGTCGCGCTGCGCCTGCAGCGCCTGCGCCTGATCGACGGCGAACCCTGCCTGCTGGAGCACATCTGGCTGCCGCTGGAGCTCTTCGGCGCGCTGGCGCCGCAGGGCGGCGACCGTGATGGTGACGGCGGTGGCGAGGCTGGCTCTGCCGCCGCCGATTCCAGCGCCCACCACGACTGGCCCGCGCTGCTCTACCCCTTCTATGCCAGCCGCTGCGGCGTGCATGTGCAGCGCGCGGTGGACGACATCGGCTTCGGCACGCTCACGGCGCCGCAGGCGCGCAGCCTGGGCCTGGCGGCCGGCCATCCCTGCGCCGTGGTCACGCGCCGCGCCATGGACCTGGCCGGGCGCTGCGTCGAATGGCGCATCACGCGCGGCGACGCCCACGCCTTCCATTACAGCGTCACGCTGACCTGAAGCTATACCCGCACACTCCGACCCATCCCGAGGAACCCCGCCATGACCGTCCCCTCCCACCATCCCACCCGCCGCCGCCTGCTGCTGGGCGCCGCCGGCGCCGCGCTCGCCGCGCCCTGGATCGCCACCCGCGCGCAGCAGAAGCCGGCCATCGCGGGCGGCCGGCCCATCACCCTCGTCGTGTCCTACCCGGCCGGCGGCGGTGCCGACCTGATGGCGCGCATCATCGCCCCGCGCCTGGCCGAAGCGCTGGGCCAGAGCGTGGTGGTGGACAACAAGCCCGGCGCCAGCGGCCAGATCGCCGGCGCCCATGTGGCCCGTGCCGCGCCGGACGGCACCACGCTGCTGCTGGACGCATCCTCGTTCGCGGTCAATCCCTCGCTCTACCCGAAGATGGCCTACGACTCGGCCAAGGCCTTCACGCCGCTGGCCGTGCTGGCCACCTTTCCCAACGTGATGGTGTGCTCGGCCGGCTTCGAGGCGCGCAGCGTGCAGGACGTGATCGCCATGGCGCGCGCCAAGCCCGGCAGCGTGGCCTATGCCTCGTCGGGCAACGGCTCGGCCCAGCATCTGGCCGGCGCGCTGTTCGAGGAGCGGGCCAGCGTGCAGCTCTCGCACATTCCCTACCGCGGCGGCGGCCCGGCCATGAACGACGTGATGGCCGGCCAGGTGCCGCTCTTCTTCGCCAACGTGGCGTCCGCGCTGGGCCACATCCGCGCGGGCAAGATGCGGGCGCTGGCCGTCACCTCCGCGCTGCGCACCCGCTCGCTGCCCGAGGTGCCCACCATGGCCGAGGTGGGCGTGCGCAAGTACGAGGTGCTGGAGTGGAACCCGGTGCTGGCGCCGGCCGGCCTGCCGGTGGACGTGCAGGCGCGCCTGGTCGCCGCCATCAACCGCTCGCTGGCAGACCCGGAGGTGCTCTCGCGCATCCGCTCCCTGGGCGGCGACGTGTTCCCCGATGCTTCTCAGGCCACGGCCGGCCAGTTCATCCAGGCCCAGCGCGCGCTGTGGGCCGAGGTGGTGCGCGAGCGCAAGATCTCCGTCGGATGAGCCGATGGCGGCAGCTCTCGCCCCTTCTTCCTCGCCGGCCGGCGGCGGCCTGTGGGACGCCCATGTCCATGTCTTCGACCGCGATGCGCCCGTGCAGGCCGGCCACTACCGGCCCGCGCATTTCCCGCTGGAGCGCATCGAGGCCGTGGCGGCGGCCCACGGCGTGGAGCATCTGGTCCTGGTGCAGCCCAGCGTCTACGGCACCGACAACACCGTGATGCTGCAGGCGCTGGCCGCCCGGCCCGGCCGCCATCGCGGCGTGGCCGTGGTCGATGCCGGAGTGGGCGATGCCGAGCTGGACGGCATGCACGCCCTGGGCGTGCGCGGCGTGCGCTTCAACCGCGTCTCCCCGGTGGGCAACGGCCCGGCGGCCCTGCAGGCGCTGGCGCCGCGCCTGCGCGAGCGCGGCTGGCATGTGCAGTGGTATGCCGCGCCGCAGCACCTGGCGGAGATCGCGGCCCTGCATGGCGCGGGCGGCGCGGGCGCCGGCATCCCCTGCGTGCTGGACCACCTGGCCGGCATGTATGCCGGGCTGGCCCAGGGCGACCCGGCCTGGGACCACCTGGCGGCGCTGGCCGGGCACGGCGCCTGGGTCAAGCTCTCGGGCTGGTACCGGCTGGGCTGCCAGGCACCCTATGCCGCGCTGCACGGCGCCATCCGCCGCGTGGCCGCGCTGGCGCCGGGGCGGCTGGCCTGGGGATCGGACTGGCCGCACACCGCCTTCGCGGCCGATGCGTTGCCGGCCTACGCATCCGTCTGGCAGCCGGTGGCCGATGCGCTGTCGCCGCAGCAGGCTGCCGCCGCGCGCCGCGATGCGGCCCGGCTCTATGCCTGACGAACCGCCGGGCGCTGCATGGCCGCCGGGCCGAGGCCGGCTGCCATGCAGCCGCCTTCCGGCGCAGGCAGAATGGCGCCCCCGCGCTGCTGCCGCTGTTCCTGAACCGCCATGACCTCTCCCGCCCCCGCACCCGCGTCCCCTGCGTCCCCGTCCGGCATCGCCGCGCTGGCACCCCGCACCCTGCTGTGGGCCTCCGTCGGCGTGGCGCTGGTCACCATCGTTCTCAAGACCCTGGCCTGGCACCTCACGGGCTCGGTGGGCCTGTTGTCCGACGCGCTCGAATCCTTCGTCAACCTGGCGGGCGCCATCTTCGCCCTGGCCATGGTCACGGTGGCCGAGCGGCCCGCGGACGACGACCACCCCTACGGCCACCACAAGGCGGAATATTTCTCGTCGGGCTTCGAAGGCATCCTCATCATGGGCGCGTCCATGGCCATCCTCTGGGCGTCGGCGCACCGGCTGATCGAGCCGCAGCCGCTGGAACAGGTGGGCTGGGGCCTGGCGCTGTCGGTGGTCAGCTCGGCGCTCAACGGGCTGATGGCCTGGTTCATGTTCCGCTCGGCGCGGGTCTATCGCTCGGTGGCGCTGGAAGGCGACGCCCGCCATCTGGTCACCGACGTGTGGACCTCGGCCGGCGTGGTGGTCGGCATCGGCGTGGCGGGCCTCACGGGCTGGCTCTGGCTGGACCCCATCGTCGCCATGGCCGTGGCGCTGAACATCCTGAAGGAAGGCGTGCATCTGGTCTGGCGCGCCTCGCAGGGCCTGATGGACACGGCCGTCGAACCCGACGCGCAGGCCGCCATCGACGCCGCGCTGCAGTCCTTTTCCCAGACCGAGCCGCAGGTGCGCTTCGACCACCTCATCACCCGCCAGGCCGGACAGCGCCGCTTCGCCGCGCTGCACATGCACGTGCCGGCCGAATGGAGCCTGGGCCGCGCCGCCCAGCGCCGCGCTGCCGTGGAAGCCGCGCTGATGCACGCCGTGCCCGGCCTGCGCGTGACCATCGAGCTGCTGCCCCTGGGCGTGGAGGCCTTCCTGGACGAACCCGGGGCGCCCGCATGATCGCCCTGCTGCAGCGCGTGAGCGAGGCCCGCGTCGATGTGGACGGGGCCACCATCGGCCGCATCGGCCCGGGCCTGCTGGTGCTGGTCTGCGCCGAGCGCGGCGACACCCAGGCCGAGGCCGGCCGCCTGCTGGCCAAGCTGCTGAAGCTGCGCATCTTCACCGACGCGGCCGGCAAGATGAACCAGAGCGTGCAGGACGTGGGCGGCGGCCTGCTGCTGGTGAGCCAGTTCACCCTGGCCGCCGACACGCGCGGCGGCAACCGTCCCAGCTTCACCGGCGCGGCAGCGCCCGACGAGGGCCGCAGGCTCTACGACTATTTCGTCGCCCAGGCCCGCGCGGCGCACCCGGTGGTGGAAACCGGCCGCTTCGCCGCCGACATGAAGGTGCATCTGGTCAACGACGGGCCGGTGACCATTCCGCTGCGCATCGCGCCCGCCACCGCCGGCACGGATTAAAAAAGATAGCGTAAAGCCCAGACTGAATGCGGGCCTGGGGCTGAAAACGCCCAGGAATTCAGCGCTGGGCGGAAAAGAACAGCCCCGCCATCACCAGCCCGGTGGCGACGATGCACCAGCGCAGCACGTCCGCCGGCAGCCGGCGCGCCAGCCGTCCGCCCAGGTAGCCGCCCGCGGTGGCGGCCACCATCATCAGCGCGGCCTGCGGCCAGCGCACCGCGCCGCCGGCAGCGTAGATCAGCACCGCCATGCTGGTGAGCAGGGCCGAGACGCAGTTCTTGAGCCCGTTCATCGCATTCAGGTTGCTCTGCCCCAGCAGCCGCAAGAGCGCCAGCAGCAGAATGCCCAGCCCGCCGTTGAAGTAGCCGCCATAGGCCGACACCGCCAGCACCCCCAGCGTGGCCCGGACGGTGGAGGGCGCACCGCCGCGCGCCCAGCGCTGGCGCAGCCAGGGCCCGCAGGCGAAGAGGGCGGTGGCGGCCAGCAGCAGCCAGGGCACGATGCGGCGGAAGGTAGCGTCGGGCGTGGCCAGCAGCAGGGCGGCGCCCGCCGCTCCGCCGGCCAGCGACAGCGCCAGCAGCCGCCGGAGCGTGAGGCCGGGCGGCGCGGCCGTGTCCTCGCGCTGCGCCCAGGCGCTGGCGATGTAGCCGGGCAGCAGCGCCACGGTGCCGGTGGCATTGGCGGCCACGGGCGGCACGCCGGCGAAGACCAGCGCGGGCAGCGTCAGGAAGCTGCCGCCTCCGGCGACGGCATTGAGCGCGCCGGCCACGAAGGCGGCTGCCGGCAGCAGGGCGATTTCAATCATGTCTCCTTCTCCTCCTCTTCTTCTTCCCCGATGGTAGGGGCGGAGCAGGCCGCGATTGCATCGCTTTCGGGGCGCAGTGTTTTGCGCTGGCGGGGGAGGGCTGCCGCGCGCTCAGCCCGCGTAGGGGTCGGCGAAGCCCAGCTCGCGCATGATGGCCGTCTCGTAGGCCTCCATCTCGTCGGCGTCTTCGGGGCTGGTCTCGTGGTCCCAGCCCTGGGCATGCAGCGTGCCGTGGACCAGCAGATGGGCGTAGTACTCGCGCAGCGGCTTGTTCTGCTCGCGTGCCTCGCGCTCCACCACGGGGGCGCACAGCACCAGGTCGGCCACCACCACGGGCTCCTGCGCGTAGTCGAAGGTGAGCACGTTGGTGGCGTAGTCCTTCTTGCGGTATTCGCGGTTCAGCGCCTGGCCCTCTTCCGCGCCGACGATGCGCACGGTGATCTCGGCGTCGCTGGACAGCGCGTGGCGGATGAAGCGCGCGGCGGCATGGCGCGGCAGCGCGGCGCGGTGCTCGGCCACGCCGTCGAAACGGGCGAACTGCAGCGACAGATTGAGTTGGTTCAGTGCCATTTCGGCCTCCAGCGCTTGTCCAGCATGGGCTGGAAACTATGAGTTGGTAGTTGAGCGGCAACGCGGACGTTGGGCCGGTCGGTGCTGAGTCTGGCGCGGCCCGGACCAGCAGATGCCGTGGATCTGGCTCCGCCAGTCCACTGGCATCGTCCCCCTTCCCGGCGCAGCCGAGAGAAGGGGGAAGCCGCGCAGCGGCTCAGGGGGTTGACCCCCTCCGTGCGTCGTAGGCATCCACGATGCGCGCGATCAGCGGATGGCGTACCACATCGGCCGTGGTGAAGCGAGTGACGGCGATGCCCTTGACCCGCTTGAGCACGCGCTCGGCGTCGATCAGGCCGCTGAGCGTGCCCTTGGGCAGGTCGATCTGGCTCACATCGCCCGTCACCACCGCGCGCGAGCCGAAGCCGATGCGGGTGAGGAACATCTTCATCTGCTCGGGCGTGGTGTTCTGCGCCTCGTCCAGGATGACGAAGGCGTTGTTCAGCGTGCGCCCGCGCATGAAGGCCAGCGGCGCGATCTCCAGCGCGTTGCGCTCGAAGGCCTTCTGCACCTTGTCGTAGCCCATCAGGTCGTAGAGCGCGTCGTAGAGCGGGCGCAGGTAGGGGTCCACCTTCTGCGTCAGGTCGCCGGGCAGGAAGCCCAGGCGTTCGCCCGCCTCCACCGCCGGGCGGGTCAGCACGATGCGCTGCACGTTGCTGCGCTCCAGCGCATCGACGGCGGCGGCCACGGCCAGGTAGGTCTTGCCGGTGCCGGCCGGGCCGATACCGAAAGTGATGTCGTGGGCGGCGATGTTGTCCAGGTAGGCGCCCTGCATGGCGGTGCGCGCGCGCAGGTCGGCGCGGCGGGTGTTGAGCAGGGTGGGCGCACCCTCGGGCGCTTCCAGCATGTCGCTGTCGCCGGCCAGCATCAGCTGGATGTGCTCCTCGGCGATGGGGCGCTCGGCCATTTCATAGAGCGCCTGCAGCAGCTCCATCGCCTGCGTGGCCTTCGCCTTGGGGCCGTCCACCTTGAACTGCTCGTGCCGGTGGGCGATGCGCACGTCCAGCGCGGTCTCGATCAGGCGCAGGTGGGCGTCGGCGGGGCCGCACAGATGGGTCAGGCGGAGGTTGTTGTGGGGGGTGAAGGTATGGCGCAGGATCACGCGGATAATTCCGTTCAAGAGGCCGCGGGAGCGCGCGGCAAAGGACACAAATGATAGGCAAACTGACCGGCATGCTGCTGGAGAAGAACCCCCCGGAAGTGCTGCTGGACTGCCATGGCGTGGGCTACGAGGTGCAGGTGCCCATGAGCACCTTCTACAACCTGCCGGCCGTGGGCGAGCGCGTGGCCTTGCTGACCCAGTTTATCGTGCGCGAGGACGCGCAACTGCTCTACGGCTTCGCCACCCACCCGGAGCGCCAGGCCTTCCGCGAACTCATCAAGATCGCCGGCGTGGGGCCGCGCACGGCGCTCGCCATCCTCTCGGGCCTGGGCGTGGCCGACCTCGCCCAGGCCGTCACGCTGCAGGAAGCCGGCCGCCTGGTGAAGGTGCCCGGCATCGGCAAGAAGACGGCCGAGCGCCTGCTGCTGGAATTGAAGGGCAAGCTGGGAGCCGACATCGGCGGCACCGTGGCCCACGCCCAGAGCGACGCCCAGGCCGACATCCTGCAGGCCCTGCTGGCGCTGGGCTACAACGACAAGGAAGCCGCCGCCGCCCTCAAGGCCCTGCCGGCCGACGTGGGGGTCAGCGAAGGCATCAAGCTGGCGTTGAAGGCGCTGGCCAAGTGAGTGAATGCCCAAGCGAGCAAGCAAGCGAGCGAGCGAGCCGGCGGCCGGGCCCTGCGCCCTGAAGCCCGTCCCGCTGGCCCTTTTCCTTTTCCAGATATTTCTTCTTTTTCCTTTGTTCCAACGTGAAGGGTTGCCCATGAAGACGAATGCGTTCAAACCACTGGCAGCAGCGGCTGCCGCCATGCTCGTGCTGGCCGCCTGCGGCGGCGGAAGCGGTGGCGGCAGTTCCTCGGGCGGCACTACCGGGGGTGGTGGCACGACTACGGGTGGCGGCACCACGGGCGGCAGCACCGGGGGCGGTACCGTCAGCGGCGGCGGCTCCGCCGTCGTGGTTCCTCCCAGTTCGGCAGTCAACCGCATCGAGCCGCTGGACACCGCCCCCGTGTCTTCCTCCGCCGCCGCGCAGTCCGCTGCCACGGCCAAGGACGCCGCAGCCGGCGCGGCGCAAGGCATCGCGCCCACGGCAGCCGTGCGGCGCGTGCAGCTGGGCGCGCTCGCCCAGGCGACCGTCGCCAAGGCCGCGGAAGCCGCCAATCCGGCCCAGGGCATCGTGCGCCAGATCGGCACGGTGCGCAGCGTGGCCGACACGGCCACCGTGGCGTCCACCCAGTCCCTGCTGCAATGGGTTCCCACCGACCATGGCACGCAGGTGGCCGCCATCGCCTTCGATTCCTCCGGCGCCTACGGCGTGCGCCTGGGCGTGCTGGTGCGCAGCCTGCCGGCCGGCGCGGTGCTGCGCTTCTACGGCGCCAACCCTGCCGCCGCCGTGCAGGTGTCCGCGCAGGAGCTGGCCGCCATCGCCGCGCGCAACGCCCAGGGCGGTGCCGACGACGCGACCGCCCGCACCTACTGGAGCCCCGACTTCGGCAGCGCATCGACCACGCTGGAAGTGGAGATCCCGGCCGCCGCAGCCGCCTCGTCCGTGCAGATCGCGGTGCCGCGCCTGTCGCACTTCACCGTCGCACCCGATGCGGCGGAGGGCGGCTTCACCACCAAGGTGGGCGAATCCGGCTCCTGCAACGTGGACGTGATGTGCAAGCCCGAATACAGCAGCGAAAGCCGCTCCGTCGCGCGCATGATCTTCGTGCACGACGACGGCAACGCATTCCTCTGCACCGGCACGCTGCTGAACGACGCCCGCTCGTCCGGCACGCCGTATTTCCTCAGCGCCAACCATTGCATCTCCACGCAGTCGGTGGCCTCCACCCTGACCACCGACTGGTTCTATCGGTCCACGGCCTGCAATTCCGGCATCCAGAACCCGGGCGCCCTGCGGCTGAACGGCGGCGCCACGCTGCTCTTCGCTACGGCCACCACCGACACGTCCTTCCTGCGGCTCAACAGCCAGCCGCCGGTCGGCGTGGTGTATGCGGGCTCCTACTATGGCGGCGTGCCCGTGCAGATGGGCGTGGCCGGCGTCCACCATCCCAAGGGCGACCTGCAGAAGGTCAGCGTGGGCACCGTTCAGTTCTACAGCAACTGCTCCTCCGACACCTGCCAGTCCAGCACGCCCGACAACGGCAACTTCATCTCCACCAACTGGCAGCAGGGCACGACCGAAGGCGGCAGCAGCGGCAGCGCCCTGTTCGTGGGCATCGGCAGCCGGCGCTATGTCTCCGGCCAGCTGCTGGGCGGCTCGACCAGCTGCTCCAACCCCGGCGGCATCGACCAATACGGCCGCTTCGACCAGCCTTACCGCTCCAACCTGAAGCAGTGGCTGAATCCCTGACCCGTTGCGCGCAGCCCCATCCCTGCATCCATGAGCATCCAGACCGACGACTTCGCCCCCACCCCCCCACCCAAGCGGGTGGTGTCCGCAGCCCCTGCCTCCCCGCAGGAAGAAGCGCTGGAGCGCGCACTGCGCCCCAAGCTGCTGCAGGAGTACGTGGGGCAGGCCAAGGCCCGGGAGCAGCTGGAGATCTTCATCGGCGCCGCCCGCAAGCGGTCCGAAGCGCTGGACCATGTCCTGCTCTTCGGACCGCCCGGGCTGGGCAAGACCACGCTCAGCCACATCATCGCGGCCGAGCTGGGCGTGAACCTGCGCCAGACCAGCGGCCCGGTGCTGGAAAAGCCCAAGGACCTGGCGGCGCTGCTGACCAACCTGGAAAAGAACGACGTCCTCTTCATCGACGAGATCCACCGCCTCTCGCCCGTGGTCGAGGAAATCCTCTACCCCGCGCTGGAGGACTACCAGATCGACATCATGATCGGCGAAGGGCCGGCCGCGCGCAGCATCAAGCTCGACCTGCAGCCCTTCACGCTGGTGGGCGCCACCACCCGCGCCGGCATGCTCACCAACCCGCTGCGCGACCGCTTCGGCATCGTCGCGCGGCTGGAGTTCTACACGCCCGAAGAGCTGGCCCGCATCGTCATGCGCAGCGCCGGCCTGCTGAACGCGCCCATCGACCCCGAGGGCGGCTTCGAGATCGCCCGCCGCTCGCGCGGCACGCCCCGCATCGCCAACCGCCTGCTGCGCCGCGTGCGCGACTATGCCGACGTGAAGGGCGACGGCCGCATCACGCTGGACATCGCCCAGCGCGCCCTGACCATGCTCGACGTGGACCCCCAGGGCTTCGACGTGATGGACCGCAAGCTGCTGGAAGCCGTCATCCACCGCTTCGACGGCGGCCCCGTGGGCCTGGACAACATCGCCGCCAGCATCGGCGAGGAGTCCGGCACCATCGAAGACGTGATCGAGCCCTACCTCATCCAGCAGGGCTACCTGCAGCGCACGCCGCGCGGGCGCGTGGCGACGCTGGCGGCATTCAGGCATCTGGGGGTGACGCCGCCCAAGGCCGGCGGGGCGGATCTGTTCGGGGTGTAGCGGCGTAGTGGCTATCGGGTTTTCCGGGCTTGCTGCGAGTTGCCTATGCGGCAGTGAACTTGGCTCAGTTGGTAGAGCACCGTCTTGATAATTTCTGAGCTGCCTGCACGGCAGTGAGCCAGGTCATTGTGTTGATGACCCCTTCGGCCATCGCTGCGCACCGTGCAGCACACGGAGCAGTTCGATGCGCTCGCCCTGGATGCGATAGATCACGATGAACGGAGTGCGACTGATGACCAGTTCGCGGGTGCCGTGCTTGCGCCCTTCACGGCCCATTTGCGGGTGCTGGATCAGTTGGCCCACCTGATGGGTGATGCGGTCGCCTTGCTCGATGGCAGCGCGGGGATTGTCCTGGGCGATGTAGTCCAGCTGGGCGTCGCGGTCGGCGATGGCCCGGCGAAGCCATACCAGCAGCATCAAGCGGCGCTTCCTTCAGCGCGCTTGAGCAGTTCGGCCCGCTTCCTGGCCCAGCTCGCGTTCGCTTCCTCGTGGGTCACCCACTCGGCGGCCGGGTCGTCGGCTTCGGCTAGGCCGATTTCCACCTGTTCCCGAAACCATTTGTCATGCGCTGCCGCTTCATGCGCGTTGCGCAGCCGCTCCGATGCGTCTTCGCGAGACTTGCCCTCCAGGGGGGCGTCACTGAAGTGGGTCGCGTCCAGCAGCTCGAAGCGGGCCAGGTGCAGCTCTTTCTTCAGATAGTCCACGCAACGGTCAAGGCTGCGCCAGATGCGGGGCTTGTCGCTGCGCTGTACCCCCAGCGGCTTTTCCTGCGTCCCCAGCTTCAGGACGACGGACCAGCCGCCGGGCTGGCCAATGATCGACGCGCCCTGGATCGCGGACGCTTCGACCATCCGCTTGGCCATGGCGGTGTCTATGGTGTGGCTGCTCATGCGGCTTCCTTGCGCGGATGACGGGCTGTCAGTTGTAGGGCTTTGAATTTTATTAAAAGTTTATGCAAACGCTACTTATGAATTCGCGCTGGTGTTTGGCATAACGCCCGGTATGCCCCGGCTCTTCATCGTTTTCTGGGCTTCCTCTCTGCAGTGGAGTTCTCGCTGTCGCGCGATGAGGCGCACTCTCCAATCAACCTCCCTCTCTTTTTCCAACCCGCTTTGGCGGCAGGTCCGAATACCATGGCAGAAAGGAGGAGCCATGACGTCACCGCCCCGGACCAATGCATCTTGGCAATCGGAGATTGCCTCTTTCATAGACCAACGTCGGCAGGCAAAGCTGGACAAGCTGGCAGACGATGATCCTCGCAGAGCGGAGGTGCTGGAACAGCACGAACCAGCCGTCTGGCTGGCCGATGCGGCGCGGCGGGTCGCTCAGATCCAGGCCGTCACCCACTCCCTCAAGCCCATCCACCCCGAAGCACGGGGCACCAACCTCTACGTGGAGCCTTCCACCCTGCCCACGCTGGCGGAGTTGGGCAGCCATGCCCTGGGCGCCCACTTCGCCGGCGACGTGGTCGGCAACGCCGCCGCGCTCGATGTCTACAAGCTGCTCAAGCTGGAGGTGAACGGTCGCAGCCTGCTCGCGGCCCTGCTGGCGCAGGAGGCCGATGCCGTGGCCGCGCTGCATGCCGACCCGGCGCAGGCCCAGGCGCTGCGCGATGCCTTCGTGTCCCTGACGCAGCCGCGTGCCGAAGGGCCCGGCAGCCACACCCTGGCCAAGCAGCTGTACTGGCTGACGGGTGACGACGCCTGCGATGATGCCGCCTACACGCTGCTGGCGCCGCTCTATGCCACGTCGCTGGCCCATGCGGTGCATGCCCAGGTGCAGGAAGACCGCTTCGGCGAAGCCAACAAGGCCGCCCGCCAGGCCCGGCGCGAACGCAAGGCACATGACGGCGTGTTCCATGACTACCCGGGCCTGGCCGTGCAGAACATGGGCGGCACCAAGCCGCAGAACATCAGTCAGCTCAATAGCGAGCGGCGGGGCATGAACTACCTGCTGTCGTCCCTGCCGCCGCAGTGGCAGATCAGCGCGGTGCGGCTGCCGGTGCATGCGCCATCCGTGTTCGACCGGCTGTTCATCGGCCGGCCCGAGGTGCGGCGGACCTTGCGCGCCTTGCGGAAGTTCCTGGAATCCGAGCCCGAACCCAACCTGGCCACGCGCCAGCGCCGGGAGGCCTTGGTAGACACCTTGCTGGACGAACTCGTCGCCATGGCGGCCGAGTTGCAGCAGCAGTTGCCGCCAGGGTGGAGCTGCGATGACGAGCGATTCGAAGACCTCGACGACGCCCAGAAGCTCTGGCTGGACCCGTTGCGCGCAGAACGCCTGGAAGAGGCCGCGTTCGCATCCCGCTGGCTGTACATGGATTGGCCCGCGGCCATCGGCCAAGCCTTCGGCAACTGGCTCAACGACCAGTTGCGCGGCCAGCTCCCCATGGGCGACGTGGAAGCGCGCGAATGGAAGAAGGTGCTGCTGACCGACGAAGACGGCTTCAAGCAGCAGCTGCGCGAACTGCGGGACAAGCTGGGTGCGCCGCACTACATCTCCAGCCGCAAGACGCATGCGGAACTGGAGGCATTGCGGGAGGAGAACCCATGATCCGCCCGCAACCTCATCAGGCCATCCTCGTCCTGCCGCACCTGCGCATCCAGAACGCCAATGCCATTGCCAGCCCGCTGACGCACGGCTTCCCCTCCATCACGGCCTTCACCGGCCTGATGTGGGCGCTGGAACGCAAGCTGGCGCAGGCCGGCGTGCCGCTGCGGCTGCATGGCGTGGGCGTGGTCTGCCACCACCATCAGGAACAGGTCACCCAGGGCTATGTGCGCAGCTTCAACCTCACGCGCAACCCGGTGGACAAGGACGGCAGCACGGCCGCCATCGTGGAAGAAGGCCGCATGCACCTGCAGATCACGCTGGTGCTGGCCGTGTCGGAAAAGCGCGCCGCAGGCACGCCGGCCGCGCTGGTGCAAGGCCAGCCGGAGCACATGCAGGCGTGGGCCGCGCAGGCAGGCGACATCCTGGCCGGCATGCGGGTGGCAGGGGGCAGCGTGCTGCCTTCGCGCCCCGTGCCGGGCAAGCGCGTGCGGCCCTGGATGGCCCTGGTGCCCGAAGACCCCGTGGAGGCGGAAAAGGAATTCCGCCAATGGCGACGGCAATGGCTGCCCGGCTTCGCCCTGGTGGGGCGCGACGACCTGCTGGCAAAGCGCCTGCAGCACCTGCGCGCATCCCAGCCCGACGCCACGCTGCTGGACGCCTGGCTGCATGCGGCCCGGTTCAACCACCAGCCCTTGCCGGTCGAAGACGGCAAGCCGCCGGCGACCGATGGCCAGGTGGCATGGGGCGACCCGCTCCGGAGCAAGGGGGGGGGATGGATCGTGCCCATTCCCGTGGGCTATGCCGCTCTCACGCCGCAGGCGCATGCCCCGGGCACGGTGCGCAATGCGCGCGATGCCACCGTGCCCCTGCGATTCGTGGAGTCGGTCTATTCGCTGGGCGAATGGGTCAGCCCGCACCGCCTGACCCACCTGGGCCAGTTGCTCTGGCATGCCGAAGCCCAGGCCGGAGCCGGCGGCCCGGACCCGGCCCTGTACCGCTGCCGCAATGGCTACCAGCCGGCGCAGGCGGAAGGAGCAGGCGCAGCAGGAGAAGGCGAGGGCGAAGGCGCCCATGCAGGCGTGCAGGACGAATGGGACGACGCCGAGGCCTATGACTACACCTGAGCCGCCTCGGCCGGCCGCTTTGCATCCGACAACCATCCATTTCTGATTGAAAGATCGACACCATGACCGACAAACTCACCACCGCTTCCGTCCTGGCCTTCGAACGCAAGCTGGACCCTTCCGACGCCGTCTTCCACGCAGGCCGCTGGGACGACCGGGCACAGTCGCACGCCTGGCCGCCCGTGGCGATCCGGGCAAAGTCCGTGCGCGGCACCATCAGCAACCGGCTCAAGGCCAAGGAGCAGCAAGACCCGGCCAAGCTCGATGCCGCCATCGAAAAGCCCAACCTGCAGACCGTGGACGTGGCAGCGCTGCCCGCAGGCGCCGACACGCTCAAGGTCCAGTTCACGCTGCGCGTGCTGGGCGGGGCGGGCACGCCATCGGCCTGCAACAGCGCCGCCTACCAGGCCAAGCTGCTCGCCACCGTGCAGGGCTACAGGCAGCAGCACGGCTTTGGCGAACTGGCACGGCGCTACGCCGCCAACCTGGCCAACGGCCGCTTTCTGTGGCGCAACCGGGCGGGTGCCGAACAGGTGGACGTGGTCGTGGAACAGATGCAGGGCGGCCAGGCCGCGAATACATGGTCCTTCGATGCCCTGGCCTTGAACACCCGCACGGTGGATGCTACGGATTCCGCAGCGCAGGCCGAATCGCTGGAAGCGCTGGGCCAGGTCATCGCGCAGGGGCTGGCAGGCTCGGCCCATGTGCTGCTGCGCGTGACGGCCTTCGTGCGCCAGGGCCAGGGCCAAGAGGTGTTCCCTTCCCAGGAACTGATCCTGGACAAGGACAGCGCACGCAAGAGCAAGACGCTCTACCACGTGGACGGCGTGGCCGCCATCCATTCGCAGAAGGTCGGCAACGCCATCCGCACCATCGACACCTGGTACGAAGGCGCCGAAGAACTGGGCCCCATCGCGGTGGAGCCCTACGGCTCCGTCACCACCCAGGGCAAGGCCTACCGCCAGCCCAAGCAGAAGCTGGACTTCTACACCCTGCTGGACAACTGGCTGCTGAAAGACCAGGTTCCGCCCTTGGAGCAGCAGCACTTCGTGATGGCCGTGCTGATCCGCGGCGGCGTGTTCGGCGATGCCAGCTGACCTGCGAGCCCTTGCCGCCATGACCACGCACTACATCGACATCACCCTGCTGCCCGACCCCGAGTTCGCCCCCGCGCACCTGCTGGGCGCGCTGGTGGCCAAGCTGCACCGGGGGCTGGCGCAGGCGCAGGCCACCGACATCGGCGTGAGCTACCCCCTGCACGTCAGCCAGCCGCCATCGCGCCGCACCCTCGGCACCGTGCTGCGCCTGCATGGCACGCCCGATGCGCTGCAGCGCCTGATGGCGCAGAACTGGCTGCACGGCATGCGCGATCACACCCAGGTCGGCGAACTGCGGCCGGCCCCGGCCGATGCCCAGCACATCACCGTGCGCCGCCGCCAGTTCAAGACCAACGCCGACCGCTTGCGCCGCCGCCGCATGCAGCGCAAGGGCGAAACCGCCGCAGAGGCCGCAGCGGCCATTCCCGACAGCGTGGAGCGCCAGCCCGATCTGCCTTTCGTGCAACTGCGCAGCAGCAGCACCGGCCAGCCGTTCTGCCTGTGCATAGAGCACGGCGCGCCCCAGCCCGGGCCCGTTCCCGGCGCCTTCAACGCCTACGGCCTGGCGCAAGAGGCCACGGTGCCCTGGTTTTGACCCTTTTCCCGCGGGCCCGAGCCGGGGCCTTGGAAATCAAGTAATTAGCAGACGCCCCAGGAATTGGGGCGTTTGGGGGTGAAAGGCGGTTGTTCTTTAAAAATCAGGCACTTGCTTGGGGCGGGGGATAGTTCACTGCCGTGTAGGCAGCTCAGAAAACATAGTCGGCCGGCTCTTCGCTCATCAGCGCGTTCACTGCCGTGTAGGCAGCTCAGAAATTGCCGACGGCAGGCCGCGCATCCTGTTCGAGGTTCACTGCCGTGTAGGCAGCTCAGAAATTCGGATTCGGCGATCTTCTCGCCCAGGCTCTGTTCACTGCCGTGTAGGCAGCTCAGAAATGGAAGATCCCGCCCTGTCGGCAACGAAGCGAGTTCACTGCCGTGTAGGCAGCTCAGAAATGCACGAAAGCCTGGATGGCGCTGAAGAGAAGGTTCACTGCCGTGTAGGCAGCTCAGAAATTTGAGGGCGCATCGCCGACGCCCGAGGAAGCGTTCACTGCCGTGTAGGCAGCTCAGAAAAAGTCGGAAGCGCGCCACGCCCGGCGGGAACCGTTCACTGCCGTGTAGGCAGCTCAGAAAAAACAGCCGTCCCCCGTCTGACGGCATCCCACGTTCACTGCCGTGTAGGCAGCTCAGAAAAAGGTCAGTGGCATGCCGGCCATTACCTGAGCGTTCACTGCCGTGTAGGCAGCTCAGAAATTGTCGAGGACGGCCGCAAGATGAAGACCGTCGTTCACTGCCGTGTAGGCAGCTCAGAAAACAGTCAAGCGCTGGGCGGCCAGCCCCGAAGCGTTCACTGCCGTGTAGGCAGCTCAGAAAGCTGGCGATCTGATGCGTTTGCGCGATGAGTAGTTCACTGCCGTGTAGGCAGCTCAGAAATGACTACTCGCCTGCACATCCGCTGCGCCCATGTTCACTGCCGTGTAGGCAGCTCAGAAATTCAAAGCCTCTCGCCTACGCTGCACAGCACCGTTCACTGCCGTGTAGGCAGCTCAGAAAGGTGTGCGCACGGAACGGCAGGCCGGCTTGGGGTTCACTGCCGTGTAGGCAGCTCAGAAAGCGATCTGTGGGTTCACGTGGTCGTTCATGGAGTTCACTGCCGTGTAGGCAGCTCAGAAAGCGCGTGCGGCCGCCGAAGTAGCGACCGTAGGGTTCACTGCCGTGTAGGCAGCTCAGAAATTCAGCACCAACTGCGGCGCGTCTGCGAAGAGGTTCACTGCCGTGTAGGCAGCTCAGAAAGCTCCAGATAATCGATCTCTGCAGGGATCAGCGTTCACTGCCGTGTAGGCAGCTCAGAAAAACCAGATCCATCGATGGAGCGCGGGCGCATTGTTCACTGCCGTGTAGGCAGCTCAGAAAACCCCCACCACCGGGGCAGAGATGCCCGAAGCGTTCACTGCCGTGTAGGCAGCTCAGAAAAAGCGCAAGCACTTCATCCCGCTGGTGATGGAGTTCACTGCCGTGTAGGCAGCTCAGAAAAGCGATCAGGCCGTGCTGCGCCTGCAGGCCTTGTTCACTGCCGTGTAGGCAGCTCAGAAAAGAAAAGCAGCAGCGAAGCCGGCCAGGCGCAAGTTCACTGCCGTGTAGGCAGCTCAGAAATTGAGGCGTTCGGCGACGTTGCGTTTTGCCACGTTCACTGCCGTGTAGGCAGCTCAGAAAGATCACGTTGACCGTGGCGGCCGGGCCGAACTGTTCACTGCCGTGTAGGCAGCTCAGAAAACCGCGCCGGCCCGGGCCGTCATCAAGGCATTGTTCACTGCCGTGTAGGCAGCTCAGAAACTTGAGCGGGCGCCGCACTTTCATGCCGCAGCGTTCACTGCCGTGTAGGCAGCTCAGAAAGGGCTGGGGCAGGCGCTGGCGCGGCTGCTGATGTTCACTGCCGTGTAGGCAGCTCAGAAAACCCCATCAGCGGAAATCACAGCCGGCAAGCTGTTCACTGCCGTGTAGGCAGCTCAGAAAACCGCCAGCGCGCAGGCCTTCGAGCAGCACTTGTTCACTGCCGTGTAGGCAGCTCAGAAAACCGAGCGCCCTATCCTTTTCAGCGCGCCCATGTTCACTGCCGTGTAGGCAGCTCAGAAATGGTAGGCCTGCAGCTTGGCGACTTCCTGGTCGTTCACTGCCGTGTAGGCAGCTCAGAAAGTTCGGCGCCCGGCAAATAGATCGCGCACGGTGTTCACTGCCGTGTAGGCAGCTCAGAAATATAGGTGACCCATGGGCGCACTCCTCAAGATGTTCACTGCCGTGTAGGCAGCTCAGAAAGCTCTTCGGATGGGTGTCGCTGGTGTCCACAAGTTCACTGCCGTGTAGGCAGCTCAGAAAATGTTCGGCTTCAAGTTCGACAACGGCCAGCCGTTCACTGCCGTGTAGGCAGCTCAGAAAACATCGCGCCGCATCTGGGCATAACGCTCTTCGTTCACTGCCGTGTAGGCAGCTCAGAAAATGAAGAGGATGCGCGCGGCGTCGGCCACCATGTTCACTGCCGTGTAGGCAGCTCAGAAAACCACGCAGGCCGACTGGTCGGTGCTGTTTGGGTTCACTGCCGTGTAGGCAGCTCAGAAACGGCAGCCAAGGCGGAGCAGGCGAGGGCTGTCGTTCACTGCCGTGTAGGCAGCTCAGAAATTCATCTGCGCAGATCATGAGCTCGACGGGTGGTTCACTGCCGTGTAGGCAGCTCAGAAATGCAGAACGTGGTGGCCGGCAACACGGCGACCGTTCACTGCCGTGTAGGCAGCTCAGAAAGGGCGCGCCGCTGTCTTCGCCCAGACCGGCCTGTTCACTGCCGTGTAGGCAGCTCAGAAAAAGCCCGTACCCCCGCAAGACGTCAAGCAAGCGTTCACTGCCGTGTAGGCAGCTCAGAAAAACTCAAAAAAGCGCAAGCATCCGCACCCGTTGTTCACTGCCGTGTAGGCAGCTCAGAAAACCGCCATCGCCGCGCTGCCCACGCTGCCCGGGTTCACTGCCGTGTAGGCAGCTCAGAAAGTAGCTGGGCGCGACGAAATCGGCCGCCATGCGTTCACTGCCGTGTAGGCAGCTCAGAAAATGGACGCCTACGAAACTTTCCTGCGCCAGAAGTTCACTGCCGTGTAGGCAGCTCAGAAATTCTTGAGTTGCTTGAGTAGTGCCCTGTATTCGTTCACTGCCGTGTAGGCAGCTCAGAAAGTTCACGCACCAGATCACGACGTTCTGCACGCGTTCACTGCCGTGTAGGCAGCTCAGAAAACCGAGGGCGCTGCTTTCACGCCTGAATCGGTGTTCACTGCCGTGTAGGCAGCTCAGAAAACATCGAGCACAGCAGCCGGGCGCAACAGCACGTTCACTGCCGTGTAGGCAGCTCAGAAAGTGCGCCGGGCCTCCTCGATCTCCTTGTCGTCGTTCACTGCCGTGTAGGCAGCTCAGAAAACGTAGGTGCGCGGCTTATGAAACAGATCGGGGTTCACTGCCGTGTAGGCAGCTCAGAAATGGTATTCCAGACAGTGCTGTCGGCCCAGCTGGTTCACTGCCGTGTAGGCAGCTCAGAAATCGCCACGCCCCGCGCCATGCCGCCGGGGCTTTGTTCACTGCCGTGTAGGCAGCTCACAAAAGTCGGTGGGCGGCTGGGCCTGCACCTTGCTGGTTCACTGCCGTGTAGGCAGCTCAGAAAACATCCAGCCAGAAACCCGCCGTCTTGTAGTCGTTCACTGCCGTGTAGGCAGCTCAGAAAGCTCAGGTTGGCACCGTTCAGGTTGGCATCGCGTTCACTGCCGTGTAGGCAGCTCAGAAAGACGACCTTCGGCCCCAGAATCAAGACGAAATGTTCACTGCCGTGTAGGCAGCTCAAAACATGGTGCAAACCTTCGGGGCGCAGCTGCGCATGTTCACCGCCGTATAGGCGGCACAGAAAATGTCGCTGGCCTTGGCGCGGGTCAGCCGGACGTTCACTGCTGTATAGGTAGCTCAAAAATGGTCGCGCTGATGAGTGAGGAGCCGGCCGATGTTCACTGCCATGCAGGCAGCTCCCAGCGCAAACCTCCCAAGCCGCTCCCTTCTACCCCTTCTTGACCGTGAATCCCAGCATGGGATGAAAGTGCCAGCCCTGGGCGCTGCGGGGCAGGCTGGCGGTGGCGTAGCGTTCCGCGCATTTCTTCAGCGGCAAGTCGCGTGCCTGGGCCAGCGTTGCCAGTTCTTCCATCAGATCCACCTGCGGCCAGGCCGATACGCTGGCCGATTTCAGCAGGGCTTGCGGAACCGGGTGGCACTGGCTTTCATGCACCGGCACGTACAGCTTGCCGTGGCGCCGCCCGCCGTCGTCTTCCACGCGATGCAGCTGCAAGCCCGTCTCTTCCTCGTCGGGCAGCAGGGCGACGTCGTCGCGCGGCTGCGGTTCGTAGCGGAAGCGCTGGAACTGCGGCAGCAGGCCGGTGAGCCACAGGGACCGCGGCGCTTCGGGCCGGGGTTCGTGCCAGTGCGCATGGGCCGCGTCGGTGTGCGTGGGGCCGTCCTGGGTGCCGGGCAGCATGCAGCGGTGCATGCGGGCGTGTTCCAGGTCGGCCAGGCGGCGGCCTGGGAATATCTTGCCGGGTGGCAGGGCGATGCGTGGCCGCGCATCGATGGCCCAGGGGGCGCCGTTGCCGTTGCTGCTGTTGCTGCCCGTTTCCCGTGCCAGCAGCGCCTGCAGGGAATGGGTGTGGAGCTTGAAGGGCTCATGCTGGGTTTCGAAGCCTGGCCGGCAGTAGGCGGGCTGGCCCGCTGCGTCCTCGTAGTGCCGCAGGGGGCTGTCCAGCAGCGCCATGTTGACTCCATCCACGGCGCCGGGCCGGTGGCGGCGCACGCGCCCGGCGAGCTGGATCAGCGATCGCACGGACGAGGGCTCGACCACCGCCCAGTCGTAGTCGTGGTCGCGTCCCACTTCGGTGACCGGGCTGCCCAGCACGATGAACAGGTGGTGTGCCTCGGGGTGCGCGTCGATCCATGCGCGCAGGGCGGGGCGCTGCAGCGCGGGGTCGTGGCCGTCACGGGCGCCGCGGCGGTCGAGCAGGGTGTCGAGCTGCTGTTCGATGGCCGAGCGCAGCAGCAGCGGGAATTGCGAGTGGTACACGCAGAGGTGGATGCGCACGCCGGGGGCGGGGGCGCCCAGCGCGTACATGGCCAGGGCCACGTCGTACAGCGGGGCGATGTTGGCCATGCGTATCAGGCCCAGGCTGATGCGTTTGCCGCTGGCCGCGTCCCGGCTGTGGTTGTGGGCCTGCTGATGCAGCTGCCAGGCCTGCTGCAGTGCCAGGCGGGCGAAGTCGTGGCGCAGGTCGGGCTTCTTCAGGCTGTGCCAGGTGTCGGGTAGGGGCGCGATCTGCGCCAGGCGCCGGACCTCGGCCTGCTTCAGCTGGGCCACGCGCTTGTGGGCGTAGGCGCTGTGGGCTTCGCGGAAGGCCGCGCCATCGGCGCAGTCCTGCGCGGCCTGGTGGAATTCGTCGATCCACAGGCAGCAGATATGGACCGGCTCGCCCGGGCGTGGGCTGCGGTGCCGCTGGTATGAGGCCCGCCCGGCGCGGTAGGCCAGGAACAGCCCTTCCACCAGCGCCGGGGGCAGGGTGGCCGATGACAGCAGCACCCGGCTGCCCAGCAGGCCCGCCCAATGCACCAGCCGGGTGAGCGCGGGCAGGTCGGCCATGTCGAAATCGTCGGGCTCGTCCATCACCAGGTCGCCCGTCATCAAGCGCAGCATGGGGGCGATCTGGCGCCCGCCGCGCAGGCTTTCGGTGGCGGGGGTGAGGTGGTCCACGGTGCAGACCAGCAGCGGCGCGGCGATCAGCGCGCGGGCTTTGGCGTCGTCGGTCAGGCGCTGCAGCAGCGGGTGCTGGTCGTTGCCTTCGTAGAGCAGGGTGCCGGCTTCATCCAGCAACTGCTGGCTGGAGGCCGATCCGGTGGCTTCGGCTTGCCGTTCCCAGTAGTCGAACAGCGCGCGGCTGGCTGCGCCGCCGACCTGGATGGCGAGCTGTTCCTCGCCCAGCGCCAGGTCTTTCTGGAAGCTGCGCCCGGTTTGCAGCGTGAGCGTGCGCAGGCCGATGGCGAAGGCGCAGCGCATGCCGGTGGCCGGGTCGGCCAGCGCGTTCATGATGCGGGCATTGCCCAGCGTCTTGCCGCAGCCAGTGGAGGCCATGTCGACGATGAAGGCGCCTTGCCGGGCTGCGCGGGCGCGCAGGCTGGCGGCCAGGTCGGCTGCCTTGTCCTGCCAGGCGAAGCGCGGGTCGGCGCTGCGCTTCTTGAGGGGCTTGTGGTTCCTGAGCGCGGGCAGGCTGTGCACCAGGCTGGGCAGGGACCGGGCCACCAGCGTGGCGTGGGCCTGCACGCCCAGCAGGTGCTCGTCCAGGGTCTGGTTGAAAACCGGCTCCTGGCGCTTGCCGGACATGGGTAGTGTGCTATCGTTTTGGAAGTGGCTGCCGCGGGTGTTGGCGTAGAGCGGATACGCCGGGTTGCGGTACGGCGCGCGCCGGGCTTCGTCGCTGATGCTGGAGTAGTGGTGGTCGGCCAGCATCAGGCACAGCCGCGCCACATGCATGGCGAACGGGTCGTGCAGCACGGGCCCATGGCCTGGCGCCTGCGAGAGTTCGAGCAGCTTGCGGGCATAGCGCGATGCCTGCTTGCGCCACGCGGGGGTGGCCACGGGCAGCCCGTGCGGGAAGCGCCAGTGGGCTTGCACCTTGGCCCGGTCTGTGCGTTCGCGCGGCTCGTTCCAGTCGGCATCGATGCGCAGCAGCACGTTCTCCAGCGCGCTGGCGTTCAGGAAGCCGGGGCGCGCGCCGAAGCGGCGGTGGGTGCCGCTGCTGGCTTCTTCGCCCGTGTCTTCGTCTTCTTCTGCTTCGCCGCGCTGTCTTTCAACGGGCAGGCAGGGCAGCCGGTGGTGGGTGAACACCAGCCAGGCTACGGCCTGGGCCAGCGGGGGCAGCTGGGCGAAGGGCAGGTGCTGCGATGCCTGCGGCTCGTCCAGCCCGTCGCGCAGAAGCCGTCCGCCGGCATGGTCCAGCCAGAGCGCTTCGAAGGCCTCGGGCTCGGCGCCCGCCTCTGCGCAATCCGCCAGCCGCTGCAGCCAGCCGGCGTCGCCGTCTCGCCCCACGAACGCCTGGAACAGCCGCACCGATACCCATTCGTGCCGGTAATGGTTGCGTTCGCGCAGGCCCGGGTGGTGCAGCCGGTCCTGGAAGGCCTGGGTGGCCTTGCCCAGGTCGTGCAGCAGGGCCGCCAGCGCGGCCAGCGCGGTCATCAGCGGGAGGTGGTGCCAGGCGTTTTCGTCGTCCGCACGCAGCACGTTGCTGGCGGTGGTGTTGGTGGGCACGGCGCCCTGGTCGTTGAACTGGCTGGCATCGCCCACCACCCAGAGCAGTTCGCTGTGGTCGCGGCCACGGATCCAGTGGCAGGCCACGGCGGTGTTCTTGCGTGCCGTCTTGCGCAGCAGGCGGCGCACGGTCGCCAGGCCTTCCTGGGTGATGGGCGTCTGCCAGGTGCGCTCGCCGCGCCGCTCGGCGAACTGGTCGAGGATGCGGCGCGTCTCGGCCAGCGCGCGCTTCGTGCATTGCGCGACGAAGAGAACGTTCATGCGCCAGGCTCCTGCGCGGTGGCGGGCCCGCCCGCCAGCTGTGCGGTGGTGACGGCGATGTGCTTGAGCGAATCGATGACGAAGTCCAGCGATGCGCTGCGCGTCAGGGCCTCGATGCACTGGCGGCGGAACTGCTGCTCGTCGTCGCCGCGCATGGCCGACAGGAAGGCCTGGGGCAGGATGGCGGCGTCCTTGATGAGGTCCGCGGCGTCGAACACCAGCCCGCCGCGCCGCGTCTTGCCGTGCAGCACGGCCAGGCCATGGGGCAGGCCCAGCACCCAGGTGGCGGTGGCGCCCAGCCCGTAAGCCAGGTAGTTGCCATGGTCCAGGAAACGGTTTGCCGCATCGGTGCCGGTGCCGCGCTTGGCGCGGGTGAAGTCGCCATAGCCCACGGCCTCCACGGCGAGCCTGAACAGCGCCTTGGTCAGCTGGGCTTCGTCGGTGAGCAAGGTGGTGACATCCGGGGCCTGCGCGATCCGGGCGCTGAATTGCGCGACCAAGGCCTGAAGCCGGGCAAGGTCCACACCGAAGCCGGCCTCGCGCAGCGCGCGCGCGTTCCATTCGGCCAGCAGGCGTTCCAGCCGCAGGGCCTGCAAGTGCCTGGCGGCCCGCAGGCGCAGTGCGTCGTCGAACCAGAAGCGCACCCAGGCCTGGAGGTATTCGGTCGGGCGGTACTCGCTTTGCGGGGTGAGCCAGGCCACCTCGACATCCACTTCGTTGGCCGAGAACAGCGGCGTGCCGCCTCCGCCGCAGAAACCCACCAGCACGCCGGCCTTGGCCAGCTCTCGCATGGCTGCCTGGGTGATCGACGTGCCCGTGCCCAGCAGGATGCTGGTGGTGTTGGCGATGGGAATGTTCCAGTACAGGCTGCGCTTGCCCGTGTCGGTCACGTATTCGACGCGGCCACCGTTGACGAGCACGCGGCAGTGCTCAAGGTAGTAAATGTTGGCGCGCCTCGAATGCAGGATGGATTTGAGATCTGAGGAGGCGATGTCTTCCATGCGCGGCAGTGTGCCTCAAGGCGCATGGGGACGGCACTGCGGCTAGGGGGCCGCGCCTTGCCGTGCGTGCGCTTTGTTCAGGAATGCAGCTCGTCCCGCGCTGCCGCTGCCGTTTCCAGATGCCCCACGTCGCCCCAGCCGACCAGCGTCAGGCCGTCCGGGGTCCACAGCAGGCGGTTGATGGCGGCGTTGCCCAGGTGCCAGGTGCGGGGGGATCGGATGTCCTGGCCGGTGGCCAGGCGGTAGAGCGCGTCGAGCACGCCGCCGTGGGCCACCAGCACCACCTGTTCGCCGGTGTGGCGCGCGGCCAGGCGCGCGACGGTGCCGGCGATGCGGGTGCGCAGCGTGGTGAGCGATTCGCCGCCTTCCGGGGCGTAGTCGGGGTCGCGCTGGCGCCAGCGGCGGGCCTGTTCGGGCAGCTCGGCCTCGATCTCGGCGAAGGTGCGGCCCTGGAACTGGCCGAAGCTGCGCTCGCGCAGGCCTTCGTCGGTGGCCAGCGGCGCGCCCGTGGTCCGGGCCACGGCCTGGGCGGTGGCGTGGGCGCGCTGCAGGTCGCTGGTGTAGATGGCGGCGACGGTTTCGTCCGCCAGGGCCTCGCCCACGCGCGCGGCCTGCCACAGGCCGGTGTCGTTGAGCGGTATGTCCAGATGGCCCTGGATGCGGGTGTCCACGTTCCAGGCGGTTTCGCCGTGGCGGATGGCGATGATGCGGGTGGCTTGCTGCATGCGGTGGCCTCAGCGCTGCGGCTGCGTGGGGGCTGGCGGCTGAGGCTGGAGCTGGGGCTGCGTCGGCTGGACCACCACGCCCTGCGCCGGAGCGGGCGTGGGCGCGACGGTGATGGTGGCCGGGGCGCCGCCGGGGCTGATGGTGGTGCGGACCTGGCGCGGGCCGGCCGGCGGCTGCGGGAAGCCGGTGAGCGCCGCATCGAACAGGATGCCGAAGATGGCGGGGTCGTCCGTCCACACGTCTTCATAGACGGCGGAGGTTTCATAGACGATCTTCTGCGTGACGGCGTCGCGCAGCACCAGGCTCACCTCGCGGCGGTGCAGCGTGGGCGGGCGGTCCATCCAGCTGCCGCCGAAGCCCCAGCCCAGGCCGCGGCCGTAGCCCATGCCCCAGCCCCAGCCGAAGGGGCGGTAGAACGGGTCGGAGTAGTAGGGCCAGCCGGCACGCACGTAGCTGCCCTGGGCGGAGATCTGCAGCACCAGCTTCGCGTTGGCGTCGTCGCGCTTCAGGCCCACGCGCGCCAGCGACTGCTGGGCCAGCGCTTCGATGGCGTTGAACGAGGCGGCATGGGCGGCCTGCGAGGGCAGGCGTTCCAGGCGGTAGGTGGGCGGCTGCGGCAGCGCGGTCAGGGTGGAATAGCTGCGCACGTCGCTGTCCACCACGTGGGTGGTGGCGCAGCCGGCGAGCAGGGCGGCTGCGGCACAGAGCATCAGGGAGCAGAGCCAGCGCAGGATCGTCATGGTGTGGTCCTTCAGGGCAGGAGGGAAAGGAGTGGAGGGGCAGGACGGGCGCTGGCTGGGGCCGCGAAGGCCGGTCCCGGTTCAGCCCAGCTGCACCACCTGCAGGCCGGGCAGGCCCGTGGCCGCCGGGAAGCTTTCGGGGTCGAAGGCCTTGTCGCCGTCTTCGCTCGCCACGCCCGTGGCCTTGAGATGCTTGAAATCGTGCAGCGTTCCATCGAGCAGGTGCGAAGGCACGACGTTCTGCAGCGCGTTGAACATGTTCTCGATGCGGCCGGGGAAGCGCTTGTCCCAGTCGCGCAGCATTTCGCCCACCACCTGGCGCTGCAGGTTCTCCTGGCTGCCGCAGAGGTTGCAGGGGATGATGGGGAACTGCTGCTGCTGTGCCCAGCGGGCCGTGTCCTTCTCGGGCACGTAGGCCAGCGGGCGGATCACCACGTGCCGGCCGTCGTCGCTGACCAGCTTCGGCGGCATGCTTTTGAGCTTGCCGCCGAAGAACATGTTCAGCAGCATGGTCTGCAGGATGTCGTCGCGGTGGTGGCCCAGGGCGATCTTGGTGCAGCCCAGCTCGTCGGCCACGCGGTAGAGGATGCCCCGGCGCAGCCGGCTGCACAGGCCGCAGGTGGTCTTGCCTTCGGGCACCACGCGCTTGACGATGCTGTAGGTGTCCTGGTTCTCGATGTGGAAGGGCACGCCCGTGGTGGCCAGGTATTCGGGCAGCACGTGTTCGGGAAAGCCGGGCTGCTTCTGGTCGAGGTTCACGGCCACCAGGTCGAAGTGGATGGGCGCGCGCTTTTGCAGCTTGATCAGGATGTCCAGCATCGTGTAGCTGTCCTTGCCGCCGGACATGCACACCATGACCTTGTCGCCCTCTTCGATCATGTTGAAGTCCACGATGGCGCGGCCCACCTCGCGGCACAGGCGCTTTTCCAGCTTGTGGGCCTCGCGTTCGATGCGGGCGGAAGACGTGGCGGCGGCCGCGGGCGCGGCGGCCGTGGCATCGGCATCGGCCGTCCAGTCTGTGGGCGCGGCGGCGGCGTCAGGGGCGGTGGCTTGGAGCAGGACGTTCATGGGCAGGGCAGGGGCGGGGACGACGGGGCCGGACGGAGCATGGTGCGTGGCGCAGGGCGGTCCGGCGATGGGCGCCCGAAAAAGAGGCGATGATTTTAAGGCGGCGACGAAAAAGCCGTGCCCTGGCTTCGGCAGGCTCAGCCCGAACGGACTTGGATGAACCGATGGGCATGGCTGCGGGGGGAGCGCGTGCCCTGCGCGCCATCGCCTTTTCCCTGCTCTTTTCCGAAGCCTCTTTCCGAAGCTTTTTTCCGAAGCCGCCTCGTTGTCCCTTCCTTCGAATCGCCTGCCATGCCCACCTTGCCGACCCACCCTCTCCTATCCCGGCTGCAGGGCCTGTGGCCCGCTCCCGGCCGGCCGGGCAGCGATGCCGCGCGCCTGCGCACCAAGATGCTGGTGCTGGCCGTGGTGCCCCTGCTGGCCACGCTGGCGGTGGTGGCTTTGGTGGTGCGCTACCAGTCGCTGGACCTGGCCCGGCGCGAGCGCACGCTGGTAGAGCGCAGCTACCTGGAGCAGCGCCGCAACGAGCTGCGCAACTACGTGCAGCTGGCGCTGGGCACCGTGCAGCCGCTCTACGACAGCGGCCGGGACGACGAGGCCACCCGGGCCGAGGCGCTGCGCCGCCTGGCCGCGCTGGACTTCGGCAGCGACGGCTATTTCTTCGTCTACGACCTGCAGGGCCGGGCGCTGATGCATTCGCGCCAGCCCGAGCTGGTGGGTCGCAACCTCTGGGGCCTGCGCGATCCCCAGGGCCGGCCCACCATCCAGCAACTGATCGCCGGCGCGCGGCAGGGCGGGGGCGGCTATGTGGAATATGCCTGGCCCAAGCCGTCCAGCGCCGGCCAGGTGCTGCCCAAGCTGGGCTACGTGACCACGCTGCCGCGCTGGAACTGGATGGTGGGCACGGGCCTGTACCTGGACGACATCGACGCCACGCTGGCGGGGCTGGAGCGGCAGGTCGAATCCAACGTGGCGGTCACCATGTGGTGGATCGCCGCCGTGGCCGCGCTGGGCTGCGCCGCCATCAGTGCCACCGGCCTGCTGCTGAACCTGAGCGAGCACCGCGCCAGCGAAGCCCGGCTGCGCGTGCTGGCCCGGCGCGTGGTGCAGTCGCAGGAAGAGGAGCGCGCCCACCTGGCGCGCGAGCTGCACGACGGCACCAGCCAGACGCTGGTGTCGGCCAAGCTGCTGATCGAGTCGGCCGTGGAGGAGATCGGCCCGCAGCGCCCGGTGCCCGCCACGCTGGGCACGGCGCTGGAGCGGCTCAACGACGCGCTGGCCGAGGTACGGCAGCTGTCGCACGAGCTGCGTCCGGCGCTGCTGGACACGCTGGGCCTGCCCGCCGCCATCGAGCACCTGGCGCGCAGCTTCGGCGAGCATGGGCCGGTCGCCGTGCAGGTGCATGCGGGGCAGCCGGCGGGGCCGCTGCCGCACGACGTGGCGACGGCGCTTTTCCGCGTGGCGCAGGAGGCGCTGACCAACGTGCGCAAGCACGCCCAGGCGCGGCATGTGCATGTGACGCTGGACTTCGTGGCCGGCGGCGTGCAGCTGGAGGTGCGCGACGACGGCCGCGGCTTCGATGCCGATGCGCTGCGCCACGACCCGCACGCCGGCATCGGCCTGCGCAACATGCACGAGCGCATGGAGGCGCTGGGCGGGCGGCTCGAATTGCGCTCCGGCCCCGGCGGCACGCGCGTGGTGGCCGAGGTGCCGGATACCATCCGCCCCGCATGATCCCGAACCCATGAACACGCCCGCCCGCATCCGCCTCTTCCTCGTCGATGACCACGCCCTGGTGCGCGACGGCCTGCGCGCCCGCCTGGCGCCCCTGCCCTGGATCGACATCGTGGGCGAGGCAGGCGGCGCGGCCGAGGCCGCCGGCCCCATCGAGGCCCTGGCGCCCGACCTGGTGCTGATGGACGTGGGCATGAAGGACATGAACGGCCTGGATTTCGCCGCCCAGCTGCTGGCGCGGCGGCCCGGCCTGCGGGTGCTGATGCTCAGCATGTACGACAACCCCGAATACGTGCAGCGCGCCCTGCAGGCCGGCGCGCGCGGCTACGTGATGAAGGATGCGCCCGCCGCCGAGCTGGTGGCTGCGCTGGAGGCCGTGGCCGCGGGCGGCACCTTCCTGAGCCCGGCCGTGTCGCAGCGGCTCTTCCGCAACCAGGCGCCCAAGCCGCTGCTCACACCGCGCGAATGCGAGATCCTCTCGGCCCTGGGCCGGGGCGCTTCCAGCAAGCAGATCGCGGCGGACCTGGGCCTGAGCGTGCGCACGGTGGACGCCCACCGCCAGAACATCCGCCGCCGGCTGGAGCTGGGCAGCCTGGCCGAGCTGATCCGCTACGCGGTGGAGCATGCGGCGGACCTGGGCGGGCAGGGCGGCTGAGCCGGGTCCGATGAGGTCTAGGGTTAACCCTTTCCGGGTTGAACCTTAGGCAATCCCACCCGGCTCTCCTACGCGGCAAGGCGGATGCGCGGCGGCGCCCGCGTCGGGATACTTGGCGGCCTGCATTCCCTTACAAAGAACCTCCCAGGAGACAAGTTCCCATGTCCCATCTCCGCCGCCACCTCGTGTGGCTCGCCATCGCGCTGCTCGGCGCCTGGGCGCTGGGCACCGTCGCGCTCACGCGCGGCGAGTCCATCAGCGCGCTCTGGATCGTCGTCGCGGCGGTCTGCGTCTATCTGATCGCCTACCGCTACTACAGCCTGTTCATCGCCCAGCGCGTGCTGGGGCTGGACGCCACCCGCTCCACGCCGGCCTGGCGCCACAACGACGGGCTGGACTACGTGCCCACCAACAAGCACGTGCTGTTCGGCCACCACTTCGCCGCCATCGCGGGCGCGGGGCCGCTGGTGGGGCCGGTGCTGGCCGCGCAGATGGGCTACGTGCCGGGCCTCTTGTGGCTGCTGGCGGGCGTGGTGTTCGCCGGCGCGGTGCAGGATTTCATCGTGCTCTTCATCTCCACGCGGCGCGACGGCCGCTCGCTGGGCGACCTGGTCAAGCAGGAGATGGGCACCGTGCCGGGGCTGATCGCGCTCTTCGGCACCTTCATGATCATGATCATCATCCTGGCCGTGCTGGCGCTGATCGTGGTCAAGGCGCTGGCCGAATCGCCCTGGGGCGCCTTCACCGTGGCGGCGACCATTCCCGTGGCGCTCTTCATGGGCGTCTATCTGCGCTACATCCGCCCCGGCCGCATCGCCGAGGTGTCCGTCATCGGCTTCGTGCTGCTGATGGCCGCCATCTTCGGCGGCCAGGCCGTGGCGGCCGACCCCGTCTGGGGCCCGGCCTTCACCTTCGACGGCAAGACCCTGACCTGGATGCTGATCGGCTACGGCTTCGTCGCCGCCTCGCTGCCGGTGTGGCTGCTGCTGGCGCCGCGCGACTACCTATCCACCTTCCTGAAGATCGGCACCATCGTGGCGCTGGCCATCGGCATCGTGGTGGTGGCGCCCACGCTGGAGATGCCGGCCATCACGCAGTTCGCGCAGGGCAACGGCCCGGTCTGGGCGGGCAGCCTGTTCCCCTTCCTCTTCATCACCATCGCCTGCGGCGCGGTGTCGGGCTTCCATGCGCTGATCTCCTCGGGCACCACGCCCAAGATGCTGGAGAACGAAACCCATGCCCGCTACATCGGCTACGGCGGCATGCTGGCCGAGTCCTTCGTCGCCGTGATGGCGCTGGTGGCCGCCTCGTGCATCAACCCCGGCATCTACTTCGCCATGAACAGCCCGGCCGCGCTGGTGGGCAGCACGCCCGAAGCGGTGGCGGCCACCATCTCCACCTGGGGCTTCGTCGTCACGCCCGACATGCTGCTGCAGACCGCCAAGGACGTGGGCGAGCACACCATCCTGGGCCGTGCCGGCGGCGCGCCCACGCTGGCCGTGGGCATGGCGCACATCCTGCACCAGGTGGCGGGCGGCCCGGCCATGATGGCCTTCTGGTACCACTTCGCCATCCTGTTCGAGGCGCTCTTCATCCTCACGGCGGTGGACGCCGGCACCCGCGCCGGGCGCTTCATGCTGCAGGACCTGCTGGGCAGCTTCGTGCCGGCCTTGAAGCGCACCGACTCGCTGCCCGCCAACCTGATCGCCACCGCGCTGTGCGTGGGCGCCTGGGGCTACTTCCTCTACCAGGGCGTGGTCGATCCGCTGGGCGGCATCAACACGCTGTGGCCGCTTTTCGGCATCTCCAACCAGATGCTGGCCGCCGTGGCGCTGATGCTGGGCACCGTGGTGCTGTTCCGCATGAAGCGCGAACGCTTCGCCTGGGTCACCATCGCGCCGGCCGCCTGGCTGCTGGCCTGCACGCTCACCGCCGGCTGGCAGAAGATCTTCTCGGCCGACCCCAAGATCGGCTTCCTGTCGCATGCCGCCAAATATGCCGACGGCATCGCACAGGGCACGGTGATCGCGCCGGCCAAGACGGCCGAGGCCATGTCGCGCATCGTGCTCAACGACCGCATCAACGCCGGGCTCTGCGCGCTGTTCATCTTCGTGGTGCTGAGCGTGCTGCTCTACAGCGTGCGCGCCTGCCTGCAGGCCCGCGCCGCCAACCGCCCCACGGCGCATGAAACGCCGTTCGAGGCCCTGCCCCAGGCCGCGCGATGAGAGCCGACGATCCGGCCAGCCGTCCGCTGCAGCAGGCCGCGCGCGATGCCGTGCAGGCCGTCGCCACGGGCGGGCGCTACCTGGCGCAGTCGCTGCGCCTGATGGTGGGCCTGCCCGACTACGACGCCTACCTGAGCCACCAGGAGCGCACCCATCCCGGCGAGCCGGTGATGAGCTATGCGGAATTCTTCCGCGACCGGCAGGATGCGCGATACGGAGGCAAAGGCCGCATCGGCCGCTGCTGCTGAGCGCGCGGCTCACACGCCCCTTCTGGCGTCGTTGCCGCATCTGGTCGTAGCGCTGCTACTGCCTGCGATGCGGCGCCTGGCCAGCGCCGCTAGTCCGGGGCGGTGCCCGTGCCCGGCCCGCCCTGCGCCAGCAGCGGCGGCAGCCGGGCGGCCAGCAGGTCGATGGCCGTGCGCGTCTTGAGCGGCAAGGCCCGCGCCTGCGGCCACACAGCCTGCAGCGCGTAGCCATAGGGCACGGGCTCCTCGAACACGCGCACCAGCGTGCCCTGGCCGACGGCATCCGCCACCAGCCAGGCCGGCAGCCGGGTCATGCCCATGCCGCCCAGGGCCGCCAGCTTGTTGGCTTCCAGGCTGTTGCAGCTGAACGAGACCCGCGCCGGCGGCTGGAAGGTTCGTACCTGCCCGTCCGCGCCGTGGAACTGCCAGGGATGGGGGCCGGTGTCGCGCGCATAGCCGACGAAGCTGTGGCTGCCCGCCGTGGCGATCATGGCGTCCAGATCCGCCGGCGCCGGGTGCCGGGCCAGGTAGCCCGGCGAGGCATAGACGCCCATCCACTGCCGGCCCAGCGCCCGCGCCGCCAGCACGCTGCTATCGGCCAGCGGACCGCTGCGCACGGCCAGGTCGATGCGCTCGTCCACCAGGTCCGCCACGCTGTCGCTGAAGACCATCTCCAGCGACAGCTCCGGGTGCGCGGCCGCCAGCTCCAGCAGCAGCGGCGCCACCATCTCCCGGCCGATCAGCACCGGCGCCGTCACCCGCAGGCGCCCGCGCGGCGCGCTGCGGCCGGCCTCCACGGCGGCATCGGCTGCGTCCAGCTCCGACAGCGCCCGCCGGCAGCGCTCGTAGTACGCCTGGCCGTCTTCGGTGAGGCTCTGGCTGCGGGTGCTGCGCTGAAAGAGGCGCGTGCCCAGCCGCGCCTCCAGCCGGGCCACGCTCTTGGCCACGGCCGAGCGCGTGCGCTGCAGCCGCACGGCGGCCAGCGCGAAGTTGCCGGCCTCCACGGCGGCCACGAAGGCTTCTATCCCCGCCAGGCGTTCGCTCATTGAAGAATTTACCTATCCAGTGCGTTGATTCAGATGCTCCACCAGCGAATGTAGCGCGCCAATAGCATGGCTGCATCGTCAATTCCTCTGAACTGGAGCAGCACCCATGAAAGACAGCAACCCCGGCAGCCTGCAACGCTGGCAGCTCACCGACTTCGGCCTGGAGCATCTCGTTCGCTCCACCGCTCCCCTGCCTGTGCCCGGCCCGGGCCAGATCCTGGTGCGGGTGGAGGCGGCTTCGCTCAACTACCGCGACCTGCTCGTCGCCCGCAACACCTACCGCTGGAGCGCGCCTCTGCCCTTCGTGCCGGCCTCCGACATGGCGGGCACGGTGCTGGCGGTGGGCGCGGGCGTGCAACGCTGGCGCGGCGGTGAGCGCGTCATCAGCACCTTCGTCGCGGACTGGCTGGACGGTGCAGCGCCGGCTGCCAGCCATTCGCTGGGCGTGCCGGGGCCCGGCATGCTCGCCACCCATGTGCTGCTGGATGCCGACTGGGCCGCGCCGGCTCCCGCCACGCTGGACGCCGCGCAGGCCAGCACCTTGCCCTGCGCCGCGCTCACGGCCTGGTTCGCGCTGGTGGAAGAGGGCGGCCTGCAGGCCGGCCAGACCGTGCTGATCCACGGCACGGGTGGCGTGGCCCTGTTCGGGCTGCAGTTCGCGCGGATGCACGGCGCGCAGGCGATCGTGGTGTCGGGCAGCGCGGACAAGCGCGCCCCGGCCCTGGAGCTGGGCGCGCACCACGTGCTGGCGCGCGATGCCGACTGGCAGGCCGAGGTGATGCGCCTGACCGAAGGGCGCGGCGCCGACCAGGTGCTGGAAACCGTGGGCGGCCCGAACATCGGCCGCTCGCTGCAGGCGCTGGCGCGCGGCGGGCGCATTTCGGTCATCGGCGTGCTGGAAGGCGGCCAGATGCAGGACTTCACCTTCGACGCCATCGGCCGGCGGGCCACCATCCAGGGCATCAGCGTGGGCCACCGCGCGGCGCTGGAGCGCATGGTGCGCGCCATCGACGTGAACCGGCTGCAGCCGGTGGTCGCGGCCGAATACGGCTTCGGCGAGGTGCCGCAGGCCTTCGAGCACCTGGCGCGGGGCGCCTTCGGCAAGGTGGTGGTGCGGATGTGACGGCCCCCCCCGGGGGCTGAGGCTTGGATCTAGGAGCTGAGTCCTACCGGGCTCACCACTGCCCGGACTCCATCCGTATCGCCACCTCGCAGTCCTCGAAGATCTCCAGCTTGGCGATCTTCACGCGCACGCCGATCACGCCGGGCAGCTGCATCAGGCGGCGCGTGAGCTTGCCGATCAGGCTCTCCAGCAGGTTGACGTGCTCGGCCGTGCATTCGTCGATGATGATCTGCCGCACCTTGCGGTAGTCCAGCACATGGCTGATGTCGTCGTCGTGCGGCAGCAGCGGCTGGCGGCCCTGGTTGAGTTCCGCGTCCACCTGGATGGGCTGGGGCGCGGTCTTTTCGTGGTCGAGGATGCCCAGGTTCGCGTCGAAGCGCAAACCGGTGAGCGTGAGGATCTGCTGGCCGCCGTCGGGTGTCATGGGGCTTCGTTCCTGGTGAGGATGGCTTCTTCTTTGAAGCGGAAGGTCTCCACGCCCACGGAGTCGCAGTCGGGATAGACGTCGGGCTTGGCCGTGCGCACGCGCGCCGCGACCACGCCGGGATGGGCCATGAGGGTGTCGAGCAGTTCGTCGCCCAGCGTTTCCTGCAGGCCGATGGGGCCGCGCGCGATGCGCTGGTGGACGGCCTCACGCACGAAATCGTAGTCCACCACCTCGGCGATGGCGTCGGCCTGGGGCGTGGTGTCGGCCAGGCGCACGTAGATGTCCACGTCCAGCGTCAGGCGCTGGGACGCGGCCTTCTCGAAGTCGTGGATGCCGATCCAGGCCTGCACCGTGAGGCCGCGCAGCATCAGGCGCCGGCAGTGCAGCTGCAGCCAGTCCATGCGGTTCATGGGAGGTCTCCTTGTTCGTTGTTCTTCGCGGCGGTGGCGCCGTGCAGCACTTGCTCGGCGACGAACATGATGTCGCGCTCGGTGGGCACCAGGTGCTGGCCGTTGTCCACGCACACGCTCGTGCCGGTGATGCAGGGGTTGCCGGCCAGGAAGAGAGCTGTCTGCGCCACCTGGGCGGGGTCGATGGGCCGGCGCAGCAGGTTGGCATGGCTGGCTGCGGCGAAGTTGTCGGCGGTCTGCGGGCCGCTCTGGTAGAGCAGGCCGGGCGCCACCGCGTTCACGCGCACCTGCGGCGCCAGAGCCTGCGCCTGCAGTGCCACCGAGCGCTCCAGCGCCAGCTTGGACAGGGTGTAGGAGTAGTAGTCGGGGTTGAGATTGAAGACCTTCTGGTCCAGCACGTGTACGACGGATGCGGCCGGCGTGCCTGCGGGGCCGCCGGCATGCAGGCCGTGCAGCAGCCGGGCCAGCGTGGCGGGCACGACGAGATTGGTGCGCATCTGCGCCCAGAGCGCCTCTTCGGAGAAGTCGGCCGCCGTGTCGGGCTCGAACAGCGAGGCGTTGTTGACCACGCAGTCCAGCCGGCCGCCGGTGCGCTCCAGCACCTGGGCGAAGAGCGCGCGCGCATCGGCCTCGGAATGCAGCGGCCCGGCGACGGCCACGGCCTGGCCGCCCAACGCTGCGATCTGCGCCACCACCTCCTGCGCCGCGTCGGCCGACCGGTGGTAGTGGCAGGCCACCTGCCAGCCCTGGCGGGCGAAGGCCAGGCACAGTTCGCGGCCCAGGCGTTTGGCGCCGCCCGTTACCAGCACCCAGCGGGCGGTGCCGGCTCCGGCGGCTGCGGTATCGCGGTCGGACGCTGGATTCGGCGGGCGGGCGGCGTTATCGCTCATAAGATGGAAGGCTGGTGACAGGTGGGCAACGGGCCGGCGCGCAGCCGGACAAAAAGCACGACGGACAAGGACGGCGGACGGAATGACGAAGGTGAACCCTCAGACGGAACAGGCGAGTGTAATGACGACGAATGCCCTCGCGGCCCAGGTGCGCGCGGCCATCGCCCAGGCCGGCGGCTGGATCGGCTTCGACCGCTTCATGGAGATGGCGCTCTACACGCCCGGCCTGGGCTACTACGCCAACGAGTCGCCCAAGTTCGGCATGCTGCCGGGCTCGGGCAGCGACTTCGTCACCGCGCCCGAACTCTCGCCCGTCTTCGGCCGGGCGCTGGCCGCGCAGGTGCGCGAGGCGCTGGACGCCACGGGCACCGACGAAGTGTGGGAGTTCGGCGCCGGTTCCGGCGCCCTCGCCGTGCAGCTGCTGCAGGCGCTCGGCGACCGCGTGCGGCGCTACACCATCGTGGACCTGTCGGGCAGCCTGCGCCGCCGCCAGCAGGCCGCGCTGGCCGCGTGGGAAGGCCGCGTGGTCTGGGCCGATCGCCTGCCCGAGCGCTTCGAGGGCGTGGTCGTCGGCAACGAGGTGCTGGACGCCATGCCCGTGCAGCTGCTGGCCCGCCACGGCGGCGCCGGCAGCGGCGTGTGGCACGAACGCGGCGTGGCCCTGGGCGCCGCAGCAGGCCAGGAGGCCGAAGCTCCCTTCGCCTGGGCCGACCGCCCCACGGCCCTGCGCCCACCCGTCGAGCCCGAGGGCCCGCAGGACTACCTGACCGAGATCCACGTGCAGGGCGAGGGCTTCATGCGCATGCTGGCCCAGCGCCTGGCGCGCGGCGCGGCCTTCCTCATCGACTACGGCTTTCCCGAGGCCGAGTACTACCACCCCCAGCGCCACATGGGCACGCTGGTCTGCCACCAGGCCCACCAGGTCGATTCCGACCCGCTGGCGGACATAGGCGCCAAGGACATCACCGCCCACGTCAACTTCACCGCCATGGCCCTGGCCGCGCAGGACGCGGGCCTGGACGTGCTGGGCTACACCACCCAGGCGCACTTCCTCATCAACTGCGGCCTGCAGGCGCAGCTGGAGCAACTGCCCCAGGCGGAGCGCGCACAGGCTGCCAAGCTGATGATGGAGCACGAGATGGGCGAGCTCTTCAAGGTGCTGGCTGTGGGCGCGGGCGTGCCCGCGTGGACGCCGATGGGCTTCGCGCGCGGGGACCGCACGCATCGGCTGTAGGACGCCTGGCAGGTCGGGAACGTGGCCGGAGTCCATAGCTGTTTTGGTAGTTAGCAACTGACGAAACAGTGTTTCCCTCCAGGATGCAGCCTGCCTAGAGTGCGGTGAACGGGAGCCGGAGCGGCCGGCCCGCCCACCTTCCACGCAAAGGCTTCTTCCATGTCCGCAGTCCTGTCCTCTCTTTCGGCCTTCCCTTCCGCTCCGGTCCAGTCCGCAGCGCAGCCGCAGTCGCAAGGCTTCGGGATCCGCCCGCTGCCCGGCGCTCCGCTGGGCGCCGAGGTACTGGGCCTGGATCTCTCGCGCCCCTTGAGCGATGCCGACTTCGCCCGCCTGCACCGCGCGCACCTGGACCACCATGTGGTGGTGTTCCGCGACCAGCGCATCACGCCCGCCCAGCACATCGCCTTCAGCCGCCGCTTCGGGCCGCTGCAGATCCATGTGCTGAAGAACTTCCAGCTGGCGGACCATCCGGAAGTCCTCATCGTCTCCAACCTCAAGGACGAGGCCGGCCAGCCCATCGGCCTGGGCGATGCGGGCCACTACTGGCATTCCGACCTGTCCTACAAGGAACGGCCCAGCCTGGGCTCGCTGCTGCACGCGCAGGAGCTGCCCGGCGAGGGCGGCGACACGCTCTTCGCCGACCAGCACGCCGCCTACGACGCGCTGCCTGAAGCGCTCAAGCGCGCCATCGCCCCGCTGCAGGCCGAGCACAGCTACCTGGCCAAGTACGAAGAGCTGCGCGCCCGCAACCCCTGGCGCCCCCAGCTCACTGCCGCGCAGATCGCCGAGGTGGCGCCCGCCGTCCACCCGGTGGTGCGCACCCACCCCGAGACGGGCCGCCGCGCGCTTTTCGTCAACGAGCACTTCACCACGCGCATCGTCGGCTGGCCCGAGGACGAGAGCCGCGACCTGCTGGCCCAGCTGTTCGCCGCCGCCGTGAAGCCGGAATTCGTCTATCGCCACCAGTGGCAGCCGCACGACCTGGTGTTCTGGGACAACCGCTCGGTCCAGCACCTGGCCGCCGGCACGCCCGACAGCGAGCGCCGCAAGCTTTTCCGCACCACGGTCGAGGGCGATCTACCCTTGTGACCCACGCTGGCTGAGCGGCCCCTGCGGCCCACTCACTCTCACTTTCCGATAGCTGCAGGCACCCGTCTTGCGGGCGCCCGGGCTGTGTTGTCCTCGAAGAAACTAAAAAGGTCGTCGTCCATGCACCATCGCTCATCCACACCCGCCTGGCAGGGCCTCACCCGCCGCGCCGCCACCTTCGCCACGGTGGCTGGCCTGCTGGCCGCGGGCCTGATCGCTCCCGGCATGGCCAGGGCCGAAGAGGGCAAGCTGCGCATCGCCCAGCAGTTCGGCATCGTCTATCTGCTGCTCAACGTGGCGCAGGAGCAGAAGCTGATCGAAAAGCACGGCAAGGCGGCGGGCGTGGACATCCAGGTCGAATTCCTGCAGCTTTCCGGCGGCTCGGCCGTGAACGAGGCGCTGCTGTCGGGCAGCATCGACATCGCAGGCGCCGGCGTGGGACCGCTCTTCACGCTGTGGGACCGCACGCGGGGCCGCCAGAACGTCAAGGGCGTGGCCTCGCTGGGCAACTTCCCCTACTACCTGGTCAGCAACAACCCCCAGGTCAAGACCATCGCCGACTTCACCGACAAGGACCGCATCGCGCTGCCGGCCGTGGGCGTGTCGGTGCAGTCGCGCGTGCTGCAGTTCGCATCGGCCAAGCTCTGGGGCGACAAGGAATTCAACCGCCTCGACAGGCTGCAGGTGGCGGTGCCGCACCCCGACGCGGCGGCGGCCATCATCAAGGGCGGCACCGAGATCACCGCCCACTTCGGCAACCCGCCGTTCCAGGAGCAGGAGCTGGCGGGCAACCCGAAGGCCCATATCGTGCTCAATTCCTACGACGTGCTGGGCGGGCCGTCCTCGGCCACGGTGCTCTACGCCACCGAGAAATTCCGCAAGGAGAGCCCCAGGACCTACAAGGCCTTCATCGAAGGCCTGAACGAGGCCGCGCAGTTCGTCGCCGCGAACCCCGAGAAGGCGGCCGACATCTACCTGAAGGTGACCGGCGCCAAGACCGACCGGGCCCTGCTGCTCAAGATCATCAAGAACCCCGAAGTGCAGTTCAAGGTGCAGCCCGAGAACACCCTGGGCCTGGGCCAGTTCCTGCAGCGCGTGGGCGCCATCAAGAACAAGCCCGAAGCGCTCAAGGACTATTTCTTCGACGACGCGCTGACCGCTCGCGGCAGCTGAAGCCGGTGGGCGCGGGAAGGATGAAAGGAAAAGGGTGCGAGCGATGCTGAGCATGCAACAACGCCTGGGACCGATGGCCGCTGCGCTGCTGGAGCGCGTGCGGGAAGAGATGGGCCCTTACGCCGACGGCGCTCCGGAGGGACCTGCGCCGCTGGCGCTGTCTTCTGCGGCGCAGGTATCCCGCCCGCAGGGCGATGCGGAAGCCGGCACGCAGGCCGGGTCGCCCCTGCTGCGCGTCGAGGGCGTCAGCATCGACTACCGCACGCCGCAGCGCGCCGTGCGGGCCACGCATCGCGTAGGCTTCGACGTGCATGCGGCCGACCGCCTGGTGCTGCTGGGCGCTTCGGGCTGCGGCAAATCGACCCTGCTCAAATCCATCGCCGGCTTCATCCCGCCCAGCGAAGGGCGCATCCTGCTGGACGGCAAGGCGGTGACGCGGCCCGGCCCCGACCGCGTGGTCGTGTTCCAGGAATTCGACCAGCTGCCGCCCTGGAAGACCGTGCGCGAGAACGTCATGTTCCCGCTGCTCGCATCGCGCCGCGTGGGCCGGGCCGAGGCCGCCGAGCGCGCCGCGCTCTATCTGGACAAGGTCGGCCTCGCGCCCTTCGCCGACGTGCATCCGCACCAGCTCTCGGGCGGCATGAAGCAGCGCGTGGCCATCGCCCGGGCTCTCGCCATGCAGCCGCGCGTGCTGCTGATGGACGAGCCCTTCGCCGCGCTGGACGCGCTCACCCGCCGCCGCATGCAGGAAGAGCTGCTGGCGCTGTGGGAGGAGTTCCGCTTCACGCTGATCTTCGTCACGCACTCCATCGAAGAGGCGCTGGTCGTGGGCAACCGCGTGGCCATCCTCTCGCCCCATCCGGGCCGGCTGCGCGCCGAGATCAACAGCCACCAGTTCGGCCTGCACAGCCTGGGCGGCGCCGAATTCCAGGCCACCGCCCAGCGCATCCACCGCCTGCTGTTCGACGAGCCCGCTGCCGGCGCGCCCGGCTCCGCCGCTGCCGACGCGGCCCTGCTGGCGCAGCGCGCCGCCGGCCCACTCCTGCCTTTCCGCATCGCCATATGACTGCCGCCGCCAACGTCCCCCGCTCCTCCTCCACCTCCGCATTCGCCTTCGCCGGCGCCGCAGCGGCGGCAGCGCCGCGCACGCCCCCGATCCGGCCCGAGGTGGAGCACGCCCTGCCGCCCCTGGAAGGCATCGCCCCCGAACGCCCGCTGCCCTGGGCCGCGCGCCTGGCGCAGCACGAGGCGCTGCGGCGCCTGGCCATCCTGGCAGTGCTGGCCGTGCTGTGGGAGGCCGTGGCGCGCTGGCAGAACAACGACCTGCTGCTGCCCACCTTCCTGCAGACCGCGCGGGCCCTGTGGGAGGGCCTGGCCAGCGGCGAGCTGGTCGCCAAGACCGCCATCTCGCTCACGGTGCTGCTCAAGGGCTATTTCGCCGGCATCGCGGGCGCCTTCCTGCTGACCACGCTGGCCGTGTCCACCCGGTTCGGGCGTGATCTGCTGTCCACCCTCACCGCCATGTTCAACCCGCTGCCCGCCATCGCCCTGCTGCCGCTGGCGCTGCTGTGGTTCGGGCTGGGGCAGGGCAGCCTGGTCTTCGTGCTGGTGCATTCGGTGCTGTGGCCGCTGGCGCTCAACACGTATGCCGGCTTCCAGGCCGTGCCCGAGACGCTGCGCCTGGCCGGACGCAACTACGGCCTCACGGGCATCCGCTACGTGCTGCAGATCCTGGTGCCGGCCGCGCTGCCCGCCATCCTGTCGGGCCTGAAGATCGGCTGGGCCTTCGCCTAGCGCACGCTGATCGCGGCCGAACTGGTCTTCGGCGCCTCGTCCGGACAGGGCGGCCTGGGCTGGTACATCTTCCAGAACCGCAACGAGCTCTACACCGACAAGGTCTTCGCCGGCCTGGCGCTGGTCATCCTCATCGGCCTGCTGGTGGAAAGCCTGGGCTTCCACACGCTGGAGCGGCTGACGGTGCGGCGCTGGGGCGTGCAGCGCTGAGCGCCGGCTGCTTCGAGGGCATCAAGGCTGCGCCAGCAGCCGCTGTCCGGTGTGGTGGTCGGTGATCAGGGTGCTGATCCAGCCGCCGCGCACGGCTGCGCGGATCGCCTCGAACTTGCGCGGGCCGCCCGCCACGCCGATGCGGCGCCGCGTCTTCAGGATCTGCGCCGCGGAAATGCCGATGACCCGGTCGTCGAACGAGGTCCGTATCGGCCGGCCGTCCGCATCGAAGAAGCGCATGCAGACGTCGCCGACCGCGCCGGCCTGCTTGAGGTCGTGCAGGTCCTGCTCGCTGAATACGTTGCCGCTTTCACGCAGCATGCGCGACGGCGGGATGGCGCCTATGCCCATCAGCACGGCGGAGAGATGCTCGAAATGCCCGATCGCCTGCCGGCAGGTCGGGTCGGCCAGCAGCGCCTGCTTGGCCTCCAGGCTCTGCACCACGCCCGGCGCCAGCATGAAGACCGGCTCCGCGTGCGTGAGTTCGGCCAGATGTTCCGTGAGCCGGGTGGCGAAGCGCTGGGCGACCGGAACGCCCACCCCGCCCAGTGCCTGCACGATGTGCTGCGTGGCGCCCGGGCCGGTGGGCCGCATGGCGTTGACGGCGGCCAGCAGCGTGGAGCTCCAGGAGGACACCCCCACCGACTCCATGGCGGGCAGGGTCAGCTCCAGATAGCTGGCGACGGTGGAGCCCAGCGCGCGTGCGATGTCGTCGTCGTTCTGCTGCGCGGACTCCTCCACGCTGACGAGGACCACCTCGTCCAGGCCGTAGCGGTCTTCCAGCCGGATCTCGTCGTCGGCGTGGATGCCTTCGGGCACATGGACCGTGATCTTGACGATGCCGAGCTGCTCCGCCTGCTTGAGCAGGCGCGATACCCGGGCCTGGGAGAGTCCGAGCTGCTCGGCGATGCGGGCCTGGCCGATGCCGCGCTCGTGGTACATGCGCGCGATGCGGGTTGTCAGCCGCAGCAGGCCGGGCGAAGCGGAACGGGCGGTGACCATGGATTTCATTATCGCAGGCACCTTGCCGGCCTCCCGCCAGGCGGAGCGCACCGCCGCGCCTGCCGGGAGCGCCGCAGCCTTCACCAGCAGACGAACCCACCGTCCACGATCAGATCGACGCCGGTGCAGAACGACGCGGCGCGGCTGGACAGGAAGACCGCCGGGCCCACCAGCTCATCGACGGTCGCCATGCGGCCCAGAGGCGTGTCGCGCTCGAAGATCTTGACCTGCTCGGCCACTTCCGGGCGCAGGTTCATCGGCGTGGCGGTGTAGCCGGGGCTGATGCTGTTCACCCGGATGCCGCGGTCCGCCCACTCCATGGCGAGGCTCTTGGACAGGTGCATGACCGCCGCCTTCGAGCTGTTGTAGTGCGCCTGCAGCAGCCCGCGGTTGACGATGCTGCCGGACATCGAGGCGATGTTGATGATCGCGCCCTTGCGGCGCGGCAGCATGACCCGGGCCTGGGCCTGGCAGCTCAGGAAGACGCCGTCGACGTTGACCGCATGCACCTTGCGCCACTGCGCGAACTCCATGTCCTCGGCCGGCGCGGCATTGGCGATGCCGGCGGCATTCACGCCGATGGTGAGCGCGCCCACGTCCTTCTCGGTGCGCTCGACCGCTCCGCGCAGGTCGTCCGCGCTGGTCACGTCGCCGGCCTGCGCCAGCGCGCGGCGACCCAGGGTGCGGATCTTCGCGACGGTTTCTTCCATGCCGGCTTCCTGCTGAGGCAGGTCGAAGCAGGCCACATCCGCGCCGGCCTGCGCCAGGCCGATGGCCAGCCGCTGGCCGATGCCGCTGCCGGCGCCGGTCACCAGCGCGACCTCTCCGCTCAAATCGAAAAGCTCCATGTTTCGGACTCCTGTTGTTGGTATCTGTTGCGAAGGCGGTGAAAGCCGTGAAGGCGTTGGCGCCGCCCTTGGTTCGTTCAGGCCACGGCGAGCTCCATCACCCGCTGGCTGCTGGCTTCGGCGCGCGGCAGCACGCCCTGCACCCGTCCCCGGGCCAGCACCACGACGCGGTGCGCGAGCCCCAGGACCTCGTCCAGGTCCGAGCTGACGACGATGACGGCCATGCCCTCGCGCGCCAGCTGGGCGATCACCTCGTAGATCTGTGCCCGGGCGCCGACGTCCACGCCGCGCGTCGGCTCGTCGAGGATGATGACGCGCGGCCCGCGCGCCACCCATTTGGCGATCACCACCTTCTGCTGGTTGCCCCCGGACAGCGCGCCGGCACGCTGCTGCGGCCCGCCCTTGATGCGCAGGCGCTCGATCAGCGCCTCGGCGTAGGCGAGGCCGGCCTTGGGCCAGAGCCAGCCGGAGGGCGCCACGTTGTCGAAGTTGCTGTAGGCGAGGTTTTCCCAGATCGAATGGTCCAGCACCACGCCCAGGGCCTTGCGGTCGTCGGGCACCATGACCACGCCCTGCCGGATCATGTCTTTGGGGGCCGCCGGCCGCACGGCTTCTCCGAAGACGCGCAGCGTGCCGCTGGCGATCGGATCGACGCCGGCGATGGCGCGCATCGCCTCGGTCCGGCCCGCACCCGCGATGCCGGCGAAGCCCAGCACCTCGCCTGCGCGCACGGCGAAGCTCAGGTCGCTGAAGCTGCCGTCCGGCGCGCTCAGGGATTCGACAGCCAGCGCCACCGGCGCGGTCTCCGGCGGCACCGGGATCTCGGGAAACAGGCGGTCCACGCTGCGGCCCACCATGTCGCGCACCAGCATCGCGGGCGGGACCTGGGCGGTTGCGTGCGAGGCCACGTGCTCGCCGTCGCGCAGCACCACGACGCGGTCGCAGATGCGGGCGATCTCCGCCAGGCGGTGGCTCACGTAGATGAAGGAGACGCCCTCGCGCTTGAGGCGGTGCACCTGCTCGAAGAGCCGGTCGGTCTCCTCGTCGCCCAGGGCCGCCGTCGGCTCGTCGAGGATCAGCAGCCGGGCTTCGAGCGTCAGCGCCTTGGCGATCTCCACCTGCTGCTGCGCCGCCACCCGCAGCGTGCCCACCTTGCGGGTGGCCGGAACGTCCAGCCCCAGCCGCTGCAGCTGCGCCTGGGCGCGCTGCACCATGGTGTCCATGTCGACGCGGCCGTGCTTCATGAGCAGGCGGCCGACGAAGATGTTCTCGGCGATGGTCAGTTCGGGCAGCAGCCGCATTTCCTGGTGGATCAGGCCGATGCCGGCACGCAGCGCATCGGCCGGGGATTGCGGCGCGTAGGGCCGGCCCTGCCAGGTCATGCTCCCGCCCGGGTCGGGGCGCAGCAGCCCCGCGATCAGCGCGGACAGGGTCGATTTGCCGGCGCCGTTCTCGCCGAGCAGCGCCACGCATTCGCCGGGGCGCACGTCCAGGTCCACGCCCTTGAGCACGGTGACCGACCCGTAGGTCTTGGCGATGCGGCGAACGCAGAGGCCACCGTGGTCCGCTTGAATGTCTGCTGGGGGTTGCATGTTCGGGCAGGAAGAAGGAATCGAAGGACGCCGGCGCGCCGGGCGCCGCCCCGCTGGGGCCGGTGCCCGGGCGTGCCGCGGGTCAGGGGTGCTGCTTGATGAACTGGTCCACGTTGGACTTCAGCGTCAGCTTCGCGTCCGTCGGCTGGTCCTTGGCCACCGGCTTGCCGGCGAGGATGCTGGTCACGGCATCGACGGCCATCTTGCCCATGGTCCAGGTCTGCTGGGTCGCGGTGGCGTCCAGCGTGCCGTTCTTGACCGCGACCAGGGCGCCGGGGTCGCCGTCGAAGCCGACCACCCACACGCGCTGCGGCAGCTTGGCGAGCTTGACCGCCTGGGCTGCGCCCATGGCGATGCCGTCGGCCTGGCCGATGATGACGTTGATCGAGGGGTCGCGCTGCAGCATGTCCTGCGCGATGCGGTTGCCTTCGTCGGCCGACCAGCGCTCGGTCCACTGATGCTGGGAGATCTTCATGCCGCAGGAGGCCAGGCCTTCGGTGAAGCCCTTGGTGCGATCGACCTCGGGCGTGGTGCCCCGCTGGCCGTGGATCATCACCGCCTTGCCCTGGCCCTTGGTCTGCTCGCAGATCCACTTGCCGAGCTCGGTGGTCGCCGCCACCGACTGGCCGTATATGAAGGCGTCGCCCGGGTTGGTCGGCACGTTGCGGTCCACGTTGACGACCGGGATGTTGGCGGCGCGCGCGGCGCGCACCGGCACGGCCGCAGCCGTCGCGCCGGCGGGGATGTAGATCAGCGCGTCGATCTTCTGCGCGATCAGGTCCTGGATCTGGTTGACCTGGGTGGTGGCGTCGCCCTTGGCGTCCACGGTGACCACCTTGTAGCCCTGCTCCTTGCCGTGGGCTTCGACGCCCTGCTTGATCATGTTGAAGAAGTCGGCCTGCAGGTTGGCCACGGCCAGGCCGATGGTCTTGCCCTGGCCCGGGGCCTGCGCCTGGGCGGCGGCGCTGCAGAGGGCCAGGCCGGCGGCGGCGGCGAGGGCGAGGCGGCGGATTTTGAACATGTCTGTCTCCTGGTTGGATGGTGGGGTTTTGTTGGTTTCGTTGCTTATCGGAGCTTGCGCTTGTTGGCGTCGACCATCACGGCCAGCACGATGACGACGCCGATCACGATCTGCTGCACGAACGGCGAGGTCCCCACGAGGTTCAGGCCGTTGCGCAGCACACCGATCGTCAGCACGCCCATCAGCGTGCCGAAGATGCTTCCCACGCCGCCAGCCAGGCTGGCGCCGCCGATCACCACCGCGGCGATGGTGTCGAGCTCGTAGCCGAGGCCGCCGCTGGGCTGCGACGAATCCAGGCGGGTGGACATGACCACGCCCGCCAGTCCGGCCAGCAGGCCGCACATGGCGTACACCCCCAGGGTGATCCGCTTGACCGGCAGGCCGGCGAGCCGGGCCACTTCAGGGTTGCCGCCGATGGCGTAGAGCGCCCGCCCGCCTGCGCGGTACTTCATGTAGATCTGGCCCAGCACGAACAGCACCAGGAAGAGCGCCACGGTCGCCGAGAGAAAGCCGAAGTAGCGGGTGATGGAGAGCCCGGAAAACCACTCCGGATAGCCCACGATCTGGCTGCCGTCGGTGATCAGGTTGGCCAGGCCCCGGGCGATGGACATGGTCGCCAGCGTGGCGATGAAGGGAGGCAGGTTGCTGCGCGTGATCAGCAGGCCGGAGAACGTGCCGCACAGCGCGCCGACCACCAGTGCGGCCACGATGGCCAGCGGCATCGGCACGCCCTGCACGTTGCTGGCCCAGCCCATCACCATCATGGACACGGCGAGCACCGAGCCCACCGACAGGTCGATGCCGCCGATCACGATGACCGCCGTCATGCCCAGGGCCAGGATGCCCAGCACGGTGAGCTGGTCGATCACGTTGAGCAGGTTGCGCGTGCTCAGGAAGACCTCGGAGCTCAGCGAGAACACGATGCACAGCACGATCAGGCTGAGCGCGGGGACATGGGCCGTCAGCCGTTCCGTCCATGCGGAGGCGGGCGATCCGGCCTTGGCCGGGGAATGGGGGGAAGTAGCCAAGAGTGACTCCTGTGTGCGAATGGATTGCGTCAGCGCGGCTCGCGCAGGCGCGCGCGTTCCACGGCATGCAGCCAGCGCCGGCGCTGGCTGGCCAGGTCTTCGGATGCAGCGGGCGCATCGCTGGCCTGCTGGGCGCGCGGCAGGGCACGGAGGTCGTCCCACGACCAGAGGCCGGTGCCCAGCCCCGCCAGGTGCGCTACGCCGAGGGCCGACAGCTCCGGATCGGTGCAATGCACCACCGGCCGGCCGATGAAGCCCGACAGCAGCTGGCGCAGGTGCGCGTTGCGCGAGGGCCCGCCATCGACCAGCAGGCGCGAGACCCGCACGCCGCTGGCATCCATCGCGGCCAGCACGTCGGCGACCTGGTGGGCGATCGATTCCAGCGCCGCCGCGAAGAGCTCGTTGCGCGTGGTCTTGAGCGTGAGTCCGGCCAGCAGGCCGACGGCGTGCGCGTCCCACCAGGGGGCGCCCAGGCCGGAGAAGCCCGGCACCAGCATGATGCCGTCGCTGGACGTGCGCGCCGCGATCTGCGCGGCCTCGTCGCTGCCGATGCCGAACAGCTCGCCGATCCAGCGCAGGGTGGCGCCTGCAGCGCGGATGTTGCCTTCCAGCGCCTGCGCAGGCCCGTGGCCGGCATCCCAGGCCACGGTCAGGCACAGGCCCTGGTGCATCGGGGCGTTGCCCGGTGCCAGGCCCATGACCGAGGAGCCGGTTCCCATGGTGGCCTTGACCTCGCCGGGCTGGTAGGCGCCGTGCGCGAACAGCGCGGCATGCGAATCGGCCATCACTCCGGCCACCGGCACGCCGGCGAGCGCCGGATGCAGCAGCCCGGCATCGGCGAGCCGGCCGACCGAAGCGACGACGCGCGGCAGCGCGACGCGGGGAATGTGGAAGAGTTCGAGCAGGCCGTCGTCCCACTGGAAGGTATGCACGTCGAGCAGCTGCGTGCGCGAGGCGTTGCCGACTTCGACCACCGCCCCGGCGCCGAGCCGGTGCAGCAGATAGGCGTCGATCGTGCCGGCGACCAGCTCGCCCGCGCGGCTGCGCTGGCGGCCGGGGTCGATGCCGTCGAGCAGCCAGCAGATCTTTAGCGCCGAGAACATCGGGTCCAGCGGCAGGCCCGAGCGTTCCCGCACGTAGGCATCCACGCCCGCCGCCTGGGCGAGGCGATCGCGCAGGGCCACCGTGCGCTGGTCCTGCCAGCTCAGCACGGGGGTCAGGGCCTGGCCGGTCTTGCGGTCCCAGACCACGGCGGATTCCCGCTGGGTGCTGAGCCCGACGCCGGCCACGCGCACGCCGTCAGCCCGCGCCAGGCAGTCGCGCACGGCGGCCTGCACGCTGGCCCAGATCTCCTCTGCGTCCTGCTCGACCCAGCCCGGCTGCGGATAGCGTTCGCCCAGCGGCACGGCCGACTTGGCGACGATGTGGCCATGTTCATCGACCAGCACGCACTTGGTGGCGCTGGTGCCTTGATCGATGGCGAGCAGGCAGTTCTTCATGGGATGCCCGTGGTCACTGCCCGCGCGCCAGCGCGGCGGCCTGGGTGGCGATGTTGGCGGCCGTCAGGCCGAAGTGTTCCAGCAGGAAGTCCGTGTTGCCGGTGGGCGCGAAGTCGGTCAGGCCCAGGATGCGCATGCGCACCGGGTGCTGCTGGGACACCAGTTCGGCCACTGCCGCGCCCAGGCCGCCCTGCACGGTCGCTTCCTCCACGGTCACGATGCCGCGCGTTTCGCGGGCCGCGGCCAGCAGGGTCGCCTCGTCCAGCGGCTTGACCGACGATGCGTTCACGACGCGGGCATCCACGCCCTGGGCTTGCAGCTGGCGGGCCGCTTCCAGCGCCCGCGAGACCATCGTGCCGATGGCGACGATGGTCACGTCGCGGCCGGGCCGCAGCGTGGCCGCCTTGCCAGCCTCGAAGCGCGTGTCCTCGGGCATCACCGCCGGCACCTTGTGGCGGCCGATGCGCATGAAGACGGGCTGGCCGGAGGCGACGGCCCAGCGCATGGCGGCGCGGGTCTCGGCCGGGTCGGCGGGCACCAGCACCGTCAGGTTGTTGATGGCGCGCATCCAGGCCAGGTCCTCGATGGAGTGGTGCGTGGGGCCCAGTTCGCCGTAGGCTACGCCGGGGCTCATGCCGCACAGCACCGCCGGAAAGCCGGAATAGGCGATGTCCGCCTTCACCTGCTCCAGCGAGCGGCCGGTCAGGAAGGGCGAGGCCGCGCAGACGAAAGGCAGGTAGCCGCCGTTGGCCAGGCCCGCGGCCACGCCGACCATGTTCTGCTCGGCGATGCCGACGTTGATCACCCGGTTCGGGAATTCCTTGCGGAACGCGCCCAGGTTGCTGGAGCCCACCGAATCGTTGCACACGGCGACGATGCGCGGGTCCTGCCGGGCCAGCGTCGCCAGTTCCTCGGCGAAGGCCTGGCGGCAATCGAAGGTGCCCGCTGCGCTTGCTTGTTCTCGACTCATTCGGCCAGCTCCTTCAATGCGGCTTCCACCTGTTCAGCGCTCGGCACCTTGTGGTGCCACTCGACGCCGTTCTCCATGAACGACACCCCCTTGCCCTTGACCGTGTGGGCGATCACACAGCGCGGCCGCTCGCCGGCAGGCGCTTCGAAGGCCGCCAGCAGCTGGGCATGGTCGTGCCCGTCCAGCTCGACGACGTCCCAGCCGAAGGCGCGCCACTTGTCCGCCAGCGGTTCCAGGTCGTTGGTGTCCGCCGTGGTGGCGCCCTGCTGCAGCCGGTTGCGGTCCACGATGGCGGTCAGGTGGCCGAGCTTGCGGTGGGCGGCGTACATCGCGGCCTCCCAGTTGCTGCCTTCCTGGAGCTCGCCGTCGCCGAGCACGACGAAGGTGCGCCATGCCTGGTCGGCCAGCTGCGCCGCAGTGGCGCAGCCCACGCCGACCGGCAGCCCGTGGCCCAGGGGGCCGGTGTTGGTCTCGACGCCGGGAATCTTGCGGCGGTTCGGATGGCCGTTCAGCGGCGACAGCGGGCCGGCGAAATGCGCCAGCCGTTCGCGCGGGAAGAAGCCGCATTCCGCCAGGGTGGAGTAGAGAGCCGCCGCGCAGTGGCCCTTGCTCAGGATGAAGCGGTCGCGGCTTGCGCGCCGTGGGTCGGCGGGGTCGATGTCCAGAACCCCCTCGAACAGCGTCGTCATGATGTCGGCCACCGAGTAGTCGCCGCCGATATGGCCGATGCCCGCGTGGTCTATGGTCCGGATCACATCGCGCCGCAGCCGGCGAGAGGCCGCCGCCAGCAGCTCGGCGCGGCGCTCAGGCGCGGCCTGGGCGAATGCTGCGCGCCGGCCGCGCCAGCGCTCGATGGCGGGCAGATCCGGCACAAGAGCCGCATCCATGGGGGAGTCACTGTGGCTTTGCATATTTATTCATAATTGAATCAACAGTCAAATTAAAAGCGGAATCTGCTTTTTCTTCCATCGGGTTAATACTGAGCAGGTGCCTGCGCCCGGGGGCTGCGGGGCGCGGCGATGGCCCACGCGGGCCTTTGCCCTGCGAAGGCGCAAGGGCAGGCAGGCGCTGCAAAGCGAGTGCTGCAGGCGGGAGCGTGGGAGGGGGAAGGGGGGGAGGGCGGGCGGCTCAGCGCAAGCTGGACGCCCTGGAGCGGGGGCGGCAGGTGCCCCGCCCAGCGCCGCAGGCGGGCTGGCCGGGGCCGTGCCGCGCGCTGGTCAGCGGCCGGCCGCGAGGGCCGTGTCCAGCTGCTGCAGGCTCTGGACGGTCTGCACCGCGGCGCGTGCCGCCTCGGCCCCCTTCTGGACGAAGTGGCGCCGGAAATAGTCGCGGTGCTCGGAATGCTCGTGGAAGTTGTGGGGGGTCAGCACCACCGACAGAACGGGCACGTCGGTGTCGATCTGCACGTCCATCAGCGCGCTGACCACCGCCTGGGCGACGAAATCGTGGCGGTAGATGCCGCCGTCGACGACCAGCGCGCAGCCGGCGATGGCGGCGTAGCGGCCCGAGCGCGCCAGGCGCTTGGCATGCAGCGGGATCTCGAAGGCGCCAGGCACCTTGAAGAGATCCACCTGGCCTGCAGGAATGCCCAGCGTGGCCAGTTCGGCCAGGAAGCCCGCCTGGGCTTCGCCGACGATTTCAGCGTGCCAGGAGGCGGCGATGAACGCGTAGCGCTTGCCTGCGCCCGCATCGCTGCCGGGGGGGAGAACGGATAAAGGAAGGTCTTGGAGCTGACTCATGGTTGCCTTGTGATGCCGCAGCAGCGGCGGATGGACCAGAATCAGGGCGCACGATCCCTCAGCACGCCGGCAACGCCGCAACCATCCCGGGGACGGGCGGGCGCGAAAAGGCGCCTGACAGGTTCGCGCTCTCTTGCATCCGGACTGTGACCGTCGGCCCCGGAATCACACCGGGTCTGCTGACCCCGCCGGCGCAGACGGCCGGCGGGCGCTCGCGGGCTCGTGCGCATGGAGGAGGCCTCCCTGCGCCATCACCGCCGGTGGGGAATTCCACCCCGCCCTGAGAACGCTTTTCCCGCCTCTTCGCGCGACACGGCGTCGTGCTGGAGGCTGGAGCCGCGATTCTAGGCCACGGGCCATGGCCGTTGCGGCGATGGTGCCTTGTCACCGCTGAATGCCGCCGCCGCTTCGGCCGTGTGGTGGGCGTGGCAGCAAGCCTCGTCCCGCCCTCGGCACGCCAGCACCCGGCCTACACTCCCCGCATGCTGCGCTGGTTTATCGTCGTCTTCCTCGCCCTCATGTGCATCAGCTGGCTCTCGCCGCTGCTGCGGCGCATGGGCTTCGGGCGGCTGCCGGGAGATTTCCGGTTCCGGCTGGGCGGGCGCGACTGGGACGTGCCGCTGGCGTCCACCCTGCTGCTGAGCTTCGTCGCCAGCCTGATCGCCAAATGGATCTGACGGGGGGCCTGCCGGGCGCCGGGGCGTGACCGGACGTGGACGCGGCTCAGCGCGGCGCGGGGTGTTTTTTCTGAAAGGCTTCCGGGGTAGATGACGAAGACGACAACGACGACAACGATGAAAGCGTGCATCGATGTGGGCGGCACCAAGGTGGCCGTGAGCCTGAGCGATGGCACGGGCCGCCCGCCTGTGGGCCGCAAGGCCGAGCCCACGGCCACCACGGGCGACCGGGGAGCGCTGGCGCGGCAGATCCTGCGGCTGGTGGACGAGGTCTGCGCGGAGCAGGGGATCGACCCGGCCAGCGTGACCCAGGCGGGCGTTTCGTCCTGCGGCCCCTTCCTCTTCGTCGATGGGCAGGCCGAGGTCAGCAACCCCAATATCTGCGGCGGCCTGGCCGGGCCGGCGCGCGGGCTGGGCAACGACTGGGTCGCGGTGCCCCTGGAAGCCCCGCTGCGCGAGCGCTTCGCGCAGGTGCGGGTCGAGAACGACGCTGTCGCCGCGCTGGAGGCCGAGCGCCTCTGGGGCGCGCTCCAGGGCCTGGACCACTGCGCCTACGTGACCTGGAGCACCGGCGTGGGCGCAGGCCTGTGCGTGGACGGCCGGGTGCTGCGCGGCAAGAACGGCAATGCCGGCCACGCGGGCCATACCTATGTGTCGGACGACCCCATCGGCCTGCTGTGCGGCTGCGGCAACCGGGGCGACGTGGAGGCGCTGGTGGCGGGCAATGCGGTGCAGCGGCGCTTCGCCGAAGGCGGCTGGGCCGATGCGGCGGCGCTGATGAAGGCGGCCTCGGCCGGCGACGCCGCCGCGCTGGAGGTGGTGAACGAGCTCTGCCGCGTGCTGGGCCGCCTGCTCTACAACCTGGTGGCGTTGATGGATCTGCAGCGCATCAGCCTGGGCGGCAGCGTGTTCTGGAACAACCAGGCGCTTTTGCTGCCGCGTCTGCAGCACGAGGTGTCGAGCCGCCTGCCGGCGCTGACCGAGGGCGTGCAGCTGGTGCCGGCCGGGCTGGGCGACAAGGTGGGCGACTACGCGGCGCTGGCGCTGGTGCATTGAGGCGGGCGGGCCTCCCCCGGTTCACTCCGCCACTGCCGCCCGTTTCAGGTGCAGCGGGCGATGGCCCGGCCCAGCAGATCCAGCCCCTGGTCGATCTCCGCGTCGCTCACCGTCAGCGGCGGGGCGATGCGGAACACGCCGCCCATGCCGGGCAGCTGCACCACGTTCATCGACAGGCCGAGCTGCATGCATTCGCGGGTGATGGCGGCGCCCAGGCCGTCGGCCGGCTCCTTGGTGGCGCGGTCCTTGACGATCTCCAGGCCCAGCAGCAGGCCCCGGCCGCGCACGTCGCCGATGCAGCCGTAGCGCTCCTGCAGCGCGCGCAGGCCGGCTTCGAGCCGCGCGCCCGCCACCCGGGCACGGTCGGCCAGGCGGTCGCGCTGCACGATCTCCAGCACCTTCAGGCCGATGGCCGCGGGCAGCGGGTCGCTCACATGGGTGGTGTAGAACAGGTAGCCGCGCTCGTGGGCGCGTTCCTCGATCTCGGCCGTCGTGACGATGGCCGCCAGCGGCAGGCCGGCGCCCAGGGTCTTGGAGAGGGTCAGGATGTCGGGCACCACGCCGTCGCGCTCGCACGCGAACATCGTGCCGGTGCGGCCCACGCCGGTCTGCGCTTCGTCCAGGATCAGCAGCATGCCGCGCTCCTCGCACTTCTTCTTGAGCGCGGCCAGGTAGCCCGGCGGCAGGTCGATGATGCCGCCCGAACTGAGGATGGGCTCGGCGATGAAGGCGGCCAGGCTGCCGCAGGACTGGCGGTCCACCAGGTCGAAGCCGTAGTCCAGCTCGGCCTGCCAGTCGTAGGCGCCGCTGGCGTCGAAGAAGCGCGGCCGGAAGCCGAAGGGCGCGTTGATGGCCAGCGACCCCGCCGCGGCCGGGCCCACGCCGCGCCGCCCGGCGCTGTAGGTGGCGGAGGCGGCGCCGCCCGTCATGCCGTGCCAGGACTGGGCAAAGCCCACGATCTCGAACCGGCCCGTGACCAGCTTGGCCATGCGGATGGCGGCCTCGTTCGATTCGGCGCCGGTGGTCAGCAGCAGGCTGCGCTCCAGCGCACCCGGCGCGACGCCGGCCAGCGCCGTGGCCAGGTCCACCACGGGGCGCGACAGCATGCCGCTGAAAAGGTGCTCCAGCCGGTGGGCGTATTCGCCGATCACGGCGCTGATCTCCGGATGGCAGTGGCCGAGTACGGCGCTCATCTGGCCGGAGGTGAAGTCCAGGATGGGCCGGCCGTCCGCGTCGTAGACGTAGCTGCCGGCCGCGCGCTCGATCACCATGGGCGCGAAGCTGCCGCCGTATCGCACCAGGTGCTGGCGGGCGCGGTTCCAGAAATCGGGGTCGTCGTTGCGGGACATGCGGGGCTCCTGTGGGTCGGAAAAGGCGATGGACGGCACTCTAGGAACTTGCCGGATTTCAGTAAAACGAATACTTTTAAAGGCTGAAATCAACTGCATTGATACCGTGCCCGCCGTCCTCGACATCGACCTGCTGCGCAGCTTCGCCGCCGTGGCCCAGACCGGCACGCTGGGCGCGGCCGCCGCGCGCGTGGGCCGCACCCAGTCCGCCCTGAGCATGCAGATGCAGCGCCTGGAGGAGGCCTGCGGCCAGCCGCTGCTGCACCGCACGGGGCGCGGCGTGCGCCTGACCAGCCACGGCGAACGCCTGCTGGTGCATGCGCGGCGCATCCTGCACCACCACGACGAGGCCCTGGCGGACCTCGCTGGCACCGGCCTGGCCGGCGCGCTGGCCGTGGGCTGCCCGGACGACTACGCCGCCGCCTTCCTGCCCCACCTGCTGCGCGGCTTCGCCCTGCTGCACCCGCTCGCCCGGGTGGACGTGGTGTGCGCGCCCACGCCGCGCCTGCGCGAGCGGCTTTCCAAGCGGGCTCTCGACGTGGCCCTGGTCTCGCTGCCCTGGGGCGATGCACCCCCGCCGGGCACGCTGGCGCCGCTGCGGCGAGAGCCCCTGGTCTGGGTGGCCAGCCCCGTTACGGCGGTGGCGGGCTGGGACCCGCTGCCCCTGGCCCTGTCCGACCCCGACGTGCTGGACCACCGTGCTGCCTGCGATGCGCTGCAGGCCCAGGGCCGCGCCTACCGCGTGGCCTATGCCAGTGGCAGCCTGACCGGGCTGACGGCGGTGGCGCGGGCGGGATCGGCCGTGGCGGTGCTCACGCGCTGCGCGGTCCCGCCCGACCTGCAGGTGCTGGCGGCCGATGCCGGCCTGCCGGAGCTGCCCTGGCTGGGCATCAGCCTGGCCTTCGCGCAGGGCCGCGCGACTCCGCTGGTCCAGGCCTTCGCGGACCACGTCCGCGGGGTGCTGCCGTCCCTGTGAGGAGCGTGGGCGCCGGCCTCAGCCGCCGCGTGCCAGATGGCTGCGGTCGTCGTCCTCGCCCGCCTCGGCCAGCGCGACCAGATAGGTCTTGCGCCACCAGTGCACGTCGTGCTCGCGGATGCGCTCCATCAGCCGCTGGTGGCGGCGCTGGCGTTCGGCCAGCGGCATCTGCAGCGCGGTCTGGATGCTGTCGGCCATGCCCTGCGTGTCGTAGGGGTTGACCAGCAGCGCTTCCTTCATCTGCTCGGCCGCGCCCGCGAAGCGCGATAGCACGAGCACGCCGGGGTCTTCCGGGTCCTGCGCAGCCACGTATTCCTTGGCGACGAGGTTCATGCCGTCGCGCAGCGGCGTGACGAGGCCCACGGCGGCGGCGCGGCACAGGCCCGGCACGCGTTTGCGCGCCACGGTGCGGTGGATGTAGCGCAGCGGCATCCAGTCCAGGTCGCCGAAGTCGCCGTTGACGGCGCCGCACAGGCCTTCGAGCTCGGTGCGCAGGTCGGCATAGGCATTGACGCTGTCGCGCGAGGGCGAGGCGATCATGATGAGCGTGGCGCTGTGCTGGTTCTCGGGGTAGCGCGAGAGCAGTTCGCGGAAGGCACGCACGCGCTGCGGGATGCCCTTGGAATAATCCAGCCGGTCGATGCCCATGAGCAGGCGGCGGCGGGAGTATTCCTCGCGCATGGAGTGGAAGGTGTCCATGGCCTCGGGCGCGGCGGCCAGGCGGGTGAATTCGTCCACGTCGATGCCGATGGGAAAGGCACCCACCTGCACGGTGGCGCCGAAGGCGCGCAGCCGCTGCGGGCCCACTGACTGGGCCGAGGCCTCCTGGTCGAGGTAGCGCGTGAAGTGCGCCACGTCGGCCTCGCTCTGCAGGCCCACCAGGTCGTACGCGAAGAAGGAGCGCATCAGCCATTCGTGCTGCGGGATGGCCGCCATGATGAGCGGCGGCGGCACGGGGATGTGCAAGAAGAAGCCGATCTTCTGGCGGCAGCCCAGCGCGCGCAGTTCGGCCGCCAGCGGGATCAGGTGGTAGTCATGCACCCAGATGATGTCGTCGTCCTTGAGCAGCGGCAGCAGCTTGCGGGCGTACATCTGGTTCACGCGCCGGTAGCCGGCGATGTAGCCGGCGTTGAAGTCGGCCAGGTCCAGCCGGTAGTGGAACACCGGCCAGAGCACGCTGTTGCTGTAGCCGTAGTAGTAGCTGTCATGGTCCTCGCGGCACAGATCGACCGTGGCCAGCGTGACGTTGCCGGCCTGGCGCGTCTGCAGCGTGCCTTCGCCGGGCAGGCCGTCTTCGGTGACGGTGCCGCTCCAGCCGAACCACAGGCCGCCGGTCTGGTTCAGGGTCTCGCCCAGGGCTACGGCCAGGCCGCCGGCGGCGGGCTTGCGGGGATCGGCGATGCGGTTGGAGATGACGACGAGACGGCTCATATGACGGTGTCCCAGGGAGCGGAAAGGCGCATGGCGGCATTGATGATGCCCACCATGGAATAGGTCTGCGGGAAGTTGCCCCACATCTCGCCGGTCTCGGCATGCGTGTCTTCCGACAGCAGGCCCAGCGGGTTGCGGGCGGCCAGCATGGCCTCGAAGATCTCGCGCGCCTGGCTGCGGCGGCCGATGCGCGCCAGCGCGTCGATGCGCCAGAAGGTGCAGATGTTGAAGGCGGTGTCGGGCTTGCCGAAGTCGTCGGCGGCCTCGTAGCGGCGCATGTAGGGGCCGTCGCAGAGCGAGGCTTCCATGGCGTCCACGGTGCTCACGAAGCGCGGGTCGCGCGGGTCGATCAGGCCGACCTCGGCCATCAGCAGCACGCTGGCGTCCAGCTCGTGGCCGCCGAAGCTCTCGGCGAAGGCCTGGCGCCGGTCGCTCCAGGAGCGGGCCAGGATCTCGTCGCGCATGCGGCGGGCGTGTTCCTGCCAGTAGCCGGCGCGGCTCTCCAGGCCCAGCTTGGCGGCTATTTTCGCCAGCCGGTCGCAGGCGGCCCAGCTCATCAGCGCGGACGAGGTGTGGATGCGGGCCCGTGTGCGCAGCTCCCACATGCCGGCGTCGGGCGTGCCGTAGACGCGCACGGCCAGCTCGCCGATCTGCTCCATGCGGGTGAATTCGGCCTCGCCGCCGGGGTTGAGCAGCCGCCGGTCGTGGAAGGCCTGGGCCGCGCCCAGGATGATGTTGCCGTACACGTCGTGCTGGAAATGCTCGGCCGCCTGGTTGCCCACGCGCACCGGGCCCATGCCGCGGTAGCCCTGCAGGTGGGGCACGAAGAATTCGGGCAGCTCGCGTTCCAGGCCGATGCCGTAGAGCGGCTGGATGTGGCCTTCGCTCGCCTCGGCCACCACGCTGCTGAGCCAGCGCAGGTAGTCCTCCATGGTGGCGGTTTCCGACAGGCTGTTGAGCGCGCGAACGACGAAGAACGCATCGCGCAGCCAGCAGTAGCGGTAGTCCCAGTTGCGGCCGCTGTGGGCCGACTCGGGAATGCTGGTGGTCATGGCCGCCACGATGGCGCCCGTGTCTTCGTAGAGCGAGAGCTTGAGCGTGATGGCCGCGCGGATCACCGCGTCCTGCCACTCCAGCGGCAGGGCCAGGCGCTGCGTCCACTGGCGCCAGTAGGCGATGGTGTCCTGCTCGTAGGAGCGGGCCGTGTCGGCGATGCCGGTGGGCAGGGCCTCGTCGGCGCCCAGCAGGAATTCGTAGCCGCGCGAGAGCACGAAGGGCTGGCCCGAAAGCACGTGCGACAGCGGCGCGTCCGTGGTCAGGCGCAGCGTCATCTCGGGACCGACGAAGCGCACGTGGTGGCTGCCCTGGGTGATCTCGGGCCGCTCGCTGCCCCAGCCGTAGCGCAGGTTGGCGGTCACGCGGATGCGCGGCGAGCCCTGCACCGGCCGCACGCGGCGCACCAGCAGCATGGGCCGGAAGAAGCGGGCCCGGGCATAAAAGCGCGGGGCGAAGTCGGTGATCTCGATGCTGTTGCCGGACTGGTCGGTGAGCCGCGTGCGCAGCACGGCGGTATTGGGCTCGTACCACTGGCGGGTTTCGGCCAGGTTCTCCAGCTCGATGGCGAAGCGGCTGCCCTCGTCGCCGGGCTGGATCAGCGCGTTGAACACCGGGTCGCCGTCGAAGCGCGGCATGCACGACCAGACGATGTGGCCCCGCGCATCGACCAGCGCGCTGATGGAGCAGTTGCCGACCATGCCCAGCTGCAGCGACGCGTCGGCCGGCGGCGCGAAGCTTTCGGGCCGGGGCAGCAGTTCGCGCGCCACGCGGCGCAGCGCGGAGGGCGGCGGTGCCGGCAGTTCCGAGGCCGCCACCGCGGGCGTGCCCGGATGGGGCGCGGTGGCCGGCGGCGTCGCCGGGGGCGAGGTGGGAGGCGTCGGAGCGGTGTCGTTCATGGTGCGTGGGGCAGGCCCTGGGGTGCGGCCATCTGGAAGATCCATTCGCGCAGCACGGTGGTGTCGTCGCAGCGGACCTGGGCCTGGGTCTCGCCCGGCCCCACCTTGATGCCGATGCCGCCCAGCGCGCGCACGGCCGCGAAGCCGTGCTCGTCGGTCACGTCGTCGCCAGCGAAGAGGGGAATGCGGCCCTGGAACGGCGCGTGGCGCATGAAGTCGGCGATGGCGCGGCCCTTGTCGGGGCCGGCGGCCTTGATCTCCAGCACGCACTTGCCCTGCAGCAGTTCCATGCCCGGGGCCTGGGCCAGGGCGTGCTCCACGGCGGCGCGGCACTGGGCCTCCAGCTCGGGGGCCTGGCGGTAGTGCAGGGCCACGCCGGCGCTCTTGGGCTCCAGCACCAGGGCGGGGTGGCGGTCCAGCATGGGCTGCAGCACCTGCATCACCGGCGCCAGGTCGGGCGCGGGCACGCCGCCCGTCACGCCGTTGCCCAGCCGGTACTGCGCGCCGTGCTCGGCCGCCAGGGGCAGCTTCAGGGGCGCGAGGAAGTGGTCGATGTCGGCCTGGCGGCGGCCGGTGACGATGGCGAGCGCGCCGTTCAGCTGCGTGTGCAGCTGCTCCAGCGCGGGAACGATGCCGGGGTGGACCTGCGTCGCATCGGGATGCGGGGCGATGTCGGCCAGCGTGCCGTCGAAGTCGAGGAATAGCGCGTGGCGCGCCGTCAGCAACGGGAGCTTTTGCATTGGCAAAACCTTAACAAATGGCAACCGGCCCGGCTGTAGGCCATGGGCTACTGTCGGGCCGGCCGTGCGGGCCCGTGGTCAGTGCGCAGCGCCGTCCAGGTGCCGCTGCAGCGCCTCGGTGCGGGCGCGGCGGATGGCCTCGCCCACCTGCGGGCCGCCCAGGCCGGCGCGGGCGGCTTCTGCGGCGATGGGGCCGGTGGGCACGGCGCGCGCGGCGGCCAGGGCCGCGGCCAGGCGCGGGCGCTGGGGGTAGGGCGCTTCCTCGAAGCCCAGCCGGCCGCGCGCATCGCATTCGCAGGCCAGCAGCACGTCGGCGAAGCGCTCGGGCTTGCGCAGCGCGTCGCAGCGCTCCAGCAGGCGCAGCAGGGCGGCCGCGCCCAGTTCGCCGCTGCGGTGGATGTTGCCGTGCTCGCGCGCCACCACGTCGGCGGTTTCGCGGCAGTCCGCCGACACGCGCAGGCGCTCGGCCACGCCTTGCAGCAGCCGGGCGCTGCGCGCCTCGTGGCCGATGTGGCGCGGCAGCACGTCGGCCGGCGTCGTGCCCTTGCCCAGGTCGTGCGTGAGGCAGGCGAAGCGTACGGCGAGCGGCGCCTCGAGGCGCGCTGCCATGTCCAGCACCATCATCAGGTGGATGCCGGTGTCCACCTCGGGGTGGTATTCGGCGCGCTGGGGAACGCCCCAGAGGCGGGCGACCTCGGGCAGCAGCACGGCGAGCGCGCCGCAGTCACGCAGCACCTCGAACATGCGCGAGGGCCGGGCTTCCATCAGGCCGCGGGCCAGTTCCTGCCAGACGCGTTCGGGCACCAGGTGGTCGGCCTCGCCGGCTTCTACCATCTCGCGCATGAGCTGCAGGGTCTCGGGCGCGACGTGGAAGTCGGTGAAGCGCGCGGCGAAGCGCGCCACGCGCAGGATGCGCACCGGGTCCTCGCGGAAGGCGTCGGTGACGTGGCGCAGCACCCGGGCCTCGATGTCGCGTGCGCCGCCGTAGGGGTCGATCAGGCCGGGGGCGCCCGAATCGACGGGGCCTTCAGCTATGGAATTAATAGTGATGTCGCGGCGCGAAAGATCTTCTTCCAGCGTCACGTCGGGCGCGGCATGGACGGCGAAGCCACGGTAGCCGTGGCCGCTCTTGCGCTCGGTGCGCGCCAGGGCGTATTCCTCGCGCGTGGCGGGATGGAGGAAGACGGGGAAGTCGCGCCCCACGGGCAGGAAGCCCTGGGCTTCCATCTCCGCCGGCGTGGCGCCGACGACGACCCAGTCGCGGTCATGGACGGGGCGGCCCAGCAGCCTGTCGCGCACCGCGCCGCCCACCAAATAGATCTGCATGCGGGCAGTGTAGCCACCGGGCCTGCCTATATTCGGTGTCCTGCCCGTTCTTACCCGATTGCACCGCCATGACCACGCACCCGACCATCGCCATCGCCCAGATGAACCCCGACGGCAGCCTGCCCATTCCGGCGCCCGCCCCGGCCCCGGCATCGGCGGCAGCGACCGACACGTCCGAGATGGAGCAGCGCCTGGAAGCCCTGCAGGCGCGGGCCGACGCGCTGCAGGAAGTGCTGGACAAGCCGCTCAGCGCCATCCTGGCCGAGCACGAGCGCGCCCAGGAGACCGCTGCCGCCTGGGACGCCTTCGGCGCGATGTGGATGCTGTCGCAGCGCGCCATGCGCCGCGTGGCCATGGACCTGGCCGCGCAACTGGGCGTGAGCGAAGAGGAGGTGGTGCAGCGCGCCCTGGCCCATGCACGCAACGTGCTGAACGTGGAGGACGAGGACCTGGGCGGCACCGTGGCCCCGGCGCAGCTGGCACACATCGCGCGCCACAAGCCCTTCCTGCGCAAGCAGTTCAGGTGACCCTCAGTCGATCCCCAGCGCCCGGTCCAGCGCCAGGCTTCCCCCGCCGCGCCCGACCAGGTACAGCATCAGCCCTGCCCAGGACAGGTGCGTGGGCCAGGCATCGGGATAGACGAACACCTGGATGACCAGGGTCATGCCCAGCAGGGCCAGGGCCGAAAGGCGGGTGAACAGGCCCAGCACCAGCAGCAGCGGGAACACATGCTCCGCCAGGGTGGCCATCTGTGCCGCCAGCTCGGGCGGCAGCAAGGGGAGCCGGTACTCGTCGCGGAACAGCGCGTAGGCGCTGTCGGAGATGCTGAACCAGCCCTCTACCTTGGTGCGCGCCGACATCCAGAAGATGCCTGCCAGCGCCACGCGGTGGACCAGCGCCAGCAGGCTGTGGGGGGTGAGCCAGGCGGCGACTGCGGCCAGGCGCGCCAGCCCGGCGCGTAGCCCGCCTTGCGGCGCCATCGCGGAGGGGGCGTGGGTGTGGGCGTGGTCTATGGGTCGGGGTGTGTTCATGGCGTGGGGGCCGCAGGCGGCGTGGAGTGGGGCAGGGCCAGCGCGCCCGCGTCCAGCAGGCTGCCCAGCAGGTGGGGGAAATCGAGTGCGGGATCGGCCATCAATGCCTGGGTGGCGGCGTCCTCCAGCGGCAGGCCGGCGGCGCAGGCGTCCAGAAAGACGCAGCCGCCGCGCGGCATGCCGCGCCAGGCCACCGCCGCACCGGGCCGCGTCAGCAGGGCGCCGTCGCCCGTCCAGGCCAGCGCAGCGTCCACCGGCTGGCCCGCGCGGTGGCATTGCCACAGCGCATAGGCCGGATGCTCCGTGCACCAGCGCCAGCGCGCGGCGGGGTGGGGGCGCAAGGGCGTCCGGGCCCAGGTATCGGTGGGCTGCCGGCTCCATGCGCCGTGGTCCAGGGCCGGGGCATCGGCGGCAAGGTGGGCCTCCGTCCAGCAACGGTCCAGCCGGGCCACATCGCTGAGGTAGGGCAACCCGGCGGCGGGCCCGAAGTCCGCCAGAAATGCGGCAAAGCTGCGGCCATAGGACACCAGCAGGCCGTCGTCCGGTGGCTGGGCGCGTGCGTACACGGCGGCTGCGGCGCGGAACCAATCCTCGCCCACCAGCTGGCACACGGTGGGGTAGCTGGCCTGCAGCGCGTCAACGCAGCCCTTGAGCACGGTGTTGCGGTACACGGCGAAGCCGGCCTGGGCCTCCAGCGCCTGCAGCCAGGCCGGCGGCGGGGAAGTGCCTGGGCCTGGGCCTGGGCCCTGCAGCGCGGCGGCCAGGCCGTCCTGGAATGCGCTCAGCTGCATGCGGCCTCCGCAGGCAGCACGGCGGTGAGCAGGCGGTGGGCCTGGTCGCGCTCGTCCAGCAGTACGTCGAAGGCCGGCAGTTGGTCATCGCGCTCGATGAGGGTGGGCACGGGGCCGGTGCGCGCAATCGCCTGCGCGTACAGCGCCCACACGGCAGGGGCCACGGGCGCGTCGTGGCTGTCGATGAGCAAGGCTGTGCCGTGCACCGGATCGGCGTGGTGGCCGGCGAGGTGGATCTCCGCCACCGCAGCCAGCGGGAAGGCCTCCAGATAGCTCCGGGCGCAAAAGCCCAGGTTCTGGGCGCTGACATGGACATTGTTCACGTCCAGCAGCAGGTGGCAGCCGGTGCGGCGCACCAGCTCGGCCAGGAAGTCGGTTTCGGCCCAGTCGTGGCCGTCGATGTGCAGGTAGTGCGAGGGGTTTTCGATGGCGATGGGCCGCGCCAGCGCATCCTGGGCGATGGCGATGTTGTCGGCAATGCGCCGCAGCGCCGCCCCCGTGCGCGGAAACGGCAGCAGGTCGGGCAGGTACTGGCCGCGCCAGGTGGACCAGGCCAGATGCTCCGATACGAGGGCCGGCTCCACGCGGCGCGCCAGGGCTGCCAGCCGCGCCAGATGGACTGCATCGGGCGGGGCGTCGGCGGCGAGCGACAGGGACACACCATGCAGGGCCACCGGGTGGCGGTCGCGGATGGCGTCCAGCCAGGCCAGGCGGGGCCCGCCCTCGGCCAGGTAGTTCTCGGGATGCACCTCCCACCACAGGCCGGGTGCGCAGCATTGCAGCGCTTCGCCATAGTGCTGGGGCTTGAGGCCCAGGCCCGCAGTGAGGGTGCGCGGATGCATGGCTCAGGCCTTGTTCGGGGTGAGGGAGCCCATGCCCTTGGGCGTCTGGATGGTGGTGCAGGTGCCTGCGGGCACGAACTTCCAGGCATTGCCCTGATAGTCCATCTTGGACGTGCCTGCACAGGTGGTGCCGGGGCCGGCTGCGCAGTCGTTCTTGCCGGCGAGCGACACGCCGTAGCACTTTTCCATGGCCGGCTTGGCAGCGTCTGCGGGCTTGTTCTGGGCCAGGGCGGCGCCGGAGGCCAGGGCGGCGAGGGCGATGGCGCCGAGGCTGAGGGTGCGTGAGGTCATGGGGTTCTCCAAAAAAGGGGGTGACGACCGGATGCCATTCATCCGATCTGCGCTGTAATTCGCGCTGCAGTGGCGGGCGGTTACAGCAGGGCTCATCTCTTTTTTTTGGTGCTTCCTGTAACCCGATGGGCCCCTCCACCGAACTGCCTTCAGGGAGACACCATGGAGATCGTTGAAGAGCGCTTGAGGGGCCTGCTGCTGCAGGGGCTGGACGCCGATGCCGCGGCCTACCAGCGCTTCTTGAAGGAGCTGAGCGCGCATCTGCGCGCGTTTCTGCGCCGCCGTTTGGCGCAGCGCCCCGACGAGGTGGAGGATCTGGTGCAGGAAACGCTGCTGGCGGTACACAACCAGCGCCACACCTACCGGCACGACATGCCGGTGACCGCCTGGGCGCACGCCATCGCGCGCTACAAGCTCATCGACTGGTGGCGCTCGCATGCCGTGAAGGAGGCGCTCAATGATCCGCTGGACGATGCCGAGGAATGGTTCGCCCACAGCGACAGCGAGGCCGCGCAGGCACGCCGTGACCTGGGCCAGTTGCTGCGCACCTTGCCGGACAAGCAGCGCCTGCCCATCGAGTACGTGAAGCTGGAGGGCTTGTCCGTGGTCGAGACCGCACGCCTTACCGGCCTGTCGGAGTCGGCCGTCAAAGTCGGCGTGCACCGGGGGCTCAAGGCCCTGGCCGCCAAGATCCGGGGCATGGCGGATGCCAGGCCTTAGTTGTATGCATGGGGTGGAAACCGCGCGCTTGCCGGCCGCTGCTGCTGGGCGGCCCTGGCCGGTACGGCGTTCCGGCGTCCGCAAACCCTGTAGGAGATGGCATGAAGACCGATGAATTGATCCACCTGCTGGCCGCCGATGAGCGGCCCGTGCGTCGCACTGCGGTCGAGCAGCGCTTTGCTGCGGCCGTCCTGGCCGGCCTGGCAGGGGCGGCTGTGTTGATGGTGGCGCTGTTCGGCCTGCGGCCCGATCTGCGGCAGGCCCTGGCATGGCCCATGTTCTGGGGCAAGCTGGTGTTTGCTGGCGCGCTGGCCGCCGCCGGCCTGACGCTGCTGCTGCGCCTGGCCCGCCCCGGCATGAAGGTCGGCAAGGCGGCCGCCTTGCTGGCCGTGCCGCCGGTGGCGATGTGGGCCTTGGCGGCGCTGGCCTTGGCGCAGGCGGATGGGCCGCAGCGGTGGCCGCTGGTGCTGGGCAGCACCTGGCATAGCTGCCCGCTCAACATCGCCACCTTGTCGGTGCCCGCCTTCATGGCTGCCTTCTGGGCCCTGCGGGGCGCTGCCCCTACGCACCTGGCCCGTGCCGGTGCGGTCGCCGGCTTGCTGGCGGGCGCGCTCGGGACACTGGTGTATGCGCTGCATTGCCCCGAAATGGCCGCGCCCTTCCTGGCCGTGTGGTACGTGGCGGGCATGGCGATTCCCATCGTGCTGGGCGCCTTGCTGGGGCCACGACTGCTGCGCTGGTAGGGCGCCGCGCGCCGCAAGCCCCTTCCTGCGCCAGCCGTTCCGTCAGTTGAACACCGGCCTGAAGAAGCTGCGCTCGTAGCTCACGATGCAGCCGGTCTCCTCCGCGTAGCGGAAGGCCGCCTGGCATTCCGCGTCTTCCATCGACCGCTGCCGGTAGATCTCGTAGGCGGCCAGGCTCTCGAAGGTGAAGAGGGCCAGCGCGATGTTGTTGGCGCCTTCGCTGGGCATGAAGTAGCCGTGGTGCTGCCCACCGAATTTCTCGACCAGCGGAATCCAGAGACGCCCGTAGTGCTCGAACTCGCGCAGCCGGGAGGTGTTCAGCACATAGCGCAGGTAGATGGTGACGGCCATCGCTTCACCCCCGTTCGCCGCGCAGGCGGTAGGGTTCCTCGAAGTCGAGGAAGTCGTTCTCGGCCAGCGCGCCCTGCACCCAGTCCTGCACGCCGGGTAGCGCATGCACGCGGTCCACGTAGGCGGCGATCTGCGGCGGCAGCGGCAGGGCGTAGGTGGCGAGGCGCATGCACATCGGCGCGAAGAAGGCGTCGGCGATGCTGAAGGCGCCGAAGAGCATCGGCCCGCCGTGCGTGTCCAGCAGCTGCGTCCAGAGGGCGACGAGGCGTTCCACGTCGGCGCGCACGCCGGGCTTGTCGCGCCAGATCAGCGCGCCCACCTCGGGCAGCCGGGCCTCGACGTTCATGGGGCAGGCGCCGCGCAGGGCGGAAAAGCCGCTGTGCATCTCCGCGCAGGCGCTGCGGGCCACGGCGCGGGCGCGGGCTTCCGCCGGCCACAGGGCGCGGTCGGGAAAGCGTTCGGCCAGGTATTCGGCGATGGCCAGCGTGTCCCACACCACCAGGTCGCCATGCACCAGGGCCGGCACCTTGCCCGTGGGCGAAACGGGGCCGATGCGGCGCTTGAATTCGGAGCCGGCGTCGAAGCTGTCGAAGCGCACCAGCACTTCCTCGAAGTCGATGCCGGCCTGGCGCATCAGCACCCAGGGGCGCATGGACCAGGACGAGTAGTTCTTGTTGCCGATGTAGAGCTTGAACATGGCTGGACTGCAGAGAAGGTGGATGTGGCGGGAAAGTCTAGCGACCCAGCCTCGCTGCAGTGATGCATTGCACCGCCCGATTTGATGCCTGGGGCGCATCAGCCTGCATTTGCCCGTTCTTGACCGATCGAGCGGCCGCGGAGCAGGCCATGCCAGTGCAGCCGCGGAACTGGCTTCGCCAGGCCGCCGGTTGCGTCCCCCTTCCCGCATCGCGCAGCGAGGCGAGAGAAGGGGGAAGCGGCGCAAGCCGCTCAGGGGGTTGCCCCCTAGATCGGCCAGACCACGCCGTTGTCGTTCAGGATCGCATCCAGCGGCCTGTCGTGCGCCTCGGGCTCGAAGTCCTCGATGAAGCCGTGCGTGAAGCCCAGGCCCACGGTGACGGGCGCGGGCTGCAGCGTGGCCAGCGTGCGGTCGTAGAAGCCGCCGCCGTAGCCCAGCCGGTAGCCGCCGATGCCGTAGCCCACGCAGGGCACGAAGAGCAGGGTGGGCACGATGACTTCGGTGTCCTTGGGCTTGGGGATGCCGTAGGCGTCTTCCTCCATGGGGCAGCCGGGGTGCCAGGCGTGGAAGGTGAGGGTCTTGGTGTCCTTGTTGACTACCGGCAGGCCGATGCGGCGGCGCTGGGGTTCGTCCAGCAGCTCGCCGTCTTCCTTCCAGCGGTGCAGGGCGGGCAGCGGATCGAATTCGCCCTTGATGGGCCAGTAGGCGCCGATGACGGTGTCGGGCCGGTCCACCAGCCAGATGCGCATCACGCGCTGCAGCAGGTCGGCGCGCTGTAGGCGGTCGGGCAGGTTCAGGCGTTCTTCAATCAGGGCGCGGCGCAGGGCTGCTTTGTCCATCACATAATTCCCTCATGCTGATCCACAAGATTCTGACACCGCTTCTGGCCGGCGCCTTGCTGGCCGCCATCGCGCCGCTTGCCGCAGCGCAAAACCGGGGCGACGATGCCGTGCTGGAGATGCAGAAGGCTTTCCGCAAGGGCGACCGCCAGACGCTCGCCAGCCTGCTGCCCTATGCCCGCGGCAACCCGCTGGAGCCCTGGGCCGCCTACTGGGAGCTGAAGGCCCGGCTGCAGGACGCCTCCCCCGCCGAGGTGGCCGACTTCCTTCGGCGCTATGCCGGCACCTACCAGGAGGACCGCCTGCGCAACGACTGGCTGCTGCTGCTGGGCCAGCGCCGCGACTGGGCGCAGTTCGCCGACCTGCACGCCGCCTACCGCATGGGCGATGACCGCGAGGTGCGCTGCTACGCCATCACCATCGACCACATCAAGGGCACGGCTCCCGCCAGTGCCGCCGATGAGGTGCTGCGCCTCTGGTACGCCCAGCGCGACGGCGACGACGGCTGCACCAACGCCGCGTCCGAGCTGTTCGCCAGCCGCAAGCTCAAGCCCCTGGACATCTGGCGCAAGGCCCGCCTGGGCGCCGACGCCAACCGTTCGCGCGTGGTGCGCGACGCCGTCGCCATCGTCGCGCCCGAGGCCCTGCCGCAGCTGCGCGAGGTGCTGGACAGCCCGATCAAATACCTCACCGGCCGCGCCAGCGCCGCCACCCGGACCAACCACGAGCTGGTCGTGCTGGCCCTGATCCGGCTGGCGCGCAGCGACGTCGCGCAGGCTGCCCGCCTGCTGGACAGCAAATGGGGCGTGCAACTCTCGCCCGAGGAGCGCAACTGGACCTGGGGCGCCATCGGCCGGCAGGCGGCGGCATCGCTGTCCGACGATGCCCTGGGCTACTACGGCAACGTCAGCCGCGATGCCGACCTGACCGACGACATGCTGGCCTGGAAGGTGCGCGCCGCCCTGCGCGCCGGCCAGTGGAAGCTGGCCGGCCGCGCCATCGACGCCATGAGCCCCGAGGCCCGCAACGACAGCACCTGGATCTACTGGAAGGCGCGCTCCCTGATGGCCCAGCGCCCGGGCGACGACGACCGCGCCGAGATCAGGAAGCTGCTCGAACGCATCGCCGGCCCCAGCGGCTTCTACGAGCAGCTGGCGCTCGAAGACCTGGGCCAGCGCGTGACCGTGCCGCCCGCGCCCGCGCCGCTCACCGCCGAGGAAAAGGCCGCCGCGCGCGCCAATCCCAGCCTGGCGCGCGGGCTCTACGCCATCCAGCTCGGCCTGCGCAGCGAGGGCGTGCGGGAATGGAACTACGGCACCAACCTGCACACGCCCGGCGGCCTGGCCGAACGCGAACTGCTGGCCGCGGCCGACTTCGCCTGCTCCCAGCAGGTCTGGGACCGCTGCATCAACACCAGCGAGCGCACCAAGACCTCGTTCGACGCCAGCCAGCGCTTTCCCACGCCGTTCCGCGACGCGGTGGTGGCGCGCGCCCAGGGCATCGGCCTGGACCCGGCCTACGTCTACGGGCTGATCCGCCAGGAAAGCCGCTTCATCATGGATGCGCGCTCGGGCGTCGGCGCCTCGGGCCTGATGCAGGTCATGCCCGCCACGGCCCGCTGGACGGCGCGCAAGATCGGCATGGCCGGCTTCACGCCCGACCAGATCACCGACCGCGACACCAACATCACCATCGGCACGGCCTACCTCAAGCTGGCGCTGGACGACTTCGATGGCTCCATGGCCCTGGCCGCCGCCGCCTACAACGCCGGCCCCGGCCGGCCGCGCAACTGGCGCAACGGCCCGGTGCTGGACGCCGCCATCTGGGCCGAGAACGTGCCCTTCCCCGAAACGCGCGACTACGTGAAGAAGGTGCTGTCCAACACCACCTTCTACGCCGCGCTGCTCACAGGCCAGCCGCAATCCATCAAGGGCCGGCTGGGCACGGTGGGCCCGCGCGACGCGAGCCAGCCGGACCCGTCCAGGGATCTGCCCTGAGCACGTGAACACGTTCTGAGCCTGGGGCGCGGCCGGCGTCAGGCGTTGTGCAGCCAGCCGTCCGCGCGCCGGGCGGCGCCGCTGGCCTCCAGCGCCGACAGCAGCCCGTCCGTCCAGGCGGCGAACGGCGTGCCGCCGAAATGGCGCGCGTGCAGCAGCCCGAAGTAGGGCGTCGAGGCGGCCCAGGCCTGCATCTGCGCGACCGGGGCCTGCTGCCATTCCAGCAGCTTGTACTTCAGCAGCACCTTGGCGGCGTAGAGGGCGTGGCGGTCCGGGCTCTGCACGAAGCCCTGCAGCCGGCGGCGGGCCGTGGCCAGGGCGCCGGCCACGTCGGTGAAGACCGGGCCGTGGCCGGGAATGACGATGCGCGGCGCCAGCGCCTCGATGCGGTCCAGCGTGGCGGTCACGTCGGCGAAGGCCTGCTCGCCCTCCAGTTCGGGGAACACCACGCCGAAGCCGTTCTCCCAGAGGGCGTCGGCCGAGATCAGCACCCGGGATTCAGGCTCGAACAGCACCACCGAATGCGTGTCGTGCCCGGGCGCCGCATGCACCTGCCAGCCGCGTCCGCCCAGGCGCAGCGTGCTGCCGGGCTGCAGCAGGCCGTCATAGCCGAAGCGCGGGCATTCCTGGCCGGTGGGCGTGTAGCTCAGCGCGTCGGGGTTCCAGTCGCGCACCAGCGCGGCCTGGCCGGGCGGGATCAGCGTGCAGAGGCCGGGAAAGCGCGCCTGCAGCGCCGCGTTGCCGCCGCAGTGGTCGCTGTGCAGATGGGTGTTGGCCAGCAGGGCCAGCGGCTGGCCCGGCGGCAGGGCCGCCTGCACCAGCGCCAGGGTCTGGCCGGCGTGCGTGCAGTAGCCGCTGTCCACCAGCGCCGCGCCGTCGCCATCGGCAGCGCCTCCGGGGTCGGTCAGCAGGATGTTGTTGGCCGAAAGCCAGCCGCGCTCCAGCACGGTGATTCCGGGGGGCAGCAGGGCGGGCGATGCGGGGGCGTGGGGGTTGGGCATGGGCCTGCCAGCGTAGCGCGGACCTGCGGCCGCCGGGCAGGGTGGCAAACCCGCAAGCCGGCATGCGAACGGCGGATGGCGCAGATGCGGCGAGCGCTGCCAGCTATCATTTTTGATAGCACGTGCTGCCGGCACCTGGCGGTGCGGCGTCACAATACGGCCCCATGAAAACCATTCGCCTGCGACCTGGCAAGGAGCGTTCGCTCCAGCGCCGCCATCCCTGGATCTTCGAGTCGGCCATCGCCAAGGGCGGCGGCGACAGCGGCGAGACGGTGCGCGTGGAATCGGCCGAGGGCCGCTTTCTGGCCTGGGCCGCCTTCAGCCCGGCTTCGCGCATCCGCGCGCGCGCCTGGAGCTTCGACGAGAAGCAGCGCATCGATGCGCCGTTCTTCTCGGCGGCCTGCGCAGCAGCCATCCGGGCCCGCAGCCGCTTCGCCATCGAAAGCGACGGCGTGCGCCTGGTGCATGGCGAATCCGACGGCCTGCCGGGCCTGATCGTGGACCGCTACGGCGACGGCGCGGATGCCGTGCTGGTGGCGCAGTTCACCAGCGCCGGCACGGAACGCTGGAAGGGCGTGATCGCCGACGCGCTCCTGCAGGCCACGGGCGCGCAGCACCTCTACGAACGCTCCGACGCCAGCGTACGCCAGCTGGAGGGCCTGCAGCCCGCCACCGGCTGGCTGCGCGGCGGCCAGCAGGCGGACGGAACGCCGGTGCCGGTGGAGCGCTCGCTGCGCGAGCACGGCTGGCAGCTCACGCTCAACATCGCCGAAGGGCACAAGACCGGCTTCTACCTGGACCAGCGCGACAGCCGCCAGCGCTTCTTCGAGACCGTGCGCCGCCTGGGCTCGCAGCGCGTGCTGAACTGCTTTTGCTACACGGGCGGCTTCTCGGTGGCGGCGCTGGCGGGCGGAGCGGGTCACGTCACCTCCATCGATTCCTCGGGCCCGGCGCTGGAGCGGGCCCGCGCCCATGTCGCGCTCAACGGCTTCGATGCCGCGCGCGCCGACTTCCTCGATGCCGACGTGAATGCTTCGCTGCGGCAGTTCCTGAAGGAGGGGAGGACCTTCGACGCCATCGTGCTCGATCCGCCCAAGTTCGCGCCCACCGCCGTGCATGCCGAGCGGGCCGCGCGTGCCTACAAGGACATCAACCGCCTGGCGCTGCAGCTGCTGGAGCCGGGCGGCATGCTGTTCACCTTCTCGTGCTCGGGCGGCATCAGCGCCGACCTGTTCCACAAGATCGTCGCCTCGGCCGGAGCCGATGCCGGCGTGGACGGCTACATCCTGGAGCGCCTGGCCGGCGCGCCCGACCACCCCATGACGCTGGAATTCCCCGAGGGCGAATACCTCAAGGGGCTGGCCGTCATGCGCAAGGGCTGACCGGCCTTCAGCGCCGGCCCCCGGCAGGCGGGGCGGCCATCTCGACGCGGCCCCGGCCGGCGCGCTTGGCGGCATAGCAGGCGGCGTCCGCGTCGGCCAGCAGCGCTTCGGCCGGCTCGTCCGCGCCGCCGAAAAGGCGCACCCCGATGCTGGCGCCGATGCGGAAGCTGTGGCCCCCTTCCAGGGCGAAGGGCTTGTCGTAGAGCGCCGCGATGATGTGCCTGGCCACCTGCTGGGCCGGCGCCTCCCCGCAATGGGGCAGCGCCACCACGAATTCGTCGCCCCCCAGCCGCACCAGCGTGTCGCCCTGCCGTACGCACTTCGCCAGCCGCAAGGCCGCCCGCCGCAGCACCTGGTCGCCCGCCGCATGGCCGGCCTGGTCGTTCACCGCCTTGAAGCCGTCCAGGTCGATGAACAGCAGCGCATGGGGGCCCGGCTGGCTGCACAGCTCGTTCAGCAGCGTGTGCAGGCTGCGGCGGTTGAGCAGGCCGGTGAGCATGTCGCGCTGGGTCTCGCTGCGCAGCTGCTCGGCCAGCACGCGCAGCTGCTGCTCGCTGGCGCGCAGCTCGCTTTCGTTGCGCTTGATGCCGGAGATGTCGGTGTGCAGCGCGTAGCTCTGCCCGCCTGCGCTGCGGTTCATGGCCACGCGCAGCCAGCGGTGGCCGGGCAGGGGCAGCTCGAACGGGGCGCCCGCGAACAGGGCGGCGTCGCGCAGCGCAGCGGCCAGGTTCTCCCGGTGCTGCAGGCGCTCCTGGGGGTCCGGGGCCGTGTCCCAGAGCCGCTGCACGATCTGCGCATAGGTGCTGCCGTGCAGGGCGCTCCTCGACGGCAGGCCGTACAGCGCCAGGAAGCGGTCATTGGCCAGGAGGATGCGGCCTTCGCCGTCCATCACGGTGGCCGCCTCGCCCATGTCTTCCAGCATCTGCTGGGTGTCGGAGAGCGGCGGCAGGCCCACATCGCCGGAGCTCGGCATCTCGATGCGCAGGTCCTTCGCGTCGTCGGCCGCCGCCACCTGCAGCCAGATGCGGACCTGGCCGCCACCCGGGCGCGGCGCGGCGGCCACGCGCAGCCACCGGCCCTGGTGCAGAAAGACGAAGGGCTGGGTCTGCGAACGGAAGCGCTGCAGGCCGTCGGCAATGAAGCGGTCGATGTAGGGCAGGTCCTCGGGCGCCAGCCTGCCGAGGTAGAAGCGCCGCAGGTTGTCCGTGTAGGGCTCGCCGGCACGCACATGACCCTCGTGCTCGGGAAACAGCCGCAGGAAGGAGGCGTTCCAGAGCACCGTGCGTTCCTGGCCGTCGAAGATGCACAGCGCAATGCCGAGGGAGTCCAGAAGGTCGGCAGTCAATTGAAAATCCATGGCCGTGCTTGAGTGGGAATCGGTCGGTCGATGAAAGTCAATGAAGTATTCGACTATGTAGTCAAGTACCGTAGGGTGAAGAAGCGTTGAATCATGCGTCCATGGTGCTACTGGGGCTTGACAGCGTCGCTAAACTTTTGCAAGGCGTGCCACCGCAGTGTGCCGCAGCCTCCGAACCCTTCCCTTAGATCGAAAGCGTTGCCGAACATGTCCCTCATCCCCGTCACCATCCTCACCGGCTTTCTCGGCTCAGGCAAGACCACGCTGCTCAAGCGCGTGCTGACCGAGGCCCACGGCCAGAAGATCGCCGTCATCGAGAACGAATTCGGCGAGGAGAACATCGACAACGACATCCTGGTGACGGACTCGAAGGAGCAGATCGTGCAGATGAGCAACGGCTGCATCTGCTGCACCATCCGCGAGGATCTGCGCGCGACCCTGCAGGACCTGGCCGCCAGGCGCCGCAAGGGCGAACTGGCCTTCGACCGCATCGTGATCGAGACCACCGGCGTGGCCGACCCCGGCCCGGTGGCGCAGACCTTCTTCATGGACGAGGAGATCGCCGAGTCCTACCTGATCGACTCCATCATCACCCTGGTGGATGCCAAGCACGCGGCGCAGCAGCTCAACGACCGCCAGGAGGCGCGCCGCCAGGTGGGCTTCGCCGACCAGATCTTCCTGTCCAAGACCGACCTGGTGGAGGCCGGGGAAACCGATGCGCTGATCCACCGCCTCAAGCACATGAACCCGCGCGCGCCGATCAAGGCCGTGCATTTCGGCGAGGTGTCCATCGCCGAGGTGCTGGACCTGCGCGGCTTCAACCTGAACGCCAAGCTCGACATCGACCCGGACTTCCTCAAGGAAGAGGACGACCACGATCACGACCATGGCCACCACGGCCATGACCACGACCACGACCACGACCACGAGCATGGAGAGCACTGCAGCCATCCTTCGCACCAGCACGGCGGCCACGGCCACCACCATCACCAGGACGACGACGTCAAGAGCTTCGTCTATCGCGCCGAGCGCCCCTTCGATCCCGCCAAGCTGGAAGACTTCCTGGGCGCCATCGTCAACATCTACGGCCCGCGCATGCTGCGCTACAAGGGCGTGCTGGACATGAAGGGCACCGAGCGCAAGGTGATCTTCCAGGGCGTGCATCAGCTCATGGGCAGCGACCTGGGGCCGCAATGGACCGAGGGCGAGAAGCGCATGAGCAAGATGGTGTTCATCGGCATCGACCTGCCCAAGGACATCTTCATGCAGGGCCTGGAGCAGTGCCTGGCCTGATCTGCGGCCGCCTTTGCTTTGTCAAAGCTTGTCAGCAGCGGGGGCGGTAGCAGGCGATTTCCTTGGGAAAGCGTCTTATTTCCGTAGGAGAACGCCTTATATTTCCCCCGCCGCGCCGCAGGGGGTTTCCCTTCGGGCGCAGGTCGATACAATCGCGCCCCGGCAAAACCCACGACGGTCCGCCACCCCCGCCCCGCGGCAGGCGCGAGCCGCCCGGGAACAGCCCAGAGCGAATGGACAGGAAGGCGGCAGGCAAGGTGCCCCTCCGAAGCCGGTGCTGCAACCCTTCCAGGTCCGCAGGCCGGTATTTCGGAATGTGGCCGGCGCCGGCGCTATCTGTCCGCAGCGATTGCCCGTACCATCCCTGGAAACCTCGGCGGCCCTCACAACGCCTCAGCCAGCTCATACCTAACATGCCTACCACCCTGCAAGCCCAATCCCCCGTGGCGGCCGCCAAGAAAGATCCCAAGCTGGCCAACAACTGGAAGAACAAGGCGGCCGAAGAGCTGACCGACGCCGAAGTGCTGTCCATGCCCGAAAGCGAGTACATGAACGAAAAGCAGATGGCGTTCTTCCGCCACAAGCTGGTTCAGCTCAAGCAGGACATCCACAACAGCGCCGGCGAAACCACCGAGCACCTGCGCGAAGACACCGTGGTCGTTCCAGATCCGGCCGACCGCGCCACCATCGAGGAAGAGCACGCGCTCGAATTGCGCACGCGTGACCGCGAGCGCAAGCTGCTCAAGAAGATCGAGCAGTCCATCGCCCGCATCGACGCCGGCGACTACGGCTACTGCGACGAGACCGGCGAGCCCATCGGCGTCGGCCGCCTGCTGGCGCGCCCCACCGCCACGCTGTCGCTGGAAGCCCAGCAGCGCCGCGAGCTCAAGCAGAAGATGTTCGGCGACTGAGCCGCGCCGGACCGCATCGCTGCCAGGCCCGCGACCAGGCTGAAGCATTGCGACATCGACCATGAGCAAGGACGAACCCTCCCGGGGACTGCTGTCCAAGGTGGTGCGCTTCGTGCGCAACCCGACAGGCCGCGGCTCCGAGGACGAAGCGGCCGAGGACGACCGCGACAGCCTGCAGACCCGGCAGATGCTCAAGGACATGATCGAGCGCAAGCGCCGCAACGACTTCGTGCGGCGCCGCGAATTCGATCAGCTGCGCCAGTTGCGCCAGCGCGGCGCGCTACAGGCCCAGCGCATCGACGACTCCGCCGTGCGGCCCTCGTTCCTGGAGATCGAAAGCGGCTTCGGAGCCTCGTCGCCGGACGACCGCGCCGGAACGATCCGCAAGATCGACGAGATCGAGGAGCAGATGTCCCAGCAGTGGTGGCGCAGCCGCCAGGCGCCGATCGCCGCTGCGGCGCCGGCGCCGTCCGCATCGCCCTCCGAAGAAGAGGCGCGCCAGGCCCGCGCCTTCGCGCCCACCACCCCCCTTCAATTGCCGTCCCAGGACCTGGACCTGCGAGCGCACGGGCAGGACGAGCTTGCGCAGTGGCGCAACTGGGCCGTCCGGCCCGCGGTCCGGCCGGAAGGCGCAGGCGCGGCGCCGGCCACTGCGCTGCCCCCGTCTGCCGCCGCGTCCGGCGCTCCTGCGGCCTTCCGGCACGACCCCGATCTGGAAGAGGCGGCCATCCGTTTCGCCAGCGGCGATGCGGCCGGCGCGGAAGCCGCGCTGCGCGAGCTGCTGGCGCAGCAGGCGCAGGCGGAGCACGCCGCGCCGCAGGAGGTCTGGCTGGCGCTCTTCGACCTGTACCGCGCCACCGGCCAGCAGGAGCCTTTCGAGGCGCTGGCCATCGAATTCGCCGGCCGGTTCGGCCGGTCCGCGCCGCTCTGGTTCTCGCTGCCCGAGCTGGCGGGCATGCCGCCCGAGCCGCCAGGGTCGGCGCCTGCCATGCCCGCGCGAGAATTCAAGTGGACCGCTCCCGCGGACCTGGCTCCGCAATCGGTGGCGGCGCTGAAAGCCTCCACGCAGCGCGCTGCAGCACCCTGGGATCTGACCTGGACGCGCCTGCAGCGCATCGACGCCGCAGCGGTGCCCGCGCTCGCCGACCTCTTCACCCAGTGGGCCGAGCAGCGCGATGCGCATCTGGCCTTCCATGGCGTGGAGGCCCTGCTCGACGTGCTGCAGGCGGGCACGCCCTCCGGCGACAGCAGCGCCCCGCCGCAGGGCTGGCGGCTGCGCCTGGCGGCGCTGCGCCTGCTGGGCCGGCTGGATGAGTTCGAGCTGGTGGCGCTGGACTACTGCGTGACCTACGAGGTCTCGCCCCCGTCCTGGGCTCCGCCGCTGTGCGTGTGCAGCGGCGGTGGCGGTGCCACCGACTGGGCGGCGCTGGAAGACATGGCGGGCGATCCGCACACGGGCTTTGGCGCCGAGTCTTCGTTCCTGCCGTCGCAAGCCGACAGTCAGGCGCGCCTGGCCGGCGTGGTGGAGGGTGACGCCGCGCCGCTGCTGGAGCCGCTGGCGCTGGCCGCCGGCACCGGACCGCTGGTGGTGGCCTGCGATCGCCTGATCCGCATGGATTTCGCCGCTGCCGGCTCGGTGCTGAACTGGTCCGCCGAGCAGCAGGCGCAGGGCGGCCTGGTGCATTTCGTGCAGCTGCCGCGCCTGGTGGCGGTGTTCTTCAACGTGGTCGGCATCGGCGAGCACGCCCGCATCGTGCCGCGCACGAACTGAGGCTCCGCCCGCCGCCGCCCCCGGCGCGCTTGCAAAGCCCGGCGCAGCCCCCATCTGCGGGCGCTATGGAACAGTTTCACGGCACCACCATCCTCAGCGTCCGCCGCCAGACGGCGGACGGCATACAGGTCGCCATCGGCGGCGACGGCCAGGTCACCCTGGGCAACATCGTGGTCAAGGGCACGGCGCGCAAGGTGCGCAAGCTCTACCACGGCAAGGTGCTGGCGGGCTTCGCCGGCGCCACGGCGGATGCGTTCACCCTCTTCGAGCGCTTCGAGGCCAAGCTGGAAAAGCATCAGGGCCACCTGACCCGCGCTGCCATCGAGCTGACCAAGGACTGGCGCACCGACCGCGTGCTGCGCCGCCTGGAAGCCATGCTGGCCGTGGCCGACGAGAGCGCCTCGCTCATCATCACCGGCAACGGCGACGTGCTGGAGCCCGAGCAGGGCATCGTCGCCATCGGCTCGGGCGGCGCCTATGCGCATTCGGCTGCCAAGGCGCTGCTGAACCACACCGAGCTGTCCGCCGAAGAGGTGGTGAGGAAGTCGCTGCAGATCGCCGGCGAGCTCTGCATCTACACCAACATGAACCACACCATCGAGACGCTGTGAGCGCGGCCCCCGGGCTGCATCACCTCTCGATTTGCTATTGATTTGGTAGCTTCCTGCGCAGATGGATCTTGCGCAGGCGGCCTTTTTGGCTTTGAACTGCAAAGGCAGGCACCGCACATGTCCTCCATGACCCCCCAGGAAATCGTCTCCGAACTCGACCGCCACATCGTGGGCCAGCACGGCGCCAAGCGCGCCGTGGCCATCGCTCTGCGCAACCGCTGGCGCCGCCAGCAGGTGGAAGGCGGGCTGCGCCAGGAGATCACGCCCAAGAACATCCTCATGATCGGCCCCACCGGCGTGGGCAAGACCGAGATCGCCCGGCGCCTGGCGCGGCTGGCCGATGCGCCCTTCATCAAGGTCGAGGCCACCAAGTTCACCGAGGTGGGCTACGTGGGCAAGGACGTCGATTCCATCATCCGCGACCTGGTGGAGATCGCCGTCAAGCAGACGCGCGAGGCCGACATGAAGGGCCTGCGCGCCCGCGCCGAAGACGCCGCGGAAGACCGCATCCTCGACGTGCTGGTGCCGGCGGCCCGCACGGCCGGCGACGTGCCGCCCGCCGACAGCACGGCGCGCCAGGTCTTCCGCAAGAAGCTGCGCGAGGGGCAGCTGAACGACAAGGAGATCGAGATCGAGCTGGCCGACGCCCGCCCGCAGCTGGAGATCATGGGCCCGCAGGGCATGGCGGAGATGGCCGAGCAGTTGCGCGGCATGTTCAGCCAGATGGGCCAGGAGCGCCGCAAGACGCGCCGCCTCAAGATCGGCGATGCGCTCAAGCAACTGACCGACGAGGAGGCCGCCAAGCTGGTCAACGAGGAGGACGTCAAGACCCGCGCCCTGCAGAACGCCGAGCAGAACGGCATCGTCTTCCTGGACGAGATCGACAAGGTCGCCACCCGCCAGGAGACGAGCGGTTCCGACGTGTCGCGCCAGGGCGTGCAGCGCGACCTGCTGCCCCTGGTGGAGGGCACGACGGTGTCCACCAAGTACGGCATGGTCAAGACCGACCACATCCTCTTCATCGCCTCGGGCGCCTTCCACCTGTCCAAGCCCAGCGACCTGATCCCCGAGCTGCAGGGGCGCTTCCCGATCCGGGTGGAGCTGGAGTCGCTGTCGGTGCAGGACTTCGAGGCCATCCTCACGAACACCCATGCCTCGCTGGTCAAGCAGTACCAGGCGCTGCTGGCCACCGAGGGCGTGACGCTGGAATTCACGCCCGAAGGCATCACCCGGCTGGCCCGCATCGCCTTCGAGGTCAACGAGCGCACAGAGAACATCGGCGCGCGGCGCCTGTCCACGGTGATGGAGCGCCTGCTGGACGAGGTGAGCTTCGACGCGGCACGGCTATCGGGCCAGCAGGTGTCGATTGATGCTGCCTATGTCGATGCGCGGCTCGAGTCCCTGAGCCAGGACGAGGACCTGTCCCGATACATCTTGTAGTCGTATGGGGCCACAGCCCCGGCAGCTTCAGGTTGCACTTGCATACCACCACCTAAGTGCTTGCACGATAAGGATTTTCAGCGGATTCCGCCTTTGGAATTCGCTTCTAAGTCCTTGATTTCATTGCAAAGTTTTATGTAACCCCCCTTGAATGGTGTGCTTTTCCTGCTACAGTGGGAAAAAGTGCAATTAAGTGGTGAGAAGTGCCTTTTTGCTCCATTCCGGGGTCGAAAAGGTCGCCACCAACCTGGGGTTCCATTCGTGTTTCAAGGGGCGTCATCGCTGAGTCTCGATGCCAAGGGGCGGCTGTCTGTGCCGACCCGGCATCGTGACGTCCTCTCGGCGACGGCTGGCGGCCAGCTCACCATCACCAAGCACCCGCACGGCTGCCTGATGGTGTTCCCGCGCCCCGAATGGGAAAAATTCCGCGAACGCATCGCCGAGCTGCCCATGTCGGCCCAGTGGTGGAAGCGCATCTTCCTGGGCAATGCGCAGGACGTCGAAATGGACGGCACGGGCCGCGTGCTGGTGTCGCCCGAGCTGCGCCAGGCTGCCGGCATCACGCGCGACACCATGCTGCTGGGCATGGGCAACCACTTCGAGCTCTGGGACAAGGCCACCTACGAGGCCAAGGAAGCCGAAGCCATGCAGGCCGCCATGCCCGAAGTCTTCCAGGACTTCTCTTTCTAGGTCCGACGGTGCAATCCACCTTGCTGCAACACACCACCGTACTGCTGGACGAAGCGGTCGATGCCCTGCTGGGCGCGGCCGGCGAGCCGGCGGCCGGCACCTTCATCGACGGGACCTTCGGACGCGGAGGGCATTCGCGCCGCATATTGCTGCGGCTCGGGCCGGGGGGGCGCCTGCTGGCGTTCGACAAGGACCCCGAAGCCATAGCCGAGGCAGCGCGCATCACCGATGCGCGTTTTTCCATTCGGCACGAGGGTTTTCGCCATCTCGGCGAACTGCCTCCGGCGAGCGCCGCCGGCGTGCTGCTGGACCTGGGCGTCAGCTCGCCTCAGATCGACAGCCCCGCGCGGGGCTTCAGTTTCCGTTTCGACGGCCCGCTGGACATGCGCATGGACACCACGCGCGGCCAGAGCGTGGCCGAGTGGCTCGCCGATGCCGAAGTCGGGCAGATTGCGGAGGTGATACGTGAATACGGCGAAGAGCGGTTTGCTGGCCCCATTGCAAAGGCGATTGTTGCTCGCCGGCAGGAACGCGGCCCCATCGGCAGCACTGCCGAGCTGGCCGAGCTCGTGGCTGGTGCGGTCCGCACCCGCGAACAAGGCCAGAACCCTGCAACACGCACCTTCCAGGCTCTTCGGATTTTCATCAATGCCGAGCTGGAGGAACTGCAGCAGGCGCTAGAGGCCAGCCTGCGCGTGCTGGCGCCGGGCGGGCGGCTGGTGGTCATCAGCTTCCATTCGCTCGAAGACCGCATCGTCAAGCAGTTCATCGCCCAGCATTCCAAGGAGGTCTATGACCGCCGTGCGCCGTTCGCGGCGCCGCAGCCCATGCGCCTGGCAGCGCTGGACCGCATCAAGCCCGGCGCCGCCGAGGTGGCCGCCAACCCGCGAGCGCGCAGCGCCGTGATGCGGGTGGCCGAGCGAACGGAAGTCCCGGCATGACGCGGCTCAACCTGGTGCTGCTGCTGGCGGTGATGGTCAGCGCGATGTTCGTGGTGCGCACGCAGTACGAGTCGCGCCTGCTGTTCACCGAGCTCGACCGCGCGGTGGCCGAATCGCGCCGGCTGGAGACCGAGCACCAGCGCCTGCAGGTCGAAAAGCGCGCCCAGGCCACGCCGCTGCGCATCGAGAAGCTCGCGCGCGACCGTCTGCAGATGCGCACGGCCACGCCCGCGATCACCCAGTACGTGACCGACAGCGGCGCCATCGTGCCGCCTGTGGCTGCGCCCGAGCCGGCAGCCTCCGCGCAGAGCGCGAGCGGGAGGCGTCCATGAGGAACAGCCGCAGCGTCAACTACACCTCCAGCCCGCTGCTGGCGTCGCGCACGCCGCTCTGGCGCAGCAAGTTCATCGTCGCCCTGGTGGCCTTGGGCTTCGTGGGCCTGGCCGCCCGCGCCGCCTACGTGCAGGTGTTCGACAACGCCTTCTTCCAGCGCCAGGGAGAGGTGCGCTTCGCCCGCACGCTGGAACTGCCGGCCAACCGGGGCCGCATCCTCGACCGCAACGGCCTGATCCTCGCCTCCAGCGTGCCGGCCGCCAGCATCTGGGCCATTCCCGAAGACGTGGAGCAGGACGACCCCGAGGTCAAGGCCAAGCTGCGCCAACTGGCCAAGCTGCTGGAGATGCCGCAGTCCGCGCTGCAGGCCAAGCTGGCCGACGAGGACAAGACCTTCGTCTGGATCAAGCGCCAGCTCGACTGGGAGGTGGGCCAGCAGATCACCGCGCTGAACATCAAGGGCATCTACCTGCGCAAGGAGTACAAGCGCCAGTACCCCGAGGGCGAGGCCGCAGCGCACGTCGTGGGCTTCACCAACGTGGAAGACCAGGGCCAGGAAGGCATCGAGCTGGCGTTCAACAAGGAGCTGGGCGGCAAGGCTGGCTCGCGCCGCGTCATCAAGGACCGCCTGGGCCGCGTGGTCGAAGGGGTCGGCGCCGACGTGCCGCCCGTGGACGGCCAGGACGTGCAGCTGTCCATCGACAGCAAGGTGCAGTTCTTCGCCTACCAGAAGCTGCGCGACCAGGTGGCGCTGCACAAGGCCAAGGCCGGCAGCGTGGTGGTGATCGACGCGCACACGGGCGAATTGCTGGCGCTGGCCAACTACCCCAGCTACGTGCCCGACAAGCGCCAGAACCTCACCGGCGAGCAGCTGCGCAACCGCGCCATCACCGACGTGTTCGAGCCCGGCTCGACCATGAAGCCCTTCACCATCGGCCTGGCGCTGGAGACCGGCCGCGTGCGGCCCGACACCATCATCGACACCAACCCCGGCCGCGTCACCGTCACCGGCTCCACCATCTCCGACACCAGCAACCACGGCGTGCTGACCGTGGAAGGCGTGATCCAGAAGTCCAGCAACGTGGGCACGACCAAGATCGCGATGACGCTGCCGGCCAAGGAGATGTGGGAAACCTTCAGCGCCGCCGGCTTCGGCCAGAAGCCGCAGATCCACTTCCCCGGCGTGGTGACCGGGCGCCTGCGCCCCTACAAGACCTGGCGGCCGATCGAGCAGGCCACCATGTCCTACGGCTACGGCCTCTCGGCCAGTCTGCTGCAGATGGCGCGTTCCTATACCGTGTTCGCCAACGACGGCAAGATCATTCCCGCCACCATCCTGAAGAACGACCAGCCCGCCGTCGGCGTGCCGGTCTTCTCCGAGCGCACGGCCGCGCAGATCCGCAAGATGCTGCAGATGGCCGCCGGTCCGGGCGGCACGGGCCAGCAGGCGCAGACCGTGGGCTACTCGGTGGGCGGCAAGTCCGGCACGGCCCGCAAGCAGGTGGGCAAGCACTATGCAGCCGGCAAGTACCGCGGCTGGTTCACCGGCCTCGCGCCCATCGACAAGCCCCGCATCATCGTGGCCGTGATGATCGACGAGCCCAGCGACGGCGTGTTCTACGGCGGCGCCGTGGCCGCGCCCGTGTTCAGCGTGGTGGTGCAGCAGACCCTGCGCATGATGGGTGTGCAGCCCGACATGGCGGTCAAGCCCCAGATCGTCGCCGATACCGTGAAGGAGCCGCTATGACCCAGGCCGCCCTCTCCCTCGCCTCGGTGCAGGACGTGGTGCTCTGGCTGCGCGACCGCGTCACCGGCACGCTGCAGACCGACAGCCGCCTGGTCATGCCCGGCGACGGTTTCGTCGCCTGGCCCGGCGCCGCCACCGACGGCCGCGCCCATGTGGGCGAGGCGCTGGCGCGCGGCGCCACGGCCTGCCTGGTGGAGCAGGAGGGCATCGAGCGCTTCGGCTTCGAGGTTCCGCAGGTCGCCGCGCTGCGCGGCCTGAAGGCGGCGCTGGGCCTGATCGCCACCGAATGGTTCGGCCTGCCCACCCACCGGCTGGACGTGCTGGCCGTGACCGGCACCAACGGCAAGACCAGCACCGCCTGGTGGTTGGCCGAGGCGCTCAACGTGCTCGACCGCGAGCGGCTCGGCGTACCCGGCGGCTGCGCGGTGGTGGGCACCCTGGGCGCGGGCCGGCCGCCCATGCTGGAGACCACGGGCATGACCACGCCCGACCCGGTGCGGCTGCAGCGCGTGTTCCAGCGTTTCGCCGACGCGGGCCATACGGCCTGCGCCATCGAGGCCTCGTCCATCGGCCTGGCCGAGCACCGGCTGGCCGGCACCCGCGTGCGCGTGGCGCTCTTCACCAACTTCACCCAGGACCATCTGGACTACCACTCCACCATGGCCGCCTACTGGCAGGCCAAGGCCATGCTCTTCGACGCGCCCGGCCTGCAGGCCGCGGTGGTCAACATCGACGACCTGCGCGGCGCCGAACTGCACGCCACGCTGTCCGAGCGTCCGCTGGATCTCTGGAGCATCTCCCTGCGCGGCCCGGCCCGGCTGCAGGCGCGCGACATCGTCCATGGCGACGAGGGCCTGGCCTTCACCGTGGCCGAAGGCGCCCATGCCCACGTGCTGCAGACCCGGCTGATCGGGCTCTACAACGTCTCCAACCTGCTGGGCGTGATCGCGGCGATGCGCGCCATCGGCGTGCCGCTGGAGCATGCGCTCTACGCCTGCGCCCAGCTCACGCCCGTGCCCGGCCGCATGCAGCAGATCAGCCAGCCCGGCCAGCCGCTGGTGGCCGTGGACTACGCCCACACGCCCGACGCGCTCGACCAGGCGCTGCTGGCCCTGCGGCCCGTGGCCCAGGCGCGCGGCGGGCGCCTGTGGTGCGTGTTCGGCTGCGGCGGCAACCGCGATGCGGCCAAGCGTCCGCTGATGGGCGCCGCCGCGCAGCAGCGGGCCGACCGCGTGCTGGTCACCAGCGACAACCCCCGCGGCGAAGATCCGGCCGGGATCATCCACCAGATCCTGCAGGGCTGCGTCGCCGGCCTGACCGTGCAGGCCGAACCCGACCGCGCCGCCGCCATCGCGCTGGCGCTGCGCGATGCTGCTCCCGAAGACGTGGTGCTGATCGCCGGCAAGGGCCACGAGGACTACCAGGAGACGGCCGGCGAGCGCCGCCCGTTCTCCGACATGGAACATGCCCGCGCCGCCCTGGCCCGGCGTTCTGGGAGCGCCGCATGAACGACCGGCAAGCTCCCATGCTCACCCTGCAGCAGGCCCATGCGCTGCTGGCCGGCCGCGTACCCGGCGCGCGCCTGGTCGGCGACGGTGCCACGCCGCTGTCGCGCGTGCATACCGACACGCGCACGCTGGCCGCGGGCGACCTGTTCGTCGCGCTCAAGGGCGAGCGCTTCGATGCCAACGCCTTCCTGGCCGATGCGCGCGCCGCGGGTGCCGCCGCCGCGCTGGCGCACGGCGGGCTGGAGGCCGCAGGCCTGGCCGGCATCGAAGTGCCCGACACGCTCAAGGCCCTGGGCGCGCTGGCGGCCGGCTGGCGCGCGCAGTTCGCCCTGCCGCTGATCGGCGTGACCGGCAGCAACGGCAAGACCACCGTCACCCAGATGTGCGCCGCCGTGCTGCGCGCCTGGCAGGGGGATGCCGCCTTCGCCACCCAGGGCAACTTCAACAACGACATCGGCGTGCCGCTGATGCTGCTGCGCCTCACCGCCGCGCACCGCGCCGCCGTGATCGAGATGGGCATGAACCATCCGGGCGAGATCGCCTATCTGGCGGACCTGGCCCGACCCACGGTGGCGCTGGTCAACAACGCGCAGCGCGAGCACCTCGAATTCATGCATACGGTGGAAGCCGTGGCACGCGAGAACGGCTCGGTGCTGTCCGCGCTGCCGCCGGACGGCGTGGCCGTGTTCCCGGCGGGCGATGCCTACACGCCGCTCTGGCGCGGGCTGGCGGCCGGCCGCCGCTGCATCACCTTCAGCGCTGCGCCCGAAGCGGGCGGCGAGGTGCACTGCATCGCCGCCGACTGGCAGGGCGGGGCCTGGCAGGTCCGCATCGCCACGCCGGCCGGCAGCTTCGCCGCCACGCTGCACATCGCGGGCCGCCACAACGTGGTCAACGCGCTGGCCGTGACGGCCTGCGCCGTCGCGGCCGGCGTGCCGCTCGCGGCCATCGCCCAGGGGCTGGCCGCGTTCGAGCCGGTCAAGGGCCGCTCGCGCGCCTTCGCGCTGGCCCAGGGCGCACGCAGCCTGACCGTGGTGGACGACACCTACAACGCCAACCCGGACTCCATGCAGGCCGCCATCGACGTGCTGGCCGAGCTGCCCGGCCCGCGCCTGCTGGTGCTGGGCGACATGGGCGAGGTCGGGAACGAGGGGCCCCGCTTCCATGCGGAGGCGGGGGAGCAGGCGCGCCAGGGCGGCATCGAGCAGCTCTATGCCCTGGGCGCGCAGAGCACGCATGCCGCGGCGGCCTTCGGCCCGGCGGCGCGGCATTTCGACGACATGGCATCGCTGCAGGCAGCGGTGCGCGAGGCGCTGCCCGCGGTGGGCAGCGTGCTGGTGAAGGGATCCCGGTTCATGAAGATGGAGCAAGTGGTGCAGGTGCTGGAAGCCGACGCACAGGAACAAGCGGGCCGCGGCCCGGCGCGGGAGGTGTCCGCATGCTGATACTGCTGGCGCAATGGCTGCACGGGACCGGCAGCCCCGAACTCAGTTCCTTCCGGGTGTTCCAGTACCTCACCTTCCGCGCCGTGATGGCGGCGGTGACGGCCCTGCTCATCGGCCTGGTCGCGGGCCCCAAGGTGATCCGCATGCTGACGGCGCTGAAGATTGGCCAGCCGATCCGCGGCTACGCCATGCAGTCGCATCTGGCCAAGAGCGGCACGCCCACCATGGGCGGCGTGCTCATCCTGGGCTCCATCACCCTGTCCACGCTGCTCTGGGCGGACCTGTCCAACCGCTTCGTCTGGATCGTGCTGGCCGTGATGCTGGGCTTCGGCGCCATCGGCTGGGTGGACGACTGGCGCAAGGTCGTCAACAAGGACCCGGAGGGCATGCGCTCGCGCGAGAAATACTTCTGGCAGTCCGTCATCGGCCTGGTGGCCGCGCTCTATCTGGTGTTCAGCATCTCGGAGAACTCCAACGCCCGGGTGTTCGAGCTGTTCCTGGCCTGGGTGCAGTCCGGCTTCTCGCTCAGCCTGCCTCCGAAGGCCGGGCTGCTGGTGCCCTTCTTCAAGGAAGTGACCTATCCGCTCGGCGTGCTGGGCTTCGTCATCCTGACCTATCTGGTCATCGTCGGCGCGAGCAATGCCGTCAACCTGACCGACGGGCTGGACGGCCTGGCCATCATGCCGGTGGTGCTGGTGGGCGCCACGCTGGGCCTCTTCGCCTACGTGGCGGGCAACGTGGTGTTCTCCAAATATCTGCTGTTCCCGCACATCGCGGGCGCGGGCGAGCTGCTGGTGTTCTGCTCGGCCATGGCCGGCGCGGGCCTGGCCTTCCTCTGGTTCAACGCCAATCCGGCGCAGGTCTTCATGGGCGACGTGGGCGCGCTGGCGCTGGGCGCGGCCCTGGGCACGGTCGCGGTGATCGTGCGCCAGGAGATCGTGCTGGCCGTCATGGGCGGCATCTTCGTGGTCGAGGCCCTGTCGGTGATGCTGCAGGTGTCCTGGTTCAAGTTCACCAAGCGCCGCTACGGCACCGGCCGCCGGCTGCTCAAGATGGCGCCGCTGCACCACCATTTCGAGAAGAGCGGCTGGACCGAAACGCAGGTGGTCGTGCGCTTCTGGATCATCACGCTGCTGCTGTGCCTGCTCAGCCTGTCCACGCTGAAACTGCGATGAACCCGCACGATCCGCAACCCCTCCCCGACGACCAGGAGCTGCCTGGAGCAGACGCCGGCCACAGCGCCGGCGCCGCTGCATCCGCATCCGTATCCTCATCCGTGCCTGCGGCCGGGGCCGAGGCTGCGCCCGCTGCGCCTGTGGGCGAGACCTATACGCCCGGCTCCGCAGCGCAGTCGGCCGCGGAATTCGTCGCCCGCATCTTCGCCGACGTGGCCGCTCCCGAGGCCGGCGCGCCTGCGGCCGATGTGGCCGCCGCTACTGAAGCCGCACCGTCCGGCGAGGCCGCCGAAGCAGCCGCTGCAGAGCCCCGGGTTCCCCAGCCCGAAGGCCGCCCCGGCGAGCATCTGGCGGCTCTGCAGGGCCGCCGCGTGCTGATCCTGGGCCTGGGCGCTTCGGGCCTGGCCATGGCCCGCTGGTGCGTGCGCTGCGGGGCCGAGGTCACCGTGGCCGACACGCGCGAGGCGCCGCCCCAGCGCGCCGTGCTGGAGGCCGAGCTGCCCCAGGTGCGCTTCATCGCCGGCGCCTTCGACGAGCGGCTGGTGCAGGGCCGGGGCCTGGACGCCATCTACCGTTCGCCGGGCCTGAGCCCCGCCACGCTTGCTCCTGTATTGAGAGCGGCAGGCGAAGAGGGCGTGCGGGTGACGGGCGAATTGAGCCTGTATGCCCAGGCGCTGGCCGAAATGCGCGCATCGCACGGCTACGCGCCCGCTGTGCTGGCCGTCACCGGCACCAACGGCAAGACCACGGTCACCTCGCTCACCGGTCTGCTGGTGGACTGCGCGGGCCGCAGCGTGGCCGTGGCGGGCAATATCGGCCCCACGCTGCTGGACACGCTGGCCGGCCACATCGACGCCGGCACGCTGCCCGAGGTGTGGGCGCTGGAGCTGTCCAGCTTCCAGCTGGACGACGCCATCGGCTTCGAGCCCACTGCCGCCACCGTGCTCAACATCAGCCAGGACCACCTGGACTGGCACGGCGACCTGTCTTCCTATGCCCGCGCCAAGTCGCGCATCTTCGGCCAGGGCGGCCTGATGGTGCTCAACCGCGACGACCCCGAGGTGATGGCCATGCTGGCGCCTGCCGCCCCGGTTCTGCCTGCGGCCGACGCGGCGCCCGCGAAGAAGCCGGCGGCATCGCGCGCCAGGTCGGCCAAGCCCTCCCCGCTGCGCCCCCACGTCACCTTCGGCGGCGACATGCCCCGGCGGCCCGGCGATTTCGGCATCGAGGTCGTCTCCGGCATGGCCTGGCTGGTGCGCGCGCAGGAGGCCGACGAGACCGCCCGCCGCTCCCGCTCCGCCGCGGCCGAAGACCTGCACATCCAGCGGCTGATGCCTGCCGATGCGCTGCGCATCCGCGGCCGGCACAACGCCGTCAACGCGCTGGCGGCGCTGGCCCTGGCCCATGCGGCCGGCTGCACGCTCGCGCCCATGCTCTACGGCCTGCGCGAATACCGCGGCGAGCCGCACCGCGTGGAGCCCATCGGCATGGTGGGCGACATCGAATACTTCGACGACAGCAAGGGCACCAACGTGGGCGCCACGGTGGCCGCGCTGGCCGGCCTGGGCGCCGACCGGCGGCTGGTCGTCATCTTGGGCGGCGAGGGCAAGGGGCAGGACTTCTCCCCGCTGGCCGAACCCGTGGCCCGCCATGCGCGCGCCGTGGTGCTGATCGGCCGCGACGGCCCGCAGATCGGCGCCGCGCTGCGGGGCACGGGCGTGGCCATGGAGAGCGCCGCCAGCCTGCCCGAAGCCGTGCAGGCCGCCACCCGCCTGGCCCGGCCCGGCGATGCGGTGCTGATGTCGCCGGCCTGCGCCAGCTTCGACATGTTCAAGGACTACGAGCACCGCGCCCGCGTCTTCTGCGACGCGGTGCGCACGCTGGCGCACGACGCCGGCCAGGAACTGGAGGGCAGCCTGTGAACGGCTACGCTGCTTCCGCTTCCCGCCAGCCCGGCCTGCTGCAGCGCCTGCGCGCCTGGGCCGGCGGCCAGCCCCAGGGCGGCGCCGACGTGCTGCCCGTGCGCGTGGGCGGCACGGAATACCGCCAGACCACCACCACGCCCGCCAGCGTGCTGGGCTTCGACCAGGCGCTGGTCTGGGTCGTCATCGCCCTGCTGGCCTGGGGCCTGGTGATGGTGTATTCGGCCTCCATCGCCATGCAGGACAACCCGCGCTTCGGCAAGATCGCCGAGGCGCATTTCCTGATCCGCCACACCATGGCGCTGGTGATCGGCTTCGTAGCGGCGCTGCTGGCCTTCCAGATTTCCATGGCCACCTGGGAGCGGGTCGCGCCCTGGCTGTTCGTGGGCTCCATCGGCCTCTTGATCGCGGTGCTCATCCCGCACGTGGGCACGGTGGTCAACGGCGCGCGGCGCTGGCTGTCGCTGGGCATCATGAACTTCCAGCCGTCGGAGCTCGCCAAGTTCGCGGTGGTCATCTATGCGTCCGACTACATGGTGCGCAAGATGGAGGTGAAGGAACGCTTCTTCCGCGCCGTGCTGCCCATGGGCGTGGCCGTGGCCCTGGTGGGCGCGCTGCTGCTGGCCGAGCCCGACATGGGCGCCTTCATGGTGATCGCCGTGATCGCCATGGGCATCCTGTTCCTGGGCGGCGTGAACGCGCGCATGTTCTTCCTGATCGCCACCGTGCTGGTGGGCGCCTTCGCCGTCATGGTGATGGCCAGCCCCTGGCGGCGCGAGCGCATCTTCGCCTACCTCGACCCCTTCAGCGGAGAGCATGCGCTGGGCAAGGGCTACCAGCTCTCGCACTCGCTGATCGCCATCGGCCGGGGCGAGATCTTCGGCGTGGGCTTGGGAGGCAGCGTAGAGAAGCTGCACTGGCTGCCCGAGGCCCACACCGACTTCCTGCTGGCCGTGATCGGCGAGGAATTCGGCCTGGTCGGCGTGATGGTGCTGATCGTGCTCTTCCTCTGGCTCACCCGCCGCATCATGCACATCGGCCGCCAGGCCATCGCGCTGGACCGCGTCTTCTCCGGCCTGGTGGCGCAGGGCGTGGCCATGTGGATGGGCTTCCAGTCCTTCATCAACATGGGCGTGAACCTGGGCGCGCTGCCCACCAAGGGCCTGACCCTGCCGCTGATGAGCTTCGGCGGCTCGGCCATCCTGATGAACCTGGTCGCCATCGCGGTGGTACTGCGGGTGGATTACGAAAACAAACTGCTCATGCGCGGAGGCCGCGTATGAGCAGTTTGTTTCGCCAAAACAATGCTGCGTGCTGCGCGCCAGCGCAGCTGGGCGCGAAGCGCCATGCGCGGAGGCCGCGTATGAGCAGCTTGTTTCACCAGAATAAGTGCTCGCGGCGCGATAGCGCAGCGGAGCGCGCAGCGCCGATGCGTGGAGGGCGCGTATGAGCGGAAAGACCGCGCTCGTCATGGCCGGCGGCACCGGCGGCCACATCTTCCCGGGCCTGGCCGTGGCCGAGGAGCTGCGCGCGCGCGGCTGGGCGGTGCACTGGCTGGGCACGCCCGGCAGCATGGAGTCGCGCCTGGTGCCGCCGCGCGGCTTCGCCTTCGAAGCCATCGATTTCTCCGGCGTGCGCGGCAAGGGCCTGCTCACGCTGGCCCTGCTGCCGCTGCGGCTGCTGCGCGCCTTCTGGCAGTCGCTGGCGGTGCTGCGCCGCGTGAAGCCCGATGTGGTCATCGGCCTGGGCGGCTACGTCACCTTCCCGGGCGGGATGATGGCCGTGCTGTGCGGCAAGCCGCTGGTGCTGCACGAGCAGAACTCCGTCGCCGGCCTGGTCAACAAGCTGCTGGCCGGCGTGGCCGACCGGGTGTTCACTGCCTTCCCCGGTGTGCTGCGCAAGGGCCGATGGGTGGGCAACCCGCTGCGCGAAGCCTTCCTGCGCCAGGCCGGCCCGGCCGAGCGCTTCGACCAGCGTTCGGGGCCGTTGAACGTGCTGGTGGTGGGCGGCAGCCTGGGTGCCAAGGCGCTCAACGAGATCGTGCCCCAGGCGGTGGGCCTGATCCCCGTGCAGTTCCGCCCGCAGGTCACGCACCAGAGCGGCGCCGCGCAGATCGACGCGCTGCGTGCCAACTACGAGGCGGCGGGCGTGCAGGCCGCGCTCACGCCCTTCATCGACGACACGGCCACCGCCTTCGCCGAAGCCGACCTGGTCATCTGCCGCGCGGGCGCCAGCACGGTCACCGAGATCGCCGCCGTGGGCGCCGCCGCGCTGTTCGTGCCCTTCCCCCACGCGGTGGACGACCACCAGACGGCAAATGCCCGCTTCCTCGTGGACGCCGGCGGCGGCTGGCTGGTGCAGCAGAGCGAGCTGACGCCAGGGTGGCTGGCCGGTATGCTACAAAATACAGAGCGCACGACCTTGATGAAACGTGCGCTGGAAGCCAAGAAGATGCAAAAGACAGAAGCCACCCAAGCCGTGGTGCAAGCGTGCGAGGAGCTGACCGCATGAAGCACGCCATCCGCCATATCCATTTCGTCGGCCTGGGCGGCGCCGGCATGTGCGGCATCGCCGAGGTGCTGTTCAACCTGGGCTACGAGATCTCCGGCTCCGACCTGTCCGACAGCGCCACGCTGCGCCGGCTCGCGGGCCTGGGCATCCGCACCCACGTGGGCCATGCGGCGGCGCACATCGACGGCGCCGATGCGGTGGTCACCTCCACTGCCGTGCAGGCCGACAACCCCGAGGTGCTGGCCGCCCGCGACAAGAAGATCCCCGTCGTGCCCCGCGCCCTCATGCTGGCCGAGCTGATGCGCCTGAAGCGCGGCATCGCCATCGCCGGCGCGCACGGCAAGACCACCACCACCAGCCTGGTCACCAGCGTGCTGGCCGAGGCCGGCCTGGACCCGACCTTCGTGATCGGCGGGCGCCTGAACAGCGCGGGCGCCAACGCCAAGCTGGGGCAGGGGGACTACATCGTGGTCGAGGCCGACGAGTCCGACGCCTCGTTCCTCAACCTGCTGCCCGTGATGTCGGTGGTGACCAACATCGACGCGGACCACATGGAAACCTACGGCCACGACTTCAACCGCCTCAAGGGCGCGTTCGTGGACTTCCTGCACCGCATGCCGTTCTACGGCACGGCCATCCTCTGCACCGACAACGCGGCCATCCGCGAGATCGTGCCGCAGGTCACCTGCCCCATCACCAGCTACGGCTTCGGCGAGGACGCCCAGGTGCGCGCGGTCGATGTGCGGGCCGTGGGCGCGCAGATGCATTTCCGCGTGCAGCGCCGCAACGGCGTGGTGCTGCCCGACCTCGACGTGGTGCTGAACCTGGCGGGCGAGCACAACGTGCTCAACGCCCTGGCGGCAGTCGCCGTCGCCGTCGAGCTGAACGTGCCCGACGACGCCCTGCTGCGCGCCCTGGCGGGCTTCCGCGGCGTGGGCCGCCGCTTCCAGAGCCACGGCGACCTGCCGGCGAAGGAAGGCGGCCAGTTCACGCTGATCGAGGACTACGGCCACCACCCCGTCGAGATGACCGCCACGCTGGCTGCCGCGCGCGGCGCCTTCCCCGGCCGTCGCCTGGTGCTGGCCTTCCAGCCGCACCGCTACAGCCGCACGCGCGACTGCTTCGAGGACTTCGTGAAGGTCATCGGCAGCGCCGACGCGGCCCTGCTGACCGAGGTCTATGCCGCAGGCGAGGCGCCCATCGTGGCCGCCGACGGCCGGGCGCTGGTGCGCGCAGTGCGCGTGGCCGGCCAGGTCGAGCCGGTGTTCGTCGAAGCCGTGGCCGACCTGCCCCAGCGCATCGTGGACACGGTGCGCGCGGGCGACGTGGTGATGTGCATGGGCGCAGGCTCCATCGGCAGCGTGCCCGCCAAGGTGGTGGCGATGCTGCAAAACAACGGGCAGGCAGCGCAGGAGGCGAGGGCGGCATGAGCCAGAAGAACGAACAAACCACCATCGACGTGCGCGCGCTGGGCAAGGTGGCCGTGCTGATGGGCGGCACATCCGCCGAGCGCGAAGTCTCGCTGATGTCCGGCGGCGGCGTGCTGCAGGCCCTGCGCTCCAGCGGGGTCGATGCCCACGCCTTCGACCCTTCGCAGACCGACCTGTCGGAACTCAAGAGCCACGGCTACACGCGCTGCTTCATCGCGCTGCACGGCCGCCACGGCGAAGATGGCACGGTGCAGGGCGCGCTGGAACTGCTGGGCATTCCCTACACCGGCCCGGGCGTGATGGCCTCCAGCATCGCCATGGACAAGATCATGACCAAGCGCATCTGGCGCTTCGAGGGCCTGCCCACGCCCGACTGGCGGCTGGTCTCCAGCGCCGCCGAGACGGCGCAGGCCCTGCAGGCCCTGGGCACGCCCATGATCGTCAAGCCCGCACGCGAAGGCTCCACGCTGGGGCTGACCAAGGTGACCTCGCCCGGCCAGTGCGAGCAGGCCTACCTGCTGGCCTCGCGCTACGACCCCGAGGTGCTGTGCGAGGAGTTCATCGAGGGCGAGGAAACCACCTGCCCCGTGCTGGGCCAGGGCGGGGACGCCCGCGCGCTGCCGGTGATCCGCATCGTGGCGCCCGAAGGCAACTACGACTACCAGAACAAGTACTTCACCGACGTCACGCAGTACCACTGCCCGAGCGGCCTGCCCGAGCACGAGGAACGCGAGATCCAGCGCCTGGTCGTCGAGGCCTTCCGCACGCTGCAGTGCCGCGGCTGGGCGCGCGCCGACATCATGATCCGCGCCAGCGACCGCAAGCCCTTCCTGCTGGAGATCAACACCTCCCCGGGCATGACCGGCCACTCGCTCGTGCCCATGTCGGCACGCGCCATGGGCCTGAGCTACGAGGCGCTGTGCCTGCGCATCCTGGCCAGCGCCTCGCTGGACAGCGCGCAGGGCAAGGCCGCCGGCCCCTCCACCACCGCCAAGGGCGCCGCCGCATGAACCACACGCTGCCCGCACCGCTCGACGTCAAGCTCATGAACTGGACCGCCACGGCCCTGTTCGTGGGCTGTGCCGCGTTCGTGCTGGCGGCGGGCGGGTCCTGGCTGCTGCGGCTGCCGGTGTTCTCCATCGGCCGCATCGTGGTGCAGGGCGAGCTGGTCCACAACACCGCCGCCACGCTGCGCGCCGAAGTGGGGCCGCGCCTGGTGGGCAACTTCTTCACGGTCGATCTCCAGGCCGTGCGCCAGGCCTTCGAGGACGTGCCCTGGGTGCGCAGCGCCATGGTGCGGCGCGAGTTCCCCAACAGCCTGGTCGTGGATCTGCAGGAGCACAAGGCCGCCGCCTACTGGGGCGCGGAAGGCAGCCCCACGCTGGTGGACAGCTCGGGCGAGGTCTTCGAGGCCGGCAGCGACGGCCTGGACGGCGACGACCTGCCCAGCCTCAAGGGTCCCGCCGGCCGGTCGCAGGAAGTGCTGCAGATGTACCGCGCCCTGGTGCCGGTCATCAAGCCCCTGGGCCCCGCCATCGACACGCTGGAGCTGAGCGGGCGCGGCGGCTGGCGCGTGGTGCTGGACGGCGGCGCCGCCATCGAGCTGGGCGGCGGCAGCACCGCCGAGGTGCTGCAACGCACCGAACGTTTCGTGAAGACGCTGCCGCAGGTGGCAGCGCAGCAGGGCCGCCGCGTGGCGGACCTGGAATCGGCCGACCTGCGGCACGACGGCGGCTACGCGCTGCGGCTGCGTGGCGTGAGCACCGTGACGGCCGAGGTGGCCAAGCAGCGCGCAGCGGCCCGGCCCGCCGCGGCCCGCGCGCGCCCGGCCCCCGCCGCAAGAACAACAGGGCACACCCGCTGAGGGAAGACACAACTATGGCAAGAGAATACAAAGACGTGGTCGTGGGGCTGGACATCGGCACCGCCAAGGTGATGGCGGTGGTGGCCGAGGTCATGCCCGGCGGAGAGCTCAAGCTGGCCGGCCTGGGCGTGGCGCCCAGCAATGGCTTGAAGCGCGGCGTGGTGGTCAACATCGACGCCACGGTGCAGAGCATCCAGCAGGCGCTGAAAGAGGCCGAACTGATGGCCGACTGCAAGATCCAGCGCGTCTATACCGGCATCACCGGCAGCCACATCCGGGGCCTCAATTCCAGCGGCATGGTCGCGGTGAAGGACCGCGAAGTCACGCCGACCGACGTGGCGCGCGTGGTGGAAACGGCCAAGGCCATCAACATCTCCAGCGACCAGCGCCTGCTGCTGGTGGAGCCGCAGGAATTCGTCATCGACGGCCAGGACGTGCGCGAGCCCATCGGCATGAGCGGCATCCGCCTGGAAGCCAAGATCCACATCGTGACCGGCGCGCAGAGCGCGGCCGAGAACATCATCAAGTGCGTGCGCCGCTGCGGCCTGGAGGTCGAGCAGCTCATGCTCAATCCGCTGGCCTCCAGCCAGGCCGTGCTGACCGACGACGAGCGCGAGCTGGGCGTGGCGGTGGTGGACATCGGCGCCGGCACTACCGACGTGGCCATCTTCACGGGCGGCGCGATCCGCCACACCGCCGTGATCCCGATCGCGGGCGACCTCATCACCAGCGACATCGCCATGGCCCTGCGCACGCCGACCAAGGACGCAGAGGACATCAAGGTCGAGAGCGGCTACGCCAAGCAGCTGCTCGCCGACCCCGAGGCGCAGGTCGAGGTGCCCGGCCTGGGCGACCGCAGCCCGCGCATGCTCAGCAAGCAGGCGCTGGCGGGCGTGATCGAGCCGCGCGTGGAAGAGATCTTCTCGCTGGTGCAACAGGTGGTGCGCGAGTCGGGCTACGAGGAGGTGCTGTCGTCCGGCATCGTGCTGACCGGCGGCAGCGCCGTCATGCCGGGCATGGTCGAGCTGGCCGAGGACATCTTCCTCAAGCCCGTGCGCCGCGGCATTCCGAAATATTCCAGCGCCTTGTCCGACATGGTGGCCCAGCCCCGCGCTGCTACTGTGATGGGTTTGCTGGAAGAGGCGAGGCTCGCGCGCATGCGCGGCTTCAAGGTGGCTCAGAAGAGCGGCTCCGTGAAGACGGCCTTCGGCCGCTTCAAGGACTTCATCGTGGGGAACTTCTGACATGTCCGGCTACCCCCTCTGGCTTGCCCGCGGAAGCCCGCCCCTGCACGCGCGCGAGCGATGGCGGAGCACCGGCCCGCCACCTCCGCCCGACGACCCTTGCCGAATTCGATTTCCGATTTATCCCAGAACCCAACGCGTGGCCCCGGCCACCCCAACATTCACGTGAAAGACCAGGAGCACCATATGTCCATCGAAATGATCGAAGCCGAAGAGTTCAACCAGGGCACGCAGATCAAGGTGATCGGTGTCGGCGGCGGCGGCGGCAACGCCGTGGAACACATGATCTCGCGCAACGTGCAGGGCGTGGAATTCGTCTGCGCCAACACCGACGCGCAGGCGCTCACCCGCAGCTCCGCACACCGCACCATCCAGCTGGGCCACAGCGGCCTGGGCGCCGGCAGCAAGCCCGAGAAGGCGCGTGAAGCCGCCGAAGGCGCGCAGGAAGACATCCGCCAGGCCATCGCCGGCGCGCACATGCTGTTCATCACCGCCGGCATGGGCGGCGGCACGGGCACGGGCGCCGCGCCCGTCATCGCCCGCGTGGCCAAGGAAATGGGCATCCTCACCGTCGGCGTGGTCACCAAGCCCTTCGACTGGGAAGGCGGCCGCCGCATGAAGAACGCCGACGACGGCCTGGCCGAGCTCGAAGCCAACGTCGATTCGCTGATCGTCGTGCTCAACGAGAAGCTGCTCGAAGTGCTGGGCGACGACATCAGCCAGGACGAGGCCTTCGCCCATGCCAACGACGTGCTGAAGAACGCCGTGGGCGGCATCGCCGAGATCATCAACGAATACGGCCACGTCAACGTCGACTTCGAAGACGTGCGCACCGTGATGGGCGAGCCCGGCAAGGCCATGATGGGCACGGCCACCGCCAGCGGCCCGGACCGCGCCCGCATCGCCGCCGAGCAGGCCGTGGCCTGCCCGCTGCTGGAAGGCATCGACCTGTCGGGCGCCAAGGGCGTGCTGGTGCTGGTCACGGCCGCCAAGGGCAGCCTCAAGCTGTCCGAATCGCGCCTGGCGATGAGCACCATCAACGCCTACGCCTCGCCCGACGCGCACGTCATCTACGGCGCCGCCTACGACGACAGCCTGGGCGACGAGATCCGCGTGACGGTGGTCGCCACCGGCCTGTCGCGCGCCAACGCCCGCCGCCAGCCCATCTCGGTGGTGCAGGGCGGCCTGCGCACCGGCACCGACAACATCGCCTACCAGATGCCCGTGGCCGGCGCTGCCGTGGGCGTGGCCGGCGGCGTGATGGGCGGTGCAGCCCAGGCCGACTACGGCAACATGGCCGTGCCCAGCGTGTGGCGCACCAACCGCACCCAGGCCGCGGCCCGCGTGGACGCGCTGTCCTCGGGCGGCATGGACGACCTGGAAATCCCGGCCTTCCTGCGCAAGCAGGCCGACTGACCGGGTGGGGCCGGCAGCTGCCGGCCAGTCTGCCAGCGGTGCATGCATCGCTGGCAGGCACCGTCTCGTGCCGTGGCAGGCAGAGCGGTGGGGCATCAAGGTAACCCCATGTGACAAGCGCCCCCGTAGCTATGGCGCAGATAGCTGCAGCCATGTGTCCGACGAGGGCCGGGCCTCTAAAATCGCTGGATGCTTCAGCAACGCACGATCAAGACCCTCACCCGCGCCGTCGGCGTAGGCCTGCACAGCGGACAGCGGGTCGAACTGACGCTGCGGCCGGCCCAGCCGGATACGGGCATCGTGTTCCGCCGCGTGGATCTGCCCGAGCCGGTGGACATCCCCATCACGGCCGAGGCGGTGGTGGACACCCGCATGGCTTCGACCATCGGCGTCGGCGGTGCCAAGGTCCACACGGTGGAGCACCTGATGTCGGCCTGCGCCGGGCTGGGGCTGGACAATCTCTACATCGACATCACGGCCGAAGAGGTGCCCATCCTCGACGGCTCGTCGGCCTCGTTCGTCTTCCTGCTGCAGAGCGCCGGCGTGGAACTGCAGAACGCGCCCCGGCGCTTCATCCGCGTCAAGCGTCCGGTGGAGGTGCGCCAGGGCGAGGGTGCGAACCTGAAGTGGGCGCGGCTCGATCCGTACCACGGCTTCAAGCTGCGCTTCGAGATCGACTTCTCGCACCCGGCGGTGGATTCCACCGGCCAGAGCGTGGAGTTCGACCTGGGCCAGGGCAGCTACACGCGCGACATCGCCCGTGCCCGCACCTTCGGCTTCACCAAGGACGTGGAGATGATGCGCGCCAGCGGCCTGGCCCTGGGCGGCGGGCTGGACAACGCCATCGTCATGGACGACTACAAGGTGCTCAATTCCGACGGCCTGCGCTACGACGACGAGTTCGTGAAGCACAAGATCCTCGACGCCATCGGCGACCTCTACATCGTCGGCCGCCCGCTGCTGGCGGCCTACAGCGCCTTCCGCTCGGGCCATGCGATGAACAACCTGCTGCTGCGCGAGCTGCTGGCGCACGAGGACGCCTGGGAGATCGCCACCTTCGAGAACGAGCGCCAGGCGCCCACCGGCTTCGCGCAGCCTGCGCGGGCCTGGTGAGCCCGGGCCCGCAGGCCGGCATGCTGCTCTTTCGCTGGACCGTTTCCCTGCTGCTGCTCCTGGCGGCCGTGTCTTTCATGTTCTATGTGGGCACGGGGCAGGTGCGCTTCCGGCGCTTCGGACTGGTCATCGTCAAGTGGACGGTGATCGCGGCGCTGTTCTTCTTCGCCGTGCTGTTCGTCCAGCGCATTCTCTGAAGCGGGCCGCACTCGCTTTGCGGCCCGCAGCGGCCTATACTCGCGCCTGCTCCGGGGTGCACGTATTGGCGTGCTGAGATGGCGGACCTGACCGCCGGAACCGCGAACTTGATCTGGTTAGTACCAGCGTAAGAAGAGCTGCAGCCGGGATTCCCGAACCTGCAGACGGATGCCGCACGGCCGGCGTCCGTCTGGCCGCCGCGCCCCGTCCCGTCACCCGGGCCAGGCCGCAGCGGGCGCCTCCGCAAGGAGGCCGGGGACGGCCACATCCGGCCCCATGCGGAGCACATTTCCATCCACCCCGAGGAGATTGCCCGCATGAACGCCCCCGACAAGTTCGCCCAGCTGCTCGCGCTGACCCGCGAACCCTTTCCCGCCTCCACCAAGAGCTACCTGACCGGCAGCCGCCCGGATCTGCGCGTGCCGGTGCGCGACATCGCGCTCACCAACGGCGAGCAGGTCAGCGTCTATGACACCTCCGGCCCCTACACCGACCCCACGGCGGACATCGACGTGCGCCGGGGCCTCGCCAGCGTGCGCGGCGGCTGGATCGAGGGCCGCGGCGACACCGAGCGCTACGAGGGCCGCAAGCCGCAGGCGCTGGACGACGGCAGCAAGTCCGAAGACGCCGCCCGCCTCGCGGCCCTGCGTGCCGAGTCCGCCGCGCTGCAGCGCAGGCCCTTGCGTGCCCGGACCGGCGCCGGCCACACCGGCAACGTCACGCAGATGCACTACGCCAAGAGGGGCATCGTCACGCCCGAGATGGAATACGTGGCCTTGCGCGAGAACGGCCGCCGCGAATGGATGGAGCCGTACCAGCAGAACGCCGCGCGCGAGCGGCGCCTGGCCGGCAACCCGCTGGGCGCGAGCATCCCGAGAATCATCACGCCCGAATTCGTGCGCGACGAGGTGGCGCGTGGCCGGGCCATCATCCCGGCCAACATCAACCATCCCGAGGTCGAGCCCATGGCCATCGGGCGCAACTTCAAGGTCAAGATCAACGCCAACATCGGCAACTCGGCCGTCACCTCCAGCATCGAGGAAGAGGTCGAGAAGCTGGTCTGGGCCATCCGCTGGGGCGCGGACAACGTGATGGATCTTTCCACCGGCAAGAACATCCACACCACGCGCGACTGGATCGTGCGCAACAGCCCGGTTCCCATCGGCACCGTGCCGATCTACCAGGCGCTGGAGAAGGTGGGCGGCATCGCCGAGGACCTGACCTGGGAGATCTTCCGCGACACGCTGGTCGAGCAGGCCGAGCAGGGCGTGGACTACTTCACCATCCATGCCGGCGTGCGCCTGGCCTTCATCCACCTGACGGCCGAGCGGCGCACGGGCATCGTCTCGCGCGGTGGCTCCATCATGGCCAAGTGGTGCATGGCGCACCACAAGGAGAGCTTCCTCTACGAGCACTTCGAGGACATCTGCGACATCATGAAGCAGTACGACGTGTCCTTCAGCCTGGGCGACGGCCTGCGGCCCGGCTGCGCGAGCGACGCCAACGACGAGGCGCAGTTCGCCGAGCTGCGCACCCTGGGCGAACTCACGCAGATCGCCTGGAAGCACGACGTGCAGACCATGATCGAAGGCCCCGGCCACGTGCCCATGCACATGATCCAGGCCAACATGACGGAGCAGCTCAAGACCTGCCACGAGGCGCCGTTCTACACCCTGGGGCCGCTCACCATCGACATCGCCCCGGGCTACGACCACATCGCCAGCGCCATCGGCGCGGCCATGATCGGCTGGATGGGCACGGCCATGCTGTGCTACGTCACGCCCAAGGAGCACCTGGGCCTGCCGGACCGCGACGACGTTAAGCAGGGGATCATCGCGTACAAGATCGCCGCCCATGCGGCCGATGTCGCCAAGGGACACCCCAGCGCCCGGGCTCGCGACGACGCGCTCAGCCAGGCGCGATTCGACTTCCGCTGGCAGGACCAGTTCAACCTGGGACTCGACCCGGAAACCGCGCAGCAGTATCACGACGAGACCCTGCCCAAGGACTCGGCCAAGGTGGCGCACTTCTGCTCGATGTGCGGCCCCAAGTTCTGCTCGATGAAGATCACGCAGGAAGTGCGCGAGTTCGCGGCCCAGGGCATGCAGGACAAGGCCCAGGAGTTCCGCGGCGCGGGGAGCGAGCTCTACGTGCCCATCCATCCTGCCGGCTGACCCTTCCAGTCCGTGCAGCGCTATGTGCCACGGCGCACATCGCGCTGCCGCCTCGGGCCCAACCCTCTGCGGCGTGGCACGGAATTGGCGTACCGTAGGCGCATTCGCGGCGGGCCACGAGCCTGCCGTTTCCACTGTGCCGTGGCTCGCTTATTGCGTACCCGCGGCCATTGATTTTCCGAGGAGCGTTATGAACGCGTTGGGTCGTCTGTCCATCCGTGCCCGCCTGTATTTCGGCACGGTCTTTTCCCTGTTCCTGCTCGTCGCCATCGGCGCCATGGGCTATGGCGCACTGCACCGAACGCAGGCCACCCTGCAGGAGCTGTTCTCCCAACGGGTGCAGACCCTCACCGATATGGCCGAGCTGCGCACCAGCCTGGGACATCTGCGCCGCGCCGAGAAGGACATCATCATCAACTTCAACAACTCGGACGAGGTCTCCGCGCTCCGAGCCACCTGGGCCAAGACGCTGGCCGGCCTGCGCAAGAGCCTGGCCGAGGTGCGTCAGGCCCAGGCGGGCGACGCCGAGTTCACGCAGGCCATCGACCGTTCGCTGGCCGAGATCAAGCAATACGAGGACGGCATCTCGCCCGTCTTCGAGCAGATCGAGCGCGCGCAGATCGACGGCGCGGCCGGCGGCGCCTATGCCGACCGGCTCAAGGGCCACATGGAGACCACCGACCAGCTGTTCGCCAGCCTGGCCGCCACCGCGCGTCAGCGCATGGACGAGGCGCGCACTGACATGGAGAGCCGCACCGCCGCCATGGCCACGCTGATCGGCGCCGGCCTGGTGCTGGGCCTGGCGGTGCTGACGCCGCTGACCTTCTTCAGCGTGCGCTCCATCACCCGCTCGCTGGCGCAGGCGCGCGACCTGGCCGAGCGCATCGCGGGCGGCGACCTGTCCCGGCCCGTGCATGCGCTGCAGCAGGACGAGGTGGGCCAGCTGGTGACGGCCATGGGCGCCATGCAGCAGTCGCTGCGCGGGCTGGTCGGGCAACTGCAGCAGGCGGCCTCCAGCATCTCCACCGCCAGCACCGAGATCGCCAGCGGCAACCACGACCTGAGCCTGCGCACCGAGCAGACGGCCGCCAACCTGCAGGAGGCGGCCTCGTCCATGGAACTTCTGACCAGCACCGTGCAGCAGAGCGCGCAATCGTCGCGCCAGGCCAGCGAATTCGCGGCCTCAGCCGCCCAGGTGGCCGGGCGCGGTGGCGAAGTGGTGGCCCAGGTGGTCAGCACCATGGGCGAGATCTCCGAAAGCTCGCGCAAGATCGGCGACATCACCGGCGTGATCGATTCGATCGCGTTCCAGACCAATATCCTCGCGCTCAATGCGGCCGTGGAGGCCGCCCGGGCGGGAGAGCAGGGCCGGGGCTTCGCCGTGGTGGCCAGCGAAGTGCGCATGCTGGCCCAGCGCTCGGCCGAGGCCGCGCGCGAGATCAAGGCGCTGATCGCCGCGTCGGTGGAGCGAGTGGAGGGCGGCTCGCGCCTGGTGGGCCAGGCCGGCGCCACCATGACCGAGATCGTGGGCAGTGTGCGGCGGGTCCACGACATCATTGCCGAGATCACCGCCGCCTCGTCCGAGCAGAGCGACAACATCGGCCAGATCAGCCATTCGGTCAGCCAGCTGGACCAGATGACCCAGCAGAACGCGGCGCTGGTGGAGGAGTCCACCGCCGCCGCCGAATCGCTGCGCGAGCAGGCCCGCCACCTGACGCAGTCGGTGGCGCGCTTCCAGCTGGGCGATGCGGCCGGCGGACGGGCCGATGGGTCGCTGCTGGCGCTGCCGGCCGGCGGCGCCATCGGCTGAGAACGTAAACACGTTCTGAGAGACCGGGAATGCGGTCTCAAGCCCGGGTGCCATGCGGTGCCGGCTGACGCGCAGGACGGTTACAGGCGGATAAGCGATGGCTGGGCTGCGGCGCCAGAATGGAGCGCTGACAGCTTCGGAGACGGCGCCATGGCGCGCCGCTCCCATCGAACCACCGCCTCAGGAGACCGTCCATGACTTCGACCCCCTCGCTCCATCGCCCGGCCCGCAGCGTTCTGCGCGGCCTGGCGGCCACCTGCACGGCCCTGGCGCTGGGCCTGGCCGGCGCCACGTCCGCGGAGGCCCGGCCGGGCGATGACGACCGGTACGGCCCGGGGCCGCACGCCGGTCCGCCGCCGCACCATAAGCACGGCAGGAAGGGCCCGCCCCCGCATGCCCGCGGTCCGCACGACGAGCGGGGCTGGGGCCCGCCGCCGCACGCGCCCGCGCACGGCCTGCGCCATGGCGCCGGGCCGCACCACGACTGGTACCGGGGCGGCCGCGTGCCGGCCATGTACCGCACGCCGCATTACGTGGTGAGCGACTGGCGCGGCCACCATCTGTCGGCGCCGCCGCGCGGCTACCACTGGGTGCAGTACGGCGGCGACTACCTGCTGGTGGCCATCGCCACCGGCGTCATCGCCCAGCTGGTGCTGAGCGGCCGCTGAGCCGGTGCCCGCAGGCCGCCCGGCTCGGCAGGCGTGGCAGCCGGCTTCAGTAGCTGCGCCCGCCCTTGTACATGGCGTGCTGGCGGCGCGCCAGCGTGCCGGCCTCGCCCAGCCGGGCCATGGCGGCGCCCGCATGGGCGTGGGTGATGGCCAGGCCCAGCGCGTCGGCCGCGTCGGTGCCCGGCAGGCCGGGCAGGCGCAGCAGGCGGCGAACCATCTCCTGCACCTGCGACTTGGCCGCGCGGCCGTGGCCCACCACGGCTTTCTTCATCTGCAGCGCGGTGTATTCGGCCACCGGCAGGTTGCCGGCCACCAGCGCCGTCACGCAGGCGCCGCGCGCCTGGCCCAGCAGCAGGGTGGACTGCGGGTTCACGTTCACGAAGATGATTTCCACTGCCGCCATGTCGGGTGCATAGCGTGCCGTGACTTCGGTGATGCCGTCGAACAGCACCTTCAGCCGGCCGGGCAGATCGCCCAGCGCCAGCGCCGTGGTGCGGATGGTGCCGCTGGCCACGTAGCTCAGCGCGTGGCCGTCCACGTCGATGACCCCGAAGCCGGTGGTCTGCAGGCCGGGGTCGATTCCCAGGATTCTCATTTGCTACCAATTAAATAGCGGCTGGCGCAGGAAAATCAAGCGCCAGCGGCCGACAGGGCTATAAGCCGAAATACCAGCGCGCAGAGTGGAAGAAGACCGGCGCGGCAAAGCACAGCGCATCCACCCGGTCCAGCAGGCCGCCGGCCCCCGTGACCGACTGGCCCTGCATGCCCCAGCTGGTGATGCCCCGGTCGCGCTTGATGGCCTTCATCACCAGGTGGCCCAGGCTGCCCGCCAGGCAGGCCAGCAGGGACATGCCCAGCGCCTGCCCCAGCTTGAAGGGCGTGATGAAGGACAGCAGCATGCCGGCCAGGCCGCCCGCCGCCATGCCGGCCAGCCAGCTCAGCCACTGGAAGCTCTGGCTGACCTGCGGCGCCACCGGCCGGTGCGGAAAGCGCTGGCCCAGCAGGTGCTGGGCGATCACTCCGGCCTGCACCACCACGACCAAATAGAAGACCAGGAAGGCACCCCGGCCCTCGTGGCCGGGAAAGTCCAGCAGCAGCAGGGCGGGCACATGGCTCATGCCATAGACGCAGACCATGATGCCCCACTGCAGCTTGGCATTGCGCTCCAGGAAGCGCTGCGGGTCGTTGGCCAGCGCGCTCGCGGCCGGCAGCGCGAGGAAGACATAGACCGGAATGAACACGGTGAAAAGGTCGAACTTGCGCAGGCCCACCAGCAGGAACTGCAGCGGCAGCACCACGAAGAAGGCCAGCACCAGGCTGCGGTGGTCGCCCCGCCGAGTGGGCGAGAGGGTGATGAATTCGCGCAGCGCCACGAAGGCCACCAGGGCGAACAGCAGCGTGGCCACCGTGTCGCCCAGCGCCCAGCCCACCCAGAAGATGGTGGCCATCAACCACGAGGTCTTCAGCAGGCTCCAGAAGCGGCGCCATTCCTGCTGGTGGGCCTCGTGGCGGGCCTGCTCGGCAGGGTCGCCTGAGCCGTCGCCCTCGCGCAGGGTCTGGGCGAAGGCATAGGCCGTCACCAGGGACAGCAGGCCGAACAGCACGACGAAGAGCGCGCCGATCTGCTGCGTGGTGGAGAGGTTGCGCAGGAAGTCCATGGCTGGCAGCCCCTTCAGATGTCGCGCAGGGCGATGACGGCGGCGCGCGCCCGGTCAAGGAAGGCGCGGCGCTCCTCGCCCGGCGCCAGCGCGACCGGCGCGCCGAAGGTCACCGAGCACAGGATGGGCACGGGCACGACTTCGCCCTTGGGCATGACGCGCTGCACGTTGTTGATCCAGGCGGGCACCAGCACCACCTGCGGGAACATGCGCGCCAGCATGTAGAGGCCTGACTTGAAGGGCTGCGGCTCGTCGCCGTGGCCGCGTGTGCCCTCGGGAAAGATCACGATGGAGTCGCCGCTTTCCAGCGCCTGCACCAGCGGCGCCAGCGGATCGTCGGGCTTGACGGCGGCGCGCAGGGCTTCGGGCGTGGGCTCGGGCGGCAGGGCGTCGGGCACCGGATCGGGCCCGCCTGCGGTCGCCAGGGCCGCGTCGGCCACGGCGGCGGAGAGCGCCGAGAGGCCCGCCAGCGCGCCGGTGGCCGGCGGCGCAGCCGTTGCAGCAGCAGCATCAGCGCCGTCTGCCACCGCTGCCACCGCTGCCGCCGCAGGATGGGCCGGTGCGGTCTGGCGCGTGACATAGACCGCGTTGAACACCGCCGTGGTGATCCACTGGCGGAAGGGCGTCTTGGTCCAGTAGTCGCGCGCGGCGATGGGGCGGGTGATGCTGCGCAGCTCCTGCGGCAGCGCGGCCCAGATCATCACCAGGTCGGCATGGCTCTGGTGGTTGGCGAAGTAGATGCGCTGCTCGGCCTTGGGCGGGCAGCCGTACCAGCGCGCCTGCGCTCCGGTGAGAAAACGCACCAGGGCCAGCAGGAAGGAACTCATCAGCTTGGACAGCAGCATGCGCCGGATGATACGGGCAGGCATGCGCCGCGCCGGGACGGACGCGGCCCCAGCGGAATTGCGTGATCCATCACGTTACGAGTCGTTTTTTTCCACGGCGCGGAAATAAGGATCAATCTGATGTCGGGCGTAAAACGCACGCCTAGACTGCGCCCCGGCCATGCCCTTTGGTGACTGCCAGGGTTCTGTCTGGGCCGGTGTTTCTCGCCGGTCCCGTTCGTCCGTCCAACCGATTTCCGTCGCCCGAACCCTCCGCTCATGGAGCTTCCCACCCACGCACCGCACCGCCTTCCAAGGGCAAAGCGCCTGCTGCGCGGCGCCTGCGTGGGTGCGGCCGCGCAGGGGAGGCGGGCCGGGGCCTGGCGGCTGCGCCACTTTCAGGGAGGCCGCGTTATCGATGCGCGATGAGCGCCGGAGTTCCCTTCCGCACCGCTCCGGCTCGCCTCGGGAGCCGTGTGCCGCCGAAAAGTAGACATCCGCCTACACCGTTATCCGCTTTTGTCGCAAAAACCTTGGTCTGACATGCTTTTGGCCCTCACCTTCCCCACCTCACGCAGATGCGATCCGGCCGCCGGGTATCTCCCGTGCGGGGCACAGATGAGGCAGCCATGAGTACCGAAGTCCGTTCGGTCCAGAGGGCGCTGCTGATCCTGCGCGTGATGAACGAGCGCACCAGCTGGAGCCTGCAGGAGCTGCACCAGCGCACGGGCCTGGCCAAGTCCACGCTGCACCGCCTGCTCAGCACGCTCGAGGCCGAGAAATACGTGCGCACCGACCCGCATGCCTACGGCCAGTACCAGATCACGCCCGTGGTGGGCAATCTCAGCAGTGGCGTCACCGACCAGTCGCGCCTGATCCAGGTGGCCGGGCCGCTGATGATCGGCACCACGCGCGAGATCAAGTGGCCGCTGTCCCTGGGCGTGGTGGACCGCCACCAGATCCGCGTGGTGTTCTGCACCATGCCCTACAGCCCCTATTCCATCCGCCCTTCCAGCGTGGGCCGGCGCTACGAGTTGTCCAACTCCGCGCTGGGCCAGGCCTACCTGGCCTTCTGCGATCCGGCCGAGCGCCGCATCCTGGTCGAGTCGGTGAACCGCCGCGAGGACGATGGCCCGCGCTTCGACGACCTGCGGGCCCTGCGCGCCATGGTGCGCCAGGTGCGGCGCCAGGGCTATGCCATCTGCTATGCGCAGGACAACTCGGAGAGCACGGCCTTCGCGGTGCCGGTGTTCAGCGACGGGCAGCTGCGCGGCGCGCTGGTGTATTCGACCTTCGCCGGGCAGATGAGCGAACGCATGCTGGAGCGCTTCCTGCCGCTGGTGCGCGCCACGGCCGACCGCATCGGCCAGGCAGTGAGCACGCCGCGCGACCGGCTGACGGATCGGTAGGCCTGCCGCGTGGGTTCAGGGCAGTTCCGCGCTGCCCATGCGCCCCATGATGATGCGCGCGCGGCCCATGAGGTAGGCCGACTGGGGCGTCTTCTCGAAGCGCTTGGGCTGCGGCAGCATCACCGCCAGCCGGGCCGCCTCGGGCGCGGTCAGGCGCGCGGCGCTCTTCCTGAAGTAGTGCTGCGCGGCGGCCTCGGCGCCGAAGACGCCGTCGCCCCATTCCACGCTGTTGAGGTAGATCTCCAGGATGCGCCGCTTGGACAACAGCTGCTCCAGCGCCAGCGTGAGCACGAATTCCTGGCCCTTGCGCACCAGCGTGCGTTCGCCCGACAGCAGCAGGTTCTTGGCCAGCTGCTGGGTGATGGTGGAGCCGCCGACGATCTTCGCGGGCCTGGCGGCGGCCTGCGGGCGCTGGCTGGCGCGCTCTTCGGCGCGGGCGTTCTTCTCCCAGGCCTTTTCCACCGCGTCCCAGTCCACGCCGTCATGGTTGACGAAGCCGTCGTCTTCCGACGCGATCACCGCACGCTTGAGCGGTTCGGCGATCTCGGCGTAGGGCACCCATTCCTGGCGCCAGAGCAGGGTGTGGCGCGACGAGAGCTGGGCCCAGGCCTCGGAGCGCTGGAAGGCGGTGGACTCCGGGTCGATCACCGCCATGGCGGCGATGCGGCCGATGAAGAAGAGCTGCAGCGCCAGTCCCGCGAGCAGGACCAGCCCCAGCCAGCGGAGCAGGGCTTTCATGGTGGCGGAGCGCGCTCAGTGGCCGGCGGCGATGGCCGCGCGCAATTCGCCCAGCACCTGGGCCGATGGCGGGCGCACGCCGCGCCAGAGGGCGAAGGCCTCGGCGGCCTGCTCCACCAGCATGCCCAGGCCGTCGCGCGGCACGGCGCCGTGCTGCGCGGCCCAGTCGAGGAAGCCCCGGGCGGCGGGGCCGTACATCATGTCGTAGGCCAGGCTGCCGGGCCGCAGCACCCCGGCCGGCACGGGCAAGGCCTCGCCCGCCAGGCTGCTGGCCGTGGCATTGACGACGATGTCGAAATCGCCCTGCAGCGCTTGCATGTCCTGGGCAATCAGCTCCGCTTTTTGTAGCAATTCGGGTTCGGCGTGGCGCTGCACCAGCTGTTCGGCGCGGGACAGCGTGCGGTTGGTGACCACGATGCGGCGCGGCCGCTCGCGCAGCAGCGGCCCCAGCACGCCGGCTGCGGCGCCGCCGGCGCCCACCAGCAGCACGTCGCGCCCGGCCAGCGGCACGCCGGCATTGCGCACGATGTCGGCCACCAGGCCCAGGCCGTCGGTGTTGTCGGCGGTGACGGCGCCGTCGGCGGCGAACACCAGGGTGTTGGCGGCGCCGCCCAGCTGCACGCGCTCGGTGCGTTCGGTGGCGCGTTCGGCGGCCTCGATCTTGAACGGTACGGTGACGTTGCAGCCGCGCCCGCCGGCGGCGGCGAAGTCGCGCAGCGCGTCGGCGAAGCCTTCCAGCGGCACCAGCCGGCGGTCGTAGGCGATGCGCTCGCCGGTCAGTTCGGCGAAGCGGGCATGGATCCAGGGCGAGCGGCTGTGGGCGATGGGGTTGCCCATCACGCAATAGGCATCGGGTTGCGGCATGAGGGTAGTCATAAGGGTAGTTTTGTAGCGCCATGCACGCCACCGGAGCGGCCTAGCCGTTCCGATGGCCGCGGAGCGGGCCGTACCCGCAGGCGCCGAAGGCGGACTCAGGGTGAGGTCATGTCACCGCACGCTGGTCTCCAGCGTCTCTTCGCGCGTGAACCTGAAGCGCGACACCACGGCCAGCTGGTCGGCCTTGGCGCGCATGGCGGCACTGAACGGCTCGAACGGGCCGGCCGACCGGGCGATGGCTTCGGCCCGTCGGTCCAGCAGCGGATTGCCCGAGCTCTGCACGACCTCGGTGCCCAGCACGCGGCCGTCGTGGTTCACGGTGATGATCATGGTGAGCTGGCCGTAGAGCTTCCTGCCGCCCTGCTCGGGGAAGTTCTCGGTGCCCCGGTCCTCGACCTTGCGGCGCAGCGCGTCGTAATAGACGGCATAGACGGCCTCGCGCGTGGCCGGGCTGATGTAGCGCTTCTTGGGGCGCGCGTTCTCTTCGTTGACGCGCTTTTCGATCTCGGCCAGCAGCTGCACCAGCTGGCGGCGCTTGTCTTCCTCGGCCTGCGCCTCGGTGCGGGCGCTGGGCTGGCTCAGGTCGGGCGGCGGCAGGGTGGCCAGCTGCTGGCGCAGCTGGGCCAGCAGCTGGTTCTGCTGCTCCCGCATCGCGTCCATCTTGCGCTGCGCCTCCTCGAAATCGTCGCCCGTGGCCGTCAGCGCCGAATAGGGCAGGGGGCTGGTGGCCCGGCCCTTGTCCGCATCGCCGCCGCCGGCCAGCGAGGACTGGGCGATGGCGCGGGCCTTGTCGGGCCGTTCGGTGGATTTGGCGTTGACCAGGATCACTTCCAGCGGCGTGTCCTGGAGCACGCGGTCGAAGCGCTCGGGGTCGATGAAGCGCACCGACAGCAGCGCGGCATGCACCGCCAGCGACACGCCCAGCGCGATCTGCAGCGTGCTGAAACGGGCGAGGAAGGCGGGCATGGCGAGGGCTCCGGGCTGCGGGGCGGCGCTGGGTGCTCAGTGGCTGGCGGCGGCCGGTTGGGCGGGCGCCGCGTCGGCCTCGTTCACATCCACCGCGATGGCGATGGGGCCGGCCGTGGCTTCCTCGTCGTCCTCGGCATCGGCTTCGGCGTCCGGCGCCGCCTGCGCGGCATCGTCGTCCAGGCGCGCCAGCAGGGTGCCGTTCACGTCCAGGGTGATGTCGTCGATCTCGCCCAGCTTCACGCGCACGCGGGCGCCGCGCGGCAGGCCCTGCGCGCCCAGCACGGGCAGCACCAGGGGCAGGCTGTCGGCGCGCACCAGGAAGCTGCCCCCTGGGCCTTCCTTGATCACGGTGGCGTCCAGCTCGGCGATGGCGTTCTGGCGCAGGTACTGCAGCGTCCAGAAGCGCTCCATGCCGGCCTGGTAGCCGTTGTAGGCGCTGTAGGCCGCATCGAAGCTGCTGATGATGGAAAAGAGGTCGGCGTCCTTGGGCTTGAAGGGCGCGGCGAGGGCGGCCGTCTTGCCGTGGCGCACGCAGGCGATGATCTGCCACTGGTTGACCAGATCGACGTAGCGGCGTAGCGGCGAGGTGGCCCAGGCGTAGCTCTTCACGCCGATGCCTGCATGTGGCAGCGCCTTGGTGCCCATGCGCACCTTCATGCCGGGCGCCAGGCTGGCCTGGCTGCGGTAGATGCCGGGCACGCCGTGCTCGGCCAGCAGGCCGCCCCAGGTGCTGTTGGCGACGATGGCGGCCTCGGCCACGATCAGGTCCAGCGGCGCGCCGCGGCGGCGGGTGGTGATGCTGACCGTCTCGCTGCCCGTGGGCTCGGCCCCGGCGTTGCCGGCCAGGCGGAAGTTGTAGTCCGGCCGGTTGAAGGTCTCGGGCTTGCCGCGCACCACCTCGCGCTGGGCCTTGAGCTTTTGCGCGAGGCGATAGAGGAAGGAGAGCTGCTCGCGCCGCTCCAGCAAGGCCTGGGGCGTGTTCTCGACCTCGATCGACGGGTCGGCCAGCCAGGCTTCGGTCACGATGTGGTCGAGCTGGTCGTGGCGCAGGTTCACGGCCACGGGCACGCGTTCCAGCTTCGTTTCGGTGCCGGTGATCTCCAGCGTGGCCTCGTCGATGCTCACGTAGAGCGACACGGCCGGGTTGGCGCGGCCTTCGTCGAGCGTGTAGATCTGCACCACCTCGTCCGGCAGCATGGTGATCTTGTAGCCCGGCATGTAGACCGTGGACAGGCGGTTGCGCCCCATCTGGTCGATGGGCGAGCCCGGCGCGATGGCCAGGCCCGGCGCCGCGATGTGGATGCCCAGCGTGACGGTGCCCGTGCCCAGGCCCTGCACCGACAGCGCATCGTCGATCTCGGTGGTCTGCGAATCGTCGATCGAATAGGCCTGCACGGGCGCCAGCGGCAGGTCGGCCGGCGGCTGCGGCGCGGTGACAGGCGCGAAGCCCGTGCCCTTGGGGAAGTTGTCGAACAGGAAGCGCTTCCAGTGGAACTGGTAGGGCGAATCGATGGCGCCGGCCTGCGTCAGCAGATCGAGCGGCGCCTTGTGCGTGGCGCGGCTGGCTTCCACCACCGCCTTGTACTCGGGCGCGTTCTTGTCGGGCCTGAAGAGGATCTTGTAGAGCTGCTCGCGGATGGGCTGCGGGCATTCGCCCCGGCCCAGCTGCCCGGCCCAGGCCACGATCTGCTCCTGGATCAGGCGCTTTTTCTCGATGGCGGCCAGCGCCTGCTGCAGGATCTCGGCCGGCGCCTTCTTGAAGCGGCCCTTGCCGGCGCGGCGGAAGTAGTGCGGCGCCTCGTAGAGCGCGAACAGCGCGCCGGCCTGCTGGGCCAGCGTGGCGTTGGCGGAAAAATAGTCGCGCGCCAGGTCGGCGAAGCCGAACTCCTCCTCGGGTGCGAACTCCCAGGCCAGGGGCAATTCGATGGTGGCGGCGGTGGCCTGGGCGTCCCGCATCAGCTCGGCCGGTGCGGGCTTCTCGAACTTCAGCAGGATGTGGGCGGCCTTGACCTTCACCCGCTTGCCGGAGTCGAGTTCGACCTGGGCGGAGCTTTCGGCCTCGGAAAGGATGCGGCCGGCCATGAACTTGCCGGCTTCTTCGAACAGTGCGTGCATGGGCCGGATTGTCCCATGCGCTGCGGCCGCAGGCGCCCCGCCGCGGGCCCGGCCTATGATCGCCGGCTGCCTGCATCCTCGCGCGGGCATTCTCCCTCCCAAAGTCCTCCATCCCTTCCATGGCCTCCTCCCGAGCGAATCCCCCCGCCGCAGCCGTGCTGGCCGCCGTGGCGGTGGCGCTGCCCTTTCTCTTCGCCTGGACGCAGCCGCCCGTCTCCAACTTCTGGCCGCTCATGGCCTCGGCCGCCTGCGCCGGCCTGCTGGCCGCCCTGGCCTGGCTGCGCTGCAAGCCGGAGGGCGGCCCGGCCATCACGCGCAGCCAACTGGCCGCCATCCTGGGCGCGGGCCTGGTGCTGGCCGGCGTGCTGGGCTCGGTCGTGGACCTGCTGCAGTATTTCTATGGCGATCCGGGCTGGTCGCCCTGGGTGTTCCCGGCCAGCCTCGGCCAGGCGCTGGGCAACCTGCGCCAGCGCAACCAGCAGTCCACGCTGATGGGCCTGGGCGCCTGGGCGGCGCTCTGGTGGTATGTGCGCGTGCCGCCGGGCAACTGGCGCCGGGGCGCGCTGCTGGCGGCGGTGCTGCTCATGGCCGTGTCCGCCGTGTCCACCGTTTCGCGCACGGGCGCGCTGCACTGGCTGGCGATCGCCGCGCTGGTGCTGCTGTGGCGCCGCCGGGGCACCGGCGGCATGTTCCGGCCTGCAGCTGCCGGCCTGCTGGCCTACGGCGCCGCGAGCTTCGCGCTGCCCTGGCTGCTGGAATGGAGCACGGGCGTGCAGCCGGAAAGCGTGTTCGGCCGTTTCGCGGGCGAGATCCCGCTGTGCATCAGCCGCCGCACGCTCTGGGCCAATGTGGGCCAGCTCATCGCCCAGCAGCCCTGGACGGGCTGGGGCTGGGGCGAGCTGAACTACGCCCACTTCGTGACCCTGTTCTCCGGCGAGCGTTTCTGCGACCTGGTGGACAACGCCCACAACCTGCCGCTGCACCTGGCCTTCACCTGGGGCGTGCCTTTCGCGCTGCTGGCCTGCGCGCTGGTGCTGGCCTGCCTCTGGCGCGGTCGGCCCTGGGCCGAGGCGCGCCCCGAGCGCCAGCTGGCCTGGGGCGTGCTGGCGCTGATCGGCCTGCACAGCATGCTCGAATTCCCGCTCTGGTACGGCCCCTTCCAGCTCGCGGCCGTGCTGGCCGTGCTGCTGCTCTGCCCCTGGCCGGCGGTGCTCTCGTACCCCGGGGTGCGGCGCGGGCTACGCCTCTGGGGAGCGCTGGCAGGCCTCGCGGCGCTGGGCTTCGGCGGCTGGCTGGTGGCCGACTACGTGCGCGTGGCCCAGCTCTACCGGCCGGTGGCGCAGCGGCTGGCGATGTTCCGCGGCGACACGCCCCTGGCCGTGGCCCGCGAAACCACGTTCTTCCGCGACGCGGCCGAATTCGCGGCCGTCACCACCATGCCCGTCACCGCGGCCAATGCCTCGCAGATCTACCCCATGGCCCGGCGCCTCCTGCACTACTCGCCCGAGCCCCGCGTGATCGAGCCCCTGATCGCCAGCGCGCGGCTGCTGGATCTGCCGCAGGAGGCGGCCTTCTACACCGAGCGCTACCGCGTGGCCTTCCCGGAGGATTTCGAGCGCTGGCAGAAGCTGCAGCAGCAGCAGCTCCAGCGGCAGGACGCCGCGCCGCACCGTCCCCCGGTCAGTTGACCGCGGTCGCGGCCAGCGGCAGCCACACGCTGGCCACCGCTCCCACGCGGCCCGGCCCGGCTGCGAGCGCGAAGCGCCCGCCCATGGCGGCGGCATGGCGCTCGACGATGGCCAGCCCCAGGCCGGCGCCCAGGCCCAGCTGCTGGCCCGCCGCGCCCTGCGTCCAGCGCTGGCGGGCGGGGCCGGCCGCCAGCGCGGCGTCCAGCCCCGGGCCGTTGTCGGCCACCCGCAGCACGGCGAAGTCGCCCTCGCGTGCCAGCGACAGCGTGATCTGCGGCGCATCTCCCGCGCCGGGGCTGTTGTGGACGCCGTAGCGCAGCGCGTTGTCCAGCAGGTTGCCCACGATGCCTTCGATCAGCCCGGCATCGCCGCGCACCGGCAGGGGCTGGTCCAGCCCTTCGGCGCCCAGGTCCACGCCGCGCTCGTCGGCGCGCGGCATGAAGCGCAGCAGCAGGCTGCGCGCCAGCGCATCGAGCGCCACGGTCTGCAGGGGCAGGGGCAGCCCGCCTTCGGTGACGCGCGCCAGGGCCAGCAGCTGATCGACGGTGCGGCTGGCGCGCTGCTCGGCCTGGCCTATGCCCTGCAGTTCGCTGCGCCAGACGGCCGGATCGTCCTGGGCCAGCGCGTGCTCGACCTGGGCGCGGATGCCCGCGAGCGGCGTGCGCAATTCGTGCGCCACGGTGCCGGCGAATTCGCGCTGGTCCTTGAGGCCCTGGCGCAGCCGGCCCAGCAGATGGTCCACCGCATCGCCCAGGCGCTGCACGTCGCTGGTGGTGGCGTCCCGCGTGAGGGCCGGCGGCAGGGGTTGCAGGTCGGCGGCGTCGCGGTGTTCCACGGCGTCCTGCAGCTCGGCCAGGGGCTTGAGGTCGCGTTCGATGTCGCGCAGCAGCCAGGAGCCCAGCGCCACCAGCAGCCAGAGCTGCACCAGGCCCGAATAGAGCAGCAGGCGGCGCAGCAGCTGGGTGCGGCCCGAGGTGGTCTGCGCCATCACCACCACGAAAGGTCGGGGGCCGTCGATGCGCAGGCTGACGCGGCGCAGCTCCTCGTCGTCGTAGCTGACGTTGGCGAAGACGTGGCCATGGCCGGGCGGCGGCAGGGCGAAGGGCATGTGCCGGTCGCCGGCCACGAAGCGGCCGTCGCCGCCGAACACGGCGAACCAGATGGTCTCCCGCGGGTCGAAGCGCAGCAGGCCGAGCTCGCGGGGGGTCAGGTCCAGGCGCAGGCCTTCGGTGGCCGAGCCCTCGGCGCTGCCGCTGCCGCGCACATGGGCGGCCAGTGCGTGGGCGTCGTCCAGCAGCGCCCGGTCGAAGGCTTCCACCACGAAATGGTTGCCCATGCTCAGCACCACCGCGCTGCCCAGCGCCCAGGTCAGCACCAGGGAGAGCAGCGCATGCCGACCGATGCGCTGGCGCAGCGCAGGGCGGGCGCCCCTGCGGCGGCGGCGCGGGGCTGTGGCCGCTTCGGTGCCGCCGGCGGCCGTGGCGGAGGTGTCAGGTGCCTGCGGCATCGCTCTTGCCGGCTGCGGCCGGCGGCTGGTCCTTTTCCTTTTCCTCTTCCATCACGTAGCCCAGTCCGCGCAGCGTGCGGATGGCCGCACCGCTGCCGGCCAGCTTGCGGCGCAGGCGTGAGACGAAGGATTCGAGAGCGTTGTCGCCCAGGGCCTCGCCGCCGTCGGAGAGGCGCTGCGAGAGGTCGCTCTTGCTCAGCACGCGGCCGGGCGGGGTCATGAGTTCCCAGAGCAATTCGAATTCGCGCGCCGGCAGATCGAGCGTCTCGCCCTCCACGCTGCAGCGGCGCGCCACGCGGTCCAGCGCCAGCCGGCCCACGGACACGAGGTCGGCCGTGCCGCTGGCGCGGCGCAGCAGGGCGCGCAGCCGGGCCTGCACCTCGGTCAGCTCGTAGGGCTTGCCCAGGTAGTCGTCGGCGCCCGCGTCCAGGCCGGCGATGCGTTCCTCGGTGCTGTCGCGCGCGCTCAGGATGAGCACCGGCGTGCGGTCGCCGCGCGCCCGGGCAGCGCGCAGGGCGGTGAGGCCGCTGCCCAGGCCGCTGCGCGCATGGGTGGCGTGCGGCAGGTTCAGGTCGAGCAGCACGGCGTCGAAGGGCTGCACCGCCCACCAGTGCAGGGCGTCCTCCACCGTGCAGGCGGGCTGCACCCGGTGGCCGGCGCGTTCCAGGCCCTGGGCCATGGTTCGGCTCAGGACGGGGTCATCTTCCACGAGAAGCAGGCGCATGGCAGGGGCGGGTGCCGGGCATACGTGGAAATACGCATGTCCCAGGTCAGCCCGCGATCAGGTTGGCTGGCAATAGTGCAGCGGCAAGCTTAAGGCACTGCGCCCGACGAGGCGAAGGCCTGCCGGCTGGCATCGTTCCAGAAGGAGACAACAACCCATGAACAACCGCAACCTTGTCCGAGGCATCGTCCTCATGCTGCTGGCGCTGGGCTTCGGCCTGCCGTCCATCCACTATTCGCTGGGCACACTGGGCCGGGCCGGGCCGGGCATGTTCCCGTTCATCGTGAGCTGCATGCTGTTCGTGATCGGCGCGATCACCGTGGTCCAGTCGCGGCTGGTGGCGCCCGTGCCGCTGGGCTTCCAGCTGCGCAACATCGCGATCATCCTGGGCAGCCTGTGCGGCTTCGCGCTGCTGTCGCACCTCGTGAACATGACCCTGGGCATCGTGTTCCTGGTGTTCGCTTCCGGCTTCGCGGCCAACACCTATTCGGTGTCGCGCAACGTGAAGATCGCGCTGGTGCTGGTGGCCATCGCCTTCGGCTTCCAGTATCTGCTGGGCCTCAACCTGCCGCTGTACTGACATGGAAGTCTTTCACAACCTCGCTTTCGGGTTCAGCCACGCGCTGACCCTGCAGAACCTGCTGTTCTGCGCCATCGGCTGCACCGTGGGCACCCTGGTCGGGCTGCTGCCGGGCCTGGGGCCGCTGGCCACCATCAGCCTGCTGCTGCCGCTGACCTACTCCATCCCCACGACCGGGGCGCTCATCATGCTGGCGGGCATCTACTACGGCGCGCAGTACGGCGACAGCGTGAGCGCGATCACGATGAAGATCCCGCATGCCAGCAGCATCGTGGCCTGCATCGACGGCTACGCCATGACGCTCAAGGGCAAGACCGGGCTGGCCCTGTTCACGGCCGGTGTGTCGAGCTTCATCGGTGGCTCGGTGGCCATCGTGGTGCTGGCCTTCCTGGCGCCCAGCCTGGGCGAGGTGGCCTTCCTCTTCGGCCCGACCGACTACTGCGCGCTGATGCTGGTCGGCTTCGTGTGCGTGAGCTTCGTGACCACCGGCAGCCTGCTCAACGGCATGGCCATGTGCATGGTGGGCGTGCTGCTGGGCTGCATCGGCACCGACGTCAACAGCGGCCTGACGCGCTTCACGTTCGACCTGCCCCTGCTGGCCGACGGCGTGGGCATCGTCAGCATCGCGCTGGGCTGCTTCGGCATCGCCGAGATCACCAAGAACCTCGACTCCAAGGAAGAGCGCTCGCCCTTCAACGGCAAGATCAAGCTCATGCCGACCTGGCCCGAGTTCAAGCGCATCATCCCCAGCGCCCTGCGCGGCAGCGCCGTGGGCTCCTTCCTGGGCATCCTGCCCGGCGGCGGCCCGGTGATCGCGCAGTTCGCGGCCTATGCCCTGGACAAGAAGGTCAGCAAGTACAAGCACGAGATCGGCACCGGCTGCATCGAGGGCGTGGCCGGCCAGGCCGCCGCCGACGAGGCCGCCGCGCGCACCAGCTTCATTCCGCTGATGAGCATCGGCATTCCCGAGAACGCGGTGATGGCGCTGATGATGGCCGCCTTCATCATCAAGGGCATCCAGCCCGGGCCCGAGATGATCTCCGGCCACCCCGAGCTGTTCTGGGGCCTGGTCGCCAGCATGTGGATCGGCAACTGCTTCCTGCTGCTGCTGAACGTGCCGCTGGTGCGCTACTGGCTGTCGGTGTTCAAGGTGCCCTACAACGTGCTGTTTCCGGCCATCCTCTTCTTCTGCTGCATCGGCACCTACAGCATCAACAACAACCTGGACGACGTGTTCGTCACCTCGGCCTTCGGTGGCCTGGGCTATCTGCTGATGCGCCTGGAGCTGGACGCCTCGCCGCTGATGCTGGGCTTCATCCTCGGCCCCATGCTGGAGGAGAACTTCCGCCGCGCCATGCTGCTGAGCCGGGGCGACTTCCGCATCTTCGTCACCCGGCCCATCAGCGGCACGCTGCTGGCGTTGATCGCGGCCTTCATCCTCTGGCAGGTGGTGGCGTTCTTCCGGGCCCGCAACCGCGCGCCGGCGGCAGCGCCGCATGCGGCGGAAGCCGAGGCCGTGCCGGCCGGCACGCCGAGCTGATCCGCCGCGCGGTTCAGAGTCCCAGAAAGCGGTCCACCTCCGGCAGGTGGGCCGCGAAGTCGCTCAGGGCGTGGTCGCCGCCTTCCAGCAGGCGCAGTTCGGCCCGGGGGTAGCGGGCCACCATCTCGCGCCAGTCCAGCAACTCGTCGCCCTTGGCGACGATGGCCAACTCGGGCCCGGCCGGCGGGCTGGCGCCCACGTCCAGCGCACGCAGCTCGGCGATGTATTCGGGGCGGAAGTAGAACGATTGGGCCGGGTCGTGCCAGGCGGTCTGCTCGCCGATGTAGCGCTCCAGGTCCCGCGCCGGGTGGACGGCCGGGTTCAGCAGCACGCTGGGGCAGGCGCACTGCGCGGCCACCCAGCTGGCGTAGAAGCCGCCCAGCGACGAGCCCATCACCGCCATGCCCGCGCGCGGCCAGCCGGCCACGCCCTCGGCTACCAGGGCCATGGCCTCGCGCGGCGAGGGCGGCAGCTGCGGGCACCAGAAATGCACGCCGGGCGCGTTGCGCCGCACATGTTCCGCCATCAGCCGGGCCTTGGCAGAGCGGGGCGAGGAGCGGAAGCCGTGCAGGTAGAGCAGGTGGGTGGTGGTGATGCGGGTCATGGCGCGGCGGCAGGGGTGTTGGCGCATTGTGGCGCCCCGGTCGGGTGCCGGCCCCGATAATCGCGCCCCATGTCCGCCGTTTTCGACAAACCTTCCCTCCTGCAGCGTGTGCTGCCGCTCTTTCGCGGATTCGACTGGATTCTCATCGGCCTGCTGCTGCTGCTCGCTTCGGCCGGCCTGGTCGCCATGTATTCGTCGGGCTACGACCACGGCACGCGGTTCTACGACCATGCCCGCAACATGCTGCTGGCCGGCGGCATCCTGTTCCTGGTGGCGCAGATTCCGCCGCAGCGCCTGATGACGCTGGCCGTGCCGCTCTACACCGTGGGCGTGGTGCTGCTGGTGGCGGTGGCGCTCTTCGGCATCACCAAGAAGGGCGCGCAGCGCTGGATCAACGTGGGGGTGGTGATCCAGCCCAGCGAGATCCTCAAGATCGCCATGCCGCTCACTCTGGCCTGGTGGTTCCAGAAGCGCGAAGGCCAGTTGCGGCCGCTGGACTTCCTGGCGGCCGGCGCGCTGCTGGCCGTGCCGGTGGGCCTCATCATGAAGCAGCCCGACCTGGGCACCTCGCTGCTGGTGCTGGCGGCGGGCCTGTCGGTGATCTTCTTCGCCGGCCTGCCCTGGAAGCTGGTGCTGCCGCCCGTGCTGCTGGGCGCCATCGGCATCGGCCTGATCGTCTGGTACGAGCCCCAGCTCTGCGCCGACGGCGTGCGCTGGCCGGTGCTGCACGACTACCAGCAGCAGCGCATCTGCACCCTGCTGGATCCCACGCGCGACCCGCTGGGCAAGGGCTTCCACATCATCCAGGGCATGATCGCCATCGGATCCGGCGGCTTCTGGGGCAAGGGCTTCATGGCGGGCACGCAGACCCACCTGGAATTCATTCCCGAACGCACCACCGACTTCATCTTCGCCGCCTATTCCGAGGAATTCGGCCTGGCCGGCAACCTGTTCCTCGTGGTGTGCTTTCTGCTGCTGGTCTGGCGGGGCCTGGCCATCGCCACGGGCGCGACCACGCTCTTCGGCCGGCTGATGGCGGGGGCGGTGTCGATGATCTTCTTCACCTACGCCTTCGTGAACATGGGCATGGTCAGCGGCATCCTGCCCGTCGTGGGCGTGCCGCTGCCCTTCGTGAGCTACGGCGGCACGGCCATGGTCACGCTGGGGCTGGCGCTGGGCGTGCTGATGTCGATCGCGCGGGCGCAGAACCAGCCGCTGGCCCAGCGCATCGTCCAGTAGGCCGGCCCGGTCAGCCGGCGCCCTGCAGGCAGGCCTCCACGGCGCGGCCCACCTGCAGCACCCGCGCATCGCTGCCGTGCAGCCCGGCCACCGACAGGCCCACGGGCAGATCGCCCGGCGCGCCGCAGGGCAGGCTGAGCGCGCACCCGTCCAGGAAGTTGATGGCCGAGGGGTTGCGCAGGGCGCGCGCGTTGGCGGCGAAGAAGCGCCCGTCGTCCGCCGCCACGTCCGCCAGACGCGGCGCGAGCAGCGGCACCGTGGGCATCAGCCAGGCGTCCAGGCCCTGCAGGCGCTCGCGTGCTGCGGCCTGCAGCCGGGCGCGCTCGTCCAGCAGGTCGATGTAGTCGGCGGCCGAGATGGCCTCACCGCGCCGCGTGCGCTGCGCCACGCGCGGGTCGTAGCGCGCGGCCTGGGCGGGGTCCTGCAGCCGGGTGCGGTGCAGCTGCCAAGCCTCGGCTGTCACCAGTCCGCCGGCGGCGTTGATGCGCGGCAGCTCCCGCAGCTCGGCGAAGCCGAAGTCCACGATCTGCGCGCCCGCGGCCGACAGCCGCGCCAGCGCCCGATCGAACGCGGCGGCCACATCGGCATCCAGCCCGTCCAGCACCAGGTCGTGCGTCACGCCCAGGCGCAGGCCGGCCAGCGGTGGGGCTGCGGCGTGCTGCAGCGGCTCGCCGCTCAGCACCGCATCGACGATGGCGCAGCAGTCCACGCTGCGCGCCAGCGGCCCGGCCGAGTCCAGGCTGCGCGAGAGCGGATAGGCGCCCGCCAGCGGCACGCGCCGAGCCGTGGGCTTGAAGCCCGTCAGCCCGCAGAAGGCCGAAGGGATGCGGATGGAGCCGCCCGTGTCGGTGCCCAGCGCCGCGTCGGCCATGCCCAGGGCCACGCTCACGGCGGCGCCCGACGAAGAGCCGCCGGTGATGCGCGCCGCATCCTGCGGATGGGCCGGCGTGCCGTGGTGCGGGTTCAGCCCCAGGCCGGAGAAGGCGAATTCGCTCAGGTTGGTGCGTCCCAGCAGCACCGCGCCCGCCGCGCGCAGGCGCGCCACGGCGGGGGCGTCGGCCGGGGCCGGCTGGGCGCCCGGCACCGGACCGGCCGATCCGGCCAGGGTGACCTGGCCCTGCACGTCGAACAAGTCCTTGATGGAGACCGGCAGGCCCGCCAGCAGCGAGGGCACGCGGCCGGCGGCGCGTTCCGCATCGCTGGCGCGGGCGGCCTGCAGGGCGGCTGCTGCGTCCACCGCGCCCACATAGGCGTGGCCGCCGGCCGCCTGGTGCGCGGCGATGCGCTCGATCGCGGCCTGCACCAGCCGTTCGCTGGTGGTGGCACCGCTGGCCAGGGCGGCGGCCTGCTCGCGCAGGGTGGGGTGGCGGCAGAAGGGAGGCGTCTGGGACATGGCGCGAATATCGCACGGCCGCACGGGGGATGATGGCCGCGCTCGCGTGCGGGGTGCTGGGCTGCCCGACGGGCGGTGCGGGTCCGGGCTTCTAGAATCTGCGGATGATCTCCCGCGAACCCACCATCGAACGCCTGTCCATCGCCCGCCAGCTGCTGCTGGAGCCCTTCGGCCTGGACGAAACCCATCTGGCGCGAGCGCTGGCCGAGATCCGCGCCCACCGCGTGGACGACGCCGACCTGTACTTCCAGTACACGCGCTCCGAGGGCTGGAGCCTGGAAGAGGGCATCGTGAAGACGGGTTCCTTCAGCATCGACCAGGGCGTGGGCGTGCGCGCAGTGAGCGGCGAGAAGACGGCCTTCGCCTATTCCGACGACATCTCCCAGGCATCGCTGCTGGATGCGGCCCGCACCGTGCGCTCCATCGCCTCGGCGGCCCAGTCCGGGCGCGTGAAGGTCGCTCCCAGGAAGATAGCGACCAGCCGTTCCCTCTACCCCGGCATCGACCCCATCGCGTCGATGGACAGCACCGCCAAGGTGGCGCTGCTGGAAAAGGCCGAGCGCCAGGCCCGCGCCAAGGACCCGCGCGTGGCGCAGGTCATGGCCGGCCTCGCCAGCGAATACGACGTGGTGCTGGTGGCCCGTGCCGACGGCACCCTGGCGGCCGACGTGCGCCCGCTGGTGCGCCTGTCGATCACCGTGATCGCCGAGCAGAACGGCCGCCGCGAGGTGGGCTCCTCCGGCGGCGGCGGGCGCTTCGGCCTGGCCTACTTCGACGATGCGCAGATCACCCGCTATGTGGACGAGGCGGTCGATGCCGCCCTGGTCAACCTCGAATCGCGCCCCGCGCCGGCCGGCGAGATGACCGTGGTGCTGGGCCCGGGCTGGCCCGGCATACTGCTGCACGAAGCCATCGGCCACGGCCTGGAGGGCGACTTCAACCGCAAGGGCGCCAGCGCCTTCAGCGGCCGCATCGGCCAGCGCGTGGCGGCCAAGGGTGTCACGGTGCTGGACGACGGCACCATCGCCGACCGGCGCGGCTCGCTCAACGTGGACGACGAGGGCCACGCCAGCCAGCGCAACGTGCTGATCGAGGACGGCATCCTCAAGGGCTACATCCAGGATTCGCTCAATGCCCGCCTGATGGGCGTGGCGCCCACCGGCAACGGCCGGCGCGAGAGCTACGCGCACATCCCCATGCCGCGCATGACCAACACCTACATGCTGGGCGGCGACAAGGAGCCGGCCGAGATCGTGGCCAGCATGAAGCGCGGCCTCTACGCCACCAACTTCGGCGGCGGGCAGGTGGACATCACCAGCGGCAAGTTCGTGTTCTCGGCCAGCCAGGCCTTCTGGGTGGAGGACGGCAAGATCCAGTACCCCGTCAAGGGCGCCACCATCGTGGGCAGCGGCCCCGAATCGCTCAAGAAAGTGAGCCTGATCGGCAACGACATGGCTCTCGACAGCGGCGTGGGCACCTGCGGCAAGGAAGGCCAGAGCGTGCCCGTGGGCGTGGGCCAGCCCACGCTGCGCATCGACGGGCTGACGGTGGGCGGCACGGCCTGATCAGGCCGCTCCGGCGGCTGCCGCACTGAAAGTGAAAGGCAAAAACCCCGGCGGTTCCACCGCCGGGGTTTTTTCATGGGTGGGTCCGAAGCGGCGCTTCAGACCCGCCCCGCCGTTTCGCTCAGTGCGTGACGACCACGGCGGCCGGACGCTGGCGGCGGAAGCCCAGGGTGCCGGCACCGGCCGCGACGGCGGCACCGATCAGCAGCACCACCAGCGTGCCCCAGGAGCCGCGGGCCACGTTCTTGGCGGCCTCTGCGCCGGCTTCGCGGGCCTTCTGCTCGGCCTGCTGCTTGGCCTGTTCCAGCTTGGCGCGGGCCTGGTTGTAGGTCTGCTCGTAGTTGTTGGCGATCTGCTCGGCTTCGGCGCGGCTCTTGCCGGTGCGGGCCACGATGATGTTCACCAGGGCTTCCTTGTCAGCTGCGTTCAGCACGCGCTCGCCGCGCTGCATCACGCCCGCCAGCCAGCCCTTGGCGTCGGCGTCGGCGGTCTGCGGCGTCTGGGCGGCGTTTTCGGCGCGGGCCTGGCCGTCGGTGGCGGCGGCCTGGGCTTCGTTCTTGATGTTCTCGGGCTGCAGCTCGGGCTTGCCGGTCTGGCGCAGCAGCTTCTCCAGCTCGGACTGCAGGCTGTTCACGTCCAGCGAGATGCCGTTCTGGTCCAGCTGTCGCTGCACCGCGTCGCCCACGGCCGGAGCGGCGGCGGACACGCCCGCGCCGGCTACCGCGCCCACTGCGCCCAGGCCGGCCTTGGCTGCGCCGCCGGCCACGTTCAGCGCGCTGCCGGTGGCGCTGATCAGCAGATAGACCGTGAACAAGGTGGTCAGGCCCCAGGCCAGCAGGCCGTGCAGGCCGCCCGAGCGGCGAGCCAGGAAGCCCGCCGTGAAGCCGCCCACCGCGATGGCCAGCAGCGTGGTCACGCCGGCCCAGATGCTGGCGCCCACGCCGAAGCCGCTGAAGGGGTTGCGGTCGCCCATCGGGTCGATGGCCGAGGCGCCGATGGCGGTGCCGAGCACCGACAGGATCAGATAGACGATCAGCGACAGGACCAGCCCTGCGAAGACGGCGCCCCAGGAGACGGTAGGCAGCCAGGAGCGCTCTTCGTACGCGGCGGTGGCGGCGGTGGTGGTGTGTATGGACATGGTTCGGATCTTTCTCTTCTCTGTCTGGGTGGATCGTTGCTCGGGACCCGCTGCCGCGGGCTGGTTCCCCTTCCTTTTGCCTTCCTCTCACCGGACGCTGGTCCGGGCCTTCAGGGCGCCGTTCGTGGCGGTGACTGGACGCCTCGTGAGCTTAGAAATCGGCCGCATCCGTCCACGTCTCACGATGCGGCAAGGCGCGGTAGGACGGGAGCGCCTGGCGCAGAGGGATTTCGGCGGGCGCCTTGTCCGTTCCGGCCGCGCTGTCCTGTCGCTCAACGGCAACGCATCCTTTCCCGGCGCCGGAAAAGACGTGTTACATTGGCCGACATGCAAGTCCGCAGCGCTTTCTACTTTTACTTTTGGTTCTCGTCCCAGGCGGATGAGAGGTAAGCGCGCACCCAGACCGAGCTCCACTCCCAGACAACCGCCGAAGCTGAAAAGCCCGGCGGTTTTTTGTTTTCCGCGACCGTTTTTCCCTCTCCCTTTTTCTTTTCCACCTTTCGTTCCATCCAACCGATCCACGAGGAAGCAACCATGACGGCTCCTGCCCACACCGCCAGCGATACCTGGTACCGCGACGTCGAGAAAACCAGCCAGACCGACGACGAACGTATCAAGGACATCACCGTGTTGCCTCCTCCGGACCATCTGATCCGCTTCTTCCCGATCCACGGGACGGCGGTCGAGTCGCTCATCAGCGGCACCCGCCAGACCATCCACCGCATCATGGCCGGCCAGGACGACCGGCTGCTGGTGGTCATCGGCCCCTGCTCCATCCACGACCCCGCCGCCGCGCTGGACTACGCCCGCCGCCTGAAGGCCGTGCGCGAGCAGTACAAGGACACGCTGGAGATCGTGATGCGCGTCTATTTCGAGAAGCCGCGCACCACCGTCGGCTGGAAGGGCCTCATCAACGACCCCTACCTGGACGAGAGCTACCGCATCGACGAAGGCCTGCGCATCGCGCGCCAGCTGCTCATCGACATCAACCGCCTGGGCGTGCCGGCCGGCAGCGAATTCCTCGACGTGATCTCGCCCCAGTACATCGGCGACCTCATCAGCTGGGGTGCCATCGGCGCGCGCACCACCGAAAGCCAGGTCCACCGCGAACTGGCCTCCGGCCTCTCGGCGCCCATCGGCTTCAAGAACGGCACCGACGGCAACATCCGCATCGCCACCGACGCCATCCAGTCCGCCAGCCGCGGCCACCACTTCCTGTCCGTCCACAAGAACGGCCAGGTGGCCATCGTCCACACCAGCGGCAACCAGGACTGCCACGTCATCCTGCGCGGCGGCAAGGCGCCCAACTACGACGCCGCCAGCGTGCAGGCCGCCTGCGCCGACCTGGAGAAAGCCGGCCTGCCGCCCACGCTGATGGTGGACTGCAGCCACGCCAACAGCAGCAAGCAGCACGAGAAGCAGCGCGACGTGGCACGCGACATCGGCGCGCAGATCGCGGGCGGCTCGCGCAGCGTCTTCGGCGTGATGATCGAAAGCCACCTCACCGGCGGCGCGCAGAAGTTCACACCCGGCAAGGACGACGCCTGCCAGCTGGAATACGGCAAGAGCATCACCGACGCCTGCCTGGGCTGGGAGGATTCCCTGGCTACGCTGGCCGAGCTGTCGGAAGCGGTGGCCGCGCGGCGCGCCCGCTGAAAACCCGGGTTGCCGAAAGAAAGGGGCGGGTTAACCTGCCCCTTTTTTGCATTGCCAGCCCTGAAAAGGAAGACGAACCCATGCACAGCGAAGTCCTGGTCACCCTGACGCCCCGGCAGCAGTTCCGCTGCGATCTCAAGAGCGCCGAGCCCCTGGCCCACGAAGCCGCGCGCCGCTGGCTGGACGACGAATTCCTGCGTCTGGAATGCGAGCCCCTGCGCGCCAGCGGCAAGGTGCTGCTGGCCGACAAGGTGCTGGTCGTGGCCCAGGCCGCCGGCCCGGCGCTGCTGGGCGATAGCGAATGGTTCACGGCCTTCGCCCGCGCCGCCAGCGCCGCGCTGGCGCGGCCCATCGTGCATGTCGATCTGACGGCCATGGCCGTCAGCTTTTGATCGAAGAGGCTTTCCAGGCCTTGACCTGCGAGGGCTGCGTGCTATTTCTTCGATAGCGCTTCGAGCAGCTGCGCGTGCACGCCGCCGAAGCTGCCGTTGCTCATGCACACCACATGGTCGCCGGGGCGCGCTGCCTGGGCGATCTGCGCGACCAGTTCGGGCACGTTGGCGGCGGTGGTGGCCCGCTCGCCCAGCGGTGCCAGCGCCGCCTTCGCATCCCAGTCCAGTCCGGCCGTGTGGCAGAACGACAGGTCGGCCGCTTCCAGCGCCCAGGGCAGCTGCGCCTTCATCGTGCCCAGCTTCATGGTGTTGCTGCGTGGCTCGAAGGCCGCGAGGATGCGCGCGCCCGGCCCCACGCGGCGGCGCAGGCCGTCCAGCGTGGTGCGCAGCGCCGTGGGGTGGTGGGCGAAGTCGTCGTAGACCGCCACGCCGCCTGCCGTGCCGCGCAGCTCCATGCGGCGCTTGACATTGCGGAACCGGCCCAGGGCCGCAGCCGCATCGGCAGGCGCTACGCCCACATGCTGCGCTGCGGCGATGGCGGCCAGTGCGTTGAGCTGGTTGTGCAGGCCGCCCAGCTCCCATTCCACGCGGCCCACCCGCTGGCCGCGCAGCAGCACGTCGAAGGCATGGGGCTCGCCCTGCGCGGTGAAGTCGCTCACCGCTGCGCCGAAGCTCGCCACCTCGCTCCAGCAGCCGGCATGCAGCACGCGGGCCAGGCTCTCTTCCAGTCCGTTGGACACGATGCGGCCCGAGGGCGGCACGGTGCGCACCAGGTGGTGGAACTGCCGCTCGATGGCGGCCAGGTCGTCGAAGATGTCGGCGTGGTCGAATTCCAGGTTGTTCAGCACGGCGGTGCGCGGCCGGTAGTGGACGAACTTGCTGCGCTTGTCGAAGAAGGCGGTGTCGTATTCGTCCGCCTCGATCACGAAGACGGGCGCTTCGCCCGCCGGGCCCGGGCCGGCCACCGGCCGCCGCGCCGCGCCCAGCCGGGCCGACACGCCGAAGTCCAGCGGCACGCCGCCCACCAGAAAGCCCGGCTGCAGGCCCGCGCATTCCAGCACCCAGGCCAGCATCGAGGTGGTGGTGGTCTTGCCGTGCGTGCCGGCCACGGCCAGCACGTGCCGGCCCTGCAGCACATGTTCGGACAGCCACTGCGGACCGCTGGTGTAGGGCGCGCCGGCATCCAGGATGGCTTCCATCAGCGGGAACTTGGGGCTGCCGTCCGCCAGCCGGGCGCGGCTCACCACGTTGCCGATGACGTAGAGGTCGGGCCGCAGCGCCATCTGGTCTGCGCCGTAGCCTTCGATCAGTTCGATGCCCAGGGCGCGCAGCTGGTCGCTCATCGGCGGATACACGCCCGCATCGCAGCCCGTGACCTTGTGGCCCGCTTCGCGCGCCAACGCGGCCAGCCCGCCCATGAACGTGCCGCAGATGCCCAGTATGTGAATATGCATGGGCGCCGATTCTACGTTTGCAGCCCCGATCGGCCTGCAGCGCTTGCCTGACGAGCGCATGCAGCTATGGAAAACGTAGCGATGCGGCTGGCTGCCGCGTTCGATTCCCCCGCGCCGGACCGGCCCGTCATGCCGCCGTCAGGGCGTGGCGCCAGGCTTGGCGCCACAATCACGACTCGCGCTCCCGCTTCTTTCTTCTCTTCTTCTTCAACCGGATGCACGCCATGGAAAACGCACTCGCCACCGAGATCGCCAGCGCCGCCGCCCGCCTGGTCGTGGAAGAGGGCCTGGAATGGGGCCCCGCCAAGCGCCGTGCCGTGCGCGACCTGGGGCTGCCCGCCCGCACGCCGCTGCCCGACAACGACCTGGTCGAAGACGCGGTGCGCGAATACATCGGCCTCTTCTGCGCCGACACCCAGCCCGCCGAGCTGCGCGCCCTGCGCGAACTGGCCCTGGTCTGGATGGACCGCATGGCGCCGTTCCGGCCTTACCTGGCAGGCGCTGTCTGGCACGGCACGGCGACGCGGCTCTCGGACATCTACCTGCAGCTCTTCTGCGACGACTGCAAGTCGGCCGAGATCGCGCTGATCGACCACCATGTCGATTACGAGCCACGCACCGTCACCGGCTTCCGCGGCGAGCCGGTCGAGGCGCTGAGCCTGAGCAGCCTCTCGCCCGCGCTGGGCGAGAACGTGGGCGTGCATCTGATGGTCTATGACCTGGACGACCTGCGCGGCGCGCTCAAGCCCGATGCGCGGGGCCGCACGCCCCGGGGCGACGCCGCAGCCGTGCGCCAGCTGCTGGCCGCCTCGTCTTCTTCCGATACACCCGCCACCGATACCGCCGAATGACCTCGCCCGATTCCGATTCCTCCCCTGCCCAGGAGCAGGCACCCTCTCCATCGCGCCGCCGCTGGCTCGCTGCCGGCGTGGGTGCAGCCGCCGCCGTGGCCGGAGCGGGGCTGGCCTGGCAACGCCTCCAGCCGCATGCGGTCCCGTCCGAGGCCGAAACCGCCTTCTGGGCCCAGGGCTTCACGGCGCCGGGCGGCGGGCAGGTGGCCATGCAGGCCTTCCGCGGCAAGCCGCTGGTGCTGAACTTCTGGGCCACCTGGTGCCCGCCCTGCGTGGAGGAACTGCCGCTGCTCAACGGCTTCTACCGGGAGCAGAAGGCCCGCGGCTGGCAGGTGGTGGGCCTGGCCATCGACCAGCCCTCGGCCGTGCGCCAGTTCCTGCAGCGCCTGCCGCTGGACTTTCCCGTCGCTCTGGGCGGGCTGGGGGGCACCGATCTGGCGCGGTCGCTGGGCAACCTCACCGGAGGCCTGCCTTTTACCGTCGTGTTCGGTGCAGATGGCACCATCTTGCATCGTAAAATGGGACAGCTGACGGCGGCTGACCTGAAGGCCTGGTCGCAGCTGGGCTGATCTGGCGCAATTCCGAGATCCAGATGATGGCATTTGCGGAAAATTCGATGAATTAGGCTGAAATTCGGGTAAATTCGCGCCTCTTTCGTTTTTAGCCGCTGGAGCCCTCATGGATTTGCGAAAACTCAAGACCCTGATCGACCTCGTATCCGAGTCGAACGTGTCTGAACTGGAGATCACCGAAGCCGAGGGCAAGGTCCGCATCGTCAAGAGCGGCGGCGCCGTCGTCCAGCAGTTCGTGGCCGCCCCGGTGCAGGCCGCAGCCGCCCCCGTGGCCCCGGCACCCGCCGCTGCCGCCGTGCCCGCGCTGGAAGCCGCCCCCGCCCAGACCGGCCACGTGGTCAAGTCGCCCATGGTCGGCACGTTCTACCGCGCCTCCAGCCCCGGCGCCAAGGCTTTCGTCGAAGTCGGCAGCCAGGTCAAGGAAGGCGACACGATCTGCATCATCGAAGCGATGAAGATCCTCAACGAGATCGAGGCCGACAAGTCCGGCACGATCACGCGCATCCTGGGCGAGAACGGCCAGGCAGTCGAATACGGCCAGCCGCTCTTCGTCATCGAGTAAGCGCCGCATGTTCAAGAAGATTCTGGTTGCGAATCGCGGAGAGATCGCTCTGCGCATTCAGCGTGCGTGCCGTGAGCTGGGCGTCAAGGCCGTCATGGTGTATTCCGAGGCCGACCGCGACGCCAAGTACGTCAAGCTGGCCGAAGAGGCCGTCTGCATCGGCCCTGCGCCCTCGCCGCTGTCCTACCTCAACATGCCCGCCATCATCTCGGCCGCCGAGGTGACCGATGCGGAAGCCATCCATCCCGGCTACGGCTTTTTGTCCGAGAACGCCGACTTCGCCGAGCGCGTGGAAAAGAGCGGCTTCCAGTTCATCGGCCCCACGCCCGAGTCGATCCGCATCATGGGCGACAAGGTCTCGGCCAAGCAGGCCATGATCCGCGCGGGCGTGCCCTGCGTGCCCGGCTCCGAAGGCGAACTGCCCGACGATCCGGTGCAGATCCGCCGCATCGCCAAGACCATCGGCTATCCCGTGATCATCAAGGCCGCAGGCGGCGGCGGTGGCCGCGGCATGCGCGTGGTGCATACCGAGGCCGCGCTGGTCAACGCCGTGCAGATGACCAAGGCCGAAGCGGGCGCCGCGTTCGGCAATCCTGCGGTCTACATGGAGAAGTTCCTCCAGAACCCGCGCCACATCGAGATCCAGATCCTGGCCGACAAGCACCGCAACGCCGTCTATCTGGGCGAGCGCGACTGCTCCATGCAGCGCCGCCACCAGAAGGTGATCGAAGAGGCGCCGGCTCCGGGCATTCCGCGCAAGCTGATCGAGCGCATCGGCGAACGCTGCGTGGCCGCCTGCAAGAAGATCGGCTACCGCGGCGCCGGCACGTTCGAATTCCTGTACGAGAACGGCGAGTTCTATTTCATCGAGATGAACACTCGCGTGCAGGTGGAGCACCCGGTGACCGAATGGATCACGGGCGTGGACATCGTCAAGACGCAGATCATGGTCGCGGCCGGCGAGAAGCTGCCCTTCACCCAGCGCCAGATCGAGATCCGCGGCCACGCCATCGAGTGCCGCGTGAATGCCGAAGATCCGTACAAGTTCATCCCGTCCCCCGGCCGCATCACCATGTGGCACGCGCCGGGCGGCCCGGGCGTGCGGGTCGATTCGCATGCCTACGCCAACTACTACGTGCCGCCGAACTACGACTCCATGATCGGCAAGATCATCGTCCACGGCGACACCCGCGAAGAGGCGCTGGCCCGCATGCGCACTGCGCTGTCCGAGACCGTGATCGAAGGCATCAACACCAACATCCCGCTGCACCGCGAGCTGATGGTGGACGCCAAGTTCATGGCCGGCGGCACCAACATCCACTACCTGGAAGAGTGGCTGGCGCATCACAAGCGCTGATGGCGCGGCGGCGCCGAGGCGCCGCGCAGTAGCCTGTCTGCATGCTGGCCTTCGGCGACGGAGGCCGGCATTTGTTTTTTGTTGGGTTCTCGCGGCGGCCGCACTGCGGCGCGAGAACCCGGGAGAGCCTAGATGTTTGAACTGAGCCTGATGTGCCCCGAAGACCGGGTCGAAGCCCTGAGCGATGCCTTCGATGCGCTGGAGGCGCTCAGCGTTTCCGTGGAAGACGCCGACGCCCAGACCGACGCGGAGCAGGCCCTGTTCGGCGAACCCGGCATGCCGCCCCCGAAGGACGGCTGGCAGCGCAGCCGCATGGTGGCGCTCTTCGCCACCCAGGCCCTGGCCGAGGAGGCGCGCGACCTGCTGCAGGTGCAGGACTTCTTCGAGGGCTGCCGCGTGCTGGGCATCGCACCCGTGCAGGACCAGGACTGGGTGCGCCTCACGCAATCGCAATTCGCACCGGTGGAGATCACGCCGGACTTCTGGATCGTCCCCACCTGGCACGAGCTGCCCGCTGCCGCCACGCGCCACATCCGCCTGGATCCGGGCCTGGCCTTCGGCACCGGCACGCATCCGACCACCCGCATGTGCTTGCGCTGGATCGCGCGCCACGGCGCGGCGGCGGACCTGGGCCGCGTGCTCGACTACGGCTGCGGTTCCGGCATCCTGGCCATCGGCGCGGCCAAGTTCGGCGCCGGCAGCGTCGATGCGGTGGACATCGACCAGGCCGCCGTCGATTCGACCCTGCAGAACGCCGAGGCCAACGGCGTGCAGCTGACCGCCGGCCTGCCCGACCGGGCCCAGGGCGCCTACCGGACGGTGCTGGCCAATATCCTGGCCACGCCGCTCAAGGTGCTGGCGCCGCTGCTGTGCAGCCATGTGGCCGAGGGCGGGCATCTGGTGCTGGCCGGCATCCTGGAGCGCCAGGCCGACGAGCTGAAGGCCGCCTACGCACCCTACCTCGCGCTGGAGGTGTCCGACTGCGAAGACGGCTGGATCCTGATGACGGCCCGGCGCTGACGCGCTGCGTGCCGCCTTCGGCGGCGCACCGGCAGGGGCCCCCTACAATTCCCAGCCGATGAGCCAGATCACCCGCTGCCCCTCCTGCCAGACGACCTTCAAGGTCGTGGCGGACCAGTTGCGCATTTCCGACGGGTGGGTGCGCTGCGGGCAGTGCAAGGAAGTCTTCCACGCCGCTTCCAACCTGCTGGAGATGCCGGCGCAGCGCCCGCAGCCCGAAGCCGGGGCCCGGCCCGGTCCTGCGGCCGGCCGGGCGCAGGGCGTGGCGCCGGCCCATGCGCCGCTCCCACCGCCTGAGCCACCCGTTCCGCCGCTGCCCGATGCCGGGCCTGTGGCCCTGGCCCCGAATGTCTGGAGCAGCCCGCGGCAGGCCGCCGCCGGCACGCTGTCTGCCGAGCTCCCGGCGCTCCTCGGCCAGGCAGCCGGCGAGCCGTACGAAGCCGAATCCGATGTCATTGCGCAGCCCGCCGTGCCCAGCCCTGCGAGCGATCCGGCTCCCGACTTCGGCGGCTATGAATTGCCCTTCGCGGAGCTGCGCGATCCAGACTGGTCCGACGATCTGGACGGCGTGGGCGAAGGGGGCGAGGACGCCGGCCGCAGCCGCCGTGCCGAGGCCGAGGAGGCCGACGAAGACTCCGGCGTCGCCCCGGTCGTCGACGGTGGTGCCGAAGCCTCGTGGGCGGCCGACCCTATCGATGTTCTGGTGGGCCTGGAAGCCCATGCCGCCGCAGAGGCGTGGTCCGACCTGCCCGCAGATGCGTCATCCGCTGCCGCTGCCGTTCCCGGCGGGCTGCTGCGCAAGGCCGATGCCAGCGAGTCCGACGCCCAGGGCCGTGCAGAGCCCGCGCCGGAACCGGGCGGGCCCGATGCGCGGCGAGAGCCTGTGGCGGACCTTGCGGACCTGGCCGTCGCAAGACCTTTTCGGCATGTCGATGACGACGAGGACGAGCCCGGCGAGGAGGCGGCGCCGGAGCCCGGCTTCGTGCGGGCTGCCCGGCGCCAGGCCTTCTGGCGCCGGCCTGCGGTGCAGGCGGGACTGGCCCTGGGCGTGCTGTTTCTGCTGGCCTGCCTGGTGGTCCAGGTGGCCTGGCGCGAGCGCGACCTGATCGCCGCGCTGCATCCTTCCACGCGCCCGGCGCTGCAGGCCGTATGCCGCGCGCTGGGCTGCGAGGTGGCGCCGCTGCGGAGCATCGCCGACGTGGTCATCGACGGCTCGTCCTTCGCCAAGGCGCGCGGCGATGGCTTCCAGCTGCAGCTCACGCTCAAGAACCGTGGCGCGGCGCAGGTCGCCATGCCCGACGTGGAACTCACGCTCACCGATGCGCAGGACCAACCCGTGGTGCGCCGCGTGCTGCGCCCGGAGGAATTCGGCGCACCCGCTACGCTGGCGGCGCAGGGCGAGTGGAGCGGCGCTGTGTCCCTGAGCGTCAGCGCCGACGCGGGCCGCGTCACGGGCTACCGGGTGCTCGCCTTCTATCCCTGACGCCGCTGCGCTCTCTTCCTTTTCTCTCTCTTCTTTTTTTCATCCGACTGGAATTCATCCTCTATGGCTGCCTTGATCTGCGGTTCCCTGGCCTTCGACACCATCATGACCTTCGAGGGGCGCTTCGCCGAGCAGATCCTGCCGGAGCAGCTGCACATCCTGAACGTGTCCTTCCTCGTGCCCTCGCTGCGGCGCGACTTCGGCGGCTGCGCCGGCAACATCGCCTATGCGCTGCGGCTGCTGGGCGGCGAGGCCCGTCCCATGGCCATGCTGGGCACGGACGGCGCCGACTATCTGGAGCGCCTCAAGGGCCTGGGCATCGACACGCGGCATGTGGGCCGGACGGACGAGATCTACACCGCGCAGGCGCTCATCATGACCGACCGCGACAACAACCAGATCACGGCCTTCCACCCGGGCGCCATGATGCAGGCACACCGCCACCGCGTGGAGTCCGACCCTGCCGTGAAGCTCGCCATCATCGCTCCCGATGGCCGCGATGCCATGCTGCAGCATGCCGAGCAGCTGGTGCAGGCCGGCATTCCCTTCGTCTTCGATCCGGGCCAGGGGCTGCCCATGTTCAATGGCGAAGAGCTGCGCCGTTTCGTGGAGCAGGCCAGCTGGGTGGCGGTGAACGACTACGAAGGCAAGATGCTGTGCGACCGCACGGGCTGGAGCCTGGCGGAGATATCGGGCAAGGTGCGCGGTCTGGTCGTCACGCTGGGCGAGCAGGGCTGCGAAGTCTGGGAGCAGGGCGCGCGCACCGCCGTGCCCGCCGTGCAGCCTGCGGCCGTGGTCGATCCCACGGGCTGCGGCGATGCCTGGCGCGGTGCGCTGCTGTTCGGCCTGGAGCGTGGCTGGCCGCTGGCCCGCTGCGCGGCCCTGGGCAACCGTCTGGGCGCCTTGAAGATCGCGCAGCGCGGTCCGCAGAACTACGTGCTGGACTTCGACCCGGCCCAGGTGGAGCAGCTCTCCGCGGCCTGATGCCGTCGCAGGCATAAAAAAACCCGGTGCATGCACCGGGTTGCTCGTCCAAGACGCGAACGTCTTGAGGGCGATGCTCAGGGCTTGCCGCCGGTGGGGAACGGCCAGGCCGCCTGAGGGTTCAGCGTGGTCTGTGCGGTAGGTGCGGATGCTGCCGGAGCGGCTGCCTTGGCGGCCTTCTTGGCAGGAGCGGCCTTCTTCGCTGCGGGTGCAGCGGCCTTCTTCGCCGCAAGTGCGGCAGCCTTCTTGGCGGGCGCTGCGGCAGCCTTCTTGGCCGGTGCAGCCGCCTTCTTGGCGGGAGCGGGTGCGGCGGCCTTCGTCGAAGCGGCGGCCTTCTTGGTGGTGGCTGCGGCCTTGGGAGCTGCGGCGGCCTTCTTGGTCGTTGCAGCAGCCTTCGGAGCGGCAGCGGCAGCCTTCTTGGTGGTGGCTGCGGCCTTGGGGGCTGCAGCGGCCTTCTTGGTCGTCGCAGCAGCCTTCGGAGCGGCAGCGGCCTTCTTGGTGGTGGCTGCGGCCTTGGGGGCGGCGGCAGCCTTCTTGGTCGTCGCAGCAGCCTTCGGGGCGGCGGCGGCCTTCTTGGTGGTGGCTGCGGCCTTGGGAGCGGCGGCGGCCTTCTTGGTCGTTGCAGCAGCCTTGGGAGCGGCGGCGGCCTTCTTGGTGGTGGTCGCAGCAGCCTTGGGGGCGGCGGCCTTCTTGGTGGCCGTTGCCGGGGCGGCAGCGGTCTTCTTCTCGGCCGTCACCTTCTTGGTGGTGGATGCCTTGGTGGTCGCAGCAGCCTTCTGGGTGGCCGGTTTTTTCGCAGTTGCCATCATTTTCTCCTTGGGTCAATTGACGAAGAGCGCCTCATGCCTGCATTGGGCATTCGGTGATCCATGCGGAAGGGCCCTCTGCCCATCTGCATGAATGCGGGAGCGCCCTGGGCGGCGCGTTCCGGCGGGGAGCGCGGGCCTGGGGCGTGGAAGAAGTGGCATGGCCTGGAATACCGGTGGCAGGGGTGTCAGTCCCAGGACAGCGCGCCCCCGGACTGGTACTCGATGACGCGCGTCTCGAAGAAGTTGCGTTCCTTCTTCAGGTCGATCATCTCGCTCATCCAGGGGAAAGGGTTCTCTTCGTTCGGGAACAGCGCTTCCAGGCCGATCTGGGTGGCCCGGCGGTTGGCGATGTAGCGCAGATAGCCCTTGAACATCGAGGCGTTCATGCCGAGCACGCCACGGGGCATGGTGTCTTCGGCGTACTGGTATTCCAGTTCGACGGCCTTCATGAACAGGCCCTTGATCTCTTCCTTGAATTCCGCCGTCCAGAGGTGCGGGTTCTCCAGCTTCAGCTGGTTGATCAGGTCGATGCCGAAGTTGCAGTGCATCGATTCGTCGCGCAGGATGTACTGGTACTGCTCCGCGGCGCCGGTCATCTTGTTCTGGCGGCCGAGCGCCAGGATCTGCGTGAAGCCGACGTAGAAGAACAGGCCTTCCATCAGGCAGGCGAAGACGATCAGCGACTTCAGCAGGGTCTGGTCGGTCTCGGGCGTTCCGGTCTTGAATTCGGGGTCCATGATCGCCTCGATGAAGGGGATCAGGAACTCGTCCTTCTGGCGGATGGATTCGACTTCGTTGTAGGCGTTGAAGATCTCGCTCTCGTCCAGGCCCAGCGATTCGACGATGTACTGGTAGGCGTGCGTGTGGATCGCTTCCTCGAAGGCCTGGCGCAGCAGGAACTGGCGGCACTCGGGGGCCGTGATGTGGCGGTAGGTGCCCAGCACGATGTTGTTGGCGGCCAGCGAATCGGCCGTCACGAAGAAGCCCAGGTTGCGCTTGACGATGCGGCGCTCGTCTTCGGTCAGGCCGTTGGGATCCTTCCAGAGCGCGATGTCGCGGGTCATGTTGACCTCTTGCGGCATCCAGTGGTTGGCGCAGGTGGCCAGGTACTTTTCCCAGGCCCACTTGTACTTGAACGGCACCAGCTGGTTGACGTCGGTCTGGCCGTTGATGATGCGCTTGTCGGAGGCCTTGACGCGGCGGTGCTGGGCAGCGCCGGGGGCGTCCGAGGACGTGGCGGAAAGCGCTGCCGGACGGTTGCCTTCCAGGCCGCCGTCCGTTGGTTTTTGCGATGAGGGCTTGACTTCTTCGTCCCAGGTCAGCATAGATTTTCCAGTGCTCTGATTATGGAAGCAGCGCTGCAAAATGAAAAGCGCTGCACGGGGTGCTGCCGTGATTTGTTGCTCTACGACACATGCGTTGCGGCGCCTTTTTTCCAGGCCGCCGCAACGCATGGCGTGCGTCACTGGCAGGCTTCGCAGGTGGGGTCGTCGATGGCGCAGAACTTGACGTCGGTGGCCGGCAGCGCGGCGGCCTGGGCCTGCGCTGCAGCGGCTGCGGCTTCCAGTGCGCTCGGTGCCGCGGCGGGCTGCGCGGAGGCCTGCGCCGCGCCGTCGCTGCCGGAGGAGGACACGGAGTTCAGCTGGCGCGTGTTCACCGTGCTCATCTCCACGTGCGTGGCGCTCTGCGTGCGCAGGTAGTAGGTGGTCTTCAGGCCGCGCACCCAGGCGAGCTTGTAGGTCTCGTCGAGCTTCTTGCCCGATGCGCCGGCCATGTAGATGTTCAGGCTCTGCGCCTGGTCGATCCACTTCTGGCGGCGCGATGCGGCTTCGACCAGCCACGAGGGCGCGACCTCGAAGGCGGTGGAATAGAGCGCCTTCACTTCCTGCGGCACGCGGTCGATGGAATGCAGCGAGCCCTTGAAGTGCTTGAGGTCCATGACCATCACGTCGTCCCACAGGCCCAGGCGCTTGAGGTCGCGCACCAGGTAGCCGTTGATGACGGTGAACTCGCCCGACAGGTTGGACTTGACGGACAGGTTGCCGAACGAGGGCTCGATGGAGGCATCGACGCCGACGATGTTGGAGATGGTCGCGGTGGGCGCGATGGCCACGCAGTTGGAGTTGCGCATGCCGTCCTGCGCGATCTTCTTGCGCAGGGCGTCCCAGTCGAGCGTGGACGAGCGGTCCACTTCCACATAGCCGCCACGCGCTTCTTCCAGCAGCTTCAGACTGTCGATCGGCAGGATGCCGCGGTCCCACAGCGAGCCGGTGTAGCTTTCGTAGCGGCCGCGTTCCTTGGCCAGTTCGGTGGAGGCCCAGTAGGCGTAGTAGCAGATGGCTTCCATCGAGCGGTCGGCGAACTCGACCGCGGCTTCGGAGGCGTAGGGCACGCGCAGTTCGTACAGGCTGTCCTGGAATGCCATCAGGCCCAGGCCCACCGGGCGGTGGCGCACGTTGGACGCGCGGGCCTTCTCGACCGCGTAGTAGTTGATGTCGATCACGTTGTCGAGCATGCGCATGGCCGTGGAGATGGTCTTGCGCAGCTTGGCGTGGTCGAGCTCCTTGCCGTTGGCGCCGTCCTTCAGGTGGCGCAGCAGGTTGACCGAGCCCAGGTTGCAGACGGCGGTCTCGGTGTCGCTGGTGTTGAGCGTGATCTCGGTGCAGAGGTTGGACGAGTGCACCACGCCGGCGTGCTGCTGGGGCGAGCGCACGTTGCAGGCGTCCTTGAACGTGATCCAGGGATGGCCGGTCTCGAACAGCATGGTGAGGATCTTGCGCCACAGGTCGGTCGCCTGGATGGTGCGCGAGGGCTTGATCTCGCCGCGCGCGGCCTTCTCTTCATAGGCGACGTAGGCCTTCTCGAAGGCGGTGCCGAACAGGTCGTGCAGGTCGGGCACGGAAGAGGGCGAGAACAGCGTCCAGGTGCCCTTTTCCATCACGCGGCGCATGAACAGGTCGGGGATCCAGTTGGCCGTGTTCATGTCGTGCGTGCGGCGGCGGTCGTCGCCGGTGTTCTTGCGCAGTTCCAGGAACTCCTCGATGTCGAGGTGCCAGGTTTCCAGGTAGGTGCAGACGGCGCCCTTGCGCTTGCCGCCCTGGTTCACGGCCACGGCCGTGTCGTTGACCACCTTCAGGAACGGCACCACGCCCTGCGATTCGCCGTTCGTGCCCTTGATGTGGGAGCCGAGCGCGCGCACGCGCGTCCAGTCGTTGCCCAGGCCGCCCGCGAACTTGGACAGCAGGGCGTTTTCCTTGATGGATTCGTAGATGCCGTCGAGGTCGTCGGGCACCGTGGTCAGGTAGCAGGACGAGAGCTGCGAGCGCAGCGTGCCGCTGTTGAACAGCGTGGGCGTGGACGACATGAAGTCGAAAGAGGACAGCACTTCGTAGAACTCGATGGCGCGCGCTTCGCGGTCGGTTTCGTTCAGCGCCAGGCCCATGGCCACGCGCATGAAGAAGGCCTGGGGCAGCTCGATGCGGGTCTTGCGCACGTGCAGGAAGTAGCGGTCGTACAGGGTCTGCAGGCCAAGGTAGTCGAACTGCTGGTCGCGCTGCACGTTCAGCGCCTTGCCCAGGCGGGCCAGATCGAATTCGAGCAGGCGGGGGTCCAGCAGTTCGTTGTCCACGCCCTTCTGGATGAATTCGGGGAAGTAGGCGGCATAGGCGGCGCCCATGTCGGCCGGTGCCACGTCGCGGCCCAGCACTTCGCGCACGATGGTGTGCAGCAGCAGGCGGGCGGTGGCGTAGGTGTAGTCGGGGTCTTTCTCGATCAGCGTGCGGGCTGCGAGGATGGAGGCCTTGTACACCTCGTCCATGGGCACGCCGTCGTACAGGTTGCGCATGGTTTCCGACACGATGGGGCCGGCGTGGATGTCGGCGCCCAGGCCGGAGCAGGCGGATTCGATGAGCTGGTGCAGGCGCAGGATGTCCAGGTCCACGCGCTGGCCGTTGTCGATCACGCGCATGGCCGGCATGGCGGGCGCCAGCTTTTCCTGGTGCTGCACGCGCTCCTGCGCGCGGCGTTCGCGGTAGAGCACGTAGGCCCGGGCGACTTCATGGTGGCCGCCGCGCATCAGGCCGAGCTCGACCTGGTCCTGCACGTCTTCGATGTGGAAGGTGCCGCCCTGGGGACGCGAGCGGATCAGGCCGCGCACCACCGCCTGCGTCAACGCATCCACCGTTTCGCGCACGCTGGCCGAAGCCGCGCCCTGCGTGCCGTGCACGGCCAGGAAGGCTTTCATCAGGGCCACGGCGATCTTCTGCGGCTCGAACGGAACGACGGCGCCGTTGCGGCGGATGGTCTGGTAATGGGACAGCGTGTTCAGGCTCGGCATGCCGCTGGAAGCGTCGGCTTCGGACGGGGCTTGCGTCCGGTTGACGTCAAGGGATGGGGTATTGAGCGCAGCTTGCATCGGGTCCTCTCAGGAGCTGTACGGGGAAGGGGCGATGCGGGCGCGGATTGCCGCATCGCACAAGGAAAAGGCAGGGCAGCGAGTGCCGTGCCACACTATATCTGGGGTCTATGGAGGGCGCAAGACACTACCTATGGTGTGTTGTGTCTGCGATATGCCGTCCGGCGGAATCGGCGGACATGCCCTTGCCGAAGCCGGAAAAACGGGCCGCGACCTCCGCGGGGGCGCTATTCTCGCAGCACTTCGGGGCCTGCCGGGCGAATAAGGTTTTTTTGTGGGGTGCGGCGTGCGCTGCCCCGCCTGCAGCGCTCTCAGAACGCGTTCACGATCTCGCAGGGGATCGCGTTGGAGCGCAATCGGGATGAGTGGATGCTTCGGATGCGCCGCATGGGCTGGTGCCCATGCAAGCAGCCGGGGCGTCCAATCGCCCGATTTCGCTCCAACCCGAAGG